>PDTL01000018.1 GCA_002748835.1 Deltaproteobacteria bacterium
ATTATTAGAATTGAGTATATCATGTCGACTTCAAACTTTCAACATTATTTAATAAATTCGAATTGTTAAAATTCATAGGCTCTTAAGTTAATGACATTGAGTAATATTTTGTATAATAAGTCCATTCTCTTAGGAATTTTGATTTGCTACGTACCACAAAATACTGATGTTTTGCGGTGATAGAAAACATTAATAATATCTATAAATTGGAGGAAGCAATGAAAGGAAAATTTGAAATTTACAAAGACAAAGCAGGAGAATTTCGTTTCCGGTTAAAAGCGAGTAACGGACAGAACATTTTCGCCAGCCAAGGCTATAAAAAGAAATCCGGCTGCATTAACGGCATTGAATCTGTCAAGAAAAATGCGCAAATTGAAAATAGATTCCAAAAAATAGAAACAAAAGCAGGTAAGTTTGCTTTTAATTTAACCGCCGCCAATCAGCAAATTATTGGGACAAGCCAACAATATAACTCTTCCTCTTCACGAGATAAGGGCATTAAATCTGTAATGAAAAATGCCCCAGAAGCAGATATTTTTGAAGTTTAGCTTCAAACAAATATCAGCAAAATACAACTTGATTGGCCAAAAGCGTATTCTAGAAAGCAATACTGTTAATTAACGCTTTTGGCTGTATTCACGACTAGCGCCTTTAATTACAAACATAGTTAACATATTGAATTGTTTGCATATAGTTGTTTCTCCGGATTTATTTCACTCGCCGGAGAACTCAGCATTAGTGCGCCAAGCGAAGCTTGGTGCTTCTTATAGGGTGCCCCTGTTTCAAACAGGAAGTCCTTGTCGGGCAAAGCCTAACCAGCAGCCCGTACCGAGCGTTGCGCGACTTGCGGAGCTATGAGAATGGCGAACAAGAGTTGTGAAGAGAAACTCCGGGTGTCGATGGACCGCCCAAAACAGTCTCAGGGTCTGCAGTGTCTTGTGTGGCAGGGGAACTCATCTGTCCTTGTTTCCTTTAGCGTTCCGGATGTGGACGTGCATGCGGTTGGCGTCGATATCACCAACCGTTAACCGGAAGCCTTCACCCAACCGCAGGCCCAGGGAATAGACAGTGAAAAAGAAGACTTTATAACTCAATTATCGTGTTGTGGAAACGAGCAGGTGGAGTTGTTCCACTGAAAGGATATCTGGAATTCGTAGGGTCTTGGACGGTTTAATCAGGGGGATATCCGTCCAGGTTTTATAAAGGACATGGGTGTAAAAGAACTTCAGGCCATAGAGGTCGAGTTTGACCGCGCTCCAGGAATGGCAATGGAGCAGGTCGTTGAAATCATCAAGGAGTTGATCCGAGGTCAGGTTATCAATTTGGCAGTTGAAATAATGACCGATCCGCCGGATGGCTCGAGCGTAGGCCTCGATGGTTTTGGGCTGCATTCCTGCCAGTTTCAAGCACTGAAATAGGTGTTGAATGCTGGATCCTTCGGGATGGTGATGTTCATTGTAACCTCCGTTTTGAAATAATGGATAAACGGCAGCTGTCTTTTCGATAGACTACTATAAAACAGGAAGTTACATGGGATATTTAAAGCGGCGATGCTTTTGCCTCCGCGAAGCGGTTTGGGTCAACAAAACGCTTGAGAAGGACCAAGCTTACTGTGCGGCCTTTTGAAAGTGCCTGGTTCATGAAAATTTGATTTTTTATTGGAGCTTTTGGGGGTTAAGGCGCCTGGCCCCTCAGCTCCTCGTTAGCTTTCGCTCACCTTGACACACCGAACAATGTGTGACACTCTGTGTAAGAAGATAAGTCCACAGGAGGTGAAAAATGGCAACTAACTTGGCAATAAATGATAGTTTACTTATCGAAGCATTGGAAATCAGTGGATTAAAAACCAAAAAAGACACGGTAAATTTAGCTCTCAAAGAATTTGTCGATAGGCGAAAGCAACTCGAAATAACAACTCTTTTCGGGAAAATGGATCCAGATCCAGATTACGACTACAAACAAGGACGGATTCGTTGAAAATTTTAGTTGATACTTCAATATGGTCTTATGCCTTTCGCTCAAGTAATAAAAAATTCCAAACTGAAATAAACCATTTAATCGCCCTGATACAAGATCAAAGAGCAATGTTAATTGGCCCGATAAGGCAAGAAATATTATCAAGTTACAGTAATTTGCGTAAATTTTCAAAAATCAGAGAGAAGCTTTCATACTTTGAAAATACTGCCATTGAGGACTCAGACTACGAACTTGCAGCTGAGTTCAGCAACAAATGTCGAAAAAAAGGAATTCAAGGTTCACATATAGATTTTTTAATTTGTGCAGTAGCTAATAGAGTCGATGTTCCCATATTTACATCTGATAAGGATTTTAGCAATTACCAAACGGTTATACCTGTAAAATTATATGATTTAGGCTAACGAATAAGGTTAGATTGTTCAACTACATTATTAAGGGGAAACCGGAAACGGTACGAGCCCATCTGGTTACCGTTCCCATGTATACGGTGTGTGTCAGCGATCACCCAGGCTGAATTATTGCGGGGTGTAGCCAAAAAGCCGGAAGCAACGCAGTTATCGGTGGCGGTTAATGAATTTTTGATTCGTGTTGATATTTTACCTTGGGGATCCGAGGCGGTAACGGCATATGCCCAACTACGGACCAATTGTAAGCGTGAGGAACTTTCGGTTGGTGCTATGGATATGCTGATTGCAGCCCATGCCGTTGCCTCAGATGCGATTCTGGTGACCAACGATCAAGCGTTTTATCGTGTCTCGCATCATTTAAAGCTGGAACACTTTATAAGTGTTGGGAATATCCGATCAGCAGCCGACAAAAGGAATCTTGACGATTGATCAAAAAAAACATAGGCACTTCTTTGAAAAAATGGGAGATAAAAAACGATCAAAACAGTGTGGGAACCATTGTCAGAAAATTTCTTGGTAAGGGTATCAGCATCTCCCACAGCAAATCCTTTTCCATGGAATCAATGGAGTCTTCGGTGGTTGAAAAGGAATCCCTTGCCAATTTTGTGTTTCTTCTTTCCGGTGAACTGGATCTGAAGCATGACAGGTGCAGTACATGGCAAAACATGCGCCAGTCAAATGCCTATCTCTTTTTCTCGGAAGACCGCAGCAACATTCGAAGAAGAATCAATGCGCAAGTCTCTACCGAGGCGTTAATCATCAAAATTTCCAGGAACATCTTCCACACCTTGATGTCAGACGTGGAAGATTCCCATGGCCTACTGGCTAGGGGCGTGCGATATTTTTCCAAAAGCATCTCTGCCCATGACATCATGCTGTGTAATTATTTAGTATCCTGTCAGTATAAGGGACAAATCGGGCAGATGATTCACATGGGCCGTTCCCTGGAATTGGTCGCCCGCACTTTTTTGCAGGGCGTCAGGGATGTCCAGAGTGAATCTTTGATTATTCTGGAACTTACAGGTTATATCAAAGATCATATTGATCAAAACTTCTCCCTGAAAGCACTTTCAAAAATGGCAGGGATGAGTCACACCAAACTGAATACCCTTTTTCGGGTACACACGGGTTTCAGCGTATTTGAATTTATTCGTCAGGAAAGATTGTTGCGTGCGGAAACCTATTTACAATACACAGACATGAGTATTACCCAGATTGCATACGAGGTCGGGTTTTCTTCCTCGAGTCATTTTAGTGAATCTTTCCGAAGATACAGGGGAATTACCCCCGGACATTTCAGAAAAACCCTTTTCTGTCATTGACGGCTGCAGCATTGTAGCCTCTCTCTATCCTTTTTGGATCCATTGCCTGATTCTAAACGATATTATTATAACAAACAGTTCGTCCATTTTTTCATTACCATGAACGTGTCCGATGGAAGACGACAAACTACCCGTCGTTCCATGGACGTTTATGCAAATGATATTCTTTTTTCGTGAACTGATATTTTTTTCATTTTTTCTTTTGTACTCTCCCAGATAAAATAAAAAAGGTTGTTGATCTCACCCCTTTTTTCAGGAGGATATAATGAATTTATCCATATTATCTGGGCTGTTATGTATATTTTTATTCTTTTTTCCCTTTTCAGGCCTGGCGCATGGTAAAACGATTTCCCTTGCAGCAGATTCAGCTGTAATCCTTGAACCGATTACGGTGACGGCAAGCAAACGAAAGGAGACAGTCAACGCGTTTCCAGGCAATCTTTCCGTCATGGACGATGCGTTCATGGAAACACGGGGAACAAACGCACTTGGCAGCCTTATGCGTTTTACTCCCAATGTGTATATCAAGGATACCAGTTCCGGCGGTTCCATTGTCAGCCGTGGCATTTCCACCATTGATACTTCATTGTTCAGCCCCATGGGACTGTACGTAAATGATGCGCCCTGTCCCATTGGCTATATGTCCAATCAAGATCTTTTTGATGTGGAACGGGTGGAAGTGTTACGCGGCCCACAGGCGACCCTGTATGGCCGCAACAGTGAATCCGGCGTGATCAATATTGTGCTCAGACAACCGGATAATGAACAGAGAAGCAGCGTTTTTCTGGAAGGAGGCAGTCATCGTACCGGCCGAACAGGTGCAAGTGCCAGTGGCCCTGTTGTTAAAGACACGCTTTTTTACGCGTTGTCTTTTCTGGGCCATATGACTGACGGCTACAATGAAAATATGCTTACCGGCAAAAACGATGTGAATGGCGAAGAGACCTTGACAGCAAGGGGAACGCTTCGCTGGACTCCAGGCAAGAATTGGGCTGTGCGTTTTCACCTGGACGCTGCCACTCGGAATCTTGGCATCAGTGCCCTTCGCTATTCCAATGGCCCCAATGCCACAGATCGCTTCAACGTTGCCAGCAATGAAAGTGATGATGCAGACGAAAATGAACGGGGTCAGTCTGTCCGCATTAACTATCAGTGGACAGGCATGGAACTGACCGCCATCACCAGTCACCGAACCTTTGACAGAACGCACCATCTTGATGCCGACAGAACAGCCAGGCCCATGGCTATCAGTGATCTGGATATGGAATTGGACAGCTGGGCCCAGGAGATTCGTCTTGCTTCCACAAACAAATGCCGCCTGAACTGGCTCCTCGGTTTCCATGGCCGCTACGAAACCATCGATTCCGGCTTTGACTTTACCCACATGATACCAGTGAGAACCTCTTCACGTTCAGGCAAAAGTAAAGATCTGGGATACGCGGGATTTGGCCAGGCCACCTATGAGGTAATGGATGGATTACGCCTTACCGGCGGACTGCGCGTGGATGTTTCCCATAATTCAGGAAAGCAAACCTATCGACCGAAAACGGGTTCTGTTTCCTATGAAAAAGATGTGGACAGCACCGAGTGGCTGCCCATGGCTTCTCTTGCCTGTGATCTGACGCCCAGTACCACGGCCTATACAACGGTTTCCAGAGGATATCTGGCAGGGGGATTTAATTTTTACACGGCTACGGATAAGGACAGTTTTGCCTATGATGCCGAACATACCATGAATTACGAAGCCGGCCTGAAAACCAATTGGCTGGACCATGCCTTGTCATTGAATACCACGATTTTTTATACGGACATCAGCGACAAACAAGTCAGGGAAGAAATTCCTGGAGCGGGACTTGGGGTTTGGAAATTCACCAATGCCGCCAGGGCCCATACCCAGGGCCTGGAATTGGAAGCCAGATACAGACCCATGACTGGGCTGCAGATTTTGGCTGGGTTTGGATGGGCTGGCTCTGAAGTTGACACATGGAAGACCACCGTCAGGGGAAATCCTGTGGACTACAGCGGCAACAAGCTGGTCTGGGCTCCTGAATACACCTACAATCTGGGGGTTCAATATGACCATGCCAATGGATTTTTCTTTGTTGGTGATTTCCTGGGCACTGGCAAGCAGTATTTTGATGCTGCGAATCAACTTATGGAAGACGGTTACGAAACTGTCAATCTGCGTTTGGGATACCAGTCCGAAACAATAGTGTTTTCAATTTCTTGCAATAATCTTCTGAATGAAAGCTATACCGTCAAACAGGTCAGCATGTCCCAATTTACGTTAGTGGAGGACGGCACACCTCGCACATTCGGATTCACCTTTAACTGGAGATTTTAGGATATGATGACACTTCAACAACCAACGGCTGTCCATAGTCAGAAACCAAACCCCGACCTTATCGCTGAATGGATGCTGGGGCCTGTACACATGGCGGTATTGAAATCTGCCCTGAAAATGAATATTGCGGATATACTGACCCGGCACAATAACGTGCAGGCCATTGCCAATGCCATGAACATCCAGGCGGATACGGCAAACCTTGGGTATTTTCTGGATGCCATGACGGCCATGGGCCTTGTTGAAAAAAAGTATGGACGCTATACCAACACCGCTTTTTCTAAGATGTATCTGTGTACTGACAGTCCCGCCTACATGGGTGGCGTGGTGGAAACGCTTTCACGCAGGCGGCACAAAAATCTGGGCCGCATCCCTGAACTGATTCGTCATGGGACGCCAGAAGTGAAAAAAGACGATCAGCTTGACAGCACAGAGATGTGGACAGCTTCTGTGGGGCATCTGGTACATTATCAGAAAGCGGGAATTGCCAATGAAGTTGCTGGTATACTGGCATCTTTGCCGGAATTTTCTGATATGAAACAAATGCTGGACATGGGATGCGGGCCGGGCATTATGAGTATTGCCACTGTTTCCCGTCATCCGTCCATGCGCGCGGTTCTCTGTGATCTTCCGCCGGTAATGGAGATTGCCCGGCAACAAGTGGCAGATGCCGGACTCGAAGACCGGATAACGACCATTGAAGGCGATTATAATGAAGTGGATTTTGGGAAAGATTACGATTTGATCTGGGCCAGCCAGACCCTGTATTACGTCAGGAATTTTGATGCCATGTTTTCTCGAATACACAACGTCTTGAATCCGGGCGGTGTGTTTGTCAGCGTTCACGAAGGCCTGACATGTGAGCGAACCCAGCCAGCAGACATTGTACTTTCCCGGTTTTCTCTTGCCCTGGAAGGCCAGGATGTTTCCTTTGAACAGGGGCAGATTGTTTCATACCTTACCAACGCTGGTTTTGCATCCATCGAAACCAGAGAAATGACGCTGCCTATGGCCGGTCCTGTGGAGTTTATCATTGCCCGTAAAGCAAGCTAAATTCATGCGCATATTTTTCCTGACAGTAGTGGTATTGGTTTTCTTTCTTGCCTGTCCTGCCCTGGCGAAAAATAAAACAAAAGGGACAAAAAAGAGGCCTATGAAAGTCCCCCTTATCGTTGGAAAACCGGGCGTTAACAGGAGACTTTTTTTGATAGCGATGGCGTTCCTTTGAGAAAAACGACCGTTGTTATAATAAGGAAATGATGTGGGCTTGATTAAGAAAAATTTGCTGTTTGCATTACTTCATATCAGTTTTTCAAGCATTACTATTTTTTTTATGATGGGGCTGCCGATGATAATCCAGATGCGCGGATTTGGAGCCTCCATTATCGGGTTGTTTCAATTGGTCGCCATTCCTACGGTGATAAAATTTTTATATTCCACGCCGGTTGACCGGATAAGATTTAAAACAAATCATTATAAAAAATGGGTTTTGATAAGCTATCTTGCTTGTGTCTTGCTTCTGACGGGTATCGGTTTTTTAGATCTGTCCTTGCATTTGGGCGTCATCTTTGCCCTTATCTTTTTAAGTGCTTTTGTTTTGTCCTTAGCGGATGTTTCTGTAAATGCCCTTTCTATCAAGGTGTTTCAAGCAAACGAAAGGCCAAGTGCCGACGGAGCAAAAACGGCCTCATTGTTTGTGTCAGGGATGTTAGGCGGCGGGATTTTTTTGATTTTATTTAACCATATTTATTACAAAAATTTTTGCCCAAAAAATGTTGCTTTTGCTTTTTACTGCGGTAAATATCCTCAGCGTGTCCATACTTTTTTGCATAGAATATTTTGAGGTTAAAAACGTTGGCGCTTTCCTTGGGGTCATCACCCTGACTTCCATCAGCGTTGCTCTGAGTTCCGGGATTTTATTTTCCATGATGATGGATTATGCAAGGGAGCCGTTACGGGCGACTGATTACGGGGTGCAATCGAGCATCTCTTCCCTGACAAGGATACTCAGTGCGGTAATTGCAGGCGTTTTAGTGGGAAGATTTGGCTATGCAAGTATGTTTTTATTTGAGATATCCGCTATGGGTCTTGTTTTTGGCATCGTATGGATATATTATGAGGAAAAATAGCCAAAATTTTTATACCGCCCGAATATAGCCCTCCATGACGCTGCGTAATGGCATAAATAAATCCACGTATTTATTCTCATACAGATAATGACAATACAGCAAAATGATAGATCCGGCTGTTACCGCCATCCTCAATCGGATGCAGAAAATTTCATTTCAACTCCTTGGAAAAAGCAGGGAAACCACTGCTGGCAACCAAACGCTTATCAGGAAGCATCCAAAGTGCGGAGCAGTCAGGGTAGGTCTCGAGCAATGACAGCCCGTCCCTGGGGCCGAGGATAAACAGGGTGGTCGCCAGTGCATCGGCGATTTCCGCAGTCGGCCCAACAACGGTGACCGCAATGCTCTTTTCTGCAGAATCCAGCAGATCCGGATCCAGAATGTGGTGTTTTCTTCTTGGTACGCCGTTTTCCTCGATCATCGTATACTGGTAATAGTCCCCGGATCCGCACACGCCCGCGTTGGTCACACGGATCACTCCCAGAACGCCGTCGCCACGCGGATCCTGGATACCGACGGTCCACACCCTGTCGCCATAGCAGTATATGTCGCCGCCCGCTTCCACCAATGCGGAAGGGATTCCTTTCCGGCGCAGGGTTTCGGCTGCGCCATCCAGCACAGTTCCCTTTGCGAGCCCTCCCAGATCCAACGCCATGCCCTTCTCGGGCAGAAAAACCGTTTGCGCGTCCCGGTCCATCCGGACCTTCCGGTAATCCACAAGGCCGGCTTTTTCTGTTTCCGCTTTTTCCTGATAGTAAAAGGGAAGCACGGTTATGGCGCCAATGGTGATGTCAAAAGCCCCATTGGCGGTTTTGCAGAAAGTCAAAGCCCTGCTGATAAGGTCAAAGGCATCGGATTCCACCCAAACCGGCTCTGTTCCGGCGGCAAGATTGATCCGTCCGACAGATCCACTGCTGCTGCGGTGTCCGAATTCGCTTTCCAGCCTGGCAATGGTATCGAAAGCAGCCCTGGAAGCGTCGTCTGCGGTTTCTGCATCAGCACCGGAGAGGGTCAGACGGACCACGTTGCCCATGGCGATACCGGCAAAATTCAGGGTGGATTCCGGAAGGTCGGCGGCCGGGTGTGTCTGGGGCTGCTGGCTGCGGGTCTGAACGCTCAAAAGAACCATGACAACGAGGCCTGCCGTCAGCGCAGGCAGCGCGGCAAAACGCCACGCCCGTGAGGTTCCCTGGCGACCCACTGCCAGGGGCAGGGTTGACGCCAGCCCGGTCAGTCCCATGACCCCCATGGATAGCGGGATCTCTCCGGCGTATTTGACCAGCAGGCCGCACAAGACCGGCCCAATCACAAATCCGGCATTGGCCGCGCCGTGAAACCGCCCCATGATCGCGCCCTGTCGTGCGCCCGAGGCAGACGCATGGGCCATGGCAGCCGGAAAAGAGACCGCCGATCCCAGCCCTGAAAAAATGCCGGTGATCAAAAAGCCGTAAGCGGTGTCCATTTTACCAGTCATTCCCAGACAGACCGCGCTCAGCGCCATCCCTGAGACGATCAGGGGCACGCGGCCGGTCCGGTCTGCCAGCCATCCGCCCAGAGGGAGGATCAGGCAGGCTGCAAGACTCGGGGTGGCAAACAAAAATCCGGTCAGCCAGGTCGGACCGCGGAGTTGTTCGGACAGCAGCACCGGATAAAAGGTGATCAGGGCGGCGGTACCGGCTGTTCGTCCGCAGATGGCCAGAAGCAGGGCCCCGTGGTGCGGCCACGGCCGCAGGGAAGTGTCTGAACGCGGATGGCCGGGACGTGTGGAAAAGCGGTGGCGCCTGGCATAAAAAATGAGGACCAGGCTCACGCCCATGCAGCCTGTCAGAAAGATGAGCACTGGCGTCAAATTGCCATGAAAGTAGAGCAGTCCGCCAAGAATGGGGCCGAAAAAAAAGGCCGCGTTGTAGAAGGCATTGCACAGGCCGAACACCTGTCCCCGCCTGTGAGCCGGAACCTGGGCGGCAATGGCGGCTGTGGCCACGGGCTTCAGTATCCCCGCAGACACGCCGAGACAGAGTTGAATGGTAAACAGGATGTCGCGGCCCAGGGAACGCCATGCGGCCATGGGCGCGAGAAAACCGATCATCGCCGCCCCCAGAAGCAGAGGAAACGGACCGATTCTGTCCGACAGCCGGCCGGCGATGGGGGCCATCACCAGCTTTGCCAGAAAATAGCCTGAAAACGCCGCTCCCAAAAACAGGCCGGATTCCCTGGTGTCCAGAAGGCGCAAGGGGATGGCAAAGGCGAAAACACCCATGCCGAGCGTTGAAATGAACACGGCGGCAGTCAGACTGGAGATCAACCGCAACGTCAGATCAGCACCACCGATATACGATGGTTTCATCCGCATTCACGACCGCCGGGTTACCGGGCTTTTTCAAGGGCTCGTGCAACAGCCAGCTTGATACCGTCTGAAGACATGGACGCCCGGGCGATGCTGTCCACGGCCGTCGTCTGGCGGGCGATGATTTTACCGGGTATGTCAGCTTTGGCCTGAAGCGTTCGTTCAATCTGCTGGGCCTGCTTACCCGTCGTGGTCTGTTCATACGTAACGATGTTGATCTCAGCGATCCTGCCCCCGGTCACGGTGACCTCCACCTCGATTTTGCCGGGATGTTTCTTCCTGTCATAGCCTTTGGCTTCGCCGGTGTATGTTCCGTCTTTGTATGTAAGGGTGGCTTTCTCCAGCGCCTGGGCTACGGCGAGTTCTATCCCCACGGAAGAAGCGGAAGCCCTGGCCACACTGTCAACAGCCAGAGATTGTTTTTCGATAATCTGTGCCGGAATTTGCGTTTTGGCCTGCAGGGTGCGTTCAATCTGTTTGGTCTGTTTGCCCGTGGTTGTCTGTTCGTAGGTCAGGATGTTGATCGCTTTGATGGCATTGGCATCCACTGTGACCTCGACTTCAATTTTTCCAGGGTGATTTTTTCGACTGTAGCCGGTTGCAGACCCCGTGTATGTTCCGGGTTTGTATGTGTCCGCACAGACCCCCCCGGTAAACAGAACAAGGCTGACGACCGCAGTCAGGCTGAACACAGCGCATTTTTTCATTGGGTACCTCCGTTGGATGGGTTGTTGGCAGACGTGTACGGTTCTGTACACCTTCACTAAAGGCTTGATTATAGGAACGCAGCACCTTTTATTTCAAGACAAATAAAAAAACGGCACACGCCATCACTCCGAACATGTGCTATGCGTTTCGTTTAAGCGGCAGATGGCTGTAGCCGCTGATGGGCAATGTCACCGGATTTCAAATCGATGATCACAAACCCGGGCGCCGTCTTTTTTCCCATAACATCCCCTGGATTGAGAAGGATCGCCTCGCCCACACGTTCTTCATGGTAGGTGTGGGTATGCCCGAAAAAGACCCAGCTAAACCGGCCGGACAGGGCAAGCCCCCGAGCCACGGTTTCGTAATGGGTAAAGGCAACGGACTGTCCGCCCAGTGCCGTTTCTCCCACAAGCCCGTGAAAGGTAATCTGCGGAAACTGCGTCAGGGCCACGGTGGTGAGTTTGTGAATATCCCCGTCATTGTTGCCGAACACCGCATGCACAGGCACGTCTGCCCGGGCCAGTTCAGCCAGCATGAACGGGGCCACCAGATCACCGCAATGGATGATGGCGCCCGCACCCGCGGCTATCAGCATATCCACGGCCGCACGCAGGTGGGAGATATGATCATGACTGTCGCTCATCACAGCAAGTTTCATAGATGACCTCACATCAATGTGTACGGATCCACATCCAGGCGTACCTGCACGCCGGCACGCACTGGCAACTGCTTGTCCGGATCGAACAGCACCTGACGCGCCAGGCGGTGCAGCGCCGTGACATCCGTTGATTTCAGGAGCAGCTGCCATCTAAAATACCGGGCCACCCGTACCAGGGCGGCCTCGATGGGCCCCATGATCCGGACTGCCGCCAGGGACTTGTCTGCCGCCTGGATGGCTCGGGCATACGCCCCGAGTTCACGGGCCCGAGCAGCGGTATGCGCGCTGTTTTTTCCCGTGATCTGGAACTGGAGAATCCGTGCATAAGGCGGATATTCCAGCACCTGCCGCTGACGGGCCTCCTGATCATAGAACGCATGAAAATCCTGGCGCGTGGCCGTTTCAATGCAAAAGTGCTCGGGCAGCTGGGTCTGCATGAGCACCCGGCCGGGACGGGCGCCGCGACCGGCCCGGCCCGCCACCTGGGCAAGAATCTGGAAGGTCCGCTCGCCGGCCCGAAAATCGGGAATATGCAGGGCCATGTCTGCAGACAGGATTCCCACCAGGGTGATATTGGGGAAATCATGGCCCTTGGCCACCATCTGGGTGCCGACCAGGATGTCAATGGTCTGGTTGCGCAGGGCTTTGAGCATCCGGATCAGCTCACCTTTGCGCACCGTCGTATCCTGATCCATGCGTGCGATGCGGGCATGGGGAAAGACCGCCTCCAGGGCGGCTGCCACCTTTTCCGTGCCCAGACCCAGGGCCTTGATATGGCTCGATCCGCAAGTGGCGCAGCAGGTTTTGACAGAACGGGTGAACCCGCACATATGGCATTTATAGGCATGGATCGACTTGTGAAGGGTCAGGGTGATATCGCAGTGCTCACACCGAAGGGCTTCGCCGCAGTCATTGCAGACCGGCCAGTTGGCATAACCGCGTCGGTTGAGAAAAATCAGGCTCTGCTCCCCCCGCTTCAGGGTCTGGTCAATGGCCTGAATCAAGGGCGGCGTGATGAACCGGCCCATGCCCGGTGCATCTTTGAATTGGTTGAGATCGATGACCTGGGTCTCGGGCAGTGCCTGCCGGTTGACCCGGCGGGTCAACTGCACTTTCCTAAATTTTCCGGTTTCCGCGTTCCAGGCGGTCTCAAGCGAGGGCGTGGCGGATCCCAATACCACGGTGGCGTTTTCCAGCCGACCCCGCACCGATGCCAGGTCCCGGGCATTGTACCGAAATCCGGCATCCTGCTTGTAGGATCCGTCATGCTCTTCATCGACCACGATCAGGCCCACACGGGCGAGCGGTGCAAAAATGGCAGACCGCGCACCAATGACAACCGGTGCCTCGTTCCGGGCGATGCGCATCCACTGGTCGTATTTTTCACCGGTGGAGAGCCCGCTGTGCAGCACCGCTACCTGTTCTCCAAACCGGGCTCTGAATCGCCGCTCGGTCTGGGTGATCAGGGCGATCTCCGGCACCAGCACCAGGGCTGTCCGCCCGGATGCCATTGTCCGGTCCACCAGATCAAGGTACACTTCGGTCTTTCCGCTACCCGTCACCCCTTCGAGCAGAAAGGTTGAAAAATCACCGGAAGCAAGTGACGCGCCCAGGGTTTCCACGCAGGCAGCCTGCTCATCGGTGAGTGGCGGGGCCTGGTCCGGGGTGATGGCGTCGCCCAGGGGATCCCGGTAGACCACGCGTTCCCGGATGGTCACATACCCGCCGGTTTCCAGATCCCGCACCATGGCAGCGGCGGTGGCGGCCACCGGCTTTAACGCGCTCAGAGGAACCTCACCGGCAGTGCGCACCGCTTCCACGATGGCCCGCCGTTTTTCTGTAAGTCCGTCCAGAGAGCCGCCGGGATCTCCGGCGCAGACCAGGATTTCGGTCCGATGTTTTGTCTGTCCACCTTTCAGTTTCACCTCAAGGGAAACCCACCCTTTTTTCTCCAGAGTGTGCAGGGTGGCCAGGGGAATGTCGCGGGACAGGGTTTTCGAGAGTTTCCGCACCGAAACCGGACGGGGGTCTGCCTGAAGCATCGTCATCACGGCCTGCTGAACCGGCGGAAGGTCTTCAGTAAAAACGGTTTCACCCGCTGGCGCAAGGGAGACCATCCGCTGATCCGCCAGATTCAAACCGTTAGGGAGGGCCCCGGCAATCACCTCGCCAATGGGGTGGATATAATAATCGGCAGCCCATCGAAGAAACGGAACCATGTCTGCCGTGAACAGCGGGGTCTGGTCCAGGATATCGATGATGGGCTTGGGCGTCACCCCGTCTGAGGGCGCGGCCGGCCCCAGCAGATACCCGGTGATCCGGCGGTTGCCAAAGGGCACCAGCACCCGTTTCCCGATAGCCGCCATGCTGGCAAGGGCAGGCGGCAGCTGGTAGGTGAAGGTGCGAAACAGGGGGAGGGGGACCGCCACATCCACACAGGCATCAGGAGTCATGATCCGCCGCCTGTTCGATCAATGCCTTCAGCTGGTCCCGTGTATTGCGTGACGGGTCATCCACCACCGTATCCAGGAGCTGTTTCAATATCCGGCCCACTGCCGGACCGGGTCTCAGGTTCAAGATCTGCATCACATCCGCACCGCTCACGGCAAGGTCCTTTGTGGTCAGGGCCGGGGAGGGGCCGGAAGCCGGGTACAGCACCGCCCGAATGCGGCGCACCATGCCCCGGATCTCATCCAGGCTGCGGGCTGTTTTTTTCAGATTGGCCCGGCGGTCGGCAATCCGGATCCGCACAAAGTCCCGCCAGTCCACATCTGCATCTTTCAGGGCTTTCAGCAACCGCCCTACGGCCCGGTCTGTTGTGTTTTCATTCAGGGGTCGCATATGGGTATGGATGAGCCCGATCACATACCGCTGATCTGCCTGGCTGAACCGGAGCCGGGAGAGGTCGGCTTCTGCGGCGCGGGTCTGTTTTTCATGGCCATTGAAGGTCACCCGGCCGTCTTCCACCTTCCGTGCAGCGGGTTTGCCCGTGTCATGCAGCAGAGCTGCCAGGCGGAGGCGCGGGTATTTCGCGGACACGGCATCGGCTGCCAGAACCGCGTGTTCAAACAGGGTTTCCGCATGATAAGGGCCGCCATCTATGCCCCGACAGGCATCCAGACACGGAAACACAACAGAAAGGATATCCAAATCGGCGAGCAGCCGAAAAAAATCGCCGGGTTTCGGCCCGGCCAGGGCCTTTTCCACTTCCGCGCGCAAACGCTCGGCAGCGACCTCGGCCACGGCATACCGGTTCCGGCAAATGGCATCCACCGCAGAACCGGCAAGCTGCCCCCTGATCCGCACGGCAAACCGGCAGGCTCGGAGCATGCGGCAAGGGTCTTCCGCGATCCTTTCATCGGCGGATCCCGTGAACCGAATGATCCGAGCCCGGACATCTGCCTGTCCGCCAAAGGGGTCGGTGATCAGGCCGGAAACCGGATCCATGGCCATGCTGTTCACAGTGAGATCCCGCCGGGCCAGATCGTTCACCAACCCTCCGGCCACGGCCTCGGTGTTTGACCGGCTCCGGAAGGTGGCCACTTCCACATGATCGACCATGCAGACCGGAAAAGCGGCACCGGCCAGGGTCACCTTCCGGTCTGGAAACAGCTGACACACCCTGTCTGGCAGGGCATCGGTGACAATATCATAATCTGACGGCGTTACGCCCAGCACGGTATCCCGCACGCATCCCCCCACCAGAAAAGCGTCATGCCCCTGGTCCCGAAGTCGGGTGAGAATCCGGGTCACCCTGTCTGGAAGCACTGTCAACGGTTAGTCCCCGGCCTGCACCTGAGCGGTAGCAGCGGCCGTGATCCAGGCCCGCATCCGGGGCACGATATCCCGTCCCCAGTCGTCCTTGACGCGGAGATCCAGAAACCGCGCATACAGGGCATCCACAAAGGTGAAAACCCGTTCATACAGATAGACTTTTTCCAGAATGGCCCCTTCCACATCTGACTTGTTTTCAAGGGCCTCGGTGGGCGGCGCCTTGACGCTGGAAAAGTTCAGGCTCTCCCCCTTGATACTGAACCGCCACTCATGATCGCCGGAACTGTAGACCAGGTTCATCTCGGTCACCATGGCGCCTTTTCCAAGGGCCATCATCCCTTCTTCGAGTCCTGCGTCATCCCCTTTGATGGTGATGGTCTCGATGGCATCATCGTTCAGGGTCCGTTCCAGGACCACCCGGTTCCCGATATGCAGATCACCCAGCTCCGGATCCGCATCTGTGAGCAGGGCCGGGTCTGTTTCCATCACAAACCAGAGCCAGGTGAGAAACTCGTTTCCGAGGTACTGATATTTATTATATGCAACACTGATATCCAGCATACCTGTTTTCCTTCATTTTTTTAAAACCATCAAACCAGCCGCGTTGGCGGCGTCTGCAGCAGTTTATCGAGCAGTGCCGATTCTTTTTCAAACCGTTTCACGGCCAGGGTATACGGAAACGCCCGCACCAGACTGAGTTTAAACGACTTGGTGAACAGGGTCTCCAGCTCTTCGTTGGCGGCTTTCTGGGTGGAAAAGAACCAGAGCCAGCCGGCCTGGGTATGCCAGATCAGCTCATGGACATGGGGCGTGGCCGGGATTTTGAGGCAGAGCTGATGGATCACCGCTTCCCGGAGGGCTTTTTTTTCCGCCTTGGAAAGCTGTTCCCGACCGGAATCCGCCAGCCGGCGCGCGCATTCCATGGCAAATCGCTTCTGGACCACCTTCGCCGGAATCGCCTTTTTATCGATACGCAGGGCAAAGACCAGGCAGTCGCCAACCTTGTAGGTGTCCCCTTCAAACAAGGGCTCGAACGGCGTCTCCCGGGAGGTCCAGCCCACGGCCATGTCCGCTGGTTCATTGTCAATATCTTCAATGGCGTTTTGCCGCAGGCCGGCTTCCACGCGCTCGAAAAAATCCGATTCAAGAGTCCCCTCCACCCGGTACCGGGAAATGGATACGGTTGCGGACAAAATTCCCATATGCGTTTGCTCCATCTGATGATATGTATCTGAAAAACAGCCGTAACCCGGCAGGCCGCCGGCGGCATGCATGCAAAAAGCTACAGCACGACGTGTCAGCTTGCGTGAAACAGTAACCCGATTGCCACCGGGCTTCAAGGGGATTTTTCCTGCCCGGTCAACCGTTTTTTGGGAACCTGTCTGTATGGAATTCATCGCTGATCTGCATATCCACTCCCGGTACTCCCGTGCCACGGCCAAATCCGCGGAACTGCCCAACCTGTATATGGCAGCCGCTGTCAAAGGAATCCATGTACTGGCCACGGGCGATTTCACCCACCCGGCCTGGTTCGACCACTTGTCCGACTATCTGGTTCCCGCAGAACCGGGACTGTTCAGGCTCCGTGAGGATGTGGCAAGGACCTGTGACAAACAGATTCCCCCCTCCTGCCGTATTCCGGTCCGGTTCATGCTCACTACGGAAATCAGCAATATTTATAAAAAAGACGGCCGCACCCGGAAAAATCACAACCTGGTCTTTTTCCCGGACTTGGCATCCGTGAAAGCCTTTAACGACAGGCTGGAAACCATCGGCAACATCCATTCCGACGGCCGCCCCATTCTGGGCCTGGATGCCCGCGATCTTCTGGAGATCACCCTTGAGACAAACGACCAGGGATTTCTGGTGCCGGCCCACATCTGGACCCCCTGGTTTTCACTGCTGGGCTCCAAATCCGGGTTTGACTCCATCGAGGCCTGCTTCGGCGATCTTTCCTCCCATATTTTTGCCGCGGAAACCGGTCTGTCCTCGGATCCGGCCATGAACCGCCGGGTTTCCTTCCTGGACAACATCACCCTGATCTCCAATTCCGATGCCCATTCCCCTGCTAAACTAGGCCGGGAAGTCAATTTCTTTGATACAGAACTGTCCTATTTTGCCATCAAAGACGCCATGGAAACCGGCGACCCGGCTAAATTCAAGGGAACCATGGAATTTTATCCTGAAGAAGGGAAATATCACATGGACGGCCACCGGAGCTGCGGAATCCGGTTCACACCCGAAGAAAGCCGGAACGCTGGCGGCATCTGCCCGGTCTGCGGCAAGCCCCTGACCCTGGGGGTGCTCTACCGGGTGGAAACGTTGGCGGACCGGCCCGCGTCCCATAAACTGCCGGAAAAGGGTCCCGGTTTTGTCAGCCGGATCCCCTTAGATGAAGTGTTAGGAGAGCTCTTCAATGTGGGGGCCGGGTCCAAGACCGTTCAGTCAACCCGGGAACGCCTGATTACCACCCTAGGCCCGGAACTGGCGATTTTAAACCACCTGCCCGTGGATGAAATCGGAAAAACCGGACATCCCCTGCTCGGAGAAGCCATTTCCCGCATGCGGGAGAACCGGGTGATCCTTTCCGGCGGATATGACGGCGCGTATGGCCGGATCACCGTGTTTGATCCCGAGGAGCGGGAGACGCTCATGGGTCAGCAGTCGCTCTTTACCGTTGCAGGGATGGCGGTAAAACCACGGAAGTCCCGGAAAAAAAAGCCGCCTGAAACGAAAATCGTCCCTCCAGAACCCCGTATCGAGCCACTGCCTGAGGAGAATCCAGAGCAGGCGGCAGCCCTGGCGCACACCGGCAGTCCCCTGATTATTTCAGCTGGTCCAGGCACAGGAAAAACCTATACCCTCACCCATAAAATTGCCAGAGCCGTCACCGATACCGGCATTGATCCGGCCCGGATACTGGCCATTACCTTTACCAACAAGGCGGCCCGGGAAATGGAAGCCCGCCTCCGCACCTTGCTGGGTGACGGGCGTCCCTTGCCCCGCACCACGACCTTTCATGCCTTTGCCCTGGACCTGCTTACGCGGGACGATCTCTTCCGCCCTCTGGAACTGGTGGATCCGCCGGACACCGTCCCCTTGATGGACGCGGCCATGCGGGCGGCCCATGTAACGTCCACCGCATCGGCACGGGATGCCTGTCTCCGGCAGATGGCCGCCTGCCGTCAGCAGCTGATCTTTCCTGATGCGATGGAAGGGATTGACGACCCTGACTTTTCCGCTGTTTATGCGGCCTATGATAGGCTCTTGACTACGTGGAACCTGGTGGATTTCGATGCCCTCATTCCCCGGCTGATACTGAAAATGGAAGCAGACCCCACGTATCTCAGAACCCTGCAAAACCGCTATACCCACCTGTTTGTCGATGAATACCAAGATCTCAACTATTGCCAGTATCGTCTGATCCGCCTCATGGCAGCGCATACGCCGCACCTCACGGTGATCGGGGATCCGGATCAAGCCATCTACCGATTCCGCGGTGCGGATGAGAAATTTTTCACCGCCTTTAAAACCGATTATCCGGACGCCGCTGAAATCCGCCTTTCACGGAACTACCGCTCCACCGAGCCCATCCTGCGTGCAGCCTGCGGATTGATGGATAAACCTGAGGCGACACTCTATTCCGGAATCTTCCAGGGGCCGCCTCCGGAATGGCTGATCGCCCCTTCCGAGGCTGCAGAAGCCGTGGCCATCGGCCGGCGTATCGAGGCCCTGATGGGCGGAAAAGACTTTCAGTTCAGTGATTTTGGAGAGCAGACCGGGCTGCCGGCCTCCGAAGACCGGGCGTTTGCCGATTTTGCGGTCCTGTTCCGCACCCATGCTCAGGGGGAACGCATTTATACGGCGCTCTCCACAGCCGGTATCCCCTGCCAGTTAGCTTCCCGCGCTGCCCTCACCGATCTTTCGGTCATCCGGGATATACTGGCACACATCAAACTGTCTGCCGGACAGGTGTCGATTCTGGATCAGGACCGGCTGGCCCGGTTGTACGGCAAACGCTCAGATGCAAAAGGCCCCCTTCGCTCACCGGACGCCGCCTTCTTCAGTTCGTCCGCCCCTTGGATGCAGGCGGTTTCCGGATGGGAGAAACTGACAGCCGGGGACAGAGTCGCTGCCGCTGTCCGGTTGCCGGCCATCGCTGCCGCCCTTGCCGCGTCACCGGCCGCAGCAGCCGCCGCACGCCAGTTGAAAGATCTTGCAGACGGATGGGGGGCGGATCTGTCCGCTGCGGTAAGCGCCCTGACCCTGGGCCTGGATGCGGACACCGTGGATCCCCGGGCCGAGAAGGTCTCCCTCCTGACCCTGCATGCAGCCAAGGGTCTGGAATTTCCCGTGGTCTTCATGGCCGGATGCGATGACGGGTATCTGCCCCTGACCCGGCCGGGAAAACCGGCTGCAGATATAGATGAAGAAAAGCGGCTGTTTTATGTGGGCATGACCCGGGCAAAAGAGCGGCTCTACCTGACAAGGGCTGCAAAACGGACCGTCTATGGCCGGGAACGGGAAACGGCCCCGTCCCCGTTTCTTTCAGCCATTCCGCCGGATCTGCTCGCTGCTGGCCTGACGGAAAAGCGGTCCGGTCAACCGAAACGGAAAGGGCCTCAGCAATTAGAGCTGTTTTCTTAAAGTTTCAAGTAGCTATTGATTTTTGATCGAACCAAAATGATACTAATTTTTTTGTGTAACCCTGGATAAAAAAGAGATGTCGATCTTTTCCCGAAACCGCCATACGCCTTCCCAGCGATCTCAACAGCTATCCCTGCCCGGGCTCATCATCCTGCTCATCATCCTGCTGTTTGCCGAACGTTCAATTGCCGACATCTATAAATATGTGGATGAGAACGGCGTGCTCCACTTCTCCACCTCACAAGATACGGCAAAACACCAGCTCTATATCCGTGAAAAGCCAAACGTCAAAAAGCGGAATAAGGCAACAAACAAATATGACAAAGTGATTTGGGAAGCATCCAAGAAATACGGGGTGTCGTTTCCCCTGATCAAGGCCATCATCCGGACCGAGTCAAATTTCAATCCCTGGGCAATCTCTGAAAAGGGCGCCAAAGGACTGATGCAGATCATGCCCCAGAATTTCGACCGCCTCAACATTTCAGACCCGTTCAATCCGCGGCAGAACATCATGGGCGGGACAAAATACTTCAAACAGATGCTCAACCGGTTTCACGGGCGCCTGCCCCTGGCCCTGGCCGCCTACAACGCCGGCCCGTCTGTCGTATCCAGATACCAGGGCATCCCGCCCTATCCGGAAACCAGGCGATATGTAAAAAAAGTGATGGCCCACTACAACCGATACAAGGTGCGTGCGTAAAAAACCTACCAGCCCAGGGACAGCTGGCACACATATCGCCGATTGTCCCACTTAACGGCATCGGTCCCCACTTCTTCCGCATAGGTGGCCACTTCCAACCGAATCAACCTGAAACTGAGGGTGACACCCGCAGTGAAATAGCCCTGATTCAATCCCATGCGCACAGAGGCAACAGCTGGCAAATGGGCTTCCACGCCCAGGTGAAGTTTTTTCTCGACATCATCATCCGGACTCACCTCGTTCGTGATATCCATGAGATCTGCGGCCACAATCACCCCTAATCCCATGAGCTCCGTATGAAGGCCCGCACCCAAATTTACCTGCGTTTTCAGATCCGGGGCATCCCCGAAATCCAGCTCCGGAAAATGCTGCACGGCCACTGCCAGGGTAAGATCGGTCAGGGGAACCAGGGATTTCGTATACATGACCCCGAAATCCGTGGTCACGCCGCTTCCGGAAACGGTATCGTCCGCTAACCGATCCTCGAAATCGTCTGCGGAAATATCCGTGGCCGTATAGACCGCCTGCAGGTGCTCCCGGGCCAGGAGTTTCAACGCCCAGCCTGCTTTCAGCCCAGTGAACGGCAGTTTCCAGCCCATCCCTCCCATCAGGCCGTAATCAGTTACCCTGTCCACATACAGCTCCGGCCACACCGGATTCCAGACATCCGCTTCCAGACGAAACTGCCCCAGCACACCGACCATGGCCCCGACATCCGCCACATTGAACGCTGCATGGGGAAAGAGTCGGCATCTAATGTACTGGTACTCCCCCACATAATCTCGCATCAGATCCGCAGTTTCTTCGGTGCTGTTAAAATCCACGTCAGCGGCATCCCCAATCAGATCCAGAGAATCGGAACCGATATCGATCAGGGGGTTGAAGATGGAAACGGCCACAAAATCCTGGCCCGCCAGACCGGCAGGATTGTAAAATATGGCCGATTCATCATCTGCCACAGCCGTGAACGCGCCACCCATCCCCAGGGCCCGCACCCCGCAGCTGTATCGGGGAAACGGCGCCGCTGCCGCAGTCACACACCAGATCCCGAGGATACAGATACAAATTGCCATATGTCGTTTTTTCAACGGCTGTCTTCCATCTTTCACAGACGGTCAGTTCTCGTATCGGGCAACCATCTCCTGCAGGAAGGGCTGCAACGATGCCCGAATCTCTTCTCGGGCCATTGAAAAAGCAAGGTTGGCCATCTGAAATCCGGCCTTGTCACCGCAGTCGAAACGGGTACCGTTAAACCGGTACCCGAAAATGGGCTGGGCCTGCAGCAGCTTTGCCATGGCGTCGGTCAGCTGAATCTCACCACCCGCACCCACCCGGCCCTGGCCCAGGATGTCAAAAATCGCCGGTGTAAGAATATACCGGCCGATAATGGCCAGATTGGAGGGGGCTTTTTCCGGTGCCGGTTTTTCCACCAGGCTTCGGGTCACCACTACCTGGTCCTCAATATCCTCACCATCGAGAATCCCGTAACTGCCCGTGCGTGAGGGGTCGACTTCCATGACAGCCACCACCGACCCCCGCAGCCGGTCGAAACGTTGAATCATCTGACCCAGCACCGGTTCATCGGACAGGATCAGGTCGTCGGCCAGCATGACTGCAAACGGTTCATCTCCCACCACATCTTTGGCGCACCAGATGGCATGGCCCAGGCCCAGAGGTTCCTGCTGACGGGTATAGACAATCGTGCCGTTTTTCGGCAGCGTGGCTTCCAGTTCTTTCAGTAAGTCTTCTTTTCCCCGAGCGTGCAGGGTCGACTCCAGCTCGTAGGACCGGTCAAAATGATTGGTCAGCGCCCCTTTTCCCCGGCCGGTGACAAAAATAATCTGCTCAATCCCCGATGCGCGGGCTTCTTCCACCGCATACTGGATCAGCGGTTTGTCCACCACCGGCAGCATTTCCTTGGGCAGGGCTTTGGTGACCGGCAGAAAACGGGTTCCCAGCCCGGCAACCGGGAAAACAGCTTTCCGGATTCGCATAGCAGCTCCTGATGTCATCGTCGTTTGCATATCAAGAGATCGGCACGATCCATCCGAACGGGTCTTCGGCCCTGCCGTACTGAATATCGGTGATGGCGTTGAAAAACCGCATAGAAAGCGCTCCGGCACCACCGTCTCCGATGGAAATCTCCCGGCCTTTCACCATCATGGTTCCCACCGGCGAAATCACCGCTGCGGTACCCGCGCCAAACACCTCTTTGAGGTCCCCTTTTTCATGGGCCGCCACCAGCTCATCTACGGAAATCCGCCGCTCTTCCACAGACAGCCCCCAGGATCTGGCAAGGGTCAGCACCGTATCCCGGGTAATTCCCTGAAGGATGCTCCCGGTCAGCATCGGCGTCACCAGGGTATCCCCCAGCACAAAAAAGATGTTCATGGACCCGACCTCTTCCACGTAGGTCTTTTCCACCCCGTCGAGCCACAGCACCTGGGTGTACCCCTTTTTGGCCGCCACTTCACTGGCGTACAAGCTGGCGGCATAGTTACCGGCGGTCTTGGCTTCACCCACCCCTCCGGGCACCGCGCGCACGAAATCCTTTGTCACCCAGATCTTCACCGGATTGAATCCTTCGGCATAATACGCTCCCACCGGACAGAGGATGATGAAAAACCGGTAGGTATTCGAGGCACGAACGCCGAGGAACGCGTCTGTCGCAATGATGGTCGGCCGGATGTAGAGGGCGGTGCCCTGGGTGGACGGCACCCAGTCCGACTCTATGCGGATCAGCTCCGTGAGCGCGGAAAAGGCCGCATCTTCGTCAAAGGCGGGAATACACATTCGCTCGGCAGACCGGTTGAAACGGGCCAGATTGTCTTTTGGCCGAAACAGCTGGATGCCGCCGTCTTCCCGGCGAAAGGCTTTCAATCCCTCAAAGATGGCCTGGCCGTAATGAAACACCATGGTGGACGGATCCAGCTGAAACGGCGCGTAGGGTTCGATGCGGGGGTCGTGCCAGCCCGCCTCCGGGGTGTAATCCATGTTGAACATATGATCGGTGAACGCGGTACCAAAGGTCAGCGCATCATCTGCCGGCCGGGTTTTCAAGGTCTCTGCTCTGTGTACGGATAACTGCATCTTCCATCCCTTCCCTCCGGCTGCTTATGCCGCTTTGCTTTGACGGGCCGCACCCGGATCCATTTAAAGAAATTGCAAAATTTTATTATTTTGGATAAATCTCACTTACAAATCAAGTCCTGTTGACAAATCACCAACCAGACAATATCATTCATTTTTTCTGAAACCCATTGCCTGCGTTCAGGCAGTAAGGAGAGATACATGTCTGATACCGATACCCTCCCGAAAAATTATGTCGATCCCGTCCGGCTCGGACCTGACAGCGCGTTCACCTTCCGCTGCCACAAGGGCGTTCCCTGCTTCACCGACTGCTGCAGAAAAATCCATATTGTCCTTACCCCCTATGACATCATCCGGTTGAAAAACCGGCTGGGGATGACCTCCGAAGAGTTTCTCGCCCAATATACCACGCCAGAGCTCCTCGAAAAAACAGACCTGCCGGTGGTCACCCTGAAACTGCTGGATGATGCGCGCAAGTCCTGTCCCTTTGTCAGGGATGGAGAAGGCTGTACCGTATACGAAGACCGGCCCACCACCTGCCGGTACTATCCTGCCGGTGTCGGCACCCTGGAACAGATAGACGGTGCGGACGGAGACGAGTTCTACTTTCTCATCAAGGAGCCTCGGTGCAAAGGGTTTAACGAAGACACCGACTGGACGGTCGCGGAATGGCGCCGGGATCAGGGGGTGGATATCCACGACGAAATCAACGCCATCTGGACGGATATTCTGGTCCGGAAACGTTCCTGGCCGCCCAATGCACAACTTTCCGAACAGGCCAAGAAGATGTTCTTCACTGCCAGTTACAACATCGATAAATTCAAACTCTTTGTATCCACCACATCCTTTCTGCAGCTCTACGGTATCGACGATGCCACAGTCAAAGCCATCCGGGAAGATGAAGTGGAACTGATGAAATTCGGCCTGCGCTGGCTCAAGTGGGTCATGTTCAAAATCGGTGACTTTACCATCAACCCAGAAGCGGCCAGGGCCCGCCAGGAAATTCGGGAAGCGGACAGGGCCGAATAACCCCTTTTCTGCCAGATGCATGCACGTTCCCTTTACAACCGGTAAGGGGGCGCGCTTTCAGTTCAGCGGCGAACGCATCAGATGGAATCAGGCATAATCGGCGTAGACCAGCGCGTCTGTTCCCTTGGGATCGAACAGCCGCGATTCCACATCCACATCGAAAAAAGCACCCACTGGCGCCAGAATTTCCGGATGTTTCTTCCAGACGGTGCGCGCTGCGGCCAGCACTACCTCAAGCCCTGCAGGAGTCATGCGGCCCACAGGCCTCCGGCAGGGGCCGGACGGCATGCCGAGGATCTGCATCAATGTTTTTAATGCCAGCGGATTCCGCGCCCGGCAGGTGACGTCTCCGTGAGGTGTGGTTTCTGTTGTGGTCACAGTCACCAAGTCAAACAGGGGCGCCATAGCATCCCGGATCGCAGCTGCGCCGTCCAGATCCCCGTCAGCCAGTTTTTTCACCATGGCTGTCACCGGACCCGGCGCCACGTTCGACCAGACGGAAATCACGCCGGCAGCCTTGATGCCTGCATCTGTCATCATGGTGTAGGTCAGACCGTCATCTCCGGAAAGAATGAAGAAATCATCACCGCACACCTTTCGAGTGCGGCGCATGTTGTCCAGATTCCCCGTGGCTTCCTTAACCGTGCGCACATTGGCAAAGCTGTTTTTTAAAATCGCCAGGTCTTCCGGAAACATCTGGGCGCCGGTACGGCCGGGGATGATGTAGGGAATGATGTCCACATCCGTGAACGCACGGGCCACCGGCTCGATGTATTCCTTGCGGATCTCAAGAGAACTTGGACCGTTGTAATACGGGTCGACCAGCAGGACGGCATCCGCGCCGGCTTTGACCGCATGTTCGGTAGCATTCAAGGCTTCTGCGGTGTTGTTGCTCCCGGCGCCTGCCACGCAAAGGCATTTCCCCCGCGTACGCCCGGCGACGGTATCGACCACCCGAATATGCTCCTCCCATGCCAGGGTCGGGCTCTCACCGGTCGTCCCCACTGCGAGGATTGCTGTAATGCCGTTTTGAACCTGAAAGTCGACCAGACGATTCAGCCCTTCATAGTCGACAGCGCCGTCCTTGAACGGCGTAACCAGTGCCGTGCAACTCCCGTGGAACATACTTCCCCCTTTATCGCTTCGCCTTATCAGATTTTTTTCGATCAACGTGTTCCATTATAGTGTTTCATACGCATACCACAAACCCGGCTGTTTTGACAAGCGATTCAGCCCCGACTCCGCAATTGGCGCCCGAAAACCGGGTGCCACAGAACCTTGACAAGGATCGGATGCGGCATTAGTTTATGACACTTTTTCATGCATTGGCATGAGGAAAAACGTTTTTACAGAAGACCTCTGCAGGCCCTCGCCTGTATGAACAGATTAAGGATACATCATGGTTCAGGCTCAGAACGCACAGGAATATATCAACCGCCTCCGCGGACAACTGACATCTAACCCCAACTGCGGCACCACCCACTTCAACCTCGGTGTCGCGCTCATGGGACTGCAGCAGTATGACGAAGCAGAAAAAGCCTTCTTCGAGGCCATTGATTGCAGTCCGTCCCTGGCCGAAGCCTATGTCCAGCTCGGCGGCATCTGCCTGCATCGCAACGATGTGGAGGGCTGTCTCTCCTTCAACCAGCGCGCCACCAAGGCCCGGGCCGGTTTTTCCATCGGTTTTGGCAACATTGGCTTTCTGGAGCTTCAGCGGGGCAACGTGGAGCCGGCCATCAAGGCCCTCCAGAAGGCCATCTCGTTCAACTCCAAATTTGTACAGGCCTACACCACACTGGGATCCGCCTACCTGATGCAGGGGCTGGTCGATGAAGCGATTGCCGCACATAAAAAAGCCCTCTCCATCGAGCCGGATTTCCCCATTGCCTACAACAATCTGGCCATTGCGCTGCTGGAAAAAGGCGACACCGCCGGTGCTGTCGAAAGCTTTGACAAGGCCGTTTCCCTAGGATATGCACCCGAACCCGGCCTTGCGTCTGAAATCGACGCTGTGCGCACGGCATAACCTCGGCTCCTTTCGCTTTCAGCACACAGCGGATGAAAGCAAATGTGCTTTTTGGCACCGGAGAAGGCAATGCAAGGCACCGCGCATCCCCTATTTGAATACCGCATTGCCGGACACCCGGACGTGCTTTTACCCGGTAATCCGCTTCTAAAAAAGCAGCTTCCGGCAGACCGCCATGCCGGTGCAGCCAGCACTGCCCCGGTCACCCTTGCCGCCTATTTTTCTGCGATCCATGCCTTTCTCGCCCCACGAATCTCTCTGTTGCAACCTGACAAGGCATCACCCGTGCGGATTGTCATGGTCAAACATGGCGCCTTTTATCATCCAGCCTATATTGAAGTGAAAAAAAACGGCATCTGGCAGCGCAGCCACGGAGTCAACGTGGCTGTCTCTCCCCAGGGCTGCGAGATCATGGCGCGGGAATTTTCCCTGCTTTCCGCGTTTCAGGATCGGTGTTCACACACCCCCCACGTCTTTGACATGGACACGGTCAAAACACCCGACGGCACTGACATTGCCCTGTTTCTCGTGGAATGGCTCGCAGATCACCATGAATTTCACCTCACCGATGCCGGCCCTGAAAACGACACCTTTGTGGTCTGGACACCTGAGGGCGACCGGTTCCTGTCAGCTCCGGACATCCGCATGGCCGTTTACCACCAGACGGCAGAGATTCTCACAGACCTTTACGACCCCCGCACCACCGCCCATGTATTCCCCTGGCACCATGCGGCCGGGGACTTTGTCCTCGCACATACCGGTGACCAGGTGGATGTCAGGCTGATTTCCGTCCGTCAGTACGCACCCATGATCACCCCCCCGCCCGGGGATGATCTCCTCCTGCAGCTGGAGGCCATGTGGCTGTTCCTCATCCAGATGTCCATCCGCATGCGACTGGACCGCATTGATGGTATCGGGGACGTGGCATGGGCCGATACGGCTGCTGTAACCGGCACCGTACGCGGCTGGGAAGCGGCCCTGAACCGGTATCCGATCCACCCGGAAGCTGGCGTTCCCCCCGGAGATCTGATCCGTCCCTATATCCACACCCGCTCCGATGACGATTGGGCCGAGGCTGCCCGGCGCTTCGTTCAGACCACGCCGGAGGCCGCCCCCGAGCATCCGGTCATCAAAAAGCACCTTTCCGCCCATATTTTCTGTCTCCGCGAAACGCTTGCCTGATGCCCGCTCTTGGTGTCTTTACCTGCCCGACCCACAATATACTGAGGAGAACGGGTTCATTTATCAACGGCAGCAGATTCTTCATTTCCTTTCAAAGCCTTAACCATCCGCTCCGAGCGCCTTTTTGATTGACATGCATCCGCATTAATCCTATAGATATATTTTTAAAGCACCCCGTGCAGTATCAGGGTCAAATCATGGAAACATGATTATATAAGCAATTGGCGTAGTTGTCTTTTTTTCCGGCTATCAGAAAAAAAGCGAAACCTACTACCCCCCTCAGGGTACCATCACGTTAATGGAGGTAAGGCAATGGCTAAGCACGAAACACCGTTGTTGGACCAACTCGAAAGCGGTCCATGGCCGAGCTTCGTATCCGACATGAAGCAGGAAGCAGAAGTTCGCGCTAAAAACGAAGAAGGTCTTGATTTTCAGATCCCCGCAGACACCGTAGACGATCTGCTGGGCATTCTGGAACTCAGCTACAAAGACGGTCGAACCCACTGGAAGCACGGCGGTATCGTCGGTGTATTCGGTTATGGGGGTGGCGTTATCGGTCGTTACTGCGACCAGCCCGGTCTATTCCCGGGTGTTGAAGCGTTCCACACCATCCGCGTCAACCAGCCGGCGGGTAAATACTACACCACCGATTATCTGCGCCAGCTCATGGACATCTGGCAGCTGCGCGGTTCCGGTATCACCAACATGCACGGCGCTACCGGTGACGTCATCCTTCTGGGCACCACCACACCCCAGCTGGAAGAAATTTTTTACGAACTGACCCACAACATGAGTCAGGACCTTGGCGGCTCCGGTTCCAACCTGCGTACCCCGGCAGACTGTCTGGGTTCCTCGCGTTGTGAATATTGCTGCTACGACACCAACCGGATGGTTCACTTCCTGACCAATGAATTCCAGGATGAACTCCACCGCCCGGCATTCCCGTACAAGTTCAAGTTCAAACTGGACGGCTGCCCGAACTGCTGTGTTGCCTCCATCGCCCGTTCCGATATGTCCTTTATCGGTACCTGGAAAGACGACATCCGTATTGACCAGGAAGCGGTTGCCGCTTACGTCGCAGGCGAAATTCCCGTCAACGGCGGCGCCTTTGCCGGCCGCGACTGGGGTCCCTTCGACATCCAAAAAGAGATCGTCGACCTCTGCCCCACCGGCTGCATGAAGTATGAAGATGGTAAGCTCTCGATCAACAACAAAGAATGTACCCGCTGCATGCACTGCATCAACGCCATGCCGCGTGCCCTGCGTGTCGGTAAGGACACGGGCTGTTCCATCCTCGTCGGCGCCAAGGCCCCGATCATGGACGGTGCGCAGATGGGCTCCCTCCTCGTCCCCTTCATTGAAGTCAACCCGGACAATGACTACGAAGCCATCGTAGAAGTCATCGAGTCCATCTGGGATTGGTGGATGGAAGAAGGCAAGAACCGTGAACGTCTCGGCGAGCTGATCATCCGCCAGGGCTTCCAGAAAATGCTGCAGGTTACCGGTATCAAGGCAGTGCCCCAGCATGTTGAACATCCGCGGACCAACCCGTACATCTTCTGGAAAGAAGACGAAGTTCCGGGCGGCTGGGAACGTGACGTGGAAGAATACCGCAAACATCACTTACGCTAATCGCGAGGAGGCAATACAATGGCATTTATTTCCTCAGGATACAATCCCGACAAACCGATGGAAAACCGTATCACTGATATCGGTCCGCGCCACTATGAAGAATTTTATCCGCCCGTCATCAAGGAAAACAAGGGCAAGTGGCTGTATCATGAAATCCTGGAACCGGGCGTCCTTGTGCACGTTTCCGAAACCGGCGCAGAAGTTTATACCGTACGGGCCGGCGGTGCTCGCCTGATGTCCGCATCTCATATCCGTGAGATCTGTGAAATCGCTGACAAGCACTGTGATGGCTACCTGCGGTTCACCACCCGTAACAACATCGAATTCATGGTTGACACCAAGGAAAAAGCAGCGGCCCTGAAGCAGGATCTGGAAAGCCGTAAATTCCCGGGCGGCAGCTACAAATTCCCGGTTGGCGGTACCGGTGCCGGCGTTACCAACATTGTTCATACCCAGGGCTGGATGCACTGTCATACACCGGCTACCGATGCTTCCGGTACCGTCAAGGCGACCATGGACGTTCTGTTCGACGACTTCAAACAGATGCGTCTGCCGGCTCACCTGCGTGTTTCCATGGCATGTTGTCTGAATATGTGTGGTGCGGTTCACTGCTCTGACATCGCCATCCTCGGTTATCACCGAAAGCCGCCCATGCTGGACCATGAATATCTGGACAAAGTCTGTGAAATTCCGTTGGCTATCGCTGCCTGTCCGACGGCGGCCATCAAGCCGTCCAAGGTTGAAATCAACGGTGAAAAAATCAACTCTGTTGCCGTTAACCAGGAACGCTGCATGTATTGCGGTAACTGCTACACCATGTGCCCGTCCATGCCGCTGGCTGACACCGAAGGTGACGGTATCGTTCTGATGGCAGGTGGTAAGGTATCCAACCGGATCACCGCACCGAAATTCTCCAAGGTGGTTGTGGCGTTTATTCCCAATGAACCGCCCCGCTGGACAACCATGACCGATACCATCAAGCGCATGGTGGATCAGTATGCCAAAGGCGCCCACAAATACGAGCGTTTTGGTGAATGGGCAGAACGTATCGGATGGGAGCGGTTCTTTGATGTATGTGAACTGCCGTTCACCCACCACCTGATAGACGACTTCCGTGATCATGCGTATCACACCTGGCGCCAGACCACTCAGTTCAAATTCTAATTGATCTGAGCTAAACGTCCGTATTGTCGGCCGGAAGGTTCTATTCTCTGCCTTCCGGCCTTACCTGTTTTATAACTGGGAGGAATACTTTATGGCCATTAATTATGAAGAAGCAAAAAAAATCATCCTCGAACAGCTGGAAAAGAAGACCAAAACCAAGTCCAAATTTTATCTGAAAGACTTTTATGCGTTTCTGCCGGATGAAGGCCCCCGCGCTGTAAAAAAAGTGGTCAACGAGATGGTCCGGGAAGAGCTGCTCGAATACTGGTCAAGCGGCAGTACCACCATGATCGGTCTGAAAGGTCGCGGCAAGCAGGCTGCAGCTGAGCATGAAGAATAAAAATTTTCCGCTCATGACACCATCCCCTTGCATGGCCCGCCCCTATGCAGTCTGATGTGTCACCTATCGCGATTGCCCCTCCTCCCCGGGTGACCATCTCGGCACTTCGAGGAGGATCGGGCAAAACCATCCTCTCTTTAGGTCTCTCCGCCCACTGGCGCCTGTCCGGCAGCCGGGTGTCTGTTTTCAAAAAAGGACCAGATTATATTGATGCGGGCTGGCTGTCCATGGCAGCCAATGCGCCCTGCCATAATATCGACACCTTTCTGTTCTCCACCCACGTGGCGGAAAAGGTGTTCCGGCATTACAGCAAGGGGTCGGATATCTCGGTGATCGAAGGCAACCGGGGCCTGTTTGACGGCATTGATCTCACGGGAGATACCAGCACGGCTGAGATTGCAAAGCGCCTCAGGTCTCCGGTGATCCTCTGTCTGGACTGTACCAAATCCAGCCGGACCGTTGCCGCCATCCTCCTCGGGTGCCTGCACTTTGACCCGGACCTGATCATCGGCGGCGTCATTTTAAACCGCGTTGCCGGCAATCGGCATGAAAACAATATCCGCCGGAATGTGGAGCACTATTGCGGTGTACCGGTGGTGGGGGCCATCCCCAAACTCAAAGGCGATGTGTTTCCGGAACGGCATATGGGCCTGATTCCCACTGAAGAACATGCATGGGCCCACGAATCGATTGCGGCAGCCGCGGCGATTGCCCGGAAACATCTCAATATTGAAACCATCGAGGCCATTGCCCGAACCGCGGGAGATCTGACGCAGCCGACGCCGGAAGATCCCCTCTTTGACAGCCCGGTCTGCGACGCTGGGGACGCACCGGTCATCGGGGTACTCAAAGATTCGGCTTTTCAGTTCTATTATCCGGAAAATATCGAAGCCCTCACCCAGGCCGGCGCCAGGCTGGTCTTTGTCAGCCCGCTCGAAGATACCGCGCTTCCGGAGGATCTAGACGCCCTCTATATCGGCGGCGGATTCCCGGAAACCCATGCCCGGGCCCTTTCCAAAAACGACACCTTCCGCACGGCCATCCGGGCCGCCTCTAAGGCCGGCATGCCCATTTACGCAGAATGCGGGGGCCTGATCTACCTGGGCACGCAGTTGACCGTAAACGCGGAGACATGGCCCATGGCCGGAGTTTTTTCCATTGATTTCGGTATTTCCAAGAAACCCCAGGGACATGGATATACCATTGTGGAAACCGTAGCAGATACCCCGTTTCATCCAAAGGGATCTGTGATTCGCGGCCATGAATTCCGGTATTCAACGGTTGCAGACATCTCGGAACCGGAAACCGCCCTGATATACCGGATGACCCGCGGCAAAGGGATCATCCACAAAAAAGACGGCATCGTGAAACACCGCACCCTTGCCACCTACACGCATATCCACGCATTGGGAACCCCGGCGTGGGCCCCCAGCATGGTACGCGCTGCCCTCGAATACCGGGCATCCAAATCAGCGCCCCGGGCATCATGATCTTCACACCCCTTTGCATTTGAACCCTGCTCCGCCGTTATGCCTCTGCTTCAGGCGCCCTGTTTTTTTTCCCAAAAAGCCACGCACCGCAGATGCTGATTTCATAGAGCACCATGAGGGGGCAGGCCAGCATAACCTGACTGACGATATCCGGCGGTGTCAGGATTGCGCCGAAAATAAAAAACAGCAGGATTGCATATTTCCGATTCCGATTTAAAAAACCCACCGACACCACCCCCATCCGCGCCAGTCCCGTGATGAACAGGGGCAATTCAAACACGAACCCAAAGGCAAGCAGCATTTTTGAAGCAAATCCCAGGTATTCTTTCATGGACGGAAGGGCCTGAATAGACGGATTGGCAAAACTGAGAAAAAAAGAAAACCCGAAAGGAAAGACCACAAAGTAGCCGAACAAGGCCCCGCCGAGAAAAAAGAAGACAGACAGCACGATAATCGGCATCAGAAACTTTTTTTCCTGTTTGTAGAGCCCCGGTGCCACGAACATCCAGAGCTGATACAGAATCACAGGAGACGCCAGTAGCAGTCCCGACAAAAACGCCACTTTAAGATAGGTAAAAAAGGCTTCAGGCAGACCGGTGAAGATGATCCGGTCTCCGTAGGGGAGGGCATCTCGCAAAGGCTGCATCAGATAGTCGAACAGCTGTTCCTTAAACGCATAGGACACCGCAAACCCGATGCCCACGGCAATGAAACACTTGATGATGCGGGAACGAAGTTCTTCCAAGTGCGCAGTCAGGGGAGCCTTCTGATCATCTGTCATACCAGCGCCACTCACGGATTAGTGGTCCTCCCTGTTCGAACCGCTGGAGCTGTTCGATGCCGGCTCCGCAGCACCGCCCTTTTCGCCGGGATCAGCGGCTGGGTTTTCAGACGCACGATATTTATTATAATCAACTGGTGTTATAACAGAATCTATCTCTTCATCCATCGTGACCACGGATTTAAGATCCTCAGTCGCGCTGCGAAACACTCTCATGGCTTTTCCCAGGGAGTGGGCGATTTCCGGTAGTTTTTTCGGGCCGAGAACGATGAGGGCAATCGCCAGTATCAGAACGATTTCAGGCATTCCCATGCCAAACATAAGGCATCTCCTGTGGTGCTGAACACCTTCTGGCCGGACAGTTAATCGAAACGCTTTTCTACTTACTGCGAATCCGCCAGGGTGTCAAGCTGCGCAAAAACGGTGTTGCAATGCCCTCCCTCCTGACTGGGGATGACAAGTTTTTCATCACTCCGAAACCAACACGCGCCTCGACAGGAATGCTCTCTTGTCAATCCATGAATGGTGGTTATACTTGATCTTAACGTATCGTGCATGTCAGCCGTGCGTCTGATTCAACGCCTACATCCTGTGTTGCAAAATCATGCTAGGAGAAAGGAGAGGAGAGGATGCAAACAGGCGCTATCGTGAGAAGCCTGATGCTGGTGGGAAGTGTTCTGATGCTTTCCGGTGAACATACAGAGGCATCCGAGCCGGAAACAGCCATCTTCGCAGGCGGGTGTTTCTGGTGCATGGAAAAGCCGTTTGAACAGATAAAAGGTGTGGTGTCTGTCCGTTCCGGTTATACGGGGGGGCATGTGAAGCATCCTTCGTATGAAGCGGTTTCAACCGGTACAACCGGGCACCGTGAAGCGGTGGAAATACGGTATGATCCGGATCAGGTTTCCTTTGAAAAGCTGCTTGACGTCTTTTGGCGTCAGATAGACCCCACAGATGCCGGCGGCCAGTTTGCTGACCGGGGAACGCAGTATGCCACCGCAGTGTTTTTTCATACGCCTGAACAGGAGGCCGCTGCACGGAAATCCATTCGCAGGCTCAATGCGTCGGGTCTTTTTGACAAACCGGTTGTGACGGAACTGCTCCCGGCGGCGCCATTTTATCCCGCAGAAACATACCATCAGGATTATCACAGCAAAAATCCCCTGCGGTATCAGCTGTATCGCAAAGGATCCGGGCGGGACCAATTTCTGAAACAGACATGGAATGGGCATAAACAGTTTTTCATCAGTGAACATGATAAGGGACTGTATGTGAAACCCGATGCCGAGACTCTGAAAAAAAAGCTTTCACTGCTTCAATACACGGTCACGCAAAAAGGGGGGACAGAGCCGCCCTTTGACAATCTCTACTGGGATTTTAAGGAACCGGGAATCTATGTGGACATTGTGACCGGAGAGCCTTTGTTCAGTTCGCGTGACAAATTTGATTCTGGTACTGGCTGGCCCAGTTTTACACAGCCGCTGTTTTCTGACGCGGTTGTGGAGAAAACAGATCGCTCGCTTTTCATGACACGCATTGAAGTTCGCAGCCGATACGGTGATTCCCATCTGGGGCACGTGTTTGAGGACGGTCCGCCCCCCACCGGACTGCGGTACTGCATCAATTCTGCGGCCTTGAAATTCATTCCGCTGGAAGAACTGGAAGCGAAGGGATACGGCACCTATAAAGATGCCGTTCAAACAAAATGACGCGTGAGGCCGTTGTCACGCGCCCCAGGCTCAGCTGAAACAGGTTAACAATCATATCGCGGCAAATCAGCGATTGTGGATGCCTCTCTCACGTCCATGGACGGATCCGGTGATCAGGAGATAAAGGTCACCGCCTCTGCCGCCGGTATCCGGTCTGTACGGCACGTATTCACCGGCGCATCCGGATCCGCATACCCAAAAGACATACCAAACAAGATGCCGCTTGAATCCGGGAGGTTCAAACTGGCACGGACCGGATCCGGAAACTGGCCCAGCGCCCCCTGAATGCAGGTACTGATCCCCTCTTCTTCCATGAGAAGACACAGGGTCTGAACGTAGATGCCCAGATCCACCGCGCCCATGATATCCAGGTAGGTCTCCATGGTCAGAAACAGGGCATGGGGCGCGTCGAAAAAAGACCAGTTTTTCAGCATCGCTTCCAGCCGTCCCTTTTTATCTGATCGTTCGATGCCCATGGCGCTGTAAAGCGCATGGGCAGATCCGTATTGCCGCTCCTTGTGCCGGCCGTCATATTTCACCTGCCAGTTGAAATCCGGATTGGGCGGTGCGCCGCTGATCACCGCTGCTGCAAGCCGGCCTTTCAGCGTATCTTTTGCCGCACCAGATACCACATATACATCCCAGGGCTGTACATTGCAGTTCGACGGTGCCCGCTGGGCGGTTTCCAGAATCCGTTTCAGGGTTGCTTCCGGTACCGGGGTTTTCAGAAACGCCCGGGTCGATACCCTGTTCAAGACCGCATCGGTTACGTTCATCGTCGTTCCTCCAAAGAATAGGTTCATGATTGAGCCAAACAAGGTCTCTGCTTCAAGATCCCGCTCCAATTGTCACATCCTAACCCCCTCGTTGCGTCATCTTTTAACAGCCACAAAACGCTCGGCTAAGTTAGCAACGGGATCCTTCTTTTTTTTATACGTTATCAATTATGGATGTTGCGGTATGTTTTTCTATCTCCGATAAAAAACCGTGAAAAACATAAACCATGGAACCCGCTTCGGTAAGGCAAACCTCCCCCATGCCCAACGCGCAAAAACGATCAAACTCACGTTTAACATCGTCAATGCCAAATGGCGTTGAAGCGGCAACCTCCTCTATTGTAACCCGCCCTCCTCTTTCACGAATAAACTGTAGAAGCTGCCGTTCCCTCAGTTCTTCTTTTGATTCCCTTGTTTTTTTATAAAACAGTGCCCATCCTAGTGCAAAAAACCATAAAATCCCAGTCCAAGCACCCAACACATTTAAGAATAAAATCTTGTTGGCATGCGCATCTTTTCTGGCGAATGCGATGATTGAGGGTAAAAAATAAAGGCCTCCTCCCAAAAGGAATACCAGCAGTACTTTCATTCTACCTCCGACCTGAATCAATATCCCGTAAAAAGAATACTAACAAAACCAGAATTCATCTCAAAATTCAAATGGTGGATCCTACCGGGTGAACAGATTTGTCTCAATTTCACGTCGCACGGTCGAGGTTGGGGTTTCTCCGTAATCATGACCGGGCCAGACAATGGTGTCCCCGGGCAGGGTGTAGATCTGCTCATGCACGGACCGGATCAGAGTCGTCAGGCTGCCGCCGGGGAAATCGGTGCGGCCTACGGCACCCACGAAAAGCGTATCTCCGGTAAACACGTTCCCGCTGCCATACAGGCAGATGCTGCCTTTGGTGTGACCGGGGGTGTGGAGGACGGTCAGTGAAACCGCACCGATCGCAATGGTCTCCCCATGGGTGAGCAGGCGGTCCGGCGGCGGCGATGATTTCCCCCCGAACAGAAGCGCGCCCGCGTTATTGAACAGCTTACCCAAGTTACCGCCATCTGCTTCGTGGATCAGAATCAATGCCTTTGTGGCGGCCTTTATCTCCGCATTGCCCGAGGTATGATCCGGGTGGCTGTGGGTGTTGATGATATGGGTGATGGAAAGCCCTTCGGCATCGGCAATGTTAAGCAGTTTTTTCGGAGAGAACGCCGGATCAATCACCCCGCAGGTCCGGGTGGCCGGATCGGCGATGAGATAGCTGAAATTTTCCATGGATCCGATGGGGATCTGTTTGACAATCATATGCGCTCCTGACAGGCGGGGATTTCCGCTAGGATGCCGCCGGATAGACCCAGGGTGACGGACCGGAGAAATAGCGCGCATCCACCTGTTGTTTCAACCGGGTAAAGACCTCGCCCTGGTCTGATTCTGCTGCAATGGCGCCGTCCGCAATATCCGTGAGCCGCTTGTGGTCCGATTTGGCATCCGGGCTGAACCGTTCGTTGACATACCGCAGACCCGGTGCAGTCCGTCCGTGAACCACCACCGGGCCGAACTGGGGACGGGAACCGTCTGATTTAAAGCCAGTGGCTGTTGCCCCCACAGGTTGCAGGCCGGCAGGCAGTGGCTTCCAGTCAAGTAGCTCAAAAAATATCGACAAAAGGGTTTCGCAGTCTTTTCGGTGGTTGTCTGCAAGGTACGCCCGGCCTTCTTTTTCAAGGGTATCGATATCCTCCCTGTCAAAAGCAAGATCCAGCGCGGCGATAGCTTCCTGCTGCACGCCGCGAACCGTCTCCTTTCCCCTGGAATGGACGATCTTTCCGTCGTTGAGAATCCGCATGGCATTCCGGATGCTGATCATTTCTTTGATCGTGGGGCTTTTTCGGACCGCGATATCTGCTGCGGTGGTATTGTACGCGGCCAACGCGTTATCAAGGACGATCATCGGACGTGCTGTTTCGCCGGTGCGGGAAACCTTCCGGGAGTAAATGTCCAGATCCCGGATACGCTGATGATCAAACGGACCGGCTTCCAGCAGGCGGCGCATGGCATCGAGATCCGCCCTTCGGGCGGGATCTGTTGGATCAATGGACGCGCACACCCGTCCGGCCAGGGTGTCGATTCGGATTTTTTCGAGAATGTTTTCTTTAAAGCCCATGCACCTGTTTCCTGCGGTGGGGTGTGTTCGGATGCCCCAGCTTGACCTGCCTGCCATGATCAGGTATATAAATTCCTTTGTCAACAAAGAAAACCTGCGTGCTTCTGACCGGCTGACAGGCCGGTATATTAAGAGGCATTATGCGTAACCGGCGCCTTTTCTGTGCCAAAACACGTCTTTTTCTGTGTGTTTTCCAACCATGAAACAACTGAAAAATGCCGGACGCCTCGACAGGGTAAGGAGATATGACGATGGAACCCAAAACCGCTAAGCTGACAGTAGATGGCCAGACCTATGAATTCCCGGTGTTTGTGGGACCGGAAGGCGAGACAGCTATCGATATCCGAAAACTCCGCCAGGAAACGGGAATAATCACCTATGACCCCGGATTCGCCAATACGGGCAGCTGCAAAAGCGCCATCACGTTTATGGACGGTGAAAAAGGGGTTCTCCGGTACCGGGGGTATCCCATTGACGTGCTCGCAGAGAACTGCTCGTTCGTGGAGACCGCATTTCTCCTGATCAACGGGCACCTGCCCAACCGGAAAGAGTTGATCTCCACCAGCGTCATGCTCAACGATTATTCTCTGGTGCATGAGGATATGCAGATCTTTTACCAGAATTTTCCCAGGGGCTCTCACCCCATGGGGATCCTTTCCGCCATGATCAACGCTCTGAGAAGTTTTTACCCGGAACTGAAAGACGATGAAGGGATCAACTCCACCTTTCTCCGCCTGCTGTCCAAGATCCGGACCCTGGCGGCCATGTCCTACAAAATCTCCCGCGGACACAAGGTGATCTACCCCCGGGCCGACTATACCTACTGCGCCAACTTTCTGAACATGATGTTCGACAGCCCGGTAAAGCCCTATCATTTGAATCCGGATATCGAGAACGCCTTAAACGCGTTCTGGATTCTCCACGGAGACCATGAACAGAACTGTTCCACCGCTGCGGTACGCGTGGTGGGCAGCGGACGGGTGAACCTGTATGCGGCCATTTCCGCCGGCATCTCCGCCCTCTGGGGACCCTTGCACGGCGGCGCCAACCAGGCCGTGATCGAGATGTTCAACTGGATGAAGGAAGAACAGATTTCCGTAACAGACGTGGTCAAGCGCGCCAAAGACAAATCCGACCCCTTCCGCCTCATGGGCTTCGGCCACCGGGTCTACAAGACCTACGACCCCCGGGCCAAGATTATGAAGCAGATCTGCCATCGACTCTTAGACAGCCTGAATATCATGGATCCGCTCCTGGAAACCGCCATGGAACTTGAAAAAGTGGCCCTCACCGACAGCTATTTCATCGACCACAACCTGTATCCCAACGTCGATTTCTACAGCGGCATCGTGCTCCGCTCCATGGGCATTCCCCTGAACATGTTCACCGTCATGTTCGCCATCGGCCGCCTGCCCGGCTGGATCGCCCAGTGGAAAGAATCCATGGACGACCCCGAGTGGCGCATCTCCCGCCCCCGGCAAGTCTATATGGGGGAGCAGGAAAGAGCCTTCCTGCCCATTGACGAACGCCCTTAATTGCAAGCGGTTGCCTCCGACGGTCCAGCCGGAGGCAAGGCGTTATTCGTTCTCGGCCGATCCGCCTCCGGGCAGGATCAGATTGAGGACCACGCCCAGGATACCCGCCAGGCCGATTTTTTCGATGGAGAAGTTGCCGGCGCTGAATTTCAGGCCGCCGATGCCGCAGACCAGGATCAAGGAGACGATCACGAGGTTCCGCGGCAGTGTCAGGTCATCGCCCGCCTTGACCAGGGTGTTCAGACCGATGACGGCAATCATGCCGAACAGGAGGACCATGATACCGCCCATGACCGGAACCGGAATGGTCTGGAGCAGAGCTTCGAGCTTGCCCACAAAGGCCAGGAGTACGGCGCAGATGGCGGCCCAGGTCATGATAGCCGGATTAAAAGCGCGGGTCAGGGCAACCGCCCCGCTGACTTCAGAGTAGGTGGTGTTGGGCGGTCCGCCGAGCATGGCGGCAAAGGAGGTGGCGATTCCGTCACCGAGCATGGTTTTGTGGATGCCCGGATCTTTCAGATAATCCGTACCGGTAATGGACCGGATGGCCAGGATGTCGCCCACGTGTTCGATGGCCGGCGCGATGGCCACGGGCACGATGTAGAGCACGGCATTGAGATTCCACTCGGGAAAGGTGAAGTCGGGAACAGATATCCAGGCGGCATTGACAACGGCGTCAAAATTGACAATGCCCATAAACAAGGAGGCAAGGTACCCGGCGATGATCCCAAAAAGGATGGGAATGAGACGAAAAATACCTTTGCCGAAAATGGACACGATAATGGTGGTGGCAAGGGAAATGATGGAAACGATCATGGCAGATTTAAAGGCGAACAATTCAATGGCGCCGTCGCCACTTTTTCCCATGGCCATGTTGGCGGCAACCGGGGCCAGGATCAGGCCGATGACCATGATCACCGGCCCGGTGACCACGGGCGGAAGGATCCGGTGAAGGAGTTCCTGGCCGTTGACCTGGATGATGATGCTGAACAGAATGTAGATCAGACCGGCAGCGGCAAGACCGCAGAGGGTGCCGGGGATCCCCCATGTCTGAACACCGTAGCTGATGGGCGCGATAAAGGCAAAGGACGAGGCGAGGAAGACCGGCACCTTTCCTTTGGTGATGATCTGAAAGATCAGGGTGCCAGTGCCGGCGGTAAACAGCGCCACGCTCGGGTTGAGTCCGGTGAGGAGCGGGACAAGCACCAGGGCGCCGAAGGCGACAAAGAGCATCTGGCCGCCCAGCAGGCATTCAGACAGATTGAATCGGTAGTCGGTTGATGACGCTTCCATGGGGGACGACATAATACCTCCTGAGTCTGTGATGAAACGGTTCATTTTTTTTCGGGTTCCCGAGAGAACTACCCAAAAAAGCCGTTTAATTCAATAAAAAAGAAAACCGCCTGCACGGGAAGCGATGTGCAGGCGGCAGTGTGTCTGGAAAAGGTGAGGCTATTTGGTACCGAAAATTTTATCCCCCGCATCTCCCAGCCCGGGCAGGATGTAACCGGCGTCGTTGAGACGCTCGTCAACCGCTGCGGTGTAGATGTCAACATCCGGATGGGCGGCGGTCACCTTTTCAATCCCTTCAGGTGCTGCCACCAGGAAAATACCGCGGATCTGATCGCATCCCTCCCGTTTGAGCATGTCGATGGTGGCGATCAGGGTGCCGCCGGTGGCTAGCATGGGGTCGAGGATCAGAGCGGTCCGCTGGTTCATGTCACTGGCCAGTTTGACAAAATATTCCACTGGTTTGAGGGTCTCCTCATCCCGGTACAGACCTACCACGCTGACCTTTGCGGACGGAATCATGTCTGTGACACCGGGCATCATACCGAGACCGGCACGGAGAATCGGGACGATGGTGATCTTTTTCCCCTTGATTTTATCTACCTGAACAGGACCAGCCCAGCCGTCGATGGTGACGGTTTCGGTTTCCATGTCCTTGGTGGCTTCGTAGGTGAGCAGACGGGCGACTTCGGACGAGAGTTCCCGGAAATCCTTGGTGGAGATATCTTTATGGCGAAGCAGTCCCAGCTTGTGTTTGATCAGGGGATGGTCGGCAACGTGTACGGTCATGGCAGGTCCTCTTTTTTCTAATGATGGTGGATGGTTTCCGGGCCGCAGACCCAGGGCGGGCATCGTGCGGATAGAAACAGATCAACAAAGATTTTTTATTTTATCACAATCTGAAAAAACGGCTACGAGATTTTTATACGCTGATCTGGAGACTTGAATTCTGCAGGGGTTATGCGGTAGTTCTTATAAAAATGCAGAGTGTACGGGCTATGAGATCTGGCCCGGTATCTGGTTGTATGCCGTCAGATTTTTATGTTTTGGGAACAGGGGGGATTCATGGCTGAAACAGGCAGTATGACAGATCGGCGCCGGCAGATCCTTATCGGGCTGGTGGCAGTACTGGTGTCGGCAGTGGTCGTCATCATCTGGTGGAGTAACCGGATGGTGCTGCCGGATACCACCTCGCCACCGGTACACGGACTGGCCTTTTTCGACGTGGGCGAAACCACGGTGCTCAGCCGGGGGCTGCAGACGTCCCTTGAATCGGTACTCGGGGAATCGGCCATCGAGGGATGGAGTCCTGTGGACCTGTCTGACGGCGGCCATGCCTATCTGCCCGGCAGGTTCCCGGATCTGGAGGCGCTGAACAAGGGTCTGTCCCTGAAAGACGGCACGCTAGCCGGCAATGCCACCTGGAAGCTGGTGTTCCGGTATGCGAAATTAAACGGCCTTCCGTTTTCTCATATTAAAATGGTGTTTGATAAAAAAACAGAGCGTCCCTTGTTTATTCAGGCCCGCGCGGCATCAGGTCAGCAGGACTTTTCAACGACCCTCACGGCGAAATTCGGACAGCCGGCAATCACCAACGGGCCGGACCGAACACTCGAGTCCCGGGTATGGACAGAGGGAGAGAACCTGCTGATCGCCTCCCGGGTGCCGAATAAAATTGATGTTGTGGCGTGGCATCTGTATATCTATTTCAAAGGAAACATTCAGGCGCTGGTGAACCGATTGGAGGCAGATGCGGCCGCTTCCGCTGTTTCAGAGCCCAGCGCTTTCTAACGAGACCACCGGGAAGGGCCGGTAAAACCAAAGGAGCAGTGTGTGAATACCTATTCAAGACGGGGCGCTGGCGGCAGCAGCGGGGGAATCGGACGTTTTTTTCTGGGTCTTGCCATGATGGTGGGCGGTGGGTACCTGTTCTTTGACGCCATCCGGGTTACCCATCAGTTTCACATGGGGTACCGGCTTTACTCGTTTGGCGGGTTTCACCTGACCAGCGGAATGACCCTGATCCCGCTTATTTTCGGCGTGGCCATGATCTTCTATAACGCAAAAAATCTGATCGGATGGGCCCTCTCTTGCGCCTCCCTGATCATGCTCGGGTTCGGCGTGATCACCTCGATCAATTTCCGGATGCGCTCCATGTCCGCCTTTGAACTGATCATGATACTGGTGTTATTGATGGGGGGGCTGGGCCTGTTCCTCAGCTCCTTAAGGGAAGTCAAGTCGCTCGAAGATTAACGGCTGTAAACCTGCAATTCACAGAGTCAATACGGCCCGTGCACTTGCCCTGGGCCGTATTACATCTAAAAGCCAATGCTCCCCGGTGTGCGGGGGAACGGGATCACGTCGCGGATATTGGTGATCCCGGACATCATCATGACCAGACGTTCAAAGCCCATACCGAATCCGCTATGGGGCACGCTGCCGTACTTGCGGGAATCAATATACCACTGGTATTCGGCCTTGTCCAGACCGGCCTCATCCATTCGCGCTTCCAGCACTGCCAGGCGTTCCTCCCGCTGGCTACCACCAACGAGTTCTCCGATTCGCGGAACAAGCAGGTCCATGGCGGCCACGGTTTCTCCGTCATCATTGCACCGCATGTAAAAAGGTTTGATGGAGCGAGGATAGTCGTAGACGATCACCGGCTTCTTGAAATGGACGTCGGTGAGAAAGCGCTCATGTTCGGTCTGCAGGTCTTCACCAAAGGCTGGCGGATACACAAAGTCCTGTTTCGCTGACTGGAGGATCTTGACCGCCTCGGTGTAGGGCAGGCGTTCAAAGGCTGTCTCGCAGAGCCGCTCAAGCCCGGGCCGCAGGGTCTTGTCAACGAAACTGGCAAACAGATTGAGATCGTCCGTGCACTGGTTCAGCACATGGTGTGTCAAATATTTGACCATGTCTTCGGCCAGATCCATGTTGCCGATGAGATCGCAGAACGCCATTTCCGGTTCGATCATCCAGAATTCTGCCGCGTGGCGGGCGGTATGGGAATTCTCCGCTCGAAAGGTGGGGCCGAAGGTATAGACATCTCCCAGGGCCAGGGCGAACATTTCAGCGTTCAGCTGACCGGAGACGGTCAGATGGGCCTCTTTTCCGAAAAAATCTTCGGAAAAGGCATCCTTTTTGTTTTCCGGTGTATGGTTCACCGGAAGGGTGGTGATCCGGAAAAGCTCACCGGCGCCTTCACAGTCCGAACCGGTGATGATGGGCGTGTGAATGTACTGAAAGCCCTGCTCCCAGAAATAGGTGTGAACGGCCTTGGCCAGCTCGGAACGGATGCGGAACGCGGCGCCGTACTTGTTGGTCCGGGGCCGCAAATGGGCGATGGTGCGCAGAAACTCATCGGTGTGGCGCTTTTTCTGAAGGGGAAAATCTTCCGGCGCCACATGAAGGGTGGTGATGGACACGGCCTGCACTTCCCACTTCTGGCCTTTTCCCGGGGACGGGACCCGTTTTCCGGTCACGGTGACAGCAGACCCGGTGGTCAATCGACTGACGTCGTCGTACCCGTCGATTCCCGCATCGGCAACCACCTGGATGTTGGCGAGACAGGATCCGTCATTGATTTCAATAAAGGAAAAATCCTTGGAGGTTCGCCGGGTACGAACCCATCCGCTGAAGGTAACCGGATCCCGGGTCTCGGTTGCCGTCAGAAGATGTTTGACTTTTATGCGTTTCATCCGGTGTACTCCTTATGCAGATCAGTAGGCTTCGCCGTGATCCATGTCTTCCGGTGTCACCTTGGTTTTGAACAAGTTGTACGCCCAGGTCTGGTAGGCAATGACCATGGGGATGAAGATCAAGACCACCACCAGCATAATCTTCAGGGTCAGGGGGCTGGATGCCGCGTTATAGGCGGTGAGCGCCAGATCATTCTGGTAGGTGGGCGGAAACAGGGTGGGAAACAGGCCGATGACGCCGAAGAAGGTGGCCCCGGCAATGGTGCCGGCAGAGGCAAACCAGGCTTTGAAATAGGCGCCCTTGGCCAGAAACATGCGGACAGCGACCAGCAGACCCACCGTCACGATGATGACCAGAAACAACATGGGATTTTTCAGATAATTGTCATACAGCGGGGTGGCAAACCAGCTGGCAACGAGAAACAGGGCTGCGACAAGCAGCTCAGCCGGCCACAGCCTGCGAGTGGCTTTGACTGTCCGGTCCTGTAGATCTCCTTCTGTCTTGATACAGAGCCACAGGGCACCGTGAACGAGAAACATCACCTGAAACAGGATACCGCCCAGCAGGGTGTAGGGGGTGATCAGGGAGAAGAGGCCGCCGTCCAGCGGGTTACCGGCAAAAATATTGGCAAAGGCGACGCCGAAGAGAATGGCGGGCAGGGTGCTGCCGATAAAAATACAGCCATCCCAGAGCATCCGCCAGTTCGGGTTGTCGATCTGATCTCTGAATTCAAAGGAAACCCCACGGATGATGAGGGCAAAGAGGATCAGCATCAGCGGTGTGTAGAGGGTGGAAAACATGGCCGCATACAGAATGGGGAAAGCGGCAAAGGTGACGCCGCCAGCAGTGATCAGCCAGACTTCATTGCCATCCCAGAGGGGACCCAGGGCGGTGATCATCATCCGCTTTTCCGTGTCAGATTTTCCGAGAACCGGATACAGCGCACCAATACCCAGGTCAAAACCGCCGGTCATGAAGAATACGGCCCATAACAGGCCCCAGATGTAAAACCAGATTGCTTGCAGTTCCATAAGATATCTCCCGTGCAATGGGTCCGGAACAGTCCGGATCCGTTACGTTTTCATTATATCATCACATTAAACAGCAGCTTCTGCATCCGCATCCGGTTCCGGCAGCTGTCCCGGTCCCTTGATCGCATGCTTGGCTATGAGAAAAAAACCGGCCAGACCCAGCAGTGTGTAGACCACGAAGAATCCGATGAGGGTGACCAGTACCTGACTTGTCACCACCGGGGAGGCGGCATCAGCGGTGCGCATCAGTCCGTAGACGATCCAGGGCTGACGGCCCACTTCGGCCAGCACCCATCCGGCCTCAATGGCGATATAGGGCAACGGAATGGAAACCAGCATGATTTTCAGCAGCCAGGGAGATGCCACCAGATGTTTTCTGCGAAACCAGGCAATGATGGTGATGATGATGAAAAAGGTACCCAGGCCGACCATGGTCTTGAACGCGAGGGAGGTGAGGAGGATGGGCGGCCGGTCTTCTTTTGGAAATTCCTTGAGACCCTTGACCTCGGCGTTGAAGTCATGATGGGAGAGAAAACTGAGAAGCCCCGGGATTTTCCCGATTTCAATGCGGTTTTTCTCGTTTTCCACATCCGGCCAGGCAAAGGTGATGATGGGCGCACGTTCCTGGGTCTCCCAATGGCATTCCATGGCTGCCAGCTTGGTGGGCTGGGTGTCGGCCAGATGGGTGCCGTGCATGTCACCGGTAGCGCCGACGATGAGCGCGGATATAATCGCCAGAATCAGGGCCATTCGGAAAGAACGCTCAAAAAAATCGATGTGCTGCTTTTTGAGAAGATGCCAGGCGGAGATGCCCATGACGAAAAACGTGCCGAGCAGGAGACCGGCGGCAACGGTATGGCCGAATTCGAGCAGGGCAAAGGGCTGGGAGATGACGGTCCAGAAGTCGGTGAGCTCGGCGCGGCCGTTGCGGAGGGTGTACCCCACCGGATGCTGCATCCAGGAGTTGGCGACCAGGATCCAGAACGCGGACAGGTTGCCGCCGATGGCGACCAGCCACATGACAATGGCGTGGGCTTTTTTGGACAGTTTTTTCCAGCCAAAGATCCAGATGCCAATGAAAGTCGACTCAAGAAAAAAGGCGACTGATGCTTCAATGGCCAGCAGAGACCCGAAAATATCGCCGACATATTCGGAATACCGGGACCAGTTGGTGCCGAACTGGAATTCCAAAGTGATCCCCGTGACCACGCCCACGGCAAAATTGATGAGAAACAGCTTGCCCCAGAATTTTGTCATCCGGAGGTAGGTTTCATCTCCGGTGCGCACATATCGGGTTTCCATCCATGCAATCAGAATGGACAGCCCCAGGGTCAGGGGGACGAACAGAAAGTGGAACATGGTGGCTGCGGCAAACTGCAGCCGGGACAGCAATACAACATCCATGTGTGTCTCCTAAGGACTAAAAAGTAAATGAAAAAAGGCGAACAGCACCTAGGTAGCTGTTCGCCGCTAATGTATGGTGAATTGAGGGCCTCATAGCCTGATCAGGCCTTCCAGACGCCGTGAAGGTTACAAAATTCCCTTGCGGTTACCGTTTCGGCGTCGATCCTGAAAACCGCTTCCGGTGTTGTTTCCGGGGTTACGTATTGAGTGTGGTCCTTCCCACTGGCAAAGAATTCGATCCACTCGATACAATGCGTCGCTTCCATGGGGCGTGCCGCGCTGCCCACGGTAACATTGAAACTACCATCGATTTTTTCGATCTCCGGCACCTGCTTTTCGTTTGCCGCATCCATGGTGTTCTCCGTCATCCGCTTTGTGGTTTCCCCGCAGCAAGCCAACGGCCCACCGCCGTGAATGTATTCAACTTCGTTGCCGCAAAGATGACACGTATAAATTTCAAAAATCTGAGCCATCCGGAACCGCCTTCAATAAATATTGATTGTTATACGTGATTGTGTCTCTTTTTTCTGTCTATGCAACAGGCTCCGGAAATAGATACACGCTGTACAGAAGCGATGTTGGTTCGTAATTCTTAAAAGATCTATTCTACCTTCCGGAGAACCATGTTTCAATTCATTTTTTTAATGCAGAAAAACAAAAAAACGATTCCGCCCGTTTCTATACGGGTTGCGGTATTCCCGGTTAATTTTTGCAGGTTATGTGCCAATACCATTCTGTCAACTAGCGGGAGCCAGAAGTCAATCATATTTAAACGGTTATGGATGAGAGCCGCCTCAGGTGTACAAAGGAAGATATGTATCGGATTATATGATGAGACAGTCCCGTGTGAGGGTGTATCATGAGGGTACAGATGTGCGTCCAACAGCAGCCATAGAAACGACGCTAATTTATAATTTTAAAATAGATAGTTATATTTTTTTCGACGGTTTTCGGGTCCTTTCTTTGGTGCTTGGCACTAATATTGTATAAAAGTTAAGATGTAAGCCCAGTATGAAACACCTACGTTAACAGGGAGGTATCCATTATGATGAAGTTGAGCGACATCAAATTAGACTTGGACCTGATCAACTCCATCGATTGGGAAATGACGCCGGAAGATGCGGTGAAACTCTATCTGGAATGGGGAAACAGCCGCGGGGAACGCAGTCATATCGTTGTTCGGGGTAAACAGGATGCATCGACCTACTTTGTGGTGAACAATTGGGGACCGCAGCCAAAAATTTTTCTCATCCGCAGGAACTCAGAAGAAGCACGGGAACTGGCGGAAATTGAAATGCCACAGGATCTTGAAAGAGAATTTTTAAATGAAATCGGTAACAACCGGGGGCTTTACTCCATTGAAGGAAATGTCTGTACCTGGTTGAAGCGGGAACTTCTGGAAGAATAACGGCCCGCTTACCGGTTTGTAACACCAAATAGATGCCCGGGGTATCTGATGAATACCCTGTCCACCCCGCCGACACGATCTTTCCGTCAGGGGAGAAGGCAACGGTATAAACCTTGCCCTCTTCCCCTGCATCCATGGGTAGACGCAGGGTGCGCAACAAACAGCCCGTACGCAGATCCAGATCCCAACGGTTTTATCATGAGAACCTGTGCCCAGCAGCCGCTCATCACGATCCTTTTCAATGCGATTCATCGTTGGGGTATACAAGCCCGTATCCAGGCGGAGCATGGGCTTTTCCAGTGGGCCTGCCTGTGTCGGATCATCTGAGCAAAACAGAACAAAGACTGGCAGAATCACCAAAAACGCCAGGCCACAGCAATTTCCGGTGAACACTATCCAGTAGATAGACGATTTACGAAGACGCGTGAGATTGCCGGTGCCCCCCATCAATTCCCGGAAGATGAAAACGGCAATTGATTTGAGGTCCCATTTCCCGAAGGGTTACCCAGGCAGTTCACGGGTGTACAGGGGGCAAGGCGCAAGCGGTGTTACGGTTTTCGTCCATGATCCCATGAACCGGGGGCATTTCCCAGCCCGGAGACCGGTTGGCCGGTATACGGCATACAAACGCCCACGGGAAACACCTCCGGAAGCTGCCGGCGGATTTCCGGAAGGGCTTCCGGCAGGCAGGTGAACAACAGCTCATAATCTTCGCCGCCGGCGAGCATGAGATCCCGGGGATCTTTGGCTGTGCAGGCGGCAAACCGGGTGAGTGCCGGCGGAATATCCTTGCCGGCGATGGAAAGAGCAATGGTGAGGCCGGCCGCACGCGCCATGTGGGACGCATCGCCGGCAAGTCCGTCACTGATGTCCATGACGCAGGTGACGCCTGCTGTTTCAAGCATTTTTGCCGCGTCAAACCGGGCTGTCGGTGTTTTGAACGCGTGCACCAGCTCCGGGAAACCGGGGATCTCGTTTTCCAGGCAGCACAGCCCTGCCCGGGCCAGACCAATGGGCCCGGTGACACACACCTGATCGCCAATACGGGCCCCTCCCCGATGGGGCGGCTGCTGCTGCCTTCCCTCTCCGATAACAAACAGATCCAGCCCCAGGCGGTTGCCGGATGAGACATTGCCTCCTCCCAGGCGGCAGGCGTAGTGTTCAAGGGCGCGGGTGATTCCCGTATACAGTTTTTTCGCCTGCACCACAGAAAAGGCGCGCGGCAGGGTAAGGTTGATGAACAGGGCCACAGGATCGGCAAAGGATGCGGCCAAATCACTCAAGGCGGCCACCACCGCTTTGAATCCAATCTCTTCAAGGGTTTGCCAGTCCAGCCTGAAATGCACCTGTTCACGCTGGCTGTCCGTGGAGATGACCGGACAGGCGAGTGGCCTTACCAGAGCCGCGTCATCCCCGGCCGGAACAGGGAGTGACGGGTGGGGGCCGGAAACGCTTCCGGCTGTCTTGAGCAGATCCCGGATGAGATCGAATTCGCCGGACCAGCAAGGGAGGAAAGGACGCGGGGGCTGCTGACGTTTTTTCTCAAAACCGTGCGCTGCCGATGCAGCATATCCAACAGGGTCCGGTGTATCAGGATGATAAACCGGGGTTTTTCCCTCTGAGGTGTGCCGTGGCAGGCAGGTCAGATAAAAGTCCGGCCGTGCAATACTTTTCTTTAAATATGCGCCGATATCAGGGGTCAGGACGCCAACCCGGATATGCGCGGGCAGGGCCGCCTGGGCGGCAGGCAGGTCTTCTTCTGTCGCTGTCCCGGTCAGAAGCAGGGCATCGGCGTCCAGGGCAAGGCATAGCACCGGGTCATCTTCAATCACCAGCCAGACGTCATTGGCCCTGCACATGCACAGGATGTTCTGCAGTTCAGGAATTGCCGTGACCACAGGGGCAGGCGGAGAAAGGGAAATGGCCGTGGCACCCATGGACACAAGTCGGCTGATGATCTCTGCGCAGAGCCTGTCTGCGGGTACCGAAAGGCATACCATCCGGTCCAGCCAGCGGGTGAACCGCGGAGGCTGTATGCGGGACAGGGGCGCACTCACGGGACCGGCATGCGGAATTTTTCCGCCCATGCCAGAAATCGGTCCACCGTGTGCGGCCCGAATCGGCGCAGCATGGCCACGATATCGCCGATGGGAGTTTCTTCCATATAATTATCCGGATTTTTAGAGAAAAATTTGTCAGCAAAGCAGATGATTTCTTCTTCAAGGGAGATCGGGACCATCTCTCTTGCGGGAAGCGGCAGGTTGTTGGTTTTGATATCAGACACGGAGAGTCCGGTTCCGGTGTGGCGCTCGCACACCAGGCCATGCCGGGGATATCCCAGTCGTTCCAGAAGTTCCCGGCCCAGGTAGCCGTGACAGATATAGGGGGCGTTTCCAGTGCAGCCAATATCCGGTGCGTGGGTCTGAAAGATGCCGATATCGTGCAGCATAGCCGCTTCCCGGATAAAGTCGATATCCGGATTCAGATTCGGCACCCCCCGGGCGATGTCAATCGCCTTTTGGGTGACCTGTCTGCTGTGGGTCATAAGAATCTCATACGCCAGCGTACCCGGGGGATAGTAGGATTCAATGATACGGACTGCATCCACGGGAGGTGTGCGCTCAGATTGCAGCATCAGGCTTTACCTGCCATGAGTACGGCTTCGATGAACGGATCAATACCACCGTCGAGCACAGCGTTGACGTTTCCGATGTCAAACTCCACCCGGTGGTCCTTGACCATCTGGTAGGGATGAAGCACGTAGGACCTTATCTGGCTGCCAAAGCCGATTTCTCCCTTGCCGTCATGGATTTCCTGAAGCCGTTCTTCCTGCCGGCGCTTTTCCAGTTGATAGAGTCGGGACTTGAGGACGTTCATGGCGATTTCCCGGTTTCGGTGCTGGGATTTTTCCTGCTGGCACTGAACCACAATGCCGGTGGGAAGATGGGTGATCCGCACCGCGCTGTTGGTCCGGTTCACGTGCTGGCCACCGGCACCGCTGGCACGAAACACATCAATACGCAGGTCTTTTTCCTCCACATCCACGTCGATTTCATTATCCAGCTCCGGACAGACAAACACGGAGGCAAACGAGGTGTGCCGTTTGCCGCTGGCATTGAACGGGGAGATACGAACCAGACGATGGACACCGGATTCCGCCTTGAGATAGCCAAAGGCAAAATCGCCTTTCACCGTAAAGGTGACGCTTTTGATGCCCGCCTCATCACCGGGCTGATAGTCGACCGTGCCGAAGGTGAACCCACGCTTGTCCACCCACCGGCAATACATGCGAAACAGCATCTCCGCCCAGTCCTGGGAGTCGGTACCGCCGGCGCCGGCATTGATCGAGACAATGGCTGTACGCTGGTCATCTTCCTTGTCCAGCATCATGTTGATGGCGAATTTGCCGATGTCGTCTGCCAGCCGGCTGATTTCACCGGACACCTCCCTGAGGGTGTCAGCGTCGTTTTCTTCTGCGGCCATGTCCAGGAGCAGGTCCGCCTCCTCACAGTCGGTGACCAGCCTTTCAAAGGTCTCCAGCTGCCCGGTCAGGAGGCGTCTTTCCTTGAGAACGCCCTTGGTGGCATCGGGGGTGTTCCAGAAATCCTTATGCGCGATCTGTGCTTCTATTTCACGTAACCGTTCTTTCTTGGCAGGTAAGTCAAAGACACCCTTTCAATTGATCGATTCGTTCAAAAAGCGCTTTTAAGGTCTGCTTTGCTTCGTTCATGTGTCTATACCTCCTTTGTACCGGCATCAGCTGTTGCAGCTATCGATTGTTCAGCTTTCAAACTTATTATAATAAATGTTTTTATAGCAGCATATCAATAAAAAAAGGAAACTGGCAGCCAGGCAGCAGCTGGCGAACCCGTCTCCCCACCGGGTGTAGATGGTTTGCATTCGGGGGCAGGCGGCAGTTACCCGGAGGGCTGCTTCCGTCTGCAGCCGGGCGGTTTCCCGAATACAGCCGCTCGCATCGATGTGGCCGGATATCCCCGTGTTGGCGGCACGCAGCAGGGGACGGCGGTTTTCGATGGCGCGGAAAACCCCCATGGAAAAATGCTGATACGGACCGGAAGTATCGCCGAACCAGGCGTCATTGGTGATATTGACGAGCACGTCTGCGCCGTTTCTCACCGCAGTCCGGGCCAGAGCCGGAAAAATGACTTCGTAACAGATCAATGGGCCGATTGGGTTGGTTCCGGTATCAAGCAGGGTGCCGGGTGTACCGGCCTGGAAATTCCCTGTCTGGACCGTCAGCTTATGGATAAACGGTAAAAATCGCTGCAGGGGGACATATTCACCAAATGGAACCAGGTGAGATTTGTGATACCGGCCGGATTCCCTGCCATCAGTATCAATCAGCAAGGCGGAATTATAATAGCGGAGCGTTTTGTTTGTATCGACCACACAGGTGGGGACACCTGTGAGGAGGGGGCTTTGCCGTTCTGCTGAAAAATCTGAAAGATACAGGGAAAGCGGTCTGTTATAACCAAAATAGAAGGGCGCAGCGGTTTCAGGCCAGATCACGAGGTCTGCGGGTGTCTTTAGCCGTTGGGCAGACAGGCGGGTGTATTTTTGGACGGTGGCCGTCTGAAATGACGGATCCCATTTTTGGTTCTGAGGGATATTTCCCTGCACCAGCACGGCTGTCAGGCTTTGGCTGCCCGTCATCAGCCGGTTTATCCGGTTTATGCGCATATCACCGGAGAAATGGGTAAGGAGCAGGACCATTACAGCCGCAGTTGCCGCGACAACACGTAAGCGGGCAGATGCGCCATCGCTGAAAAACGCCCGGGCACTCAACATATTGATCAGGAGAATGAGGAACGAGACACCGTACACGCCAGTCCATTCGGACATCTGTATCAACTGGATCCAGGCATACTGGGAATACCCGAGTGCACCCCAGGGGAAACCGGAAAAAGCGTGTGCCCGCACAAATTCCAGCGCAACCCAGACACAGGGGAGCATGACGAGGCTGAGCCGGGGATGACCCGCAATGCGGTTGCAGACAAGGGCGAACAGACCCCAGTAGGCGGCAAGGTAAGTGGCCAGCAGCAGCAGAATGGGCGCAGCGACCCATAGGGGCAGGCCACCGTAGGTGTGCAGGGTGGGAAGAATCCAGTACAAGAGGCCTGTGTAGTGGACGATGCCTGCCAGTATGCCCAGCCGGAATGCGACCCCGGCTCTGAGACCCGGAAGTACCGTCAGAAGCGGAACCAGAGCGATAAAGGCCGCTGCATAAACACCGGTTTTGGGAAAGGCAACCATCATGAGAATGCCGGAAATCACGGCTGCCGCATGGGAACGCATCGGGCGCCAACGTCGTGTTCGTTCAGGCTGACGGTAAATCCTCGAAGGGAGAGCGGGATTGATTTTCATTTGAGGTTCCCCGGGAACTGTGCTAACTAAAAAACGCGTGTCACGTTCCAAACACAGACGCGTTTTTCCAAAAAAAGCAGATGATCCGCCAGAAACAAAAAAAGATACCCCTGTTTCTGCAGGCTGAACAACATAACTGTTTCGCGCTGGATTTTCAATCTTCTAAAAACGGAGACCCTCCATGAGCGGTATTACACGTGATAGTGATCTGATTGTCGTGAAACCCGGAACCGATATCGTGGCATCCATGGCAGCGGATTTCAAGGAAGAGCTGGCCGGCCTGATAAAAGAATCCCCCCGGAAACTCGTCGTGGACCTGGCTGATGTAGCAGTGCTGGACGCGGTGGGGATCGGTGTGATAATTGCCACGCACAATTCTCTAAACACGGCGGGAGGCAAGCTAGTGGTTCGGAACGTCAATGACGATATTTACGGGCTTTTTACCACCATGCGGCTGAACCATCATTTTGCTGTCGAACGTAGCTGAATGCCTGAGGTGTATCCGGATTCAACCCGCTTTCCGGCACAGACCCGAACACGCTTGATGATATTCTCATCTTTATGGGGTCTCAGCCTGTCATGACGCGTCAATCACAGGTACCTTGGGTGAAAAACACGGTCAGCCGGCGACAGCAAACGCTTGCTGCGCCGGCTTATTTATGTGAAATCATGATAATGGAATAACGACCACACCACTCGGTACGGCACACCCAACAGCGTCCGTGGGTTTGCCGGCCGGTGTGTCCGGACACTGGTCCCATGCATCCGGCACGCCGTCACCGTCAGTATCGTCGCAGGAGCAGCCGCAGAAGGCGGCAACTTGCTCAGGTGTCAGCACATGGTCATAAAGCCGCACTTCGTCAAGTTTCCCATCCCAACTCCTGTAGTCGTCGAGATCCTCGCCGATTCTTACCGGCTCGTTGCTTACGCTCGGAACACTGGTTTGACTGGAATCGGAAAGTACTTCCTGGCCGTTCAAATACAGACACAAACCGTTCCCACCACTACCGGAGCCGTAGGTAACACAGGCACAGGTCCACTGGTTGAACTGAATCGTTTGGGTTGTTGTTTTGACCCATTGTGTGCCGTTGTTGAGCCAGAGGACAAAAACTAATTGACCATTCTCATTTTTTGAAAATTCAAACGACCTCGTTTTGGACAGGATCGTTCCACTATACTCAGTAAAAGAGGGGTTGATCCAGGCACAGATACTGAGTGAATGAAATTTTTTGTTTTCAAGTGACGGAACAGTGACAAGATCCCCGTCTCCATTAAACTCCAGGCACATATTCTTTTTTCCGCTGACCCATGCAGGAGGCCCTATTAAGGTGCCGTGGTTTCCGTTGCCGCTGGTGTCAGCGCCTTTGTTAACCTTATCATCAAACGTCCAGTTACCGACCATGCCTGCCCTTGCAAACGACACAGATGCGAAAAGATATCCGACAACAAAAACAAAGCAAAAACAAGATATTACAACTTTTTGTTTCATTGTAGAACCTCCATGCTCAAGGTTTCAGATACACGGTGGCAACACAGCTGGTAATGAAGTTTGTCAGGATTGTTTCTATTATAGAGGATTCTTTTTATCTGTAAAGTTAAAACATAGCACAATAACTTTGTTTTTGATTTCCATTGATCGGTCGGGTATGATGTAATGTTTTTTTCGGCCGGAAAGCCGCGTACCGGTTTGGGTTTGATTCGCGACACGAATCCTGTTATACCGGGGCGGACTTAAACAGTCGGAAGGCTGTTTTTTCAGGTTGCGGTCACATGGGTGACGGACCTGATCAGTGTTTCTTACATACCATTTTTTAGCAAGGGGGACTCATGAAAAAATTAGTGCTGTGGTGCGTGGTACTGCTCCTCGCCGCTGTGTTTGTTTACATTGCGTTCTTTCCAAAAGAACAGCCGCAGAAAACCGGGCCGGCCCCGGCGCCTGAAGCCACCGCTCCGGTTTCAACAACGCCTGAAAAGGTGCTCAAGCTTGCCATGGATGCTGACCCGGTATCCCTTGATCCCCATGTTCAGCTCTCCGGCGGCATGCTCCAGTATTCCCATATGGTATTCGATCCCATGGTCCGCTGGACCCAGGATATGCAGTTTGAACCGCGTCTGGCAACCAAATGGGAGCGAATTGACGACCTGACCATGCGATTTCATCTGCGCAAGGGCGTTAAATTCCACTCCGGCAACCCCTTTACGGCCAACGATGTCAAATGGACTCTTGCGCGGCTGAAAAAATCCGTGGATTTTAAGGGTCTGTTCGAAAACTTTACCGATGCGGTTGTGGTGGATGATTACACCATCGATATCAAAACCTCCAAACCCTACGCACTGGTGTTGAATATGGCCACCTACATCTTCCCCATGGACAGTGCGTTCTATAGTGGAACCGATGAAAACGGCAAACCAAAGGACGCCATTATCAAAACGGGTGAATCCTTTGCGATGAATCATGAATCCGGCACGGGACCGTTTACTGTGGCCTCCCGTGAGCAGGGGGTGAAAACCGTGTATGACCGGTTTGCCGATTACTGGGACACCGATTCTCCGGGCAACGTGAAACAGATTGTGCTGACCCCGATCAAAAAGGATGCGACCCGTGTTGCGTCCCTTTTGTCCGGTGATGTCGATTTTATCATGCCGGTTCCGCCCCAGGATTACGACCGGATCAAACAAGATGAAAAGAACCAACTGGTTGCCATGTCCGGCGCCCGGATTATCACCTTTCAGTTGAACCAGAAGCGTCGTCCGGAATTTCAGGACAAGCGGGTCCGCCAGGCCATTGTCTATGCCACCAACAACGCGGGCATCGTGGACCGAATCATGAAGGGCACCGCCACCGTGGCTGCCCAGCAGGGTCCCAAGGGGTATGCCGGCTTCAATGCAAACCTGACCCCGCGGTATGATCTTGAAAAAGCCAAAGCCCTGATGAAGGAAGCCGGGCTTGAAAAGGGATTCGAGTGTACAGCCATCGCGCCGAACAACCGGTACATCAACGACGAAAAGATAGCCGAAGCCTTTGTTGCCATGATGGCGAAAATCAACATCAAGGTGAACCTGAAGACCATGCCCAAGGCCCAGTACTGGGATCAGTTTGATGCACAGGTGGCCGACATCCAGATGGTCGGCTGGCATTCAGACACGGAAGATTCCGGCAATTTTTCCGAATATCTGGTCATGTGTCCGGACAAGGAAACCGGTTACGGTCAGTACAACAGCGGCAACTTCTGCAACAAAAAGGTGGATGAGCTGGTGCTGGCTGCCCAGTCTGAAACCGATCTGGAAAAGCGTGCCGGCATGCTGCAGGAAGTGGAAAAAATCCTGTATGAAGAAGCGGCTTTTGTCCCCCTGCACTGGCAGAACCTGTCCTGGGCTGGCAAGAAAAATGTGGACATCGCGCCCATCGTCAATGTTCAGAACTTCCCCTACTTTGGTGATCTGGTCATCCACTAAAAACGCGTTGTAAATGAATACGCCCCGGCGAGTGCATGCCTTTTTGCATGCACGTCGCCGGTTTTATGAAAGCGGTGTGTGTTTCGCTTTCAGCCATTAACCTTTCGATATTTGCTAATGGCTGAAAGCGAAACCGCACAGCATGAAAATAAAGATTGAAACGATAAGGAACCGGCACACCATGGTTGCCTATATTATCAAACGTGTGATCCAGGCCGCACTGGTGATGTTCGTCATCAGTTTCCTCGGATTCTCGATCAAACACCAGATCGGAGACCCGGTAGCCCAGATGGTGGGGATTTCGGTCTCCAAAGCGGAACGGGCCGATCTCAGAGAGCGTCTGGGCTTAAACGACCCGTTCATGGTGCAGTACAGCCGCTTTCTCAAAGGGGCCCTGCACGGAGATCTAGGGCAATCGTATTTTTTCAAGCGACCGGCCATGGACGTGATCCTATCCAAGGCCCCGGCCACCATCGAGCTGGTGCTGGCCAGTTCGTTTCTCATTCTCGTGATCTCCATTCCCACGGGGATTTTTGCCGCCATCCGGCCGAAGCACTGGTTTTCCCGTGTGGTGATGGGGGGGAGTACGGTGGGCGTGTCTGTACCGGTCTTTCTCACAGCCATTGCCCTGATCTATTTCTTTTCTGTGGAACTCCAGTGGCTGCCGTCGTACGGCCGGGGAGAGACGGTGAATCTCTGGGGATGGCACACGGGATTTCTCACCCTTGACGGGCTTGTTCACCTGATTCTGCCCAGTATCGCCCTTTCCTCGATCATGCTGCCCCTGTTTATCCGGCTGATCCGTTCCGAGATGCTCGAGGTGCTCGAGACGGAGTATATCAAGTTTGCCTGGGCCAAGGGGCTCAATCCGTCCCGGATTTTTTACATTCATGCCTTCAAGAACACCCTGCTTCCCGTTATCACCGTGGGCGGTGTTCAGCTCGGAATCATGATCGCCTTTACCATTCTCACCGAGACCGTGTTTCAGTGGCAGGGCATGGGATCCATGTTCCTTGAGGCCGTGGAACGGTCAGACACCTCTCTGCTGATCGCCTATCTCGTATTTGTCGGCCTGGTCTTTGTGACCGTGAACACCCTGGTCGATATCGTTTACGGTTTCGTTAACCCCAACGTCAGAATCGCGGGACGAAAATGAAGCGTGCCTGGAATCGTTTTAAAAAATCGTTTTTTTTATATAGTTTTCTCAGGGACCCGGTGGCCATTGTCAGTTTTGGGGTCCTTTGCATCCTTTTGTTTGCCGGACTTATGGCACCGGTGCTGGCACCGCATGATCCCTACGATGCGGCCACCATCGAAATTCTGGACTCGGAAAAACCGCCGGTCTGGCTCAGGGGCGGAGACCGCACCTACCTTCTAGGCACCGATGCTCAGGGCCGGGATCTGCTCAGCACCATGCTCTACGGTATGCGAATTTCCATTGTTATCGGGTTGGGCGCGGTATTGCTCCAGGCTGTTCTGGGGATCGGTATCGGTCTGGTGGCCGGGTATGCGGGCGGAAAGGTTGATGCCTTTCTCATGCGGGTGGCGGATGTGCAGCTCTCCTTTTCCACCCTGATGGTGGCCATCATGGTTTCGGCCGTGTTTCAGACCGCGTTTGGCGTGGGCCGGTATGAGGAACTGGCCGTGCCGCTGCTCATCGTGATCATTGGCCTGGCTGAATGGCCTCAGTATGCACGGACCGTCCGGGCATCAGTCCTGGGGGAAAAGGGGAAAGAATATGTGGAGGCGGCCCGGGTGATCGGTCTCAACCCCAAGTGGATCATGGTGCGGCACATCCTGCCCAACACCCTGACGCCGGTCTTTGTCATCTCCACCATCCAGGTAGCCAATGCGGTGATGAGCGAGGCGGCCCTCTCGTTTCTCGGCCTAGGCATGCCGGTAACCAAGCCGTCCATGGGGTCTCTGATCAACTCGGGATTTGAATATATATTCAGCGGCTCCTGGTGGATCACCTTTTTCCCGGGAACGCTGCTCATACTGCTGGTTCTGGTGATCAACCTTCTGGGTGACTGGCTCCGGGATGTGTTGAATCCGAAGCTTTACAAAGGATAGGGGGCACCAAATGACGCATTTACTCGAAGTGGACAACCTGGAAGTCGAGTTCGCCCTGCGGTTCGGTTCCCTGAAAGCCATTGACCGGGTCAGTTTCACCCTGGACGAGGGTCAGCGCATGGGACTGGTGGGGGAAAGCGGGGCTGGCAAATCGGTGACCGGTTTTTCCATTATCAACCTGATCAGCAAGCCCGGGTATATCTCCGGCGGGAGCATTCGGTTCGACCATGGCCGTTATGACCTGACAACCCTGTCTGACGAGACGCTGCGCAAAATCCGGGGAAACCGGATCAGCATGATTTTCCAGGATCCCATGATGACCCTGAACCCGGTGCTCACTATCGGTCAGCAGATGATCGAAACCGTGCTGGCACACCGGTCGGTGAGCCGGGAAGCGGCGAGCCAGATTGCGGTCGATAACCTGAAAAAGGTGCATATTCCGTCTCCGGAAAAACGGCTTGACCAATACCCCCATGAGCTGTCCGGGGGCATGCGGCAGCGGGTGATCATCGCTATTGCCCTGCTCACGGATCCGGCACTGATCATTGCCGACGAGCCCACCACGGCCTTGGATGTGACTATTCAGGCGGAGATCATGGACCTGCTCATGGAACTCTGCGAAAACGAAAAAATGGCCCTGATCCTCATCACCCACGATCTCGGGGTGGTATCCCAGGCCACGGAGACCCTTGCTGTCATGTATGCCGGAAAGGTCATTGAGGCCGGCCCCACCCGTGACGTGGTAAATCAACCAAGGCACCCCTATACCCAGGGCCTGATCCGGTCTCTCCCCGGCCAGGGAACAGAAGGCAGCCGGCTCCACCAGATTCCGGGAATGATGCCCACCCTGACGGACATTCCGCCCGGATGCGCCTTTCATCCCCGGTGCGAATACAGTGACACCCTGTGCGAAACCCGGATTCCGGAACTGGTGACGTGCGCCGGCAGCGGCCATCAGGTGGCGTGTCATCATTATCAACAGATTCAAACCCGTTTAAACGCGTAAGACAGGGGTCATCATGCAGGATCAAACACCGATTGTCAGTATTGACCGCCTGGTCAAGCATTTTGATATTTCCGGAGGGACGCTGGACCGCATCCGGTTTGCAAACGGCCGTCCGTATATGAAGTCCACCGTGGTAAAAGCAGTGAATGCGGTCAGCTTTGCCATCCAGCCGGGCGAGACACTGAGCGTGGTGGGCGAAAGCGGGTGCGGCAAGTCAACCCTGGCCCGCACCGTGATCGGGCTTTACAGGCCCAATGCCGGAACGGTCGCGTTCAAGGGCCAGCGGATTGATCACCTCAGCCCCCGGGCCATGCGCCCCTTTCGATCTCGGATGCAGATGATCTTCCAGGATCCCTATGCATCCCTGAACCCGCGAATGACCGTACGGCAGATTCTCGAGGAACCGGTCCGGTTTCACCAGCCAGGTATAAAGGGAGAGGAACTCCAGGATCGGGTGGCGGAAGTCATGCGGCAGGTGGGAGTAAATCCCGCCTGGCGCACCCGGTATCCCCATGAATTTTCCGGAGGCCAGCGCCAGCGGATCAGTATTGCCCGGGCACTCATGGTGGATCCGGAGTTCATTGTGGCAGATGAGCCGATCTCCGCCCTGGATGTCTCCATCCAGGCCCAGATCCTCAATCTGCTCATGGACATGCAGGAAAAACGAAATCTGACATATCTGTTCATTTCACATGATCTGTCCGTTGTGGAGCATATCAGCTCACGGGTGGCGGTTATGTACCTGGGGCGGGTGTGCGAGATCGCCCCCAAAGCCACGCTTTTTTCCAATCCCCTGCACCCGTATACGGAAGCTTTGTTTTCCGCCATTCCCCGGCTGGGTGAACAAAAACCCAACCATGTGAAGCTGACTGGAGAGATTCCGTCACCGATTCAGCTGCCGGAAGGCTGTGTCTTCCATACCCGGTGTCGGTATGCGGATCAGCGGTGCCAGAAAGAGATTCCCGACCTGGTCGATGTTGATAACGGCGCCCGTGTGGCCTGCCACCGGGTCAGTGAGAGATCTCGATAAGACGCCGGTCAGAATTGTCTTGCCATTCCCCGGGATCCGTATAAAATATGATCTTGATTCAGAGAGCTGAAACACTAGTGGTTTGCTTGCAAAAAACAGAGATAAATGGCTGCTGGTTCCGGCATCCGAAACTGCAAAGATGTTGCCTGAACTGTGGACAACTTTACTCATGTGAGTGAAGATGGTAAAACCCTGCTCCTGACTGAAGTGGTCCCGGTATTGATCCCTCGATGAGACGTTTGATTAACCGGCCATTTACCGTATTATAACCGCATGCGGGTTCTTATACTGCCTGTCTGACATGTTTTTACCCATAAGGAGATGCCAATGACGGATAACAAAAAGTATCGACTCATCACCCGAAGTGATTTCGACGGTCTGGCCTGTGCGGTGATTCTGCGAGAGCTGGGTATGATCGACAAGATCAAGTTCGTACAGCCGAAAGATATGCAGGACGGTAAGATTGCGGTCACGGATCGGGATATCAGTGCGAATCTACCTTATGCGGAAGGCGTTCACCTGGCCTTTGATCATCATATGAGCGAAACCCTTCGGGTTGATGGCGGCCGGGAAAATTTGGTCATCGATCCGCGCATGCCGTCAGCAGCGCGGGTGATTTTCAACTATTACGGCGGCCGGGAAAACTTGTCTGGGATTGATCCAGACATGCTCGAAGCGGTAGACAAGGCGGATATGGCCCAGTTTACCGAAAATGATATATTAAATCCCACGGACTGGGTGCTGCTCAGTTTTATCATGGATCCCCGCACCGGTCTGGGACGATTCAAGAATTTCAGGATTTCCAACTATGACCTGATGATGGATCTGATCACCCACTGCAAGCATCTCACCATTGATGAAATCCTTGACCTCCCGGATGTGAAGGAGCGCCTGGATATCATGAAAAAATACGATACTGCATTTACCGACCAGCTCAAACGGTGCGCAACAGTAAAGGATAATCTGGTGGTGCTGGACCTCCGGAACGAAGCGGTGATCTATCCGGGAAACCGGTTCCGGATCTACACCCTGTTCCCGGAATGCAACATCTCCATACATGTAATCTGGGGTCGAAATAAGGACAATACCGTGTTTGCGGTAGGCAAATCGATTGTGAATATTTCTTCAAATACCAATGTGGGCCAGTTGATGCTTGAATATGGAGGCGGAGGGCATGAAAACGCCGGTACCTGTCAGATTGAAAATGACAGGGCGGAAGCTGTGCTGGAAGAATTGATTACACATATCAATGCGAATTGCTGAAAGCCGGTATGCCTGTCAGGCAACTGTAGCGAAACGTGCGTATCGTAATAAGGCTGTTTGTGGATTTGGTTTTCCCGCAGACAGCCTGTTTTGTGTGCTGCGGCAGACGCGGGCGATGTAGCTTGGTTGAGGGGCTAATGGGGGAATCAGGCGGAGGAGAGATACCTGCGGCATGTTATGATTATCAGTAATGGAGACAGAAAAATGGCTGGAAAAAGAATTGTTGTCATCGGCGGCGTTGCCTGTGGCCCCAAGGCTGCAGCCCGGATTAAACGTCTGGCACCGGATGCGGACGTCACCATCATTGAAAAAGGAGAGCTGCTCTCCTATGCCGGGTGCGGGCTTCCCTTTTACCTTTCCGGTGAAGTGCATGATCACAATGAGCTCATGGCCACACCAACGGGTGTGGTCCGGGACACCCAGTTCTTCCAGAAGGTCAAGGGCATTCGGGTGCTGAACAAAACCCTGGCTCAATCCATTGATCGGGAAAACAAGGTGGTGCATGCCATCAGTATTCTCAGTGGAGAATCCGTGGAACTGCCCTACGACACCCTGGTGCTTGCCGTGGGAAGCAAGTATTATGTACCCCCAATTCCTGGAACGGATCTCAAAGGGGTCCATTTTCTGCAGACCATTGAGGACGCCCAGAAAATTCGAAATCAGGAACGGGAAATGGCTGGCAAGCGGGCGGTGATCATCGGTGGCGGCCTAATCGGTATCGAAGTGACCGAAGCTTTTGTTCGCCAGGGACTTCAGGTGACGGTGATCGAAAAAGGAGAGACCATCCTGGGCGAGCTCTTTGATCCTGAGGTGGTGCATCATGTGCATGGCGCCCTGCGTGCCGGCGGTGTGGATTTGAAGCTCTCAACCGAAGTCACCACCATCAACGGAGATGACCGGGGGAAGGTCGTGGGGGTGACAACAACCAACGGCGTGATCAAGGCAGATATGGTGCTCATTGCCGTAGGCGTAAAGCCAAATACCCGCATGGCCGAAGATGCGGGACTCGCTCTTGGCGAAACAGGTGCCATTCGTGTGGATGAACAGTTGCGCACATCAGATCCACATATTTTTGCCGGCGGCGACTGTGTGGAAAATCGTCACCTGGTCCACGGAGGGGCGGTCTACGCGCCTATGGGATCGACTGCCAACAAACACGGCCGTGTGATTGCCGATACCATCTGCGGGGTGCCCAGCCGGTTTACCGGTATACTCGGTACGATTATCTGCAAGGCATTTTCCATGAACATGGCCCGCACCGGTCTGACGGAAAAGGAAGCAAAAGAAAGGGGCTATGATGTGCTGACCGTTCTCAATCCCTCACCGGACAAGGCCCATTTCCTGTCCACTGCCAACCTGATCATCATCAAATTTGTGGTGGACCGGAAAACCGCGAAACTTCTGGGCGCTCAGATTGTCGGGCCTGGCGATGTGGCCAAGCGGATTGAGATCGCCATCTCCCACATGGCCGCTGGCGGCATCGTAACTGATATCGGGCATTACGATCTTGCCTATGCACCGCCCTTTTCGCCGGCCATGGACAATATCATCACCACCGCCAATATTGCCGGCAACAAGCTGGCAGGTATCGGGAACGCCCTGTCCCCTATCGAGGTGAAAGCCAAAATGGATGCCGGTGAAGATTTTCTGATGCTGGATGTGCGCTCACCCCAGGAATACGAGCAGATGCGCATCGAAGATGAACGGGTCAAGCTGATTCCCCTTGGGAAACTTAGGTCCGCACTGGCAGATCTGCCCAGAGATAAAGAAATTGTCGCTTATTGCAAAATCTCTTTGCGCGGATATGAGGCGGAGCGGATACTGGTCGGAGAAGGCTTTACCAACGTGGCGTATATGGACGGCGGCCTGGTCTGTTGGCCCTACAAAAAAATTGTAAATGCATAAGCTTCAGTGACACGAACACCCTCATTCCCCTTTCCGTAAGCAGATTCTCTGGTTACGGAAAGGGGCACGACTGACCGCCTAACCCATGGCTGCCTGGACAAATTCCAGGGTGGCCCGAACCGTGGGATCAAAGAAACAGTGCAGGCCTTCCTGCCAAGTTGTGTCAGCCAGTGCGGCTTTGATTTTTGCAACCGCATGTTTTTTCTGCAGTATTTTCATGGGGATGAATGCGTGCCCTGGGTTGTCATACCAGCCGGTGACAATGGCCTTGGCGCGATCCATGAGGGCCTCTGCCGGCAGCACTTCATCCACCCAGCCTTTTTCCAGTGCCCCGTTCGGATCGAGCATATCACCGAAATACATAACATCCCGGTACGCCCGGTCTGAATTGAGGCCGAACCGCATGACTTCGGTCTGAGTCACGGACAGGGGAAGACCAATTTTGATTTCACTCATGCCCAGTTTCACCTTGGGGTGATCGGTTACCAGGCGATAGTCGGAAGCCATGGCGAGAATCATACCCATGGCCGCAGCGTGGCCGTTCATGGCACAGACCACCGGCTTGGCGCACTGAAAGAAATCAAGGAGAACCTGCTCTTCAAAGTCAAAGAATTCGCAGACCGCTGCATGGTCTTCCAACGCTAGGAACATGGGCAGATCAAACCCGCTTGAGAAGAAACGTCCCGCACCGGTGAGAATGATACCTTTGAGGGTGTCGTCGGTATTGACCTTTTCCACAGCTGCCTTGAGCTGCTCCAGTGTTTCACGGTTCACAGCGTTGGTTTTTCCGTTTTCCAGCGTCAGAATAACGATATTTTCCTGGATGGTTTCCTTGAGCATGATACCTTACCTCCCGTAAAAGTTATAAGAATATATATTCTAATATTGAACATACGTTTCCATGTCAAGACACTGTCATTCCTGCCGCACGTCAATGCCGTGCCAAGTTACAAACGCACTGTCAGCTGATCGATTATTGAAGAAAACTCCAGAGAACGCCTGCCGCAATGGCCGACCCGATGACGCCGGCAATGTTGGGAGCCATGGCATGCATGAGAAGAAAATTGGTGGGATCTTCCTTCTGTCCCATGATCTGAACCACCCGTGCCGAGTCCGGCACTGCCGACACACCGGCAGCACCAATGAGCGGGTTAATCTTCTGGGTAAGAAAGAGGTTCATGACCTTTGCAAACAAGAGTCCGCAAGCGGTTGCCATGGCAAAGGAGAGCGCACCCAAAAGAAAAATTTTCACGGACTCAGGTGTGAGAAACACGTCTGCCTGAGTACTGGCCCCCACCGTGAGCCCCAGAAGGATGGTCACGGTGTCGATGATGACCGTGCGTGCTGCCTGCGCCAGGCGCTCGGTGACCACGGCCTCTTTCAGAAGATTTCCAAAGCAGAGCATGCCGAGCAAGGGAAGCGCTGCCGGTGCCAGCAGGCAGCAGAGAAGGAAGGCCAGGATGGGAAAGATAATTTTTTCCGTTTTGGACACGGTCCGAGGATCTTCCATTTTAATCAACCGTTCGTTTTGGGTAGTGAGGAGCTTCATGATCGGCGGCTGAATCACGGGTACCAGTGCCATGTATGAATAGGCGGCAATGGCAATGGGGCCGATGAGTTTGGGTGCGAGTTTGGCGGTGAGAAAAATGGCCGTGGGGCCGTCCGCACCACCGATAATACCGATGGCTGCAGCCTGCTCGGGCAAAAAACCCAGGGCCAGAGCTCCGAGAAAAGTGAGAAAAATTCCGGTCTGAGCGGCCGCTCCCAGCATCATGAGACTGGGCCGGGCCAGCATGGTTGAAAAATCGGTCATGGCACCGATTCCCAGAAAAATGAGGGGGGGATAAATTCCCTGGGTTACCCCGAAATACAGATAATTGAGCGCACTTCCGGATTCATAGATCCCCAGCCCCAGACCGGTAAATACCGGAATGTTGCCCATGAGGACACCAAAACCGATGGGGATCATCAGCAAGGGTTCGTAATGTTTTACAATACCGAGATATATAAGCGTCAGGCCGACGCCCAGAAGAATGATATGGCGAAAGGTGAGCATAGAAAAGCCGGTGTTGGCCAAAAAATCAATCAAAAGCTGTTCCATGAGAAGGGTCTTTATCCTCAAGTTGTCGGGTATGTTCGTTGTGTTCAGAATCCCAGTAGAAGAAGCCGTTTTCATTCGGAACGATCCGTCCGGCTAAAAGTAGGGTATTGAGTGTAGCATGGGGCCGGGAAAGGCCGCGTTTTTCCGCCAGCTCAAGGAGGCGCGGCAAAGAAAAGACCGTACCGCCCAATGTAGTGACCAGCATGTGGTAGACCCGGGCTGTTTCCTGAGTATCATCCGCCGCGCGATCTGTTTCCCGTGAATCTGCTCTTTTTTCGGTTGCCATAATCACTTGCTTTACTTTATGAAACAGTCTATTTCTGTGTTTCCAGGCATGAATACAGCGATGCAGTTGGGAAATGGTAAAGGCCAGTGTCGTTAGGCCGATAAAGACGATCAATACACCGACTCCGGCCATCATCCAGCCGTTGTGGGTACTGATGCGGGTGAGGCTTTCAAATATCAGATGCATCGGTATGGACTCGCCTTTAGCGATTTCATCATGAGGGCTCAGCGATTCATCAGATAGGGCATTTTTTCCGATAAAAATCGACTGTGATGGCGCATGAGCTTGTCTCCGAGAACGGCATCCTGCTGGATCAGGGAAAAAAAATCATTCCGGTACATGACCAGGACCTCGCCATCAGTCAGGGCGGTGCCGGTGGCTATATAACGGGAGACGGCAGAAATTGTGGCCCAGCCAATAAACGCACCGGATTTATGCAGGGTAAAGGCTTCGCCCGATTCCAAGGAAATCATGAAATTTCCAGACACCACCACATAAAACGCCGTGGCGTGGATCCCCTGACGGAAAAGGACTTCCCCTTCACTTACCCGGGCAGGGTACATGATACCGGCGAGCTTTTCCAGCTGATCCAAGTCAATCGTCTTGAACAGAGCCATTTTCTGCATCAATTTCAGAATGTTATCATGCATATTTTCGTCTTTAAACTGAAATAGAAGACGGATTCGAGCTGATGGTTCTACAAGAAGCTTGCATAACAAACTGCGTTATCAGGATCATCCAGTCGCTGCGTAACATAACATCCCGGTGCAGGTTCAATAGACGGATATTCTGGATGATTTCCAGCGATACGCGCACTTACCTTTTTACCCGCATATCGTTTATTCCATTTTACCCAATCTATCCACCAAGACCCCTCATATTGCTGAGTACCGGTTAACCATTCCTCTGCTGTGTCCGGCAGATCCTTGTTCACTTTATATCCATGTTTCTTCTTTTGGGGAGGATTCACAACCCCCCCAACATGACCAGATCCACCTAAAACAAATCTAACAGATCCCTTTTTTAACTTAGCACCCAAGTAGGTACCTTTCCAAAGCGCAATATGATCATCTTCGGCAGAGATAAAATAGCACGGTTCTTTACTGCGTGATAAATCGATAGACTCTCCAGCAAGCTTCAACGCATCTTTATCTTTCAACCGATTGTGCAGATACATATTTCGCAGATAATAACTGTGCATTTTCGCAGGAAGATTCGTGGAATCCGTATTCCAGAATAACATATCAAATGCCACCGCAGGCTTTCCCTTTAAATAATTATTAATCACATACGACCAGATCAGCTCATTGGGGCGCAGCATATTAAAACTGTTTGCCATGGCACATCCACGCATATAGCCGGTTTCTGACATCATTTTTTCAAATTCAGATATCTGCTTTTCATCAATAAAGACACCCATGTCACCTGGAATGGAAAAGTCCATCAGGGTTGTCATGTACGTTGACGTTGCAATGGATTTATCCTTCTTTGCTGAAAGATATGCATTCGTACACGCAAGTAGCGTTCCTCCCATGCAATATCCAATGGTATGAACCGCATCCACGTCACAAATCTTTTTAGCAACGTTTATTGCCGCTATCGGACCTTCAAGCATATAATCCTGAAAGTCTTTTTCCGCATGTCTTTCATCCGGATTCACCCATGAAATCATAAATACAGTGTATCCTTGCTCTACCATCCATTTTACCATTGAATTTTTTGATGTGAGATCAAGAATGTAATATTTGTTAATCCAAGGCGGAACAAAAACAATCGGCCTGTTAAATACGGATTCAGTTAACGGGCTGTATTGGATTAACTGTATTAAATCATTCTGAAAAATAACATGACCTTCAGTTGTCGCAAGATCAACGCCTACTTTAAATGCATCCATATCTGTCAATTTAATCTGAATATCACAGGGAGATCGTTCCATATCATCTAACAGATTCTCAAGACCCTTTATTAAATTTTCCCCCCCTGTTTTCATGGTCATCCTTACCAATTCAGGATTAGTTGCAACAAAATTAGCCGGGGATAATGCATCAGTGATATGTTTTGTGTAAAATTCTAATTTATGCTTCTCTTTTACATCAATACCGGAAACAGACTGAATGCTTCTTAGTAAAATTTGAGCTATTAATAAGTACATTTGTTTATAAAAATTAAAAACAGGGTTCATCTCCCATTCATTATTTCTAAATCGTTTATCGGAAGGCAACGGACTAACCACTTGACGATACGGTAACCCCATCGCTTGAAAACCTGTATTGATTACAATATCAATAAACTGCTTCGAATAATCCGTATGAATATTTAAGATTTCTTGTGGGTTTTCCCAAAGACGCATCGTCATATTTGTAAAAAGCTGACCGATTTTTAGATTTTCATCAAGTTTTGTTGAATCCTGATCCTTTATTTTTAAATAATAATCATGAAGTAAACGATTGCTCTGTACGCCCACACGATTCATTATTTCCAGAAGTCTATGTATATCGTAACTCGGTAATTCATTAAAATCCATGATTAAAACCTTCCTGTTCATTATTTTCATTTAAATCCAGATTTGCTGATCTAATAGATCTGAAGACAGTGTAATTATCTAAAAACAGATCAACCAATTCCGGATCAAACTGAGAACCCCTGTTTTCTGAAATATTTTCTAATACACGCTCTTCATCCCATGCTTCCTTATATATTCGTGCGGACATAAGCGCATCATACACATCTGCTAACGCGACAATTCGTCCAAACAAAGGAATTTCTGTTTCCGATTTTCCGGAAGTTGATACGGATCCAATACTTTTACCGTCAATAATTTTAACTGTATTAATATCAATATTTCCCGGATACCCCTTTCCATCCCATCGCTCATGATGATTCAAAGCAACTTCCATTGCAGCTTTATCAACTTCGGTCGGGTTATTCAAAAACAAACTGGCGCCGTATACGGTATGAAACTTCATCTCCTCATATTCTTCAGCGGTAAATATTCCTGGCTTTCTCAGTATCAAATCTGAAATAGCAACCTTTCCAACATCATGCAGCATCGCTGCCATTCGGAGAATATCCCGTGTTTTTCTAATTTCTGCTTCTTGTATACCCCTTTTTTTAGCCCATAACTCATACAATTCTACGGCATATCCACCTACACGGATAACATGTGCGCCGGTTTCTTTCGGATCCCGTAATTCCGCCATTTGAATCATTCTCAATATAATAGAACGCGTAAGCTGAGCGCGTTCTAACGAAATAGCTGCAATACTGGCAAAAGATTTCAAAATAAGCTCATCCTCAGCAACAAACCGACGAATATACCCACTATCCGTTTTGGCATTGATTAGCTGAAGCACGCCGATGTTTCGATGAGAAGCATTCACCATCGGTATTGCAAGCATGGAACGCGTTTCATATTTTGTTTTTTTATCAACAGCGGAACTGAACCGGTAAGGTAAATAGGAAGGAATATTATAGGCGTCCTCTATATTGATGATTTTTCCGGTAACAGCAGAGTGTCCTGCAATACTGTTGGAATCAAGAGGTATTGTAAATGAAGAATAAATCAGTTTTTCATTCGGTTTCAGTCTTTTTTTTAATGTATCATTTTGAGAATATTTAAAATGAAGTTTTCCATTTTCACTGATATACAAAGAACCCGCATCTGCATTCACAATTTTTCGAGCTTCAAACAGCAATTGCTCCATCAACATGTCAATGTCACGAATTTCGTTTATTTCCATATTAATGCGTGAAAGAACCTCGAGTTTTTGCGCGTCGGTAAACATCGAATGATCTCCACATTATTATCTTAAATATTAACGAATAGTGATACGTGTGAGTTGAATGCCAGAAAAAATGTTACAGATAGCTTAATACAGGCATCGATTGATTTCAATACACAAAAAAAAAGGCGAACCATTATCAATCATCATAATGGTTCGCCTTTTTTTATTTAATTAAAACTTAATTTACCTGAACAAGAACCGTTGCTGTTACAGTATTCATATCATCAACATATGCTGTAATTTCAGCAATACCACCGCCGAATCCACCAGCACCTGCTGTTACAGCATCTACAGCAGTGTATACGAATGTAGCGACACCTGCTGCATTTGTTCGACCTGAATACGCACTCATTGTTCCTTCATAATCTTCAGTGTTAAAATCAGGATATTCTGTATCATACATAACCACACCAATAGTAATTAACTTATCTGGTACGGGAGTTCCGTCCACAGTAAGCAATGTTGCGGTAATGGTACTGTTTCCTCCAAAAGAAATCGTAGGTGCAGACGCAGTGATTCCAAGTGAATATGGCGGCTCGAGCTGAACAATATTGACTGAATTACTTGAGACCCGCCCATTTCCAGGATCCGTATATGCTGCACTAATCGTAACTGTACCGGGTTCATTAGAGGCTGTATACGTACATCTGGCAATACCATCCGCCCCTGTTGTCAGGGTATAGGGAAGCGGAACACCTGAATCAATTATACCGGGCGTTTGCCCATCTGACCGATTGACAGTTATCTCAATATCTCCACCTGATATAACTGAACCATTTTCAGACTCTACATAAATCTCTATCACGCTGGTATCCACTGTATTTGCATAAATAGATGCGGGTGTCGCTGTTAATTCAATTACAGCGCCTTGAATCTGATACACAGTCGTTCTCGTAGGATCATACGGAACATACAACGTAGAGTAAACCTTGTTTAAACGATACCCCAATCCAGTTTCGACTTCACCGTATGGTGAGTAGCCATAGGCATTAAACAGCATGCCTTCTTTAAACTCCTTCGATGATGAGGGAAGCCAGAATTGATAAAAAGAAGATACCTCAGATCCATAAACATAGGTACTGGCCGTAAGGCGATTTTGAATCCAGTGCGCATATGCTTTCAAGTAAGTGATCTTAAATGTCGCAATACCATTCTCATCTGTCGTAACAATATCCGGTATTGAACCGCCAGCTGTATTCTGAGGAGTTAAACTGCCATCACCGTTTTTGTCTTCAGTATATATATCTCCCGAGATGAGTTGAACTGTATCTAAGTATAAGTTTTTATTTATATCTTCATTGGGTTCAACACAGGTTCTCGATATACCGTACTCCTTTTTAGTACTTTGATATTCCCAGTGATAACCTGTTGCGTAGTTTTGCGGCCACAGATTTAAAGATACGATGGCACCTGAGACAGAATTTCCGTTTGAATCTGTGACTACGACTGAAACCGGCAACTCATAAATGGTATCATCATAATCCGGAGAAATAGCTGTTCCAGAACCAATGGTAACCGATCCAGCAGTGCCTCCAATCACAATACTGATCGTATCCGAAATATCAACCGCGAGACCACTTCCTTTAACAGACGCTGTAATCTCAACACCTTTTGCATCTGAACTCAAACTACCTGCAATGAACTGAGTTTCAGCTATACCACTCTCATCCGTAAAAACAACACTCGGCGAAATAATTTCTCCGCCTCCAGTTGATTGGTTAATGGTAAATACAACCGGAACATTATAAACAGGCTGCCCCGGTACCTCATTACCATTCCCTGGAATATCCGGATCATCCACTAAACTTTTTACACTTGCACGTAATGTAACAAAACTGGGATTTGTCGCATCTGTCGTTGGCGGCAGTACATATGCGCTGGATTGCAAGACAATGTGTTCCGCTTCATCAGATGGAATCGTAAACACAACATCCAGTTTATCAAAGGGATTACTTGTGCTTCCCAATTCATACACAGTAACCGTAGCCTTTCCAGATCTGTCAGATACTAGCGTTCCAGAAACAGAGTTATTCATGGTAGTATCTTCAAAATACGTATTTGAATTGTTTTCCCATTCGCCAATACTGGTTGCAAACGCTACGTTTTTCATGTTCGGATTTGAAACGTTTACCCTGAGTTTATTATTTTTGGTAACATATATCGTTTTATTAGCCGGTAATGGGTTATACGTTTTGATAACAACATTGGCACTGTTTAATTCTTCAACACTCTCAATTCTGAACATATCCGCAGCGGTACTGACCCTGAACGTAAGAGTCCCGCTAGCCCCCATTGCAGTGGCTGTGACAAGAACATCAACAGATGATGAGGGTAATGTAGCAACACTGACATTACCACTGACTTTTCCATATACATCCGTTGAATTATTTGAACTGTCTATATCAATGTTCAAATAAGTTCCACCATCGGCAGTTGACTGCGTAAATGTAATTTCTTGATTATAAATCGCACTACCACCCGCATCTTTGAGTGTAGCTGTTATGTTAGACGATACCTGATCGGAAATACTGTTATTATTCGTGGACAGCGAAAGGGTTGTACCTGTTATCTGAATCGGTATGGAAACAGGACCCGCATTACCTGAAGTCGCCTGAACAAGAACGGTACGATTGGAACGATCAACCGTTCCGCAGGAAAAATCAACTGCCACTTTACCCGATGCATCTGTCACTGATTGAGATGCACTCAACTGTCCTTGATCACTTCCGCCTGAAAAAGGAGCCAGGGAAAATAAAACCGAAGCACCTTCAATGGGTACATAGTTTTCATCAATAACCGTTGCGGTTATTGTTGTTTTGTCGGAATTATCCGTTTTTACAGATAACGCAGATGCATTTAGTGAAATATAGGCAGCAGGTGGAAGCACATCTTCACCTGATATGGTGATGCGAATCACCTGTTCAACACCGTTGGATGAACAGGTAACATCAGCTACACCTGCAATTTCACCAGACATTAATGAGATCTGGTAAGTTCCGTCATCTGATATAATGTTTGTATTTATTCTGTTATGGTTATTAGAAAATTTACCCAATGTTGTATGAAACACAAGAGGTGTTCCTTTTGATACCGGATTTCCATTCGCATCTTTCAATGTGGCTGTTATAACCGCTGAGCTCACGCCATCTGCGAGGATGGTATCCTTATCCGCTGAAAGACTGATTGTCGCCGTATCCGTCGTCACCTCTGTTGGTTTCAGAAAACTTAACGTTAATTTTTCAGATTCAACCGCATTAGATGAAGCAAAAATCAGAACCGTATCGTCTGCATCATGGACATCTGTCACCGTACAACTGGCAGTACCATCGTCACCTGTCGTTGTTACACTCGGATTGATTGCAACAAGCCCATTGTTTCCAACACATTGAAATGATATGGGTATACCTCTTACCGGCCATCCGGAATCATCAAAAACCTGCCCATACACCGTGTAACTGTCGGTACCATCCGCTTCCTGCCCATAGGTCACTGCAGCGGATACGGTTACACGCTTTACACTGATTGCCGTTCCTGTTTCTGAAAAAGCAACTCCGATCTCATTGGACGTTACTTCATCTGAATTAGCTGTAATTACAAAAGTATCTGTTTCATCTACAATATCAGTAACTGTACAGGAGAGCGTACCATTTTCCGCAGTAGTTCCACTTGGAGGATTAACGGTTACCAGACCAATATTCCCGGTAATTGAAAATGTCACCTTTTTACCACTGATCGCATAACCGTCCGCATCAAGAACCTGGGCAACAAGTGTATATGAATCTTCACCATCTCCCGCTGCACCCGTCGTCGTCGTGGCAGCTAATTTGACACTTGCTGCGTCAGGGAGATTATCTGTCTTGTCATCCGGTTTATCACCAGGTTTACTGGATGTTGTTGTTCCTGTGACTTTAATTGTCCAGGAACCTTCCGAATTACCGGTAAAAATTTTATCCACAGTAACGTTCAGATAATAGGTACCGGGCTCAACATTAGAAATTCGTTTTGTAGACTGCAGGGGCCCTGGTTCAAAATAAATAAGCTGGTCAATTTCACCTTTGGTTGTACTCATAAACCCAACAGTCAAATAATTTGATCCGGTATATGTAATTTCAAACTCAACCATGCCACCGGCAAACTCGAAGGTATCCGTAAAACTCGTACCTTGGCCCTCAAATGTCTTTGTTATTTTATCTGTTGAGCTGCTTTTATCATCATCCGGACTTCCCTTTGTGCCACAACCCGTGATAAAGAAAAGCGCAATCACGATAACCCAAACCATCCATTTATAATGAAACCGATTCATGAGAGTCCTCTTTCTCATAAGGAACATTGATGCATTATGCATAAGAATCTTCTAATTCTACAATCTTGGGAGTGATAAAAATAATCAGCTCTTTTTTTTCGTTATCTTTCACTGTTGATTTAAACAACCACCCGATAACAGGAATTTTTGATAGTATTGGAAACCCATTTTCAGAGTATGTATCACGTGTTTTTGTGATGCCGCCAATCACTATCGTATCACCATTATTCACTAATAATTCGGTCGCTGCTTCTTTTGTATCAAACGATCGGTCAGTACCTACCAGAGCGCCCAAATCATCTTTTGTAATCAGAATTTGCATCAATACACGGTTATCGTTTGTAATATGCGGTGTTACTTCCAGAAGTAAATCTATATTTTTAAATTCAACGGTAATCTCGCCATCGTTATAGGAACGATAGGGATATTCCACACCCTGTTTGATTTTAGCTGTTTTATTATCAAGTGTCATAATTCTCGGTGAAGATACAATTTTCACTTCACCATCAGATTCAAGTGCCTGAAGTGCGGCATTTAGAACCAATGGTGTTCCGCCAATACGCTCAAAAGTAAATCCCATCTGACCCCTGATATCGGCTATTGTATTATCCCCTTCTTCCTCACTGGCAAGCAGCGGGGGAAACAGCATATTAGCAGCATAATCATACTGGCCGCCCAGATCACTTCGATAAATCCCCTCCTGGTTGCTACCCGCATTCCATGTAACACCCAGTTGCTTTGAAAAATCCGTATTCGCTTCAACAATCTTTGCCTGAATCAAAACTTGCGGTGTAATACGATCCAGCTTATTTACAATACTTTTCGCTTGACGAATCTTTGCCTTGGTGTCTGTCATAATCACCTGATTCGTACGTGTATCAACACTGATTAACCCGCGATCTTCGGTTAAAATTTCCTTTAAATGCGGAACAATATCTCGACTTGCATCAGAATAGTTGATCGGAATATATTCGGTATACAACGGCTCAAGCGCTTTTTTTTCTTCTTCCGCACGTTTTCGCGCCATTAGCGCTGCCTGACGGAGTTCTTCTTCTTTTCGAATTGTTTCCAACGTTGCAATTCGGATAATATCCCCTTCATGGGTCATTCCCAATTGGTTCATTTTTAAAACCAAATCTAGCACCTGATCCCAAGGTACCGGTTTTTCAAATGCGAGTGTAACTTCACCTGCAACATCTTTATCTATCGCATAGTTTTTACCACTTATTTCTCTTAAAATTCTGAAAACATTTTTAATATCAGTTTTATAAAAATCCAGAGCAATCTTTTCACCTGTATATTTTTTTCCTTGATTATCACCTAAACTATAGGAGCTATCATCTCCATCTTCACCCAAGCGCTTTTCATTCACAGCTTCTTCTGTTGTAGCTACCATTTTAACAGATGATTTAACGTTGGAAGGTTCAACAGTGGAAGGTTCCTCTAGCTGACCAACAGCTATAGCATCTTCTGCTTCAAATAAGACAGAAAGCGTATTTTGATCTGATCTGACAGAGTAGGGTGCAGAATGAGATAATTCAAATACAATCATTGCTGTATTCATATCCGCTTTATTCTGCATTGGCGTAATCGATTTTACAATACTGTCGACAGAAGCTGTATGCATCTGTTTCTGTTTAAACTCAGGAATACTGGTGTTGGGTATATTAATTTTAAAGGATGTGTCAGACAAAGGGATGATTTTATATTCAACCGAGTCAGCAAAACGAATCGTTGCCTCAGAACGCCCGATTTCAAGCTGCTTAAACTCTATATCCGTTAGGTAATTAGAAGAATCAACATTTATATTTTCACTTTGATCTGAAACTGTTACCAACGCATTATCATGAGCTATTTTATCTGAAATTTCACCTAACGAAATAATCATTCCAGAAGCAACAGATTCTGATTTATATTTTGATAACAAAGGCGCATATGTATCAACAACAACTCTCAGTCGATCCGGATAACAGAAATGCCTGATATTTTTTACAAACGAATTATTAATCGGTATTTTTTGTTCTGTCGTATACTTGGTTCCCACATTAAAAATATCAAATACAATTCGAGGTGGATATTGAATCGTAAAAGATTCATATTCTGTGATAATGCCATCAGCTTCAAGTAATACGGAAAAAAGATCCTCATCTATTAAATTAGATTGAATATCTAACAGCTGCGTTGCTTGCTGAGAAATAATAGCTGTTTCAGTCTCATTACTATCACTTGTATATTCAAACTGTACCTTATCTGTCTCCTCCTGGTTTTCAACGTTAGATACGGTTTGAATTTCTGGCTTATCAAACGTTACAATCAGTTCATCTGACTGCTGTGAAACACTGTATTGAATATCTTCATTCAATAGAATTTTGAGTTTTGTATGCGTTTTGTCAGCCACATCATCCTGATAAGTGGATGTCGATACATCTATTGAATCAATCCAGTTATTTTCTGGATATTCAAAATAGTTTTTCTTACCAACCCATGTTGCATCTTTTAAATAGAGGATGACGCCGAGCGGTGATGTATGCTTTGCAGACATGTAAGAAATACCCTGATCCAACGTAACATGAAGAGCAACTACCGCCGGGTCCTCGTTTATATTTATATCATACACTGACTTTTGCGGGGCAGTCTCTTCGATTGTTTGCGTATCTGACGTTTCTATAGCTGCCGGATCGACAGTTGCCTGCTTTGAACCACAACCCATCAATAATGAGGTAACCCAAACAATGCCAATAACAATTAAAAATTCATATCGTTTTAAATACTTGGTTGCTTGACCACCCATATGATTATTCTCCAACCGGTTTTTGAAGTTTTATTTCCCGCTGAATGACTTTTGTCTTTCCAAGGGGATTTACAACTTCTTCTTCAATCAATAATCGATCATTTGAAATTTCAACTATACGTCCGGAATTAAGTCCGATATATGTACCCAATCGGACAACATATCCTTTTCCATTCGATTCTTCAACAATACCTATGGTTTCCTGCTCAGACTGAATAATACCAACTAATTCCAGCTGACCCAAATCAAATTTTTCTAATGGAGTAATATGTTTTCTTTTATTTTTCTTCGGTTTAAATTTATCTTCACCCGAAATTTCGGATTCAAAGAAAATTGATTTAAATGGATCTAATTTTCCATCTGGCAGATAGTATTGCTGAATCGATGCGTCAGTTGTAACGATATCATTTAAAGACGCCTCGGACTGAATTACCGAGGATAATAATTTTTCTTTGATTGAACTGACATCATCATGATTTGCTACTGATGTAGCTGATCCCGTGTTACGTATTTCCGATACATCTTTATTCTTATCCTTAAACGTTTCTTTTTTTTCTTTATTTTCGGGCTGGGAAGGATCATTTATTGGTATTTTTTTCTGAACCTTTACTGTTCGAGTTACAACAGTACTTTCTTTACTGTCGTCCCCCTTTGTACAGGATATAAAAAAAAGAAGACTCACAATTCCGATACATGAGGTAATTAACCTTAAACAACCTTTTGCGTATGTGTTTTCGAGCATTTTCATTTTTTATTTCTTCTTTTTTGATTGAGGTGTATTTTTCGGCTCGATAAACTTGTACGTCACCGCTTGAAATGTCGTAATGATCACGTCAGCATTCTTACTATCCTGCTTCAGCCTTAAATCACGAATAGTTACAATTCTATTTAACCGCGCCAGCAGATCCAGAAATACGCCTACATTGTGATAACCCCCTGTAACCGATATAGTTATCGGTAGTTCAGCATAAAAATCTTTAACAACTTCTTTTTGCGGCTTAAACGTAACAAATTGAAGCCCTGAACTGTTTCCGGACTGAGAAATATTAGTCAGTAATGTGGGTATTTCTTTTTTTTCAGGCAGCGCTTCCATTACAACTGAGAATCTGAGCTGCGCCGCTTCCCACTCTTTTTTTAATTTTTCGAGTTTACGTGCTTTTATCTTTGCACGTTGAATCTTAGCATCAACCGCACTGTATTCTTCTTTGAGCGCGTTAATTTCATTATACTTAGGCATATACAAAAACCAAACAAATACACCGGTAATAATGAGAATGCTTCCGAAAAAAATCAGTATACGCTGAAGTTTGGTAAGTTCCGATATATTATCAAATAATTTATCTATTGAATTTTTATTTTTATTTTTCATTGGAAACCTTCTCGCGTAACTCTTTCGATTTTCAACGTTTGTTACAATCTACACTGAAACTTTTAATTTCTATATCACCCTGACTTGTCTTTATGGATCGTTTTTTTATAGATCTCAAAAAAACCTCAGAAAAAATTGAAGATCTTTCTAAGCGCGTCATGAAGTCCGCAACAGTTATCTCATCCAGACTGTTACCATTCAACATGACTTTATTATCCTTAAAACTGAGATCTGTCAGCCACATTCGATCTTTTATAATCATTTCAGTCATCGTATCAAGCAGGACAACAGCTTCACTACGACGGGATTTTAGCGTGTCAATTGCATCCACACGTTTATTCAATATATCAAGTTTTTTCTTTATTTCATCAACCTCTTTAACTTTTGCCTCATAGGATTTTAGTTGTGCTTTTGCCACTTCCAATTGGTCTTTGTGCTCAGCAATTTTTCCGGAAAGATGCCAATTATAAGCACCCAGGCAAATTAATACCAGAATAACCGTTAACAAAAAAACAGATACCTGTTTGCGGATATTTTCCTTCGTTCGTTCAGCACGAAAAGGTAAAAGGTTGATTCTAATCATTTATCGTTTACCCTTCTCATGGCAAGGCCCATACAGATGGCTGATTGTGGCGCCATCTGTTTGAGATATTCTTCATCAAGATGATCATTATCAATAATTATTTTAGCGAATGGATTAATGACAGTAACGTCCACGGATGTTTGAAGTGACAAATTATCACGAAATTCTTTTACATTTGCACCGCCGCCACTCAAAATAATTTTTGATATATTTTTATCAGGATATGTGGAATAAAAGAAATCAAGTGCCCGTCTTATCTCAGTACACCAATCAGCAACCACCGAAGATACGATCATCTGCATATCTTCCTGTGTTATTTTGTCAGATTCAGTATTATTTTTAATTTCTTCAGCTTCCAAGAAAGAACACCCTGTCATGGACATTATCTTTTTAATTATCTGATCACAACCAAGTGATACGTCTCTAATAAAGACAGATAAATAACCACATATAATATTGAGCGAAGTTTTTGATGCGCCGATATCAATCAACGCAACATATTCATCTTCGGCTCCTCCCGAACTCAGTTCATAAATATTCTGAAGCGCAAATGCATCAACATCAATAATACACGGAGTAAGCCCTGCCATATCAACCACTTCAGTATAATCCTGAATCATTTCTTTTTTTGCAGCCACCAGCAACACATTCATCTGATTTGGATTATGTTCACTGTCGCCTATGATATGAAAATCGATATTAACTTCACTGATATCAAACGGAATATATTGCTCTGCTTCAAAATGAATAGTTGAACTCAGCTGTTCTTCTGTCATTTTCTGAACACTGATACGTTTTACGATAACCGAATATCCACCCACAGATATCGAAACATTGTGCCTGCGTAAGTTATATGATTTAAATAACTGCTGAATTGACTCGGCGATTTCATCTTTATTCTTTATCTGCCCTTCTTCAATACATCCAGGTGGAATATCAACCGCCCCAAAACGCTTGAGGAACCAGCCTTTTTTTGTTTCAACAACTTCACCGGCCTTAATAATTCTAGAACCAATATCTAAACCGATCAGATGATCTTTTTTTCCGAATAACATAGTAATCTCTTCAGCAGATTGTTAGATCAAAAAATAATGACACTTATATTTTATGTATATAAACAGCTCAGTACATATATAAATTTTATTTTTAGATATGGTTACTTCAATTTTTTTGCAAGTCAAGTAATTTTTATAAATTTATTAAACGATTACGATATATTGTATATTCTTTTAATAACATACTATATATTGTACTACTATATCATTATAACCGATATGTTTCTGGATCAATTGACATCTTCTAAATTAAAATACGCGCAATTACAGTTTATGGCTGTGAATAACACACTTGTCATTAATAAAAAATGTTCAAAACTTATTTGATTTAAACAATGATGGATACGGAAAACAATAAGCATCAGATATATCGACAGGATTAGTCTATTTTTATTCTTTTAAACATTCTTGTTTTTTGATAAAATTCAAATATTTATATCAGTATTTATATTATAATCAATATTTATGATGGATAATTATTTTATTATTCCAAATAACATCATCAATTCTTGTCTATCTGATAAATATCCTGTATATTTAAATCTTAGTTATTAAAATATTATAGCTACCCATTTTTAAATCAAAAGATTGGTCTCACAATATGTTGAATATAAAACTGAACAAATCTTCTATGGTTGAAATTTTATCTAAAATTCAAGGATTAACTGGTCGTAAAAGCAACCTTGCAATAACGTCACACCTGCTTATTCGGGCCACTGGATCTGAAATTTCAATTATTGCAACTGACTTGGAAACAGCCATGGAAGGGTTTTATGAAGCCACAGTCATTTCTGGGGGAAACATAACCATTAACGCAAAAAAACTCTATGAAATTATTCGTAATTTTCCAACAGAAGAAATTCATATCGTTGAATCGGAAAATCGTTGGTTTACGATTGGAAATAAAACAGTGGAGTATCACCTGGTTGGTATGGATCCTGAAGATTTTCCCTTATTGCCTGATGATTCAGGAGATCATAAATTATCAGTACCCGGATATCAGTTGAAAAAAATGATAGAGCAGATGGTTCTTATTCCGGGAATAGGAGGAGATGACAGGCCCCATTTGACAGGTATTAAGGTTGAATTGCTGTCAGATGAACATAATCAAATTTTCAGACTGCTTTCCACGGATGGAAGGCGACTGGGACTTACCGATTATACATTACCTGAAGACGTTGAAAATTTTGAGGTTTCAAGTTACCTTATCCCCAAAAAAGGTCTCGCAGAAGTCTTAAAGTTTATTGAAACGGATGATACAGTACAGATACGCATTAATGAAAGTCATGTTGTTTTTGAAAAAACTAATGAAACCATAATGATACGGCTTTTAGAAGGCGATTTTCCCAAATACGATGCGCTGATCAATTTTGATCCAGCGTATTCAATTGAATATGATAAAGATTTACTGCAGATGATGTTGAAACGGATGTCTATTCTTTCATCTGAGACCTATAGTGGGGTTATATTCAGTTTTTCTGAAAATCAGATTCAGATCGTCACATCAAATCCGGATATGGGAGAATCCAGGGAAGAAATGTTGATCAATTATAACAGGGAAGCCTTTGATGTTGCGTTTAATCCCAGGTATTTTATAGATGCTTTGAGTGTCATTGAAGATGATAAGGTAATGATGAATATAGTTAACGGATCAAAACCCTGTATTCTGTATGGTGCCAGTGATACATCCTTTCTTTCGGTTATCATGCCGATGAAATTTTAGGAATTAGAAGAATATGAATACACCTGACGCTTACAATGAAGGAAGTATTACAGTATTAAAAGGCCTAGAGGGCGTTCGGATGCGTCCTTCCATGTATATTGGCAATGTCGATATAGAGGGACTTCATCATCTTGTATATGAGGTTGTCGATAACAGCATTGACGAAGCCATGGCTGGTTTTTGCGATACGATTGAAGTTAGAATTCATACGGATAACAGTGTCAGTGTGGAAGATAATGGTCGGGGTATACCGGTAGGGATACATGAAAAAGAACAGATTCCGGCAGCTGAAGTGGTTTTGACAAAGCTCCATGCAGGCGGAAAATTTAATAATGATTCATATAAAGTTTCCGGTGGGCTGCATGGAGTCGGTATTTCAGTCGTAAACGCGTTATCAGAAGAATTAGCACTTTATATTTTTCAAAATGGAAACCTCTATTATCAGACCTATAGCCGGGGCAGTAAGACTTCTGAATTATCAATTATTGATACAACCCAAAAACGGGGCACACGGGTTCACTTTAAACCGGATTTGACGATCATGAAAACAGATGACTTTAGTTTCGATATCTTGAGTCGACGTTTTCGTGAGCTCGCATTTTTGAATAAAGGGGTACGCATCATTATTGAAGATGAACGGTCTGATGAAAGAAATGCGTTTTGTTATGAAGGCGGACTTGCCTCGTTTGTCGCCTATTTAAATAAACCTCATGGAGTGCTGCATGATCCCATTCTCATATCTGGTGAAAGAAATGACATTCAAGTTGATGTATCCATCCAGTACAATGACACATTCAAAGAAACCATTTTTTCATATGCCAATAACATCCATACCACAGAAGGCGGGTTCCATCTTAGCGGCTTCAAAGGTGCACTGACACGTACGATTAATAATTATGCGACTCAGAATCATTTGTTGAAAAACGCACAGGTCAAAATAAGCGGTGACGATGTGCGTGAAGGGCTGACGGCGATCATTAGTGTGAAGATCATGGAGCCGCAATTTGAAGGCCAAACCAAAACAAAATTGGGAAACAGTGAGGTCAAGGGTGTTGTCGAGTCTCTGATCAACGAACGTCTTGCCAGCTATTTTGAAGAGCAGCCTGCTTCCGCAAAAAAAATAATCGCTAAATCAATTGAGGCGGCACGTGCTCGCGATGCAGCCAGAAGGGCTCGGGATCTGGCTCGCAGTAAAGGTTCGTTACTGGATGCAACGCTTCCCGGAAAACTGGCTGAATGTCAGAACTCAGATCCCGAAAATCGGGAACTGTTTATTGTTGAGGGTGACTCTGCAGGGGGAAGTGCAAAACAGGGACGTGATAGAAAATTTCAGGCGATTCTACCGTTAAAAGGTAAAATTCTCAATGTGGAAAAAGCACGCTTGGATAAAATTCTTCGTAGTGATGAAATTAAAAACCTGATCACCGTCTTAGGCACAGGTGCCGGCAGTGAAGAATATGATATCTATAAAATACGATATCATCGTATTATCATCATGACAGATGCAGATGTGGATGGTTCTCATATTCGAACCCTGCTGCTTACGTTCTTTTATCGACAGATGCCGGAGCTGATTGAAAAGGGTTATCTGTATGTGGCGCAGCCGCCGTTGTTCCGTATTGGTAAGGGAAAGCAGGGAATCTATTTTAAGGATGAATCCGTTTATAATGATTATTTGTTAAAACGCATCAGTGAGCTGCGTTGGCTTAAACTCGGAAATGGTACGGTGCTTTCCGGTGAAAAGTTGTACAATTTTATTAAAGATGCGGGGAGTTATATTGATTCATTACAAAAATTGAACCGTCTAGGTTTTTCAACCCGTCTGATTTCCTTTTTGATAAACAATGAAGTTAAAGATCGCGCGTTTCTTGAGAACAGGGAAAAAATGGAAGCGATTCATACACGACTGATTTCGGATCATTATGTTGCAGATCCAATCATTTGGAACGACGATCGGAATGTCTATGCGATCATGGTGGCAGATAAGGAGCATATGGCAAAGAATCGTATCGGGGATAATGCTGTCACCCAGGCAGATAAAGTGAGAATTGGTCGTGTTCTTATTTATTCATCTGCCTATAAAGAGTGTTATCGCCGGTTTTATCAGAACAGGGAAACGTATGAATCATCGTTTCAACTGAGTACCAGTGAATCTTTTGAATCTTTTAAAACGTTTCATACCCTTCATGAGATGTATGGGTATCTTATGGAAGATGCGAAAAAGGGAATTTCCGTTCAACGGTACAAGGGGCTCGGCGAAATGAATCCGGATCAGCTATGGGAAACAACAATGGATCCGGAGACACGGACCTTATTACAGGTCCGCATAGAAGATGCTGTTGAAGCAGATGAGATATTTACCCTGTTAATGGGAGATGAAGTGGAACCCAGGCGGAATTTTATTCAGGAAAACGCACTGGAAGTGGCATCCCTGGATATATGATGTGTTTTGTTTTTCTTGATCAGCAATAATCCTTTTTCTGATGCGCATTCGCTATCAAATAGCTGATCACGGTATTCGACGTGTAATATAAAACCCTGAAAATCGGATAAAGCGTACACTTTAAGACTTATAATTTTTGTTTCTTGTTGAAATATCAGAATTTTTCTCTTATTTTAAATGGTGTGCGCATACGACTTTCAGGATAAAACTTTAAATAAAAAAGGGGGCTGAATACCAGCCCCCTTTTTTATTGTGTTAGTTCAAAAGATAGGGGAAGCTTATACCATTTCAAAAATGCATGCAGCGCCCATACCACCACCGATGCACATTGAAACGATACCGTATTTACCGCCTGTACGTTTCAGGTTTGAAAGCAGGGTTGCTGTCAATTTTGCACCGGTGCATCCCAGGGGGTGACCCAGGGCAATGGCACCACCGTTGATGTTGACCTTTTTCATCGCATCCGTTCCCCAGATACCAAGTTCTTTCAGGCAGTGAATAGACTGGGAAGCAAAGGCTTCATTCAGTTCGATGACATCAATCTGATCCAGCGTCATGCCTGCATTTTTCAAAACTTTGGGAATGGCATATTTGGGACCGACACCCATTTCATCAGACTTACAGCCGGCTACGGCATAGCTGACAATTTTTGCGATGGGTGTGAGACCCAGGCGGTCACAGGCCTCTTTGGATGCAATCACCGTAGCTGCTGCGCCGTCAGTTGTCTGGGAAGAGTTTGCGGCAGTTACATTTCCACCCGCTTTAAACGGGGAGTTCAGACGCGCGATACCTTCTGCTGTGGTACCTTCACGCACACCATCGTCAGCTTCTATTATTTTGGTTTCTTTAACCCAGTTACCGTCTTTTTGAACATAATAGTTCGCCGGTGTGGGAACGATTTCAGTAAAGTAACCGTTTTTCTGTGCTTCAGCTGCTTTTGCGTTTGAATCTGCTGCGAATTCATCCATTTCCTGACGGGTAATGCCATAACGATCAACGACGTTTTCAGCGGTTACACCCATTGAAATGTAGGATTCCGGATTTGTTTTTGCAAATTCGGGATGGGGACGCGGTGAGTGTCCGCCCATGGGAACATAGGTCATGGATTCGAGTCCACCCCCCAGGGTGATTTCAGACCATCCGGCCTGTACGCGCAGAGATGCCAGGCAGATGGCTTCCAGACCTGAAGAGCAGAAACGGTTGACGGTGGCACCGGAAACTTCTTCCGGAAAACCTGCCATCTGGTTGGCAAGGCGCCCGATGTTCAGACCTTGTTCCCCTTCGGGAAAAGCGCAACCGACCATGCAGTCATCAATTTCTTTGGGGTCCAGGTTTATCTTTTCCACTGCCGCCTTCATGATGAAGGCGAGCAGTTCTTCCGGACGGGTTTCCCGGAAAGCACCCCGGCGGTTTTTGCAACCCGGAGTCCGAACAGATGAAACAATATATGCATCTCTCATTGTAAATTTCCTCCTAAAATAGAATAGCGCTCTCTTTTATGTTCACCGAAAGTCCGACATATGTTAGTTGCGGAGCGGTTTACCGGTGGTCAGCATGTGTTCGATACGGGCAAGGGTCAAATCTTCCTTCAGGAAGTCAACAAACGCTTCACGTTCGAGTTTGAGGATGACTTCTTCATCAATTTCGGTGCCGTATTTGACAGTACCACCGGCGATAACATGAGCAATACGCTTGGCCAGGAATCCATCGTGTTCACTCAAGAACTTGCCGTTCAGCATGTTGAAGAGTTCTGCATTGACCATTGCCAAACCGTCTTCACCCACAACGCGGAGTTTTTTCTTCATTGGGGGCGCATATCCTTCGTCAACCATCTTCAGAACTTCTTTTTTCGCTTCGCCGATTTGGAGGTCACGGTTGAAGATGATGCGGTCTTTCCACGGATGCAGGTGACCGTTGGCAACAGCACCGGCAGCAGACATGGACACTTTTGCCATACCGATGCACATAAAAGCGGCAATGTAGAGCTTGGTCAGATCCGCTTCTTTTGCGTTACCCGCAGGCAACGCGTTGACAAACTTCTTGTACAGGTTCAGGCAGCCACCGCCTGCGGGAAGCAGTCCAACACCAATTTCAACCAGGCCCATGTACAGTTCTGCATGAGCAACTATTTTATCCACACCCAGGCAGGTTTCGCACCCCCCACCCAGGGTCATGCCGTATGGAGCTGCAACAACCGGGAAGCTGGAATAGAGTGCACGCTGAAGACCGCTTTGTGCAATGTTAAGGAATTCATCTGCTTCTGCGTATTTTTTTTCTTTACCCAGCTGCAGAACATAAGAGAGATCTGCGCCTGCAGAGAATGCACCTGGCATACCGCCTGCCTGGTTACCGATGACCAGACCGCAACCGTTGGCATCGACATAATCCAGACACTGGGCGATAAATTCGATGATTTCACGGTTCAGCGCGTTCATCTTGGTGTGGAATTCGCAGCAGAATACACCGTCGCCGATGTCGATCAGAGAAGCGGATGCGCAGGTTTTGACCACTTTGTTATCAGCTTTGATAGCTGCCAGAGATACGGCACTTTCACTAACCACTTCTTGTTTGTAATCGCCGGCAACCAGATCAAAATAATACCGCTTGCCGTTTTCCATTTTATAGAAAGTTTCGTTTCCGCCGTCGAGCATCTTTTTAACAGATGCTGCTACGGGCAGGCCTTCAGCTTCCATTTTTTCAACGGATTTGCGAACACCCATTTCATCCCATGCTTCGAAGGGACCGATGTCCCATCCATAACCCCATTTCATGGCGTTATCGATTTCAACCAGGGAATCTGCGATTTCAGGAATACGGTTGCCGCTGTAGGTAAGCGCATTTGCCATACACTTCCAGGCAAACTTGGCGCCTTTGTCTTCACCGTATACAATCGCCCTTATTTTTTCACCAAGGGTTTGTGCTTTTTTTGCTTCTGCGAGGCAGGGAAAATCAGGCTTTGGCGCATCAATATATTCGCCGGTCGCCGGATTAATCTGAAGTTTGAAGCGTTTGCCGTTTTCATCTCTACCTTTTTTGTAAAAACCGGCTTTGGTCTTGTTCCCCAGTTTACCGTCAGCAACCATTTTTTTCAGGTAATCGGGAACACTGACGGTGTCGCGCATTTCATCATTCGGGCAGAGCTCGTAAGAGTTGTCTGCAACGTGCACCATGGTATCCAGACCCACCAGGTCAGCAGTACCGAAGACCGCGGTACGCGGGCGACCCATGGATGGACCGAACAACGCATCAGCTTCAGCCGGAAGAATGCCGTCTTCAACGCAGGCCTGTAAAATTTTACCGATACCCTGGATACCGATACGGTTACCGATGAAGTTCGGTGTATCTTTCGCCCATACGATACCTTTACCCAGGTAGACTTCACCAAATTTAGCCATGAAGTCGAGGATTTCTTTCTTGGTTTCAGCACCCGGAATCAGTTCGAGGAGATGCATATACCGAACCGGGTTGAAAAAGTGGGTACCCATGAAGTTTTTTTTGAATTTATCAGAAAACCCTTCGGATATCTGGGCCAGGGGAATACCGGACGTGTTGGAAGTAACGATGGTGTCATCTTTCATGATACCTTCGATACGTTTAAATAAATTACGTTTAATTTCAAGATTTTCAACAACAACTTCGCAGATCCAGTCGCAGTCTGCCAGTTTGTCGAAATCGTCTTCGAGGTTACCGGTTTCGATCAAGGTAGCATCTTTTTTAGTCATGAACAGGGATGGCCTGGAAGCCAGTGTGGCTTTCATACCATTTTCAACGATCCGGTTACGCGCAGCTGGATCATTTTTTTCTTCGTCAGTCAGGTCAAAAGGAACGATGTCGAGCAGTAACACTTTTACGCCAGCACCGGCGAGGAGAGCGGCAATACCACCACCCATGATCCCGGAACCGATAACTGCAGCCTTTCTGATTTTTCTAGCCATGTTTTCCTCCTGTATATAATGTATTACACACACACCCTAATGATACGCACACACAATTATTTATTTAAAAATTAGTACAACAATTACAAAAAATGAATATTCGTTCAATTTCATAACAAAGATAAGAATTGCCTGTCAAGGAAAAAAAACGGTTTAAATCGAGGGGGCTTTTTTTATTTCTTTAAATTAAAAATTCAAATAGTTATATATGTTTTTTTTATAACCCATTCTGATAGATGATTTTATTTTTAACCTGTTAACAGGTATAAAAAACAATGAATTGACCTTCATTTTAATAATATATTAAATTTATTAAATAAAAAAATAAATTAGGACGATTATAGCGCCCTATTTGCGCGATAAATTTTTATCTGAAATCGTGCTGATATCAATTTGTATACTAATTTTTTACAAAGGGTCACCCGATGCTGACCGGAAGGTGTTTGACAACCCATCTTGACACCTTACCTGAATAGTCCGGGTCAGGTTTTCCCGGTACCAGCTTCAGACGGCCGAGTGCATACAGGCGGATACATTCCGGATACAGTTCCCACTCCAGTGATAATCCTTTTTGTTTTACCGATTCCAGGGTGTCTTTTGGCGTAATTGGAAATGTTTTTTGCCCGATGATGGGGCCGGAGTCTTCACCGTAATCAACAAAGTGGACCGTACATCCACCAACTTTGCAGCCGTAGTGGTACGTATCCGCATAACCGTCTGTTCCGGGAAAAGCCGGAAGGATTGCCGGATGGATATTCATGATACGGGGCAGATTCCCGGTTATGTTGAGCTGATCAATTATAAAAGGAGATAATAAACGCATATAACCGGCAAGAACAAGGAGGTCTATGTTGTGATGATCTAAGGTGGCTAGCAACACTTTTTCCGCCATGATTCTTTGTTTAAAAAAATCGGTTCGTTTTTGAAGGGGGATCTCAGAAGAGAGGAGTGACTGCTTGAGAAGGATATCGGCAAATGCATCCTCAGAAATTGGCAGCGGTGTTGTATCGCTGCAGGTGCGTGGGTAATTGATGACAAATGAGGGGATATGATGGGCGCGTGCGCGTTCAAGTCCACCGGCGTCAGATTTGTCGGATCCAATACAGACAACCCTGCCTGGAATATATCCGTTTTCACAGGCATCAATGATGGCCTGAAGGTTGGAACCGCCTCCTGAAATAAGGGCGCCGATGCGTATGCGGGAGGTCATATCTGCTCCTGTAATTGAGCTGTTCCAGTGCAATCCGAGAAAGCCCGGGTAAGGTTGACAAGGTCTATATGGGTAACTATAATCCATAAAATTGTCAATAAATGAGACCATGTCTTCAGACAGTGTGATCAGATGCATAACCAGCTCGCAATAGAAAATGAAAGGAAATAAATCGCATGGCCAAAGGAATGCTGGAAATATCGGATAGTAATTTTGAATCAGACGTGGTTCAGTCAGATAAACCGGTTTTAGTTGATTTCTGGGCGCCCTGGTGCGGCCCCTGCCGCGCAATTGCACCGCTGCTTGAAGAACTTGTAGACGTCTACGGAGATCAGGTGGTATTTGCAAAGTGCAATGTGGATGACAATCCGATTACACCGGGAAAATTTGGTATTCGCGCCATTCCGACCCTGATTTTTTTCAAAGGGGGTGAAGCGAAAGAAACGCTTGTGGGAATGGTGGCAAAGGCCAAGCTTGAAGAAACAATTAAATCGATGATTTAGAGAAGGTGAATCATGTCTGCAGTCGATTATGATCTGGTGATTATCGGGGGAGGTCCAGCGGGGCTGACCGCAGGTATTTATGCGTGCCGTTCGCGATTGAATGTCCTGCTTGTTGAAAAGGCGGCTGTAGGCGGTCAGATTGTGATAACTGATTGGGTGGAAAATTATCCGGGATTTCCAGAAGGTATTTCAGGATATGATCTGGCGGAAAAAATGGCTGCTCAGGCAAAACAGTTTGGTCTGAAAACGGAATCTGACGAAGTCGTGTCCGTTGACTTTACGGGCGATGTGAAGGAGATCTCTCTGTCAGCGCGAAAAGTGACCTCACGGGCTGTGATCATTGCCAGCGGCGCGTCTCCCAAAAAACTGGGTATCCCCGGAGAGGATCGTTTTTTTGGAAAAGGCGTTTCAACCTGCGCCACCTGTGACGGTCCCTTTTACCGGGAAGCGGTTCTGGCTGCAGTGGGCGGAGGGGATACAGCAGTTCAGGAAAGCCATTTTTTGACCAAATTTGCCAAGAAAGTCTATCTGATTCATCGGCGGGATGAACTCAGAGCTGCCAAAATTCTTCAGGAACGGGCTTTTGCAAACGATAAGATTGAAATTATCTGGGATTCAGTTGTCACATCAATGAATGGGTTTGCGCTTTTGGAAAACGTGACCGTTGAAAATGTGAAAACAGGAGAGAGCCGCCAGCTGGATGTAAAAGGTTGTTTTGTGTGGATCGGTACAGACCCGAATACAGAATTTTTAAATGGTAGTGTTAAAACCGATGAATGGGGTTTTATCAAAGTGAACGAACGGATGGAAACGTCGGTTCCCGGTGTGTTTGCAGTCGGCGATGTCCGTACGACTCCGCTCAGGCAGATCGCCACTGCTGTGGGAGACAGCGCCATCGCAGCGATGTCTGCGGAACATTATATCCTCGCAGGGTGACGCGAATCCTCAGGATACAATCGACATCGGTGTTGTCTTCTATTCTGTGATTATTTATAAAACACCTCGGTGCGGCTTCGTCTGAAGCGGGTCGGGGTGTTTTTTTGATCTGGCCCACCCCCTCCCTTGGCAGAGATGAAAAGAAAAAGGACAAATAGATGGATATCAGATGCAGATGGGCTGTTGTTTTAGCGATGCTTCTCTTCATGGCCTTTACAGCGTTCGGTTGTGGGATGCAGACCGGTGATAAATCGGAAAAATCAGCCGCAGAGCTAGCAGCCGAGGGAATGCAGTTTTTCGAAAAAAAGAAGTATGCCAAAGCAATAGACACATTTCAGGGGCTGAAAGAGTGGTATCCGTTTGATGAGCTGGCAATCATGGCTGAACAGAAAATACCCGAAAGCCACTATCGAATGGCGGCATATGAAGACGCTGTTTTCGGATTTGCCGAATTTGAACGGCTTCATCCCACGCATCCGAATCTGCCGGAAGTGATTTATCTGATGGGGATGTGCTACTATGACCGAATGGATGCGGTGGACCGGGATCCGTCGTCTGCCAGAACAGCCTTTGAGACATTTGCGCGCCTGAAGGGGCGGTTTCCCGAAGCGGCGAATGGGTTTGATGTTGATGAAAAAATAAAAAAGTGTCGTGAGCACCTAGCCGCCCATGAAATGTATGTGGGACGATTTTATTTTAAAACAAAACATTACCAAAGTGCCCTGGGGCGATTTGAAACTATCCTGCGTTCATATCCGGATGTAACGATGTTTCAGAAAGAAGCTGGGGAATATGTGATCCAGTGCAATGACGCCATTGCTGCATCCGAATCCATACCAGATGGAGCAGATGCTGAAAAAGTGATAAGCCAATAGAAAAATGGCTTTACACAGAAAACCTCTTGGTGTAAAAGAGTAGGGTTTTTTTAAAGTTACCGTTTTTGAGTATGCGTAGATACGGTTGGAATAAAGGAGTTACATCATGTCAAAAATGTGTGAAATTTGCGGAAAAAAACCGATGGTCGGCAATAATGTGAGCCACGCACACAATGTGACCAAAAGACGCTTTAATCCGAATCTGCAGAAAGTACGGGCAAAGCATGAAGGTCGTGTGAAGCGGATGACCGTTTGCACAAGCTGTATTAAATCCGGATGGGTCGTCAAAGCACCCTGAAAAGAGATTATCCATCCATCCGTTTGACGGTGCGGACATATTTGAGCCGCGTGATAGATGTCATAATCTGTTTTAAATGGTCCTTGTTTTCCACCGTGAGTGTGAAAAACAAATGGGCCATTTTTTTTTGTGATGTGTCGATGCTGACATCAGTGATATTTGCTTTCTGACTACTGATTTCAGCTGTTACTGCGGCCAGTGCGCCTACATTATCCTGAACATCGATACAGATTCTTACCGGATAGGTTTCATTCGTATCCGTATCCCATTCCACATCGATCTGACGTTCTGGATTCATTTGCATGGCGTGGACGCAGGTGGTGCGATGGATCGTGACGCCATGCCCCATGGTAATATAACCGGTAATGGCATCGCCTGGAACCGGCTGACAGCATTTACCGAACCGAACAAGAATATCATCCAGCCCTTTGACAATAATGCCGCCACCAGGCCGTTTTTTCCGGTTTCTGCCGATGAGCTTGTTGAGAACAGATCCGCTGTCTGCTGCTGAATCCAGCGCTTTTGTTTGAGGGGCCAGTTTATGCAGGAGATGCAGCGGCGTAATTTTTCCATACCCGACATTGGCCAGAATATCGTCGAAGGTTTTGTAGCCGAAACTTTCAGCTAATGTTTTGGTATCTGTTTGCTTGATCAGGGTATTGAAATTAAGCTTGTGCTTCCGGAAGGTTTTCTCGCACAGCTCTTTTCCCAAATGGATACTGTATCCCTTTTCCTGGCTGCGAATCCAGTGCCGAATTCTGGATCGTGCTTTTACTGTTTTGACAAAAGCAAGCCAGTCTTTACTTGGCTTATGCCCGTTTGTTGTTGATATTTCAACAAGATCGCCATTCCGGAGTTCGGTACTTAGGGGGGTCATACGGCGGTTCAGTTTGGCGCCGGTACATTGATCCCCCACTTCTGTATGAATGGCGTAGGCAAAGTCAACCGGTGTTGCACCTTTGGGCAGGGTTTTGATTTCTCCCTTGGGGGTAAAGACATAAATTTCATCCGGAAACAGGTCGATCCGGACATTTTCCATGAATTCCTTTGGGTCCCGGATGTTTGCCTGGTTTTCAATCAGGTTCTGAATCCAGGAGAAGGTCTCACCGGTTTTGCTGTCAATGGCTTTTCCTTCTTTGTAACTCCAGTGTGCCGCAATACCGGATTTAGCCACCTTATCCATTTCATGGGTCCGGATCTGGATTTCAATCCGTTCTCCGGACGGGCCGATGACTGTGGTATGAAGGGACTGGTACATGTTTGCCTTGGGCATCCCGATATAGTCCTTGAATTTTTTCGGGATGGGTTTCCACATGGCGTGTACCTTGCCAAGCACTTCATAACACTGGGGGATGGTATTGACGATGATCCGGAATGCCGTGAGGTCATACACGTCTTCGAAATCAAGATTCTGGTTCATCATTTTATTAAAAATACTGAAGTATTGTTTGCTGCGGCCGGATACAGTCGCCTGGATTTTCGCGTCGGCCATGGACGTTTTCAGGAGCTCCTTGACTGCTTCCACATACGCTTCCCGCTCATGCTGATCTTTTTTGACCAGCATTTTGATAAGCGCGTAATCATCGGGCTGAGTATACCTGAACGAAATATCTTCAAGCTCGTGCTTGATCCAGTAGATCCCCAGCCGGGCAGCGATGGATGCATAGATATCCAGGGTTTCCTGAGCTATTTTTGCCTGTTTTTCTGGGCTTTTGTGGTATTTCAGGGTCCGCATGTTATGAACACGGTCTGCGAGTTTGACAAGAATGACCCGCAAGTCATCTGCCATGGCGAGAATCATTTTTCGCATGCTCTCAGCCTGGCGGATTTCCGAATTGGCAACGGCTATTTTTTCAAGTTTGGTGACACCGCTGACAATATGGGCAATCCCCGGCCCAAACATGTCCCGTATATCTGCTTCGGTGGTGGGCGTATCTTCGATTACATCGTGCAGCAGTCCGGCAGCGACACTTTCTACATCCAGGCACATGTCAGCCAGGATGTAGGCAACCGCCAGCGGGTGGGACAGATACGGCTCTCCGGAGAGCCGGACTTGCCCTTCATGACACCGGGCCGTGAAAATATACGCCCGGTCAATCACGTCAAGGTCAGCGTCCGGATTGTATTCCAGAATTCTGTCCAGAATGTCGTTGATACGAATCATACCCGGTTTATCACTCCCGAATTAGTAGGATTTGGCAAAAACAGCCCGTTTATCACTGGGTTTTCCGCAACAGATGCAGGCACCGGATTCGTGTTCGGCATCAAAGGGAATGCAGCGGATGGTTACGCTGAGATCTGATTTTATTTTATCTTCACACTGGCTTGAGCCGCACCAGTGGGACTGCGAAAATCCCCCATGAATTTCCGGCTTGTCTTTTTCTTTGGGTGTGTAAAAGGCGTAAAATGCATCCCTGTCATCAATGGTGACCAGGTTTTCATCCCGGTAAGCAAGGGCCCGGTCGTAGAGGTTTTGTTGAATGTCATCCAGTATCTGCGGCAGGGTGGCGATAAACGCATCCCGGGTAAGGGATTGTTTTTCCCGGTGGGGTTTATCCCGGCGCGCCATGAAGACACTGTTGTTTTGAAGATCCCGGGGCCCGACTTCCACCCGGACAGGGACGCCCCGCTTGATCCAGTCCCATCCTCTGGCACCCCCGATATCCCGGGTGTCCACTTCCACTTGCAGTTTTCGGTCATGATACCAGGTGGCCCGGAGTTCTCTGGAAATCGTGTCGATGAATGCCATAATCGGCCCCTGGTCTTCGGGTTTGCGGATAATGGGGAGAAATACGACATGACTGGGCGCCACACGGGGGGGCATGATCATTCCGTCGTCGTCCGCATGGGTCATGATCATCCCGCCGATAAGCCGGGTGGACGCACCCCAGGACGTGGTCCAGGCATAGTCTTCGGTTTCTGATTTAGTTTGAAACTTGATATTCGACGCTTTGGCGAAATTCTGACCGAGAAAATGGGAGGTTCCGGCCTGAAGGGCTTTTCGATCCTGCATCATGGCTTCAATGCACAGGGTATCCACAGCACCGGGAAACCGTTCGGAAGCAGACTTTTTCCCCCGGATGACAGGCATGGCCAGGTGGTTTTCCACAAAGTCAGCATAGACCTCCAGCATCAGACGGGTGCGTTTCATTGCCTCATCCGCACTGGCATGCACGGTATGGCCTTCCTGCCAGAGAAATTCGCTGGTACGCAGAAAGGTGCGGGTCCGCATTTCCCACCGGACCACATTGGACCATTGGTTGAGGAGAATGGGGAGATCCCGGTAACTGTTCACCCATTTGGAAAAGGCATCCCCGATAATGGTTTCAGACGTGGGACGGACGATCAGGGGTTCAGAGAGCTTTCCGGCAGGTACCAAACCGCCGTTTTCCCCTTGCTCGAGCTTGTGATGGGTGACCACGGCACATTCCTTGGCAAAGCCTTCCACGTGCTCGGCTTCTTTTTCAAGAAAGCTCAAGGGAATAAACAGCGGGAAATAGGCATTTTTGACACCGGTTTCCTTGAAACGGTCGTCAAGGCCCCGCATGATGTTTTCCCACAGGGCATATCCCCAGGGTTTGATGACCATGCAGCCTCTGACCGGTGAGTGTTCTGCAAGATCGGCAGCCTTTACCACCTGCTGGTACCATTCAGGATAGTCATCGATTCGCGTGGGGGTGATTGCCGTTTTTTCCGTTTTTGCCATGGTGTCCTCAATGTCCGTTCAGATAACGGATGCTGTTGGTATTTATGATAACGCGGTTTCCATTTTTTTTATTTTACGGATCAGCACATCGACTAGCTGTGACTGGGGAATTTTTTCAACGATTTTTCCTTTTTCAAACAGGATGCCCTGATTGTTTCCGCCAGCAATGCCGATATCCGCATCCCGGGCTTCTCCAGGGCCGTTGACCACGCAGCCCATAATAGCGACTTTGATCGGGAGCCTGCAGCCGGTGAGTTGTGCTTCAACCGCTTCTGCTATGCGGACCAGATCAATTCTGCACCGTCCGCAGGTAGGACAGGAGACGATTTCCGGTCCGAATCGGCGGATGCCCAAGGTTTTTAGTATTTCATAGGCCACCCGAACTTCATCCACCGGATCCCGGGTCAGGGAGACACGTAAGGTATCGCCGATACCGCCGGCAAGCAGCATCCCGAGTCCGATGCCCGATTTTACCACACCGGGGATCAGGGTACCAGCTTCTGTGATACCGATATGCAGCGGTACATCGGTTCTATCAGCCAGCAGCCGGTGGGCAAGAAGGGTTTTGGGAACATCTGATGCTTTGATGGACAGCTTGATCGCGTCAAAACCAAGGGATTCAAGAAGGGCGATATTCCTGAGTCCGCTTTCAGCCAATCCCTGAGCTGTCACACCATTATATGCCGCAATGAGATCCTTTTCAAGCGATCCGGCGTTCACCCCCACACGGATGGCAATGCCATGTTGTTTTGCACAGTCTACCACCACCTTTATTTTGTCATGACTGCCGATGTTTCCCGGATTGATGCGAAGGCCGTTGGCGCCGGCTTCTGCAGCTGCAATGGCCAGCCGGTAATCAAAGTGGATATCCGCAATCACCGGAATGGAAACCGCATCCCTGATGGCTGTGATTGCATCAGCGGCTTTGCGGGTGGGGACGGCCACCCGGATGATTTCACAACCTGCTTTCTCTAACCGCTTGATCTGAGCCACGGTTGCCGCAACATCTTCTGTGGGTGTATTGGTCATGGACTGAACGGCAATGGGAGCGTCCCCGCCGATGGGGACAGATCCGACATAGATCTGGCGGGTGTTTCGTCTTTCAGAGAGTATACCTGGCTGATCCGTCATCTTAGGCGCCTCCACCCATGAGTTTCATGAGAACCGGAATGGCGGTCATGGTGCCGACGGTGCTTCCCAGATTGGTGAACACCACCACTAGCAGGATCCGGGTGACCTTGTTTCTCCAGAACCCACGGACGGAAAGGATATCCTCCTGAATCTGCTCTAAATCCATGACTTTTGGTTTACGGGTAAACGCTTCCACAAGCCCGGATACCCACCCGGCTGCGATCATGGGGTTCAGCGAGGTCAAGGGTGCGGCTGCAATGGCGGACAGGATGGTATAGGGATGGGCAAGGGCGATAATGGCGCCGAGTCCGGCACAGATGCCATTGGCGGCAACCCACCAGAGAATCATGTCAGATCCGGTCCGGGATCCTCCCCAGAAAAAACCTGCACCGATCAGAGCAAGGATCAGGATGGGGATGATCCACTTGAGCAGGCCTGAAAAACGACTTTTGGGAGGAATGGTGGAGAGCGTTTCCGGGTTGATTTCCGTATTCCAGTAGTTCCGGATTCCCGGCACGTGGCCGGCGCCGACAATTGCCACCACATGGTTTCCGGGTGCTGTCCTTATCTGGTGGGTGAGATACCGGTCCCGCTCGTCAATGAGAATCTCACGCAGCACGGGGTGGGCGTCACCGACATCTGACAACAGGGTTTCAAGCACATCTTCCTGCTTCATCCGTTCGATATCTTCTTCGGTAATACTGCCTGTATCACCCATGGACATGACCAGCTGGGCCATCATTTTCATTTTTTCCCAGAATCCCATGATGCGCCAGGTGCGGCTCAGGGTCACCTGGATATCTCGGTCTGCCAGATGGATTTTTGCACCCAGCCGATCCGCTGTGTCGATGGCTGTGAGCATCTCCTGGCCTGGCTTTATTTCGAATTTTTCAGCGATCCGTTTCTGAAACGACGCAAGGAGGAGATTGGACAGCAGCAGAAACGCTTTCTTTTCCTTGATCACCTTGATGATATCCATGTTCTGCCATCTGTTGGGATTCCGGATGGCTTCATACCGGGAGTTACAGAGCTCCACGCAGACCGTGTCCGGTTGTTCCGCTTCGATCACAGCCTGAACGGTATCGGCGCTCTCTTTGGATACATGCGCTGTTCCGATCAGGGTGACGGTGGTGTCACCTGCCGTGAGACGGGTGATCATATTCGATGAATCTGCCGATGTATGAGGAGGCATCATATTGAAAATCTCTATTCTTTATCGCTTTAGTTATCAGAAATATGAATTAGACGCATACCTTCAATTGATAGTAGGATCTGCGTGTCAGATACCGTTGCATAACGGGGTTGTGATATTCCATTAGTGATATATTGAATGCCGTATAATTTCAAGAGGTGGTTATCATGGAGCTTGATTTAAAAGGGCTTGCCTGTCCCGGTCCGGTACTGAAAACCCGTGAAGCGGTTCTGGCTGAACCGGAAATGATGTCAATCCGCGTGCATGTGGACAATCCAGCGGCATCCGAGAATGTACAGCGTTTTCTGAACAGTCAGGGGTTTTCAGTCAGGATTGAAAACGAGAAGGAACATCTGTATGTCGTTTGGGGTGAGCGGGCTAGGGAATCTCGACCGGTTGTAGCGGAAACGGAACGATCAGGCGAGCCCATGCGCCGGGTTCTGGTGATGTTGACCCATGATACCATGGGCACCGGTGATCGGGTCTTGGGTGAAAAGCTGATGGTCAATTTTGTATCCACCTTAAAGGAGATGGGAGCGGATCTCTGGCGGGTGGTATGCGTGAATGGGGGCGTGAAGCTGGCAGTCAGCGGCGCTGCAACCTTAGCGGCGCTGACGGAACTCGAGGCCAGGGGTGTATCGATTCTCGTCTGCGGCACCTGCCTCACGCACTTTGATCTTCTGGCACATAAACAGGTAGGAGAAACCACCAATATGCTCGATATCGTGACCAGTCTTGAACTGGCAGACAAGGTGATCTCTCTTTGATGAAAACGAAACCTGAAATCCATGGTCGATTTCATGAACCAAATGGACTATACTGAAAGATCGGTTTGTCAGAGCATCATTATAAACCTTACTCCAGACAAGGATCGTGGGCCATGCAGCAACAGGATGTAAAGAAAGGTTTTCAGACACAGGGTTGGCGGAAACGAATGAACCGCATCTGCTTGATCATCGCTGTTTTGTACGCTCTGTATCTCGCAATCGGGTATTGGGGTGTCTCTTTTTTGGTAGCCCGCCAGCTGCCGCGACAATATGACCGGTTTATGAACGGTACGCTGACCCTCGAAGGGGCGGTCTTTAATCCCCTTGAGCTGTCACTGACGCTAAAGGGGCTGGCCATTGATGCGCCTGATGAAACAGGGTTGTTTTCACTAGACCGGCTCTATGTGAATCTGCAGGTATCCTCCTTGTTTCGCATGGCTGTGTGTTTCAGGGAGGTGTTGGTTGACAGACCCGAGCTGTTCGTCGCGCTGTCCAAAGACGGACGCCTGAATCTGTCAGACCTGGTACCGGCGGCATCGCCGCAATCTGAAACGTCTGAGAAACCGCAGAAAAAAACAGGAGAAAAGCAGCTGTTCCCCCTTTATATCGGGGAGTTCCGGATTGCCGATGCCCGGATCCGGTTTACGGATTATCAGCGCGATCCGGTCTATTCGGTAGAGGTGGTCCCCCTGACACTGGATGTGCATGCGTTTCACACCCGTTCGGAAACAGACAGCCCCTACGCCCTTTCCGCGCGTCTGAAAGAACAGGATCTGCAGGTTGATTTGAAAGGCGGAATATCTGTGTCTCAGCTGGCATCCGCAGGACAGGTTAGGGTGGAACGCCTTCCCCTTCGAAACGTCTGGACCTATGTGGCGGACCGGGTGGGTTTTGAACTGTTTTCAGGCAAGCTTGAACTGGCGGGTGCGTATTCTTTTTCCATGCGGCCAACAGGCCCTGAGATCAACTTGTCCGGCGGCCGGATCAGACTGGATGACCTCAGTATGGGAAAAAAAGGGGAGACAAAAAATCCGTTGATTCAAATTCCCCGGTTTGAAGTGTCGGGCATTGATGCGAATACAGCCTGTCAAACCGTTGTGGTATCAAGCATTCGCACGGAACATGGCGATATCCGGCCCATGCTGGAAGCGGATGGCACACTGAATCTGGCCACCCTGTTTGCTGACCCGGAAAAGACGGCTGATCCAGCAGGAGAACGTGTACCCCCGGCATCCGAACAAGCACAAACAGAGACTTCCCCCTGGCATTTCCAGATCAAGACGTTTGATATCACGGACTATGCGGTTCGGTTTACAGATGCAAGTGAGTCACCGGCGGCCACGGTTCCATTGACCCAACTGAGGGCATCGATCACAGATATCAGCCTTGAGGACAACGCCCAGATGCCGCTGACGCTCGAGACGCAGATACATGAAGCAGGCCATATCGGGGTACAGGGAACGGTTTCGTTTCAACCGGTTTCCGCAGAACTCTCTTTTTCCGTTGATTCGCTTCCGCTTTCCGGTTTTCAGGCATACCTGGATCGGTACACCCGGATACAGCTGGATTCCGGAGAACTGCATCTCACCGGAAATGCACTGCTGCCTCCGGACGGGAACGGTCTCCAACTGACCGGTGATCTTGGTATCCGAACGCTTTCCCTGCTGCGGCAGGGGGATGAAAAGGCGCCGTTTCTCGCATGGGATGCCTTGAATATGAACGCCTTGTCCTTGAACATGGATGAACGTCGGTTTCACGTACAGGAGATTCGTCTGAAAGAACCGTTGGTTCATCTGAAGCGCCTGGCAGACGGCGGAATTAATCTTGCCATGCTCGCCCGGGAGACCGACGAAGCTCAAGCGGACGCATCCGCTGCTGAAGAAGCGTCGGAATCCCCTGATACCGGTAAATCCTTTCAGGTGGGCATTGACGGGGTACACCTTGACAATGCCGCGTTCCGGTTCTGGGATGCCGCCATTCAGCCGTCGGTCAACTGGGGTATGCACAATCTGACCGGTGACATTCGGGGATTGTCTTCTGAAGCCTGGACCCGTGCGGATGTGAATATCTCCGGAATTGCCGGCGAATATGCCCCTGTGGCCATCTCAGGAACCCTCAACCCCTTGAGCGAGGATGTGTTTACGGACATCCGGATGACCCTGGAAGGGATGGAATTGCAGTTGTTTTCACCGTATATGGAGCGGTACGTGGGACGGGTGCTGGAAAAAGGAAAAATCGTGTTCCGGATCCGTTACCAGGTATCTGAACAGGTGCTCGAAGCGGAAAACCGGGTGATTCTCGATCAGTTCTCCCTGGGAAAAACCGTGAACAGTCCGGTTGCAACCAAACTGCCGGTCAAACTGGCCGTGGGCCTTTTGAAGGACAAAAACGGCGTGATCGATGTGGATATACCGGTGCGGGGAAATTTGAAAGACCCGTCATTCAGGTACGGAAAAGCCGTGTTCAATGCCCTGTTTGAACTGATTGAAAAAGCAGCCCTGTATCCGTTTAAAACCCTGGGTTCTCTGGTAGGACTGGGCGGGGATGCGCTCAGCAATGTGGGGTTTCGACCCGGTGATACCGCGTTTGTGCCCCAGGAGATCGATGAGTTGGCCAAGCTCTCTGAAGCCCTGAATAACCGCCCGAATCTCCGGCTTGAAATTACCGGTACCGCGCATAGGTCTGCAGATGCGTCTGCCTTGGCGGAAAGGGCGCTCAACGAAAAGCTGGCAGCGGTTTCATCACCAGACGTGGATCCGGATCAGGCCCTGTCGACCGTGTATGCGGATGTGTTCGGAACACCGCCGGATCCTCAGCTACTGACAGCGGCAGGAACAGACATACCCGCAGAACCTGAAGCCCTGAAACAGGCGCTGAGCGCGGCTGCCCGTGAAAAGCTGCGTGCGTATCTGGCGCCAGCAGAATTGGATTTGCGGTTTCTCGCAAAAGCACGGGCAGATGCGATCAAGGCTCACCTGGTTCAGGTGGACGGCATGGATGAATCCCGGATTTTTCTCATGGAAGTTGCCCTGGATGCAGATGGTGGGGATCCGGTGCCGAGCCGGCTGTCTTTGACCGCGAAATGATGTGTTCGAAACCATGCCCGAAAAACAGCGATTTTCCATCCACCTGTTCATGGAACGCCTCACAGCAGCGTATGCGGGGTGGGATGCGCCGGTGATCACCCTGATCGCCATGTCCGGCGGCAGTCCGTTTGAGGTGCTGATCTCCACCCTGCTTTCCCTGAGAACCAAGGACGAGGTCACAGCCGTGGCCTCACAGCGGCTGTTTGATCTGGCCCGGACGCCGGAAGCGATGCTTGAACTGGGCGAAGAAGCGATCCGGAACGCCATTTATCCGGTGGGCTTCTATCCGACCAAAGCAAAACGGATCATCGCGGTCTGCCGGATTTTGATTGATACCTATGACGGCGCGGTTCCCAATACCCTCGAAGCCTTACTGGAACTGCCGGGCGTGGGCCGGAAGACCGCCAATCTGGTGCTGGTGGAAGGATATCAGATTCCGGCCATCTGCGTGGACACCCATGTGCACCGGATCAGCAACCGGATCGGGTATGTAAAGACGACCACGCCGGAGAAAACCGAAATGGCGCTCCGGAAAAAGCTGCCCAAGGCGTACTGGGTAACCTACAATGAAACCCTCGTCGCTTTTGGCCAGGTGATCTGCCGACCGATTTCCCCGCATTGCAGCCGGTGCCCGGTATCGGAACTGTGTCCGCAAAAGGGGGTGACGAAAACCAGATAGGGGCTGCGCCCTTTCAAGCGACGTGTTCTGCTTTATCACCTGGAATTGCAGCGACGGATCCCCTTATTCTTTCTTTACTGATGAAATATTCGGGCTAAATACATTTGTAGGTGCATAATCGGCTTTAATAGGCGGGTCTCATTTGCTACCTCTCGGTCAGCGCATAATACGTAACCGGAATCACCAGCAGTGTAAACAGCGTCGATGCCAGAAGCCCGAAAATCAGCGCCCAGGCCAAACCGGAGAAGACTGGATCAAAGGTGATGGGAAACGCCCCGATGGCCGTGGTGGCCGCCGTGAGCAGAATGGGCCGCATGCGGATGACCCCGCTTTGAAGGATGGCTTCCTTGAGCTGTATTCCCTGTTTGAGGGCATCCTGAATAAACTCAATGAGTACCAGGGAATTCCGGATCACAATGCCGCCTAAGGCGATCATCCCAATCATACTGGTGGCAGTGAAAAAGACCGGATTTTCATACCCGCCTACGGGTACGGAAAAGAGGTTCAGGATAAAAAATCCGGGCATGATGCCTAAAATGGTCAGGGGAATGGCCATCATGATGAGGAGGGGCATGGAGTAGGACCCGGTATTGATCACCAACAGCAGATAGATCCCTAACAGGGCCGCGGCAAAGGCGATGCCCATGTCACGGAAAACCCGGATGGTGATTTTCCACTCCCCTTCTCCGCTCCACTTGACAGAAATCCCGTCAGGCAGGGGCTTTTTTTTCAGTTTACCCATCATGTCGATGATGGCTTCTGCTGGTGCGCGGCCGGCCATCTCTCCCAGCACGTAAACCACCCGCTCGAGATTTTTATGGAAAATAGGCTGTTGATGCGGCTTTTTGCGGATCTCCACCAGCTCTCCCAGGGGGATTCGGTGGCCGTCGGATGATTTGACGGGAATCTGGGCCAGGCGTGTGGCACCGGAGCGTTCCTCTCTGGGCAGGATGAGGCGGATGGAAAGCGGGTAGCGTTCACCGGGCAGGTGGGCTGTGGCCACTACAGATCCGGACAGGGCGGTTTTCAGGGCAGAGAGAACCGTCCGGGTGTCGATGCCGTGGAGGGCCGCCTTTTCCTTGTCCAGACGAAGTTCGATCTGGTCTCTCGGGGTTTCGGTCATGTCTGTGATGTCTGTGACAAACGGTTCGTCAGCCATCAGTGCTCTGATCTGTCTGGCACCGGCAATCAAGGCGTCATAGGGGGTGCCAGGTGCGCCGTAGATCTCCGCCACAAGCGTCGACAGAACCGGCGGTCCAGGCGGAACTTCCACAATTTGAATTTCGGCGCCGGTCTTTTTGGCAATGGCCTCGAGATCGTTTCTCAGCCGCAGGACAATGGCGTGACTCTGCTGCTTGCGGCGGTCTTTTCCGGCAAAATTGATGCGGATATCCGCCACATGGCTCCCTTCCCGAAGGTAGTAATGGCGCACCATACCGTTGAAATCCATGGGAGAAGCCATGCCCACATAGGCAACCGTGTGGGTGACCTCGGGAACGGTTTTGAGATAGGCTTCAAACTGCCGTGATACACGGTCCGTGGTTTCCAGGGTGGTCCCTTCGGGCATGTCAATGACGATCTGGAATTCGTTTTTGTTGTCAAAGGGAAGGAGTTTCAGGGGGACCAGCCGAAACAGGGCCAGGCTGACAGAACCGGCCATGAGAACCAGTACAGCGACCAGCAAGAGCCAGCGCCAGCTCCGGTAGGTGAGAAACGGTGTGAGGATTGACCGATACACGCGGGCAGTCCATCCGCCGTCGGGACCCGCTGCAGCCTTCCCCTGTTCCGTGTCGGCAGACCGGGGTTTCATGTTTTTCAGCAGCAGGTGAGAGAGCCAGGGAACCACGGTCAGGGCACAGAGGGTGGAGAAGGTAACGGTCAGGGGTACATTGGCAGCCATGGGGGCCATGTAGGGGCCCATCATCCCGGTGATGAAAAAAAGCGGCACAAAACAGATGATGATGGCGATGGTCGACAGGATGACCGGCGGCAGGACTTCGCCCACAGCAAAGAGGGTGGCCTCCCGGGGAAGGAACCGGCCGCTGAAAATATGGCGCTGGATATTGTCCACGTTGGTAATGGGGTCGTCCACCACCAGGCCTAATGAGAGAATTAGGGCAAAAAGGGTGACCCGGTTGATGGTATAACCGAACATGTAGTTGACAAACAGGGCCAGGGAAAAGGAGAGGGGCACGGCCAGGGCCACCACAGTGGCTTCCCGCCATCCCAGCACAATGGCCAGGAGGATGACCACACTGGTGACGGCAAAGAGCAGGGATGAAAGCAGCCCGTTCACCTTTTCACGGGCTGTCTGACCGTAGTTCCGGATGACCTGCACATACACATCATCGGGAATCACATTCCCTTTCATTTCCGTGACCGCATTGAGGATATCCTCGGACACCGATACCGCATTGGTCCCTTTTTTCTTGGCCAGCGCGAGGGTGACTGCGGGAAGATCCGCCGGTATACCTTCTTGAGGGTGTTCTTTCATATATCGGTGGGAGAAACCGATACGGGAATAGCTGACCGCTTCTTCGGGTCCGTCGGTGATGTCGGCAATATCCCGCAGATAGACCGGCCGGTCTCCGGACACGCCGATGAGAAGCGCCCCCACATCCCGGGAACTGGTGAGAAACGCATGACTGGTGACCGTATAGGATCGGTTGGCCTGATCAAAACTGCCGGCCGTGACCGCGGCATCTGCTCCTGAGAGGGCCGTTTCCACGTCCTGAAGGCTGATGTCCAGGCCGGCCATTCGCTGAGGCATGAGGGATACCCGGATTTCCCGGCTGCGTCCGCCGCGGATACAGGTGCGGGAAATATTCTTGAGCCGGGAAAGGCGGCTCAGCACCTCTTCCCCGATGCGCCGGAGGTCGGCATCGGAATAGCGGGGAGAATAGAAGGCCAGGCTGACAATGGGAACATCATCGATTTCAACTGGTTTCACCACCCATCCGGTGACAATGGCAGGCACCCGGTCCCGGTTCATCTGGATTTTGTTGTGGAGCTTGAGCAGGGAGTTTTCCCGGTCTTCTCCCACAAAGAACCGCACCGTGACCACGGCCATATCCGGGTAGGCTGTGGAATAGACATACTCCACCCCATCAACTTCCCAGAGCATCCGCTCCAGTGCCGTTGCCACCAGATTTTCAATCTCTTCCGGGTTGGCCCCGGGCGCGGAGATGAAAACATCGGCCATGGGCACCACAATCTGGGGCTCTTCTTCCCGGGGGGTCGCCAGAATCGCGGCCATGCCAAGGCTTACGGAAACAAGGATGAGGATGACAGAGAGGCGGGTCTCCAGAAAGGGCGCCACGATGCGGGCAATGAAGCCCCCGGTGTTCGGTTGCGGTGCGGTTTGTTCAGACATGGCGGTCTCTTCTCATGCAGTCAAAGGGTTGCGCTAACTAACAGCCATGGGCCGACCGGGTTTTTCACCGAGGTGTGCCCACAAAAAATCATGAAAGAAACGAATCGGTTAATGGTGTTTTTTTCATATACCTGTGATGAAACCGGGCTGGAGATACCCTGTCAGGGCAGCACCGCCAGTGTTTCGGTACCGCTGAGTCCTGAAAGAACTTCGGTCCAGCCGTCATAGCGGCGTCCGGTTTTGATGTACCGGGTCTGAAGCTGTTCACCGTCTGCGAGGGTGACCAGTTCCAGCTGGCCCACATTCCGGACCGCCCGGACGGGAATCTGGACCATGGGCCGGGATGCCACAGGAATTTTCAGTTTGCCGAACATGCCCGGGTACAACCCTGTCAGATGAGGCAAGGAGGCTTTGACCATAAAGGTTCGGGTCAGGGGATCGGCATAGGGCAAAATTTCGTCCACTGTGGCGGTTATTGTCCGATCAATGCTGTCGATGACGGCTTCCAGGGATGCGCCGGGCGTGACTTTTTGAATGAGGCCTTCGGGCACATGGGCTTCCAGGCGCAGAAATCCGCTGGTCTGGATCATGAGCAGGGGCTTTCCGGGGATGGCGAGATCACCGGGATCTGCCAGTCGTTCTAAAATCACGCCGCTTTCCGGTGCCTGGATACGTGTAAAACCGATGGCGATTTCAGCTTCACGGATCACTTCTTCTGCTTGCCGGATACCGGCGGTAGCACTTGAAATCCCGCTTTTTGCCTGGTTCAGTCGGGCTTTGGCCTGGAGAAAGATCGATTTATCCTGTTCGAGTTTTTGCAACGGAATCGCCTGGGCCGCATGCAGGTTTTTTGATCGCTCATAATCTCCCTTTGCCTGGGTGAACCCGGCCTGGGCTGCAGCCTGAGCCTGTTCTGCCTGGCGAAGCTGTTCCTGTGCGGCAGTGAGGGCCTGGCGCGCCTGGTCGGCCCGTGCCTGGAGCTGGCGGTCATCCAGGCGGATGAGCACGGCTCCTTTTTCAACCGGGTCTCCGGCAGATACGGCAATATCCCTTATCTGGGCCGTGACCTGGGCTTCGATTCGGGTTTCCGTGAGGGGCCGGACCGTACCGATGGCTTCGTAGGCTTCGGTAACGGTTTCCATGCGTGCCTGGACCGTTTCCGTAACCGCTGTATCACCGGCGGTTACGGACGGTGGCGACTCGGTGCCAGGATCGATGACGTCACCGGAGCATCCCGTTATTCCGATGAGGATGAAAAGCAGTCCCAGAAAGTAAAAAGTTTTCATGAGGTAAGATGCTCCTTTGTTCAGGTCGCGGCGAGAATTGGCTCTGCAGCAGGCAGCGCGTTCAGGGCCTCCTCGGCCAATTCCTTAATTGTAAATGTTTCAAAGTTGAATCCTGTATACAGGGTTACCTGAACGGAATCGTCCAGTTGGTCGTTGATGAGGGGTAAAAGAGAGGGGTCTTTCATCTCCCGGGCAATCCATAGCGACAGGCCCCGCTTTACCGGGTCTTCAGATGCCAGAAACGGATGAAGCAGATGGGTCTGGCCGGCTATTAGTTCGGGACGGACGGAAATCAGGCGACGCACACCCCAGAGCACGCCCCGTTGGAGTCTGGGGTGTTCGAGAAAATTGCCGTCCGGATCAATATAGGAGACAAGGATCCGGCCATATTCGTTTGCCAGCCGCGTATGGCGGGCAGTGGCCTCACCCATGGATTCCGGGCATCCCCAGCCGATGCCGCCGGATTCATCGTTCAGGTTCCACATGAACCGGCGCATGATCACCCGGGCTGATTCCATGTTTGTATCCGCAAGATCTGATGTAACAGCACCAAGGGCTGTGGCCGCACGCCAACGGATGATTTCAGAAGGATCGGTGAGCAGACCGAATAGCGGACAGATTACCTGTTTGGCAGCAAACTGTGAGATCTCTTTCAGGATCAATTCCAGATCATCCCAACCCAGCACCTGTTGAATCCTTTGCTTAACGTTTCGAAACCCTTTGGGAAGCAGCTGCATACAAACCTCCTTTTTTTCCATGCGGGCGTTTCCGTGTATCCAGGGCGGATGGTTTGCGTAGCCGGCGTTCAATCAGAAGGTGATGATCGTATACCCTTCCTCACGGAACGCGGCCATGCCCGGATGCCCGCTCATGTCCGCCATCAGGGGAAGACCGGCGGTTTCGGCAGCCGTAAGTGCCTCCATTTTATTCGCGCATGCCTTACAGACTCCGCGGATGATACCGGCGGCCTTGGTCTTTTCCCAGAGTTTAGGGATGGGAATCGGCATCTCACCGGCTTCCAGTTTTGGAATCAGCGCTGTGGCAGCGCCTTCAATGATAACGGCGACATCTTCACCGCGTGCGTTCAGGTCAAGTCCGTTCAAAAGGACATGAACAAAACACATGGGATCGCCGTTGAAGACAAACAGAGCTGATTTTTTCACGATATGCACTCCTTAATTTTGTGAAAGCCAGCGGATACAGTCCATGGGACAGTATTTGATGACATCATCCACCGCTTCCCGGGGGTAGTCTGATCGCTCGCAGACCATGGGAAGATCCCCTGCAATCAGGATAAAAACCTCGGGCAGCATCTCATGGCAGAGGCCGCAGCGGATGCAGACATCAAGGTCAATGTCGGGCACGGGAAGCGGTGATGGATTCATGGTATTCAGCTCTCTTCCTGGAGTTCTCCCTTAATGGCTTTGGCAATTTTCCGGCCGTACGCAACGCAGTCTTCAAGGTTATCTTTTTCAGGCACATATTTAATCCGCAGGCCCTGATCGATGATGTCGAACTTCATCTTCTCGAACTCGGCGTTGATATCCTTGACCGCTTCACCGCTCCAGCCATAGGAACCGAAGGCGGCAGCCAGTTTGTTCTTGGGCCGGAGACCTTTCATATAAGTGATGATGTCGGCCAGGGCCGGAAAAATATTGTTGTTCAAGGTCGGCGACCCGATGACAACCCCACGTGCCCCCATAACTTGGGTCATGATCTCGCTGCGGTCCCATTTTCGGCAATGCATGGGTTTTGCGTCAACGCCTTCTTCCAGGATCCCGGTGACAATGGCATTCGCCATTTTTTCCGTGCTGTGCCACATGGTGTCGTAGATGACAATGACCCGGTTTTTACCGGCCTGTTTGCTCCATTCCGCATAAGCATTGATGATCCGGGCCGGGTCTTTACGCCAGGTGATACCATGATCCGGGCAGATCATGTTGATCTCCAGTCCCATCTCGGTGATGGATTCGATGAGTTTCTCGATGCGGTCGGTAAAGGGAAGCAGGATATTGGCAAAGTATTTCTCCGCATGGGGCATAATATCGTCCCCGATTTCATCATCGAAATTTTCAGGCCCGGCATAGTGCTGTCCGAAGGCGTCACTGGAAATGAGGATCTTGTCTTCCTTTACATAGGTGAACATGCTGTCCGGCCAGTGGAGCATCCGGGTTTCGATAAACTGGAGCGTCCGTTTTCCTAAGGACATCTCACTTGCCGGATCCACTGGTTGGTAGTTCAGGGTATCGCCAAAATGATCCTTCAGGTTTTTTTCACCCATTTTGGAACAGTAGACCGGTTTGTCTTTTCCGATCCGGTGCATGATATGGGTCAGGGCCCCGGTATGGTCCATTTCCGTGTGGTTGCTGATCACAAAATCAATTTTTTTCGGGTCGATGATCTGGGAAATGTTGTCGATCAGCTCACCGGTGAAGGCATCCTTGACCGTATCGATGAGAACGACTTTTTCATCTACAATCAAAAACGCGTTGTAAGTGGAGCCTTCATGGGTTGAGTAACCGTGAAAGTCGCGAATGTTCCAGTCTTTAACGCCAACATTGTAGATGCCGGGGGCAATTTCAAATGGTTTCATGTTTTTTTCTTTCTTTTTTTGTGCACAGTGGCGTCTTCTGCGTTCCGGAGACATCTGCTATTTCAGCGGCTCCGGTGTGCATGGCGTTTCCCGTGCAATCTGTCAAAAGGATGACCTGGCATGACCGGAAAAAAGAGGTGTTAAAAACAATCCTCTGTTTTTTCCGATCACAGCAGGCGTACTATACAGACCGCCCCGAATCGTCAATGCGTTTGCTGCCCGGAGCGGGTCTTCTGATCTATTCTTTTTCAAAAGCGTCCTTTCCCATACCGCATACCGGGCATTCCCAGTCGTCGGGAAGATCGGCAAATACGGTACCTGGAGAAACGCCGCTGTCTTCATCTCCAGCATCAGGGTCATACACATAACCGCATACCGTACATCTATATTTTTCTACGTAAGGCCTTTCCATGCTATTTCCACTTGTTTTTGGAAATATGTGTTTCTCGTTCTTTTTCAGCTAATTTTTTAATCCGATACGCCGTGTCGAGCAGCGTGGCGTAGAGGATAAGACAGTCGGGCGTATCCGGTTCCGCAGATCCTTTTTCAGCCAGCGCGATCATGTCCCGGGTCAGGTCAAGGGTTTTGATAATATTTTCATTGCAACGTTCCACAAACACCTCCTGCTTTGGGTCGCCGGCCATCTGCGTCGGCCGAATGCCTCACTTTAAAGCAGGATTCATGCCAGGTTAAGCCTTTATCTCCGGCAAACAGGCACTGTTAACCTGAATCCCGGATGTGAGGGTTGACATTCAACGGCACTTACCGGGATATCAGGCAACACGACTGACCCTGTGCCGTTGAATTGAAAAAACGGTTTGGCCCTTGTTTCAACCCACAGACTGCCGAAGACGCGGTTTCACGTGAATCGTTTCATGTCTCTTCTGATACAGCCCTGTCTCAGACAATGGTGGCAACCAGGTCGATGACAGCGGCTTCGATCTGATCCCGGACCGCTCGAACCGCATCGATTTTTTGACCTGCCAGATCCGGCAGGTGCCAGTTGATCACCTGGGCGCCGGGAACGGTCGGGCAGGTGTCGTCCCTGCCTGTGGTCACGATGACAGTCGGGATGGTTTCGCGGAGGACCGCGCTCAGGTGTCTGGGGGGCCGGTATGCTAGATCGATTTTTTTTTCCGCCATGGCCGCGATCACAATTGGATGAACCGCTGCTGCCGGCCTGCTGCCGCCACTGATCACCCGAAGCCGGTCCCCGGCCCGTTTTTCGGCAAACGCAGCAGCTATCTGGCTGCAGCCGGCATTCTCACATCCGGCAAACACGACGGTTTTTCGTATTAGCATCGGTTTTACCAGGTCATCCATTACGGTTTCGATATCTTGTCGAAAATCAGGGTTGTTTTGCATGTCACCGGGGTGCTCGATACACCGGTAGGTCAGTTCCGCAGAAAACGCGGCATCAATGGCATCAAAAAAATACTTGGCGGTAAAGTGTATACCGGAAAACAGGTTGTCGCCTTTGGTGGCCCCAAGGGCCAGTAGTACGCCTTTGCGATGGCGGTGTCCGGGATCCCTGAGCCGAAACCGGTACCGCCGGGACCAGAGGGCCTGGCTTCGGTCGATGAAGGCTTTGAGTTCTGCCGGTGCACTGTAGAAATACATGGGCGTTGCGGCTACCACCATGTCTGCGGCTCTAAGCTTTGCGTACATGGCTTCGGTCATGGGGTCTTTGATCACACAGAAACCGGTTTTTTCACAGGCGGCGCAGCCCATGCACGGGGTAATCTTTGCTTTGGCCACATAAAGGGTTTCCGTGGATGCGCCCAGTGCCGCCGCCGCCTCCATGAAGGTGGTCAGCAGCGTATCTGTATTACCGTTTTTTCGGGGACTGCCCTGCAGGCCGAGGATCTGCATGGTTTTTCCTTACGCGGTTTTGAAGTTCAAGAGCGTGCATCTGCCAGTGCGTCCTGATGGGTGCCGAGTTTTTTTCGAAGGCGGGTGGCCAGGGCAGACAGGCGGTGTTTTGGGCGGTCGTTGGCCAGAGCGGTCTGCAGGGCCTGACAGCTGCCCACCAGAATCACAAGAGACTTTCCCCGGGTCATGGCCGTGTAGAGGAGGTTGCGCTGCAGCAACGGGGTGTGCATGGGAAGCAGGGGCACGATGACCGCCGGGTATTCAGATCCCTGGGATTTATGCACGGAGATGGCATAGGCCAGGGTCAGGGTGTCGAGTTCGGCAACCGCGTAGGAGACCCGGTGGTTATCGTAACGGACTTCCATGAATTCAGTATCCACGGAGGCCACGGTGCCGATGTCGCCGTTGAACACCTCTTTTTCATAGTCGTTCTTCAAATGCATGACCTTGTCGTTGATCCGGAATTGCTGACCCTTGAAATTCAGGGCCCGGCCGTCCGGGTTCAGGGCCTCCTGCAGCACCTGGTTCAGATTGATGGTCCCCACGTCGCCGCGGTGCATGGGGGTGATGACCTGAATGTCCGTCATCCGGTCCATGTTAAACACCTTGGGGATCCGGTTTCGGCAGAGTTCGGCAATGGTCCGTACCACCGTATCGGGCTGGTGCTGCTCGATGAAATAAAATTCCGAAAGTTCGTTTTTCGGCAGGTTTTTGCGAAAGAGGGGAATCTCGCCGTTCCGCACCCGGTGGGCATTCATGACAATGGGGCTTTCCTGGGCCTGTCTGAAGATGGTGGTCAGGGCATAGACCGGCAGACTGCCGGATGCGATGAAATCCTGAAGCACGTTCCCTGGTCCCACGGACGGCAGCTGATACGCGTCTCCCACCATGATCAGAACCCCGGTCATGGGCATGGCCTTGAGAATATCGTGCATGAGCAGGGTGTCGACCATGGAGAATTCGTCAATGATCAGGGCATGGGTTTCCAGCGGGTTCTGGTCGTTACGCTCGAACCCGCCGAATGTCAGGCTGTATTCGAGAAGGCGGTGGATGGTGACAGCCGGCTTGCCGCTCACTTCAGACAGCCGCCTGGCGGCGCGGCCTGTTGGTGCGGCCAGGAGCACGTCTTTTCCCAGAGATTCGAAGATAGCGGTGATGGACCGGATCAGTGTTGTCTTCCCGGTTCCTGGCCCGCCGGTGATCACCGCTGCCTTGTGAAGCAGGATGGCTTCCAGGGTATGCAGCTGCTCGTCAGAGAGCTGAATCGAGAGCTGGCGAAGCACTTCCTCGAGAATCCGTTCTGTTGACAGGGTATAAGGGATCAGGGGGACGGAGAGAAAGGCGGCCATTCGCATGGCAATACCAGATTCTGCCACATGCAGGGGGGTGGCGTAGGTTGCGGATATCTCCGCCTTGTCAGGGCCCGGAAGGGTTTCGATGACGATATCCCCCCGCTGGGCCATTTCATCGACCGCCTGTTCGACGGTTTCGTCGGTTAATTGAAACCGCCGTCGGGCCTGATGTTTCAGGTCCGGGGTTTTCAGAAACGTATGCCCGTTGTCTGCGCCAGTGGCCAGGATATGGATCAGGCAGGCTTCCACCCGGGCCGGCGCATCTGGGGACCATCCCAGGTTTTTTGCAATGGCGTCTGCCAGGGGAAATCCGATGCGGGGAAAATCCGGGACCAGGCAGAATGGATTGTTCCGGAGCAGGGCTTCGGTATCCAGCCCGTACTGCTGCATCAGCATCACCCCCTGGGAGGCGTCTACCCCGTGGGAGGTGAGAAATTCCATGAGCCGCCGCACCGCGTGGTGATGATGCCAGGATTCGACGATCCGGTCTGCTGTGCCCTGTCCGATGCCCGGCACTTCGGTCAGCCGGTCTGGATACGATTCAATGATTTCAAGGGTCTGGTCCTTGAAATGGGAGACCAGCCGGTCTGCCATCCGGGGGCCGATGCCTTTGATAATGCCTGACTTTAAATACCGTTTGATGGTTTTCGGGGTGGTGGGCAGAATCACCTTGAACCCGGAGACCTTGAACTGGGGCCCGAACCGGGGGTGGGTTTCCCAGGAACCGGACAGGGTCAGGGATTCCCCCACGGCCGTACCGGCAAGACACCCGACCACGGTGATCAGGTTATCCGGTTTGTTGGTCCGGAACCGGGCAATGGTGAACTGGTTCTCCGCGTTCTGAAACGTGATCCGTTCCATGCGCCCCTGCAGGGTGATCATAGGGAGACGCCTTGCCGGGAAGACGGCATCAGGGCGGAAAGCAGGTGATCTGCCGCATGGGCAAGATCCGGGAAATGGGCATCCGGCGCCTGATTTGCGGCGATCAGGCGGGTCATGGCCGGTTTGCCGTTACCCGTCAGGACCAGCCAGGCGTTTCCGCAGCCGGCGTTTCGAGCCGCTGCCAGGTCTTTCACCGAATCACCGATCATGATTGTCCGGGAAAGATCTATCCCGTACTTGTCCCGGGCCTGATAGAGCAGTCCGGGCAGGGGTTTGCGGCAGGCGCATCCGTCGTCCGGGTGATGGGGACAGAAAAAGATATCCGTGATCCGTCCGCCGGCGGTTTCCACGGATGTGAGGAGTTTGCGGAAAATATCAAAGAGCCCGCCCAGGGTCACCATGCCCCGGCCGATCACCGACTGGTTGGTAATGAGGATCACGGGGATTCCGGCTCTGCTGAGCCGTACAATAGCCTCCAGGCTGCCGGAAATGAAGGAACATTCATCCGGCGTCTTGATGTAATTCGGAGAATCAAGATTGATGACCCCGTCCCGATCAATAAAAACCGCAGCGGGAACCTGTTTTGCTGTCTCTGGCAACGGCAGATAACCTCCTTAAATAGTGCATCATTAAAACATGGCGGCGCGCGTGTGTCAATTGCAGGAGACGCTGCGCTGAAAAACGCTATCCGGATTCGTATCCGCTGCTTTTTTGAAAACCGATCCCGATGGTGTTGAACGCGTTGTGTTTTCTTTTCAAAAAAGCAAAAGTCGTGTAGGCTTTTTATATGAAAGAACGAAATTAACTGATTCGTTTCTTTCATGATTTGTTGTGGGGGTACACCGCGGTGAAAAATCTGGTCGGCCCATGGCCATTATATGGAGAAGAATATGCCGATTCGAAAAACACGGTTTGCCGGCACCTGGTATCCGGATGATCCAGGGGCCTGCGCCCACGAAATCGAGACGTTTCTGTCTGGTGCCGAGCCGTCCCTGAACACTGACGGTCCCTTTGTGGGCGGCATCGTGCCCCATGCGGGCTGGTATTTTTCCGGCAGTATTGCCTGTAACGTGATTCACCGCCTTGTTCCCGGACCCCGGGCTGACACGATCCTTGTTTTCGGCATGCACATGCCTCCGGATGTGCGGCCGGTCATGATGCCGGACGGCGCGTGGGAAACCCCGTTAGGTCCTGTCCCTGTGGATACAGAGTTGGCTGCAGGGCTTCAGGAGGCATTTCCCTTTCATCTGGAATCACCTGCCCGTTTCCTGCAAGACAACACCATTGAACTCCAGATGCCCTTTATCAAACATGCGTTTCCGGACAGCCGGGTTCTGGCCATGGGGGTTCCGTTTTCTGAAGAAGCGCTGAAAATTGCAGAAGCGGCTGTACGCGTTGCCGCTGGCCAGCAGAAGCAAATTCGGGTTATCGGCTCCACAGACCTTACCCATTACGGACCCAACTACGGATTTACTCCCAAAGGGCACGGGCCAGATGCCCTGACATGGGTAAAAACAAAAAATGATGCCCGGTTCATCGCCGCGGTACTGGCCATGGCTCCCCGGCAGATGCTCACCGAAGCGGCGACTGCCGGAAACGCCTGCTGCGCTGGTGCGGCTGCCGCTGCCATGACAGCCGGCATCAAACTCGGATCTGAACAGGCCCTGCTGTACGCCTATGCCACCAGTGCAGACAAACAGCCTGGCGATAGTTTTGTCGGATATGCCGGCATTTTATTTTAAGTAAAGATTCTGTCAGGAGACAGCCGATGACCCGGGGATATGTGCACGTCTACACCGGTAAAGGAAAAGGCAAATCAACCGCAGCCTTCGGGCTTGCCCTGCGTGCCCTTGGCGCGGGAAAAACTGTCCGCGTGATTCAGTTTATGAAAAAAGGCAAGTTCAGCGAATTAACGGGATTTCGTGCGTTTAATGACCGGATTCAATTTGACCAGTTCGGTACCGGCTCTTTTGTCCGGAGTGCTCCCGCGGAAATTGACAGGATCCGTGCCGCCCAGGGCCTGGAACTGGCAAAAACACTCATGGCAGACAACGGCCCTGATCTCCTGATCCTGGATGAAGCCAATGTGGCTGCCGGTGTCGGGCTTTTGAAAGAAGCGGATCTGGTCCGGCTGATTCAGGAAAAACCCGCAGCCATGGAATTGGTCCTCACCGGAAGACATGCGCCGCAATCTGTTTTGGAGGCCGCAGATCTGGTGACAGAAATGGCATGCGTCAAGCACTACTACGCACAGGGCGTCCCTGCCCGGGTGGGCATTGAAATGTGATCGCTCTTTCCTATGGCCCTGTCAGGGGTTCTGGAAGCTGTTTTGGTTTGTAAACAGCCAGCGTTGCCACGGCCAGCTCCCTGTCTCCGTTTTCAGCCAGCAGCCGGGCCAGGGCGGTGCGTGCGCAGTGATCATCCGGTTTCTGGTTGAGGTAGCGGGTGTAGTAACGAATGCTCTGCTCATCGTCATGTTTTTTTTGGGTAATTTCAGCTGCGAGTTTCAGCCCGCGGGTATTCAGGGGGGCTCGTGACAGGCCGGTGATAACCCGTTGTTCGGCGTCCTCAAGCGCTCCGGTCTGCATGTACAGAGCTGCCAGGAGAAACAGGGGTTCTGCGGATGCCGGTGCTGCAGGGCACAGGCGTTTGATAGCAGGAATCGCCTCTGCGTAGCTGCCGGTTTTCATGCAGAGGGAAAACAGGGCGCGTGCCGCTTCCAGATATCCGGGAGAAAGCTTCAGGGCTGCCTGAAAAAAACCGATGGCCTCAGATGATTTACCGGATGCAGCAGCCAGGGTTCCCTGGATGTAGGCAATGCGCGACGGACGGGTTTCCGGGTGCAGAACTGGTGGGGCTGATGACTGCAGAGAGCCGGTAAACAGGGCCTGAACGGTTGTCATCCCGTCGGGTGTTTTCGCATTCCACCGGACAGGGGGGCTGTCGTTTCCAAACGGGTCGATATGACTGACCCAGAGGTCTCCATCTGCAGAGCAGGTTCCCGAGGAGAAGAGGATCCAGCGGCTGTCCGGAGACCAGGAAACCTTGCGGGGCCGGGGGCAGGTGCGGTTGCAGAACAGGGGGCGTTTTCGGCCGCCCCGTGAAGGCATCAGGATCAGGGTGCTGCACACAGCGGTTAGGGCAGCAGGTTGTGCGGAACGCTGCTCACAGATCAGCCATCGACCGTCTGGTGACGGGCTGGGGTGGGTGGTGTGCTGGCTGGGGGTGCTGACCACAGGAACAGGTCTTCCAGAGGCGCCAACATCCATGTTCAGACGCATGAGGGTCCAGTGGGCTGCGGTATCTGATGTAAGCTTCAGGCGGCTGAAGTAGAGCCAGATGCCGTCCGGCGACCAGGCGGGTGTGGCATACAGGTAGCCAGGATCACTGGCACCGGGAACCGGTGTGGCCACGCCGTTTTCTGCATCCCAGCGATAGAGAAGACCGGCCGGAGGGCCAGATGACGCTTTGTTTCCCGCTTGGGAAGCGACCACCGCGACAACCTGTTTTCCACCCGGCGCCGGTGCAGGGGAGAAGATCTGTCCGCCCGGTGCAGGTGGAAAAAAGTGGTATTGGGGATCAAGAAACAGATGTGTGTTGAGGGGAAGGAGATAAAAACCTTCCGCACCGGGCGTCTGCTCAGGAACGAAGAGCAGATGGGAACCGCCGAAGGAATTTCGGACATATCCGGACAGGCTCTCAGATACGGTTGCAGGCAGCAGACCCCCTGGGGCGGAGATGCGGGTGATCCGCAACTGACAGGTCCGGGAACCTTGAGCAGATGTTGCCTGTTCATGAAGCAGCACCGGTGCAGACAGGGGCGTGTCCACAGTCTGGAGGATTACGCGATCGCCGGACAGGCTGTCCTGATCACTTCGGTAGACCCGAACCACAGCCGCATTGTTTACCGTACGGTCCTGGATTTCTTTCCAGATCTCCGGAGATGGCCGCCAGCCGGGCTGCTCAATTGTCTGGCTGTATCCCGGGCCGATATCGTTGAACTCAATGACCAGGTTCCAGTGATTCGGTGCCGGATCTGAATCGCGCCACAGAATTTCCGGTGCAGGCACATCTGGCGGGAAAATGCAGCCGCTGACCGGGTGAAGGATCTCAACGTCCGCATGGGCAATCGCAGGTAAGATCAGGCAGCAGCGCCATAAAAATTGGCTTTTCGCCGGATACATACCGATCAGATGCGCGGTGAACAGGAGGCAGAACAGGAGGGGCCATTTGTTTCGTAAGGTCATATCGGGTGGTTGCCTTCACCGGGCTGTGCGTTGAATGGTTGATATCGCGCCTAACGGTTCCGTTCACAGGAAAGAATCTGTTCATATACGTTAGCAGATCAGCGTCGCGGCGTCTTGTAAAAAACGTCCGTATCCTCAGGTTCCCCAAAATCCGGGCTGTCCTTGCTATCCGGAACGATATTTTTTACAATCAGCGTGTGGAAAAGAACTGAAAAAATCTGCACCCACGAGGGAGGAGGTTACCATGGAATCCCGTCTGTTTTCGATTCTGGACACCGATGCACTCAAGGTGAGTACGGAAACCTGTATTTTGTGTGAAACCTGTGTTGAAACCTGCTGTACAGCCGGCCCCACCGGGGATGAAAAAATGACGCCCATGGGGCGGCTTCAGATCATTGGGGCGCTGCTGTCCGGAGAGACCCCGGATACGGAATCGGTACGCGCACTCTACTACTGTACCGAGTGCGGGCGCTGTGACACGGTCTGTCCCATGGATATCCCTGTCTCCGGGACAATTGCCGATGCCAAGGTTGTGCTGGTATCCAGGGGCCTGGGGCCGCTTGAAAAACATGAGTCAATGATCCGCGGGATTCTGAAAAACCGGAACGCGGTCAACAAGCCGGCCGAAGAACGTCTGGCCTGGATTCCGGAGGCATATCGGGATCAGGTGGCCTTTGATGATGCCCCGTCAGACACCGTGCTCTATGTGGGATGCCTGTCCTCCTTCGTGGATAAACAGACAGCAGCGGCCAGTCTGGAGATCCTGATGCAGGGCGGGGTGGATTTCAAACTGCTTAGTGATGAGTACTGCTGCGGAATTTATCCCTACAATGCCGGAAAATGGGACGAGGCTCTGGCGATTTTTACGGAGATGCAGGAGATGTTCAAGGCGTTCGGCATCCGCCGGATGATTGTGCCCTGTGCCGGATGCCATCGGTGTTTTTCCGCCTATTATCCGCGACTGCTGCCGGATTTTGATGTGGAGATTCTGCATATCACGGAAGTGATCGGGGACCTGGTCCGGGAAGACAAACTCGCTTTCAAACCCGGCGGTGATACGGTGACCGTGCATGATGCCTGTAAAACCGGCCGGAAGTGGGGGCAGTATGAACGCGCGCGGGAGATCCTGAGCGCCATGGATTTGACCGTAGCCGAGCTGGCGGAAAATCGGGAATCTGCCCTCTGCTGCGGATCCGGATCCGGAGTCCGGTCCCTGGATGCAAAACTCTCCATGCAGATCGCCGGGAAGGTGCTTGATAATGTAACGGCGCCAGACCTGGTCTCCACCTGCCCGTTTTGTATTTTCAATTTCAATTATACGGCGAAAAAGACGGAAAAACCCGTGAAGGCACGGCATATTGCCTCACTGGTGAGGGCGCGGCTGGTGTGAGGGTTACTGACAGGGGATTGGCAGGGGGTCAGGCTTCAGATCCGGCGGTAACCGGCGTTACTCGGGTGAACGGTTTTTGTTTGTCAGAAAAGCCGCGTGTTGTTCATGGTGCCTCATCGCCTGAACGCCTGGACAGCTTGGGGTTGTTCCAGTGGCGGGTTTTGTCCCGGCGGGTTTTTTTGTCCATGTTGTTGCGGATGGCAGTGGTGAGATCAATGCCGGTTTGATTGGCAATGCAGCCAATGACAAAGAGAAGATCCGCCAGCTCATCCCCCAGATCCGGTTTTTCCCCATCGCGTTTAAAGCTTTGCTCGCCGTATATCCGCGTCATGATCCGGGCCACTTCCCCGGTTTCTTCCATGAGGATTCCCAGGTTGGTCAACTCCGAAAAATAACGAACCCCAAAGTTTCGGACCCAGTCGTGGATTGCTTCCTGATAGGCGCGGATGGAGAGGGGGGTGGTATCGGTGTCTGGAAGCGGGAAAGGAACATCAGAATTGGACATGGTGTTTCAATGCCTCGGTAAAAAATCTTTTTGGTTAGGATTTCAAAAATCAAGGCCCCCGGCAGAACCGCCGGAGGCCGTTGTTTTCAGTTAAATATCACGGGTCCAGAGGGAGGCGATGGCCGGGCCGCCGCCAACGCAGAGCGAGGCCCCGCCGGTGGTCAGGTTGAGGCGTTCCATCTCGTAATAGAGGCTCACGATGATCCGGAGGGCGGTACACCCCACCGGGTGGCCCAGGGCGATGCCGGAACCGTTATGGTTGACCTTGTCCATGGAGAGATCCATGCCAAAGTCTTCCTTGAGCATGCGGCCTACACCGAGGAACTGAGCGGCAAACGCTTCGTTGATTTCCCAGTATTCCACATCCTCAAATCCCATGCCAGCCTGGTTGAGGCACTTGGGAATCACGACGGCCGGGCCCAGGCCCATGACCTGGGGATCAATCCCTTCGTTACAGATATTGACGAGTTTCATGAGGGGAGTAAGCCCCAGTTCTGCGGCTTTTTCCTTTGACATGAGGATCACGGCCGCAGCACCGTCGTTGATGCCGGACGCATTGGCCGCAGTCACCACGCCGTCCTTTTTGAATGCCGGGCGCAGTTTAGCCATGCTTTCCAGGTTGGCATCGCGGATCAGGTGCTCGTCGGTGTCAAAGACGGTGGATCCTTTGCGGGATTTCAACTCTACGGGAACAATTTCCCGTTTGAAGAAACCGGCTTCGATGGCAGCTGCCGCTCGCTGATGGCTCATGAGCGCGAGTTCATCACAGGCTTCGCGGGTCAGATTGTATTTTTCAGCAATGTTTTCCGCTGTCATGCCCATGTGACCGGGGACCAGCTCGTCCACCAGGCCGTCGTGGAGCATACTGTCTTCAATGGTACCAGGCCCCATGCGATAGCCCTGGCGGCCTTTGGGCAGGAGATAAGGGGCAGAAGACATGTTTTCCGTTCCCACAACCAGGGCCACTTCCGTTTTTCCCAGCATGATGTTGTGGCTGGCAATCTCGAGCGCACGCATGCCAGATGCGCAGTTCTGGTTCACGGACACGGCGCTGCTGCGGTGGGGGAGTCCGGCGCGCATGGCGACCTGGCGGGCGGGAAGCGAGCCCTGCATGGCCACATAAATCTGCCCCATGCTCATTTCATCAATGATTTCCGGATCAATACCGGCACGCTGGATGGCTTCCTTTGCCACGGTGATGGCAAGATCCCGGGCAGAGACATCCTTGATGGTTCCTAAGAATTTACCGATTGCCGTGCGGCAGGCACTGACCATTACAACTTCTTTTACATGCATCACAGCCTCCTTTTGTTTTCAGATGAACGGTTGAAAAATATAATAAAATCGTTCACATGGATGAAACCGACAGGTCTTTGCCTGAAACGCCTGGGTCACGGGGCGGTTGAACGCTCGATTCTCAGGCGTCCCGGCGGATCCGTACCGAATTGGCGTGAGCGTTCAGTCCTTCAATCTCCGCCAACCGGATAATGGCATCTGATTCCGCAGCCAGGGCGTCTTTGGAATAATGGATCAGGCTCGTTTTTTTGGTAAAGTGGTCCACGGACAGGGCTGACGAGAACCGCGCGGTTCCCGCCGTGGGCAGCACGTGATTGGGCCCGGCAATGTAGTCACCCACCGGTTCCGGGGTATAGTGGCCCATGAAGACGGCACCGGCGTTTCGGACCTTCCCCACGTGCGCGAGCGGATCTTCGATGAGGAGTTCCAGGTGCTCGGGGGCCAGACGATTGGACAGGGTAAAGGCGGTATCCAGATCCGGCACTACGAGGATGGCGCCAAAATCCTCGATGGACGGCTGGGCAATCGCTTTGCGATTCAGGTGTTCAATTTGTCGGTATACCGCCGCTTTCACCTGTTCGGCGAGATCTGCAGAGGGGGTGACCAGGATCGCCGAGGCCATGACATCGTGCTCGGCCTGGGAAAGCAGATCTGCGGCAACGTGCTCGGGATTGGCCGAGGCATCTGCGATGGCAAGAATTTCACTGGGGCCGGCGATCATGTCGATCCCCACCGTACCGGAAACGATTTTTTTGGCGAGCGTTACATAGATATTACCCGGACCCACGATAACATCCACCTTTTTGACGCGTTCTGTGCCGTAGGCAAGGGCGGCAATGGCCCAGGCGCTGCCGGCCTTGTAGACGGTATCAATACCGGTCCGCTTTGCCGCCACCAGCAGGTGCGGATCAATGGTGCCTTCTTTTGTGGGCGGAGTCATGAGGGAGACGTGGTCCACACCGGCGATTTTGGCCGGGATGGCGCCCATGAGCACCGAGGAGACCAGGGGTGTTTTACCGCCCGTAGCCCCGGGCGCGTAGACACCGGCAGCTTCCACGGGCTGGATCAGCTGGCCTAAAAAGACGCCGGGCCGATCCAGGGTGATCCAGGAAGGGGTCCGCTGTTTTTTGTGAAACGCTTCGATCTGCGCTACGGCCTGCTCAAGCGCCGCGATAAAGTGCACGTCAACGGTTTTTTCGGCAGCGTGAAAGTCAGCTTCTGTGACCTCCAGGTTGTCTGCCGTCAGGTTCGGGGCGTCGAATTGGCGGGTGTAGTCGATGAGGGCCGCATCTCCTCGTTTTTTCACATCGTCCAGGATGCCGGTGACGGTAGTCAGCTGTTCATCAGAAAACCCGAGGCCGCGGTCAATGATGTCTGCCACGCGTTTTTCAGCAGCTTCAGACGGATAGGTATATATCTTCATGTGATAAAAACCTTTTTTGATCTGTTTCAATGTGTCATATACCCTTGTCAGGGCAGGGGAATCCGTTTTCACCAACGCCGGCGCGTTGACGTGAAACCCGCTTCTCTTGTTGTAACGTAATTTGATAGCATAAACTTTTTTTTATGATTTGTAAATAATTTAAACGGGCTATCCTCCGGCGTTTTCATCGCCTGGAAGCTCCCGCATCGGTGAAAAGATCGTCTCATGTTTGGTATCCACATTCCTGCGTTGATCCGCCTGCTGGCGGTATTTGTCCTGATTCTCTTTCTGATTCGGAAGAAAGTTTCCCTGGGCAACACCTTTTTTATCGGGACCGTTTGCATGGGGCTGGTCTTCGGTCTGGGTCCGCTGGCCATCGGAAAAAGCGTTCTGACGTCGTGCACCCATGTCAAAACCCTGGCCCTGACCGCCATTGTGGTTCTGATCCTTATTTTAAGCAGCAGCCTGGACCGGTCAGGCCAGATGCGGGTGATGCTCGATGCCTTCAAGGGACTGATCCGTTCACCCCGGCTGAACCTTGTGCTCTTCCCCTCCCTGATCGGGCTGCTTCCCATGCCCGGCGGGGCGATTTTTTCCGCGCCCATGGTCAAAGAACTGGGCGCCCGCTCCGGGTATTCTCCGGCACGGCTCAGCTATGTGAATTACTGGTTCCGCCATGTCTGGGAGTTCTGGTGGCCCCTTTATCCGGGGGTGCTCCTTACCACCACCCTTGCCGGCATAGATATCATACGGTTCATGGGGTTCATGTTCCCCCTCAGCATCCTGGCCCTGGGCGTGGGGTTTGTGTTTTTGAAAGCCGACACGCCGCCAGAACAAAGGGATGATGCGGCGGCACCTTCGCGGCAGCCGGTACGGTTTCTCATCAGCCTGGTGCCGGTGCTCATCGTCATCATCGGCGGTCTGGGTACCGGGTTTTTCCTGTCCGCCATCTTTTCGGACTGGATGATCGCCAAGGAGGTGGGTCTGATCCTCTCGCTGCTGGTTTCCATTGCCTTTGTCTGGATCCGCACCGGCATGGACAAGAACGCCTGCCGGGAGATGCTTTTCAACCGGAATCTCATGAATATGATCTATATGATTCTGACCATCCTGATGTTCAAGGAAGTGCTCGAACAAGGGGATGCGGTAACCGCAGTGACAGGAGACTTGTTGCACCTGCATATCCCGGTGGCGGCCATTGTCATGATACTGCCGTTTCTGGTGGGGGTGGTCACGGGGATCACCATCGCGTTTGTGGGCAGTACCTTCCCCATCCTGATCCCCCTGATCCAGGCCATGGATCCGGGGGCCGCCCTGATGCCCTACATGATGCTGGGTCTCTCCATCGGGTTTGTGGGGGTGCTGGTGTCGCCGGTTCACCTGTGCTTCATTCTCACCAATGAGTACTTCCGGGTGGACACCGCAACGGTGTATGCGGTACTGGTCAAGCCGGCTCTGGGACTGGGTGCGATGGCGCTGGTTTATTACGCAGTGCTTCGGGCGATCATCTGAAGATCAAGGGTGGTTTTTCCATGCGGGAAGCGGGAACACAGGGGTATGGGCGACAGAAGCGGAGACTGAGATGATCCCCATTCGGGACACCACCCCGTCTGCCACCTATCCGGTGGTGACAACGGCCCTGATTGCCGTGAATGTAATTTTTTTCATGGTTCAGTCGGGCTACGGGCCGAATGAGGACGCCCTGCTCTATCTGTACGGTCTGGTGCCGGCCAAGTGGACCCTCCCCCAGTGGCAGGCGCATTTCTCCACCAGCAACCGGCTGTTCACCCTTCTCTCCTATATGTTTCTCCACGGCGGGATCTGGCATCTGATCGGCAATATGTGGAGTCTTTATATTTTTGGGGACAATGTGGAAGACCATCTGGGGCACCTGCGGTATCTGTTGTTCTATCTCCTCTGCGGGGTGGTCTCCGGTTTTTCCCACATGATGCTCAACCGGCTGTCCGATGTTCCCACCATCGGTGCCAGCGGGGCGATTGCCGGTGTCATGGGCGCCTATTTTCTCTTGTACCCAAGGGCCCGGATCCTGACCCTGATCCCGATTATCATCATCCCCTGGTTCATCGAATTACCGGCCTTTGTCTTTCTCGGAATCTGGTTTTTGATGCAGCTGCTCAATGCGGCCGGAAGCGGTGCCGGCGGGGTGGCCTGGTGGGCGCATATCGGCGGATTTGTCATGGGAATGATCGCGGTAAACCGCATGCACCGCATGCCGGACACGGGCCTGGGTGAGCAGCTCAGACAAATGACGGTCCGCAAGAAAACCCCCCGGCTGCAAATTATCCGGCCCACAGGAAAACCGGACGATCCCCATCTCTACGGCGCCATCCATGTCACCGCCCGTGAGGCGGAAACCGGCGCTGTGAAACTTGTCAACATTCCCTGGGGGTTCTATAACCGCATGGTCCGGATTTCGGTGCCCGCCAATGTCCGGTCCGGTACGAAGCTCAGGCTAAAGGACATGGGAAAGCTTGATTCCGAGGACACCCGGGGGGATCTCTTTCTGTCCGTGGTCATCGAAGATCCCCTGGCAGTGTTTCACAGATACTGAATGCTTTTTATATGATGAGGAAAAGGAAACCGCACCATGTATCGAAATCATAACTTCAACCCCGGCCCGGCCGTTCTTCCTCTCCTTGTGCTTGAAGAAGTCCAGGCATCACTTCTTGACTACCAGGGATCTGGGATGTCGGTCATGGAGATGAGTCACCGCTCCCCCTTGTTCGACGCCATCATCACCGATGCCGAGGCCCGCATCCGCCGGCTCATGAATATCGATGACCGGTTCCATGTCCTCTTCATCCAGGGCGGCGCCAGTATGCAGTTTGCCATGGCGCCCATGAATCTCCTGGGGAAAACCGATACGGCCGATTATGTGAACACCGGCACCTGGTCCACCAAAGCCATGGAACAGGCTCGGATTCAGAACAAGCAGATCACCTGCGTGGCGTCCAGCGAGGCAGACGGGTTTTCTTATATCCCAACGGACATCTCGTTTACGCCGGGGGCGGTCTATGCTTACATCACCTCTAACAACACGGTCCGGGGCACCCAGTGGGCCGATTATCCGGATACCGGCGGGATTCCCCTGGTGGCGGACATGTGCTCGGACATCCTCAGCCGGCCCATTGATATGGAAAAATTCGGTCTGGTTTTTGCCGGCGCCCAGAAAAACATGGGACCGGCCGGGGTCTGCATCGTCATCGTCCGGGATGATCTGCTGTCCCGCCCCCGTCCCACAGGCCTGCCCACCCTGCTCGACTATGCCACCTATGTGGAAAAGCGGTCTCTCTTCAACACCCCTCCCTGCTTTTCCATTTATGTGATTCAGTTGGTTCTTACGTGGCTTGAAGAAACCATCGGCGGCCTTGCAGCCATGGAAACGCTGAACCGGGAAAAGGCCGGGCGTTTATACAACCGCATTGACAAGACGGATTTTTACACAGGAACCGCCCGCAAAGACAGCCGGTCTCTCATGAACGTCACCTTTCGCCTGCCTTCAGAAAAACTGGAGCAGGCCTTCGTTGCCCAGGCCCTGGATGCCGGTTTCATCGGCCTCAAAGGCCATAAATCCGCCGGCGGATGCCGCGCGTCGGTTTATAATGCCACCCCCATGGCCAGCGTTGAGGCCCTGATTGCGTTCATGAACGAGTTTGAGCGGAAAAACGGTTAAATCCAAACAGTGTTGAATGTAAAACCTGTTTGTCCAGCTTTTCAAAAGCTGGCCCCCCGGGAGGGCCGCCGGAGGCAGGTTTTTATGGTTGTTCGTCTCGAATCAAGCGGGTGACGGCATCCGGAGTACCGAAGAGGTAGATGACATCTCCGGGGTCCAGAGTATCACTTGGGGCTGGCGGGCTGATGATCTTTTTCCCTTTCTGGATGGCCAGGAGGGTGATCTGGTAGGTTTCCCGGATGCGGGAGCGGGCAATGGGTTTTCCGGCATGGGCAAAGCCGGGTTCGATGCGCAGGGTGGCGACTTCCATGCCCGGGATGCGTTTGCTGAGGTCGTAGACGGTACCGGGTTCGATGGAAAGGGTGCGGAGCATGCTGTAGTGGTCGCTTCGGATGTCATTCACCAGTCGCTCGATCTCGTTTCGGGGGACCAGGTATCGGGACAGAACCCGGGTAAAGATTTCCACAGAGGTTTCCAGTTCTTCGGGGATGACCTCTTCGGCGCCGAGCTCGCTCAGGTCCCTCACATCCTTGACAAACCGGGTCCGGACAATCAGATGAATGCCGGGGTGGACGCGTTTGGCCACTTCCACAATGCGGCGAATGGCGGCAGGGTCGTTGATGACGATGACCATGACCCGGGCGGATTTGATGCCGGCGTGGATGAGCACGGCTTCCCGGGTGGCGTCCCCGTAGAAGATGGGTTCGCCGGCGGTTTTGTGCTGGCGCACGGTTTCCGGGTTCATTTCGATGATGGTGTAGGGAAGGTTCGAGACCCGGGCGGCGCTGGCCAGCTGGCGGCCGCTGATGCCGAACCCGATGATGATCATGTGGTTGCCGGATTCGGGAAGCGCCAGGGGAAGGCTTATGTCTTCGGGGACCTGGGCGGTATCGGGCAGTTTTCGGGCGATCAGGGGGGCGAGCTTCATGAGATAGGGCGTGGCGCCCATGGTCAGGATGGCGGTGGCGAGAAAGATCTGGTAGGCATGCGGCGTGATCAATCCTGCACTGCTGCCTGCCTTTGAGAGGATAAACGAAAATTCTCCGGCCTGGGACAGACCGATACCGGCGATGCAGGCGGTTTTCATGGAGGCGCCCATGAGTCGGAGCACCCCGGTGGTGACAATGGCTTTTATAAGGAGGATACCAAGGGTGCTGCCGGCAATGACAAGCGGTGCGTCGAGAAGGATGCGCATGTCGAGCAGCATGCCGATGGAGACAAAAAACAGGCTGGTGAAAAGATCCTTGAAGGGCAGGATGCTGCCCAGGGCCTGAAGGCTGTAGTCGGACTCGGAGAGGATCAGACCGGCGAGAAATGCGCCCAGGGCAAGGGAGAGCCCCGCCTTGTATGTGAGCCCGGAAATCCCGAAGACCATGGCCGTCAGGGTGAGGAGGAAGAGTTCCCGGCTCCGGGTACGGGCAATGCGGTAAAACAGGGGGGGCGCGATCCATCGGGCCGTCACCCAGGCGCCGCCGATCAGGGCTGGAATGATCATAGCCGTGACCATGGGCGGGTAGCCGGCAGCTGCCGGTTTTCCGGCCAGAAGCGGGGTGACGAGCATCATGGGCACGATGGCGAGATCCTGGAAAATCAGGATCCCCAGGGCCGCTTTTCCGTGCGGGGTGCCCGTCTGGGCCTGCGCCTGATACTGGCGCATGACAATGGCGGTGGAACTCAGGGAGATGAGAAATCCGGTAAAGAGTGCAGCGGCTGGTGAGACGCCGGCAGCCACTGCCAGGGCGGTGACAGCAAACCCTGTGAGTGCCACCTGGAGGGTGCCGCCCAGGAGCATTATTTTTTTGATGCTCATCAGCTCGGATATGGAAAATTCGATTCCGATGGTGAACAGAAGGAGGATGACCCCGATCTCTGCGGCCAGTTCGACTTCATGCACGGCATGGACCCATCCAAGCCCGTAGGGGCCGCACAGGACACCGGTGAAGAGAAACCCGATGATGGCCGGGATCTTCAGGCGGTGGCAGACAAGCAGCACCAGGGCAGACAAGGCAAAGATGGTCACCATATCAATGAGCAGGGTCATGGATCCGTTCCTCAACGAAGGGGTCGTTTATCAGCGCGTATCGGGTTGACCATAGAAGATTTCTGGAAAATGATCAAATGAGATCGCAGCCAGCGAAATGCTAAATACAAAGCAATGACGGACGGACCTGACGAATGGCCGATCCACCCGGAGTCGAGAGCTTTTTATATATATGTAAAATCGGGAGAGCGCCGGATGATAATCCGCATCTGTTCCGGTGGGTATGGATGTGTGAATGTCCGGCCGGATATGGAAACGGCATCCCTTGCATAACGGTGCCTGCGCGTTTCCGCAGATGCCATGGAGAGAAGTCGGCGGATTCGTTCACGCGTGGGCGGGTGGGTCTGGAGTCCTTCTTGTCGCTGAGGGAGTGATCCGGGAACGAGCCAGTCCAGCCACTGCCGGTCGGATGCCTGTTCAATTTTTTGTAATGCCCGGGCCAGGCCGGACGGATTGCCGGTGAGCTCCGCTGCGCCCAGGTCTGCCTGAAACTCCCGCACCCGGGAAAGTGCCCGTTCGATCAGCAGTGACAGCTGGGGGGCTGAGATGAGGATCAGAAGTCCGGTAAGGGATACGGGTGCCACGCCCAAGAGGATCAGGGGAAGGCTCAGGATCAGCCCGACGATGCCGATCATGGAGAGGATGCCCGTAAACTGGCCCACCAGACGGGAGGCGTTCATGAGCCGGATGTCTCTGTTTCGGATATGGGTGATTTCGTGGGCAATGACCCCCTGAAGTTCCGTATCCTTCAATGTTTTCACCAGGCCGTGAGTGAGGCCGATGACGGCGTTGTCCGCAGTGCCCATGGCAAATGCACCCATTTCTTGTGACGGTATCAGGTAAATGGCCGGAATAGCGGGAAGGCCGGCACGAGCCGCCAGATCCCGTGTCATGGAAAGAAGGACCGGGGCTTGAAAATCGGTCAGTCGCTGGCCGCGATACAGGCGCATCCATCTTTCTGGATTTAGTTTCGGGGTGAGGAAAAAAGCCGCGCTGAAACCAATGATGCTGACCGCGGCGACGCGCGGGCCTCCTACAATCCAACCCATGAGGCCTAACAGGGATGCGTTCAGAACGACCAGTGCCATGGACTGCAATGTCTGTTCGGTAGCGTATTGACGGATGCGGTTACGGTTCATGGCCTTCCCCCTTTCTGCGCAGAGCCGGGGCAGCCGACTGGCTGCCCCGGCGTCTCTCGGGGTTACGCAGGAGGTTGTTTTGGTTTGGATTCAGGTATTAGCTTACTGTAATCCGTTTGGGTAACACTTCTTCTTTCCGGGGAATCCGCACGGTGAGGACACCGTCCGCGTGTTCCGCGGTGATGTTTTCCGCATCGACGGTTGCCGGCAGGGAAAAGGTGCGCATGAATTTTCCGACCCGGCGCTCTTTGCGAAAATAGGTTTCTTCTTTTACTTCCGTCTCATCTGCACGTTCGCCGCAAACGGTCAGAACCCGATCCTTGACATCGATGTCGATGTTTTCCTTGGGAATGCCCGGAAGGTCCGCCTTGATGACAAAGGCGTCAGCGGCTTCAAAGATATCGACGACAGGCGCCCAGTTCCGGGTTCCGGCATCCCGTTCCGCCACCGGCTCAAACAATTCATTGAACAGGCGGTTAACCGTATCGTTCAGTCGGCCCATGGGATTCATCGGGTTTCTCAGCATGAGTTCCATATGTTACCTCCGTGTTGAGTGTGTTGGGTTGTTTCATACTTAACCTTTGTTTGAATCAAAAGTAATCATTCCGGGATTTATGTCAAATGGTTTTCATTACTTTTTTTAGAGTTTTTATAAAAGTAATAAAATGAGCAGCTTTCCAGGACCCAATGGGATTGATTTGCAACGCTGAATACTGTAGTTATAAGAAATAATATCATTATTCTTCTTTATCTGCCTGGAGGTTGGTGCCATGCGACGCATCCGGAAAACGAAACTTCACCCGTATCTGTGTCTGTTTGTTCTGTTGCTGATCGCCGCCTGCGCAACTGTGCCATTGACCGGGCGGTCTCAGCTGAATCTGATTCCTGCCAGTTCCATGCGCGCCATGAGTCTCAGCCAGTACACCGCGTTTTTAACAAAAAACCCGCCGGCAAAGACCGGTGAAGACGCGCGCATGGTCAAACGGGTGGGCACGCGGATCCAAAAAGCCGTTGAGACGTATTTTGAGCAGAACGGCCGGTCAGCCGAGTTGTCCGGCTATGCATGGGAGTTCAACCTGGTGGAGAGCGAAACGGTGAATGCCTGGTGCATGCCTGGAGGAAAGGTGGTGGTTTACAGCGGTATTCTTCCGATTGCCGAGAATGAGACAGGCCTTGCCGTTGTCATGGGGCATGAGATCGCCCATGCGGTGGCGCGGCACGGAAACGAGCGCATGAGCCAGGCCCTGATGGTTCAGCTGGGGGGCATCGGTCTTTCGGTAGCCCTTGAAGAGCAGCCGGAAAAAACCCAGGCGCTCTGGATGACCGCTTTCGGTGTTGCCACCCAGGTAGGGCTCATGCTTCCCTTCAGCCGCCTGCACGAAAAAGAGGCCGACCATCTGGGCTTGATTTTTATGTCTATGGCCGGGTATGATCCTCGGCAGGCGGTCGGGTTCTGGCAGCGGATGAGTGCCCAGGGCGGCGGCGGGGTTCCGGAGTTTCTGAGCACCCATCCTTCGGATGAAACCCGGGTCCGTAATCTGCAGACATTGGTTCCGGAAGCATTGACCTATTATCGGAACCGGTAAGGTATACGCATTTAAAAGGTTTCACCCTGGCATAAACGACAGTGTCCAGCCATGCCCTGCGAACAGAGCAGACCGATACGGAAAACGCGGAAGGGGATCATCTGCCCCTGTTTGCTGTACACAGGAGATTAGCTATGAAACACGTTGTGATCATCGGCGGGGGGTTCGCCGGACTCAAGGCAGCCAAGAAACTGGGGGGACGGACCGATGTGAAGGTGACCCTCATCGACCGGGGGAACCATCATCTGTTCCAGCCGCTGCTCTATCAGGTGGCCACGGCCGGACTGGGCCAGTCGGATATCGCGGTTCCCATACGGAGTCTCCTTGCCGAATTCCCGAACATTTTCGTTCTCAAAGGCGAGGTGACGGACGCAGATCTGGAAAACCGGACCCTGACCACCGACTTTGGCGAGGTCTCTTTCGATTATCTGATCCTGGCCTGCGGGGTGAAACACACCTATTTCGGCAATGACCACTGGGAGCGGTATGCGCCGGGACTGAAAACCCTGGAGCAGGCCATCGAGATCCGGCGGCGGTTTCTCAATGCCTTTGAAGAAGCCGAGCGGCAGAGTGATCCCCGGCTTCGTCGGAAAGCCCTTACGTTTGTGGTGGTGGGCGGTGGTCCCACCGGCGTGGAGCTGGCCGGGGCGATCGGAGAAATGAGCCGGTATACCCTGAACCGTGAGTTTCGCAACATTGATCCCAAGTTGACGCGGATCATTCTGATTGAAGCCGGCGACCGGATTTTGTCGTCTTTTTGCCGGAGCCAGAGCAGTCGGGCCACCCGGGATCTGGAAAAACTCGGGGTTCAGGTCTGGACTGGCGGGCGGGTAACGCAGATTAATGATGAAGGCATCGAAGTGGGAGAGGAGCGGATCGAAGCGGGAACGGTGATCTGGGCCGCAGGTGTGGCAGCACCGGAAATCAACGCGAAACTCGGCGTGCCACTGGACAGTCAGGGCCGGATTATTGTGGAGAAAGATCTGTCCCTTCCCGGACATCCCAACGTGTTTTCCGCCGGAGACCAGGCCAGCTTTTCCCACCAGACCGGAGAACCTCTCCCCTGCCTGTCACCGGTGGCCATCCAGATGGGCGGGGCCATCGCGGAAAACATCGTCTGTGACATATACGGGATTCACCGGCGGCCGTTTCGTTACACGGACAAGGGGCAGATGGCCACCATCGGCCGGAGCACGGCCATTGTGGACCTGGGGTATCTGCGGTTGAACGGTTTTCTCGCCTGGGTGACCTGGATTTTTGTGCATATTTATTTCATCGCCGGTTTCAACAACCGGATGCAGGTCTTTATCAAGTGGTACATCTCTTATCTGTCCAACAAGAAAGGATCGCGGATCATCTTCAACCGCAAATGGTGGTTCTACGATGACAACACCTGCATGCCGGACCCGGATGTGTTTTCACCGGAGGTGCTGGACAGGGCTGAAAACCGGTAAGCATGGGATGGGGCCGGCGCATATCTGCCAAGACCCGGTTCCGGGTGGGAACCGGGGTTATACTGCTTGCGTTCTGCCTCTTTGTATCCGTGATCGCGTATGCGTATCAGAAACAGACGGTGAACCGGTCTCTGGCGTTCCGCGCGGAGATGTATCTGTATACGGCCGAGGCGATCCGGAAATATGTGAAGGACCGTCTGCGGCCGGCCATCAAAGGAAATGGGGATCCGGACCGGTTCATCGTCGAAGCCATGTCCACCGCCTTTGTCTCGCGGGAAATCATGAATCGGCTGGGAGAACGGTTTCCAGAGTTCTGTTACAAGCGGGCCGCACCCAATCCCCGGAACCCCGTCAACAGGTCGGACGCCTTTGAGCGGAAGATGCTCTCCTGGTTCCGGCAGCACCCGGAAGCCGAGGCGTGGGACGGGCTGATCACCCGGGAGGGGCAATCCTGCTACACCCGCATGATTCCCATCCGCGCCGAGGCTGACTGTCTGAAATGTCACGGCGATCCCCTGGATGCCCCGTCGGAGATTATCGCGCGTTACGGGTCATCGGCTGGTTTCTCCTATACAAAAGGCGAGCTGATGGCTGCGGACGTGGTCTATCTGCCGGTTGGCCTGGCCATGGCCCGGGTCAAGGAAAAAGCCTGGTTGATTTTTATTACCGTTGTAGCAGCCCTGGTTTTTCTCATGGCCCTGTTTTATCTGCTGTTCAACCGGACCGTGGTGACAGAGCTCAAAGATACGCTGAACCGGTTCCAGAAGCTCTCCCGGCCCGGTGATCACCCCAGGGGTATTCCGTTTGATTACAGTCGGGATGAATTTGCGCTGTTGAAAGAAGCGTTCCAGCAGGCTGCCCAGGACCTGGAAGCCTCTCATGCAGATCTGAGACGGTCGGAAGCCCGGTATCGAGAATTGTTCGAGGCGTCTCCGGATCCCATTCTCATCTGTCGCAATCTGGCGGTTTTTGATATCAATTCCGCAGGATTGAACCTGTTCGGGTTTACCGATAAAGCAGATGCGCGGCAGGTGGAATCCATTTACATTCTGTTCTGGGATGGCAGGCAGGCATCGGCCTTTCATGCCGCCATGAAAAAAGACCGGATTGTGAAAGCATATGAAGCGGTGCTGGTGAACCGGGAAGGGCAAAAGATCGATGCCGTGATTACAGCGATCGCAGCCCGGGAACCAGAGGGGAAAACGGATCGTTATGAACTGGTGATACGGGATATTACCCAGAAGCGGAAAATGGATCGCTATCTGGCCCGGACGGAAAAACTGGCCTCCATCGGCCAGCTGGCTGCGGGTGTGGCCCATGAGATCAACAACCCCCTGAGTGTCATCAGCTGCTACACCAACCTGATCGAAAAAAACGCAGGCGCGGACCCGCAGATCGGAAATGACCTGGGCGTGATCCGGAAACATACGGCAGCCTGTAAGTCCGTTGTGCGTTCCCTGCTCAATTTTGCCCGTGTCGGGGATTCAAAAATGCGGCCCACAGACCTGCACGGACTGATGGATGATATTCTCACCGTGCTCACCTGTCAGATGGAAAACAGGCAAATTACGCTAGTTCGCGACTATTCAGCGGATGTACCCCGGCTCATTCTGGATGCGGAAAAGATAAAGCAGGTGTTCATGAATCTGTTTATCAATGCGTTCCAGGCCATGGGCGAACAGGGCGCGCTTACCCTTTCCACTGCCTATGACCGGATTCTGCACCAGGTGATGATTACCGTAACCGATACAGGCCAAGGCATTCCCCCTGATCAGCAGGACCGGATTTTTGAACCGTTTTTCACCACCAAAGATGTGGGCGAAGGCACCGGACTCGGGCTGTCGGTGACCTACGGTATTATTTCCCAGCATGGGGGCAGTCTCTCCGTGATATCGGAACCCGGGGCAGGCACCACCTTCCGGATCCTGCTGCCCGATCACTTGGACGACTGAACACAGAGGCGTCATGAAAGATACCTTGCTGATTGTGGATGATGAAATCGATTTGCTTGAGGGTCTGAAGCGAACCCTCGAGATGGCGTGCAGCTGCACCGTGTTCACGGCCGGTTCCGGAAAAGCGGCCCTTGATCTGCTGGATGCCTATCCGGTGGATCTGGTGCTGACCGATCTGAGCATGCCAGGCATGGACGGCATGAGCCTCCTGGCTGAAATTCAGCATCATGACCCTCTGGTCACCGTGATTCTGATCACCGGGTATGGTACCGTGGAGACGGCGGTTTCCGCGATCAAGTCCGGGGCTTACGATTTTATCCAGAAGCCCTTTGACGAGGACCGGCTGATCCGCCAGGTTCGAAACGGACTGGAGCGGAACCGGCTGCTGCGGGAGAACCGTCGCCTGGCTGAGATGGCGGGCATGCGCACGGGCGCCGGCGGCCGGTTTGTGGGACGAAGCCGGTTGCTCTGTGACATGCTCGAAAAAATCCGGATGCTGAGCGCCAGCGAGGTCACGGTGCTGGTCACCGGTGAAACCGGAACCGGAAAAGATCTCGCGGCCCGGACCATTCATGAAACCGGCCCCCGGAAACAGGGACCCTTTGTGACTGTTAACTGCCCGGCACTGCCGGAGCAGATTCTGGAGAGCGAGCTCTTCGGGTATAAAAAAGGCGCTTTTACCGGCGCCCATCAGGACAAGCCCGGGTTGTTTGATCTGGCGGACGGCGGCACCCTGTTTCTGGACGAGATCGGCGATTTGTCTGTTCCGGTTCAAACCAAACTGCTCAGGGTACTCCAGGACAAGGTGGTGACTCCGCTGGGAGAGACGAAAGGCCACGGGGTGGATGTCCGTATCCTGACCGCCACCAACCAGGATCTTGAAGCAAAGATCAGGGATCATTCCTTCCGGTCTGATCTGTTTTACCGGCTGAATGTGGCGCGTATCACCCTGCCGCCCCTTCGCGAGATCCGGGATGATATCCCGCTTCTGGTGGACCACTTCATGAACAAGGCTGCCGCCGATGCCGGGGTTCCGGTGAAGACCCTTTCCAGCGAAGCGCTCTCCTGGTTCATTCACCGGGACTGGCCCGGGAATGTGCGGGAACTGGAGAATCGCATTTATGGCCTGTATGCCCTTGTCCCCAACACCGAGATTCAGCTGCACCACCTGGCGCCGGATGCGGTGAATCCCGGTGCTCGTCCGGAACTGCTTCAAAATATGAATAAACCCTACAAGGAATTGAAAGCAGATGTGATCGATCAATTCACCATTGATTATCTGAACCGGCTGCTGACAAAAACATCTGGTAATGTCACCCTCGCAGCACGCATCAGCGGCATTCAGCGTCAGTCGCTTCAGAAGATCATTCGCCGATACGGTCTGCATGTGCAGCGCTTCAGGGGGCTGCCATCTTCCGATGACGGTGCATCCTGAAGGTTGCAGATCGCTTATTTTTTATAATTTATTAGATTTATTAAATAATTTTTTTTATTTCAAGCAACCTCTATGCTGAGGCGCCATTTTTTGTTTGCACAGCGTCACTTAGTTTTTATTTGTCTATTTATTTCAATTGATTAGGTTTTTTGTTTCCGCATTTTTTTTGGCATGATTTCTGTATTATTTTATGGGTTCTGTTCTCCGGTTCAGCAGGGGGCTGGTCCGGATAGGGATTAAAGATGTGAAGCCAAAGGAGATACGCATGTCTGAAAACGCGAATGTGGTGTATGACAGCGGAAAACAGAAATTGTCGGATTTATGGAAAAAAGAGGATTATTGGGCCATCTGGCTGGGCTTCGCCCTTCTGGTCATTGCCATGGTGATCTTTTTTCCACGAGGGCCGGAAGGGTTTAAGGAAAAAATTGATGCCGCCAATGCCACCCTTTCCGCAGAAGCAAACAAACCGATCAAGACCATTGCCTGGTACAAGGCCAATGATGCGAAGCGAAAGTTGAAGGCCTCCAGTTCTCCGGTGGGAAAAACCATCAAGAAATTTACCAGCAAGCCCCACAAGTGGAAGACCAATCCCCTGGATGCCTTTTATCTGTCTGAGGAAAAAGCAGCGGCCTTGAAGGCCAAGGCAATGGAAAAATATGATGCGGCCAAGATTGCGGCGGCAGCAGCCCTGGTCAAAGCCCAGGTGGCGGAAGCGGCTGCCGCTGGTGCCGGCTTTCAAAATGAGAGCCTGAACAAGGCGGCCCAGGGAGCCATTGATGACTGGCGCTCCGCTCATGCCAAGGCAGGTAAGCTGAAGAAGAAGACCAAAGTGAAAGCATACAACCAGATTCCCTATCTCATCGGGCTCATGGTGATCATGGGGGTCTTTTTCTCCATCGGCATGATGTTCATGGACGCCAGCTTCGGCAAGTTCCTCATGGGCTTTACCTTCGTCTTTTTCATGGCTGTGCTCGCCTACACGGCAGCGACCAATGCCACGATGAAGCATTACGGGATCGGGTATGCGGCATGGGCCATTCTGTTCGGCCTTTTGATCAGCAACACCGTGGGCACGCCTGAGTGGGTGAAGCCGGCGGTACAGACCGAATATTATATCAAGACCGGGTTGGTCCTGCTGGGTGCGGAAGTGCTGTTCGGCAAGATTCTCTCCATTGGTGTACCGGGTATTTTTGTGGCCTGGGTGGTCACGCCCATTGTTTTGATCTCCACCTTTATTTTTGGCCAGAAAGTGCTGAAAATTCCGTCAAAAACCCTGAACATGACCATTTCCGCTGACATGTCGGTCTGCGGTGTGTCCGCAGCCATTGCAACCGCCTCTGCCTGCCGGGCGAAAAAAGAGGAGCTGACCCTGGCGGTCGGTCTTTCTCTGGTGTTTACATCCATCATGATGATTGTGATGCCGGCTGTGATCAAGGCAACCGGTATGCCGTATATTCTGGGCGGCGCCTGGATGGGCGGCACCATCGATGCCACGGGCGCAGTTGCTGCGGCGGGTGCGTTTTTGAGTGAACGGGCCCTGTATGTGGCAGCCACCATCAAGATGATCCAGAATGTGCTCATCGGTGTGATCGCCTTTTGTGTGGCTGTCTACTGGACCACCAAAATCGAAGTGGAACAGGGAAACAAGGTGGGCGCCATCGAAATCTGGAACCGGTTTCCCAAGTTCGTCATCGGCTTTATTCTTGCCTCCATCCTGTTTTCAGCTGTTTACAGCTCCTGGGGCCATGATATTTCCTATGTGTTGATCGATCACGGTGCCATCCGCGGTTTCACCAAAATTTTCCGCGGCTGGTTTTTCTGTCTGGCCTTTGTGTCTATCGGCTTGGCCACCAACTTCCGTGAACTGAAAGCGTATTTCAAGGGCGGTAAGCCGCTTATCCTGTATGTCTGCGGTCAATCTTTCAACCTGGTACTGACCCTGATCATGGCCTATGTCATGTTCTACAAGGTGTTCCCGGAAATCACGGCTACGATCTAAGGGAGACCCGTATGGATGCAGTCATGAAAAACGGAAAACCGGATCACCCCTGGCTTCGTCTGGGGATGGGCGTTGCGGCTATTTTGACGTTCATCTATGGCGTCGGACCGATGCTGGATCGGATCACCTATCTCCAGCCGCTGATTCAGTTTATCGACAGTCGGGGGATCAATGCCACGGCCCTGCTGTATACGGAGATCGAAGAATTCTCCGATGCCAACAGCAACATGCAGGATACCATGCGGTTCCGGAACCCGGAAACCGCGTACCTGTCAGAGGAAAACGGCAGCTGATCCGTCACTTCATCTGACGTATAAACACTGAAAAGGCAGTGAATCGGCAGATCGCCGGTTCACTGCCTTTTTTTATGATCACGCCATGAGTTCGAAACCATCATCCGCCGGTTTGATCTCTTCTTTTAACATGCAGCAGGCGATCCGATAAAGGGGCGTTTTGTCAGACGCATAGGCGAGGTTTCCGGATTGCACGAGCTTGTTCATCACACACCCTTCGGGAATCGTCAGGTTGAAGAGATCGGTTTCGTTAACCGGCGGCCGAGGGGTCAGCCGGTTGTCGCACATCTCGTATCCGTGCAGGGGGAAGTCTTCGCACAAGGGACATTTATAGACCCGGCCATTGGGAAAAATAAAGTAGTTGTCGGCAACGGTGCCCGCACAGGCAAAGGGTTCGTCCGGCGACAAAAATACTTTGGGAAAGGTGACGGGAATCCCGCGTGCCGCAATCTTTTCAGCCGTCTCCGGAATATCTTTTTCCCAGGTTTCTTTTGTCACCTGATGAAGCTCCTTTGACTGGGCCGTGTTTCCGCGGATGCCGAGCACCTGGATGAAGAAGCGTTTGATGCCGAGGGTGGGCACCAGGTCTGCCATCAGCGGCAGCTCATGGACATTGGTGTCGCTTACCGTATAGATCATACTGGTATGAAACCCGCGTGATACGGCGGCTTTTACGCCTGCCAGACAGGTATCGTAGCTTCCCTTTCCCCGGAGGGTATCATTGATTTCCCGGGTGGCGCCGTCCAGACTGAAGCTGATGAAATCCACATCCGCCGGTGACAGGCGGTGGAGGCAGTCATGGAACAGGTAGCCGTTGGTATCAATGGTGATCGAGTGATAGCCCATGCGCCGGGCGGCCCGGACCGCTTCAGGCAGTTTCGGGTGCAGGGTGGGCTCGCCGCCCAGGAAGATGACATTGGCTGTGCTGCGGAGATCGGCAAAGGCTGAAAGCCAGGCTTCGATGGTGTCAAGGGAGAGCAGGCCCGTGCCGTGCTGGGCCGGATTGATGTAGCAGTGGCGGCACGACAGGTTGCATCGGGTCAGAATATGAAAAAAAATATTGACGGCATCTTCTGAAAAAAGAACGGTTTCTCGCATAATACGTTAACTCTGGTTCAACGGATATCCAGGCTTTGCAGCTTGAGTTTGGTTTCAAACAGATCTGCTGTGGTCAGGCGCAGACGCAAGGACATGTATTCGGCAAAAATTCGGTAGAGAAGCAGCAAAAAATCAAGGCGTTCATCATAACCGCCATCGCCGCTGACCTTGTCTTTGGCTGACGTGTCCACGGCAAGGCAGATGGTTTTGCCTTTTGCAAAAACAGAAGCAGACCGGCTCCGGCTGTCGATGATCCGCATCTCGCCGAAGATCTCGCCAATGGTGTCAATAGTGCAGATATCAATGCCTTTTTTCTTGATCTCCACCGTTCCCTTAAGGAGAAAGTAGAGCCAGGGATCCAGATCCCCTTCTTTGATAATTCGCTCTCCATCTTCGTACTCCCTGATTTTACTGAGCTTGAGAAGCTTGGAAAGGTTTTTCGTTTCAAAGTGCTTGAGGGTGGGAATACTCATCAGCTTCTGGATGTTCTGAATATTGTCTTTCAGGTATTTGGATTCGATCATATGCAGCCTCCGCTTTTTTCCCTGTAAGATGTCGCAGGTCGCAGCATCCTTTTCATCTACACGTGTTCAGTGCCGCAGCAGGTATATGAAACGATAAATCAATGATACGGAATCATTTATAAATATTAAAAGCCCCCCATTCGGGGGGCTGCCTGGATAATCTACCATCAAAATCAAACGGATCACAACCCTCAACTTTGAGAAATTGTTACGCAGGGGTTTCATGAAACTCCTGAAGGGTGCGCACCGAAAGCGGACCTTTTTTCATTTCCCGAATCCCCCTGGCAATGGCCAGGGCGCTGGGCAGGGTCGTGGTGTAGGGAATGCCGAATTTAAGGGCAGAACGGCGGATGGTATACCCGTCCTGCCGGGTTTCTGCGTTGGAGGCCGTATTGACCACCAGCTGTATCTGGCCGTTTTTGATGGCGTCCACGACATGGGGACGGCCCACGGACACTTTGTTCACCTGCGTATTGGGGATGTCATGGGCGTTGAAGAAGGCCGATGTCCCCCGGGTGGCCATGATGGTGTAGCCGGCGTCCAGGAATGCGTTTGCTACAGAAATTGCAGCCGGCTTGTCCGCATCCCGCACACTGATAAAGACCGTGCCGTGGGATTGGAGCTTCTGTCCCGCGCCCAGCTGGGCCTTGACAAATGCCGGGACAAAACCGGCGTCGATGCCCATGACTTCTCCGGTTGACTTCATTTCCGGACCCAGCACCGGATCCACGTTGGGAAATCGGTCAAAGGGCAGCACCGCTTCTTTGACCGCCACATGGGGCGGGACTATCTCCTCGGTAAAACCGAGTTCATAAAGGGTTTTACCCAGCATCACTTTGGTGGCCAGCCTGGCCAGAGGGATACCGGTGGCCTTGCTTACAAAGGGGATGGTCCGCGAGGCACGCGGGTTGACCTCGATCACATAGAGTTCCCCGTTTTTGATCGCATACTGCACGTTCATGAGGCCCACCACCTCCAGTTCTCCGGCCATGGCGCGGGTGGCGTCCCGGATTTCATCAAGCAGGGGGGCCGGGATGCTATACGGCGGCAGGGAACAGGCCGAGTCACCCGAGTGAATCCCTGCTTCTTCAATATGCTCCATGATACCGCCGATCACGGTCATGTTTCCGTCTGAGATGGCGTCTACATCCAGTTCCACCGCATCTTCGAGAAATTTGTCGATGAGCACCGGGTTCCCTTCGGACACATCCATGGCAACCCGGGTGAAATTCCGGAGTTCTTCTGCAGTATAGACAATCTTCATGGCACGACCGCCCAGCACATAGGAAGGGCGGACAATAACCGGGTAGCCAATGGCATCGGCGATGGCTTCCGCTGCTTCAACGTCCATGGCCGTACCGTTGGGGGGCTGCTTCAAGCCGAGCTTCTGGAGCATCTCCTGAAAGCGTTTCCGGTCTTCAGCCCGGTGGATACTTGCCGGGGACGTGCCGATGATGGGAACCCCGGCTTCGGACAGGGGTACTGCGAGATTCAGCGGTGTTTGGCCTCCGAACTGGACAATGACACCATCGGGTTTTTCGGTTTCGACAATGTGGAGCACGTCTTCCCGGGTCAAGGGCTCGAAGTAGAGCTTGTCCGAGGTGTCGTAGTCGGTGCTCACCGTCTCGGGGTTGCTGTTGACCATAATGCTTTCGACGTTTTCTTCCCGCAGGGCAAAGGAGGCATGCACGCAGCAGTAGTCAAATTCGATCCCCTGACCGATTCGGTTGGGGCCGCCGCCCAGTATCATCACCTTTTTCCGGTCTGATACCCGGGCTTCGTTTTCATGCTCGTAGGTGGAATAATAATAGGGCGTGGCGGCCTCGAATTCGGCGGCACAGGTATCCACCAGTTTGAAAACCGGACGAATGCCCATGGCTTTGCGCATGGCTTCGACTTCTGTTTCGCTGCGTCCAATGAGCTGGCTGATCTGGATGTCGGAGAAACCGCAGCGTTTGGCGTTTTCCATCAGCTCCCGGTCCATAGACGGACCGGCGGCCTGGATCTTTTTTTCCATGTCAACGATGGAACGGATCTGGTAGAGGAACCAGGGGTCGATGCGGGTCATTTCATGGATGGATGCCACCGTGCGGCCCGCCAGAAAGGCCATGCGCAGGTAGAAGAGACGCTGGGAGTTGGGGGTGACCAGGTGCTGGTCCAGGGTCTTTTTCTCGGGCAGCGCCGCCGGATCCTTCCCGTCCGCACCCAGTCCGGAGCGGCCGGTTTCAAGGGAGCGCAGGGCCTTTTGCAGAGACTCTTTGAAGGTCCGGCCGATAGACATGGTTTCTCCCACCGACTTCATGGCCGTGGTGAGCACATCATGGGTTTCCGGAAATTTTTCAAAGGTCCACCGGGGAATCTTGATCACGCAGTAGTCGAGGGTCGGTTCGAAACTGGCCAGGGTCTCGCCGGTGATGTCGTTGGGGATCTCGTCCAGGGTATAGCCGACCGCCAGCTTGGCCGCCACCTTGGCAATGGGGTACCCGGTGGCCTTGGAGGCCAGGGCACTGCTCCGGGAGACCCGGGGGTTCATTTCCACGATCACCATTTCCCCGTTTTCCGGGTTGATGGCAAACTGGACATTGGATCCGCCCGTGTCCACGCCAATTTCCCGGATGATGGCAATGGCCGCATCCCGCATGATCTGGAATTCCTTATCAGACAATGTCTGAGCCGGGGCCACGGTGACGCTGTCTCCGGTGTGGACGCCCATGGGGTCGATGTTTTCGATGGAACAGATGATGACCACGTTGTCGTTTGTGTCCCGGACCACCTCCAGCTCGTATTCTTTCCACCCGAGAATGGACTCCTCGAGCATGACCTGGGTGATCAGGCTGGCATCCAGCCCGGCCTTGGCCAGAACCTCGAGTTCGTCCATGTTGTAGGCGACCCCGCCGCCGGTGCCGCCCAGGGTGAAGCTGGGGCGGACAATGATGGGAAATCCGATCGCTTCCGCGATATTCCGGACTTCGTTCAGGGTGCTGGCAAACCCGCTTTTCGGAATCCGGAGGTTGATTTTGTCCATGGCATCGCGGAACCGCTCCCGGTCTTCGGCCTTCTGGATCGATTCGATGGACGCGCCGATGAGCTCCACGTTGAATTTTTCAAGCACCCCCATTTCAGCCAGAGCGACCGCCGTGTTGAGCCCGGTCTGGCCGCCTAGGGTGGGGAGCAGGGCATCCGGACGTTCCCGTTCGATGATGGCAGCCACCATTTCCGGCGTCACCGGTTCCACATAGGTTTTATCGGCCATTTCCGGGTCGGTCATGATGGTGGCGGGATTGCTGTTCACCAGTATCACCTGGTACCCTTCTTCCCTGAGTGCCTTGCAGGCCTGGGTACCGGAGTAGTCGAACTCACAGGCCTGGCTGATGATGATGGGGCCGGCGCCGATGATGAGGATTGATTCGATATCTGTACGTTTGGGCATGGAAAACCTCTTTGTTACACGGTTCGGATTGCCGGTGCCTACTGGCCGTTGGTCATCATCTCCACGAATTCACGGAACAGGTAGTGGGCATCGTGGGGACCGGGCGATGCTTCCGGGTGATACTGCACGGCAAACATGGGAAGGGATGTGTGCCTGAACCCCTCGAGGGTCCGGTCGTTCAGGTTGATATGGGTCACTTCCAGGGGGAGGCCTGCAAGAGAATCTTCATCCACGGCAAACCCGTGGTTCTGAGAGGTGACCTCGACATGCCCGGTGGCCAGGTTTTGTACGGGCTGGTTTCCGCCCCGGTGGCCGAATTTCAGCTTGAAGGTTTTTGCGCCCAGGGCCAGACCCATGATTTGAAAGCCCAGGCAGATGCCGAACATGGGCCGGAAACCGGCCAGGGCCTTTACCGTTTCGGCTGCATAGGTCACTGGCGCCGGATCGCCGGGACCGTTGGATAGGAAGATTCCGTCCGGTTCGATGCTGCGCAGGGTGTCCGGGGAGGTGTCGCCAGGGACGACCAGTACGTCACAGCCCGCCGCATCCAGGCACCGCAGGATGTTGTGTTTGATGCCGAAGTCCAGGGCCGCCACACGGGGCTTTTTGCCCTGCTGCGGCCAGATGCCTGCATTGGTAAGCACCTGTTCGTCAAGGGGATGCGCGTGTCCGTTTGTCCAGACGTACGGGGTTTGGGTTTGTACCTGACTGGCCAGGTCGAGGCCTTCCATGCTGGGAATGGCGCGGGCTTTTGCCACCAGTGCATCCGCATCCGCGATGTGGGTGGAGAGGATGGCGCGCATGGCACCGGCCATGCGGATATGGCGGGTGACAGCCCGGGTGTCCAGATTGTCCACGCCCATGACGCCCTGGGCATTCAGATAATCGGCCAGGGGCTGCTGGGATCTGAAATTGCTGGGAATGGGCTGGTATTCCCGGACCAGGAGGGCTTCCGCCTGAATGCGGTCTGACTCGGTGTCTGCGGCGGTTGTGCCGTAGTTGCCGATGAGCGGACAGGTCAGGGTGACCAGCTGTCCTTTATAGGACGGATCCGTGAGGATTTCCTGGTATCCGGTCATGCTGGTGTTGAAAACCACTTCCCCGGAGACTTCTCCGGGACCGGTAAAACTGCTGCATGGAAAGACCCGTCCGTCTTCCAGGGCCAATAACGCTTTCATGGTCGCCTTCTCTCATTTCCTCTGAGTTCCTGGCGGGTATTGCTTGCTGCCCGAAGAGACGTTGCCAGGTCCTGACAAAAAAATGGCATTTTGTGCATGATTCCGATGCCCGGCGGGGGGCCGCATCACAGGCTGCTCTGAAAAAAACGGCACGAAAATGCGGGTTAGCGTATAAACCTGATGGATCCTTTTTGTTCCGGAGACCGGGTATCGGCATTTGTCTGGCATGTCCCGTAACTGCCCGTAAACGCTACCCGTGTTCTATCTCCTGCGTTGGCACACACCTATCCCTTTTGATTAAAAAGCATTATTTTGTACCATACCCCCAGAGGTTAGTGAAGAAAAAAACGCAGTGGTGGATCTGGTGATAAAAGCCTAACAGCGGCTAACATAGGCCGAGCGCATGGGCCAGAGACGCCCGGAAAATACGGCCATTGTTTTGCCCATGGCCAATGATCAGTCGTTCAAAATAATATAGGTGACGTTGATCGGGCCATGAACCCCTACCACACGAACCAGTTCAATGTCCACCGTGCTGGAAGGCCCGGAAATATGGACAAGAAGCGAAGGAAACAGTTCCGGATCTTCATGGTAGTGTCTGGCAAGCGCTTTCATGGTCTGGGTCATACGGGGCAGAATGGTGCTGCGGCGCAAGACAGCAATATGGGTTAGCGGCAGCAGCCCTACGCTGCGACCGCTTCCAATGGATGCCGGCTGTATGATGGTCCCTGTTTCGGCAATGGCCATGAGCGGGAAGGTCACGCCGATATTGGCGTTTTCGGCATGTGTGATGTTGTATTCACTGCCTTTGCTGTGATCCCAGGCCACGAAATTAAGCCCGTCCCGGCCCTGGTTTTCCTGAAAGACCGTGTCAAGGTGAAACTCGGTTATTTCGTTGACCTGGGGATAGATAATTTTCCCGCCGCCATATTCCCTGATCACTGCCATCAGATTGTTAGCTAAATCGTTTTTGTCTGTCTCACGAAATTTAATTGCCAGGGTGTTGCATTCCTTTTTAAAGGCCTCAACCCGTTCGTCATGAGACATGCCCGTCATGAGTTTATATTGAGGCCCTTTAGACAGATCCAGGGGCTCTACGTGGTCTGGAATCTGTTGGCGGCCCAGCGCAGAGGAAATATCATGAAAAAAGGCCTGTCTGTTTTGTGTAGTTGACATCAGTGGCGCCTCCTCTTTATTTTTCATGCGCATACGGTTTGAACCCGTCACGGGATTTTTCTTTTTTCATCAGGGGCATATTGCGACAGCGCGTCCAGTCTTTCAAAATGGGAAGGGAACTGGGTTTTCTGATCATATCATCTGTTCCAGCAATTTGTTTCATGGCCCTGGCCCCAACGTTTGTTCCCATATTGTACAGGCTGGGACGGGCCAATCCCATGCCGGCCATACCAAAGAGGGCTTTTTCCATCGTTGACGTCAGGGCCTCACGTTCTGCGATATTTTTTCGATGTAGTAGCAGCAGTTCGTGCAGGGGGATTTTTACCGGACAATGATCGGTGCATGCACCGCATAATGTAGACGCGTAAGGCAGGTCCTTGGCTTTTTTATAGCCCACAAGAAGCGGTGTTAGTACCGCCCCCATTGGCCCTGGATAAATGGAACCGTAGGCGTGGCCGGTAATGTGACGGTATACCGGGCAGATATTCAAACAGGCGCCACAACGAATACAACGCAGCATGCTCCGAAACTCGCTTCCCAGAATTTTGGAACGACCGTTATCGATGATAACAATATGCAGCGCTTCGGGTCCGTCCATTTCGCCGGGTTTGCGCGGCCCGTTGGTCATGGAAAAATACGAGGTAATCTTGCTGCCCACAGAACTGCGGATCAGCAATTCCATCATCACGGAAAGGGATTCTAAATCCGGTACCAGGCGTTCCATTCCCATGAGTACAATCTGGGTTTTTGGCAGGGTGGTCACCATCCGGCCATTCCCTTCGTTGGTAACGATAAAGGTGCTGCCGGTATCTGCGACACCAAAATTGCAGCCGGTGATGCCCACGTCCGCACTCAGAAATTTTTTACGAATATACTGACGCGCAAAACGGGTCATTTCCTCTGGCTCATCAGAGCCGCTGTATCCATACCGGGAGAAAATATTTTGAATTGCCGTGCGGTCCAGATGAAGGGCCGGCACAACAATATGGGATGGCGGGTTCCAGTTGTCCAGCTGCAGGATCACTTCGGCAAGGTCGGTTTCGTTGACTTCGATGCCTTCATCCATAAGCGCATGGTTGACGTCGATTTCTTCACTGACCATGGTTTTGGCTTTGACTGCGGATGTCGCCTGTCTGTTTTTAAAAATCTCGACAACCTGCCTGCAGGCATCCCTGTCTGTTTTGGCAAAATGAACCCTGGCGCCGTTTTTTTCAGCGTTGTTGGCGAATTGGTTCAGATAATAGTCAAGATTTTCAAGCACATGGTCGCGGATTTGAGCGGCCTCTGAGCGAAACGCCTGCCAGTCTTCTACCGATTCAACCTGCAGGGCGCGTTTGCCATGAAAAAGATCCTGGGCCTTTTTAATGGCATTATGCTTAAAATCATCAGCGATGGAATGGGAGACACGTTCCTTGAAGGCGTGCTCCTGATCATATAAAATAGCCATTTCCTTTTCTCCCCATGTAGCTATGTTATCGGGAATTTAACACTTCAGCAATATGCATGACCTTGATGTCGCGCGGTATTTGTCCCTGATCGTGCAGTCGTCCCAGATAACCTGAAATATTCATGAGGCAGGCCTGATCAGACCCACAGACAATGTCAGCTCCGCTGTCTACAATCTCTTTTACTTTTTCAGCCACAATTTGTTCGGAGATTTCCGGCTGTTTGACAGAGAATGTCCCGCCAAACCCGCAGCAGCGATCCGCATGCGCCATTTCAATATACTGCAGGCCTTTTACCTGCTCCAGTAGTTTAAGCGGCTGTTCTGTTACGCCAAGAAGACGGGTGGTATGACAGGATTTATGATAGGTCAGCTTTTTATCAAGGTAGGCACCCACATCGGTAATGCCCAATACATCGACGATAAATTCAGTAAATTCAAATAGCTTTTCTGAAAAGTCCCGTGCGCGCGCTGCCCATTGGGGTTCATTCGCCAGAAGCGTTTCGTATTCATGCTTTATGGCAAACGCGCACGACCCGGAAAGACAGACAATGGTTTGCGCACCCTCAAACGCACTGATGGTATTTTTCATGGGCGCCTTGGCTGATGTTACATAGCCAGAATTTATCAAGGGTTGGCCGCAGCAGGTTTGTGCTTTGGGGACAACAAGTTCGCAGCCAAGGTGCTCGAGAACCTGAACCGCCGCTTTTCCCACTTCAGGATAAAACATATCAACCATGCACTGCGTAAAGAGATGAATTTTCATTCTCTATCCTCCTTGTTGGTTGTGAACGGTGATGTCTCCGGCTTTTATTTTGAGATTGCATTGTATTTTTTCCTCCCCGTTTTTGCAGTATGTGTGTGTCATCTCTCGTCTTTCCAGGTAAAGATCATAGAAGCCTTGACAGAAAATCACAAGACCGTATAAAAATGATGCATATTAACCAGGATACAAGGTGACAGGCATAATCAATTTAGATAGGCTAAATGTGCCTGCCATTACCAAACAGAGCTCACGAACAATGTAATGAACAAGGTATTAAAGATTATTTGAATCATTATTTTTTTTTGGCAGTCATCGTGGATTGTCCATGAATCTCACCTATTCTAGAGAAGTGTGAAGAAATGAAAAAACAATTATCACTTTTATGTATTTGCGTTCTCGTTTGCCAGACGATCACCGCCTGTCAATTTCATCAAACGGACGCTCGTACAGACGAACACGCTGCGCTGGTGATCGTCGATTATGAGGGCGTCTATCAAGGAACGCTGCCCTGTGCGGACTGCCCGGGTATAGCAGCCAAGCTGACGCTGAATACGGATAACTCCTTTGTGTATGAAACCCGTTATCTTGAAGAAAAGGATGGCGCATTTTCATCCACAGGCTCTTACACGGTCACGGAAGATCTGTTGACCCTGCACCCAAACGGCGCGCCGATCCATTTTCTCATGGAAGGGGATTCCCTTCATATGCTCGACGCTGATTTGAAGCCTGCCACAGGGGTGCTTGCGCCCTATTACACCCTCAAAAAACAAAAATAATGTGACAAAGACCGGGAGACTCGAAGAAAACACAAAAAGCGGCAGATGACCGGTTACATTCTTTTTAGACAGATATGGAGGCATGCCATGAATAAAAAAATTTTGGTCCCCCTGGCCAATGGGTTTGAAACCATAGAGGCTCTTGTTGTGGTGGATGTATTCCGAAGAGCAGATATTACCGTGGACGTGGCTGCCGTGGGAGCGGATTTACAGGTTCGTTCCTCCCATAACATTCTTGTGACTGCGGATATGCGTTTATCTGATTGCGCAGATAAAACCTATGATGCCATTGTCCTGCCAGGTGGGCTAGAAGGGTCTGAAAACTTAAGAGATTCCGCTCTAGTGGTGGATATGCTCAAAAAACAGAACCAGGAGAATAAACTGTATGGTGCCATCTGCGCAGCACCTGTTTTCGTACTGGAACATCATGGGTTACTGGAGGGGAAAACGGCCACCTGTTTTCCTGCCTCAACTGCCCCCGGAAAAGCGGCAGGATGCGGCTGTCGTGGTATCAAAAAATTGCGTTACGGGCCGGGGCGCCGGTCATTCTGTCGCGTTTGCGTTTGCCTTGCTGGAACAACTGGCCGGCCCCATGCTGCGCGAGCAGGTCGAAAAGATGATGGCCTTGTAGCGGCGTTTTAAAAACAGCCATACAACACACATGCTCTCAACACGAGGAGATCCATGACCGCAGAGATCATTAGCGGAACAGAGATCCGGAAGACGATTCTGGCAGAAATACAAACAGAGGTCGAAAAACTCAAGTCTCACTATGGAAAACCGCCCGGACTGGTCACCATTCTGGTGGGTGAAAATCCGGCTTCTGTGAGCTATGTGACCTTGAAGGTCAAGACCGCAGAGGCGCTTGGTTTTCATGAAATTCAGGATACCCGGCCAGCGGATATTTCTGAAGCGGACCTGCTGACGCTCATCCATACATACAATAACGATGCCGATATCCATGGTATCCTGGTGCAGCTGCCTTTGCCCGGCCATATTGATGAGCATAAGGTCTTGACAGCCATTGACCCGGACAAGGATGTTGACGGCTTTCACCCGGTCAATGTGGGACGTCTTATGATCGGCGGCGATCAGGCGATTTTTGCGCCCTGCACCCCGGCAGGGATTCAGGAACTGATTGTCCGGTCCAACACGGAAACAGCTGGGGCCGAGGTCGTTGTGGTGGGGCGTTCCAATATCGTTGGCAAGCCCATTGCCATGATGATGGCCCAAAAAGGGGTGGGTGCCAATGCCACGGTCACCCTTGTCCATACCCGCACCCGAAATATTGAGGCCCATTGCAAGCGGGCCGATATCCTGATTGTTGCCGCCGGTGTGCCTGACCTGGTGAAGCCCCAGTGGATAAAACCCGGCGCCACCGTGATCGATGTGGGGGTGAATCGGGTTGGCGTTCATGAAAAGACCGGCAAGGCCATACTGCGCGGTGATGTCGATTTTGAAGCCGCCTGTCAGGTGGCGGGTAAAATTACGCCGGTTCCCGGTGGTGTGGGTCCAATGACCATCGCCATGCTGATGAAAAACACCGTAAAAGCCGCTCAGCTCCATCTGGCAAGGTCTTAACGGATTCAAAATGGGGAGCCGCACAGGTCAGGCAGGGGAAGACGTTCCGGATAGGTGTGTGTCTCAGGATGATGCCGTCTTTCCTCACGGCAAACACATCACTGGAATTGCTCTCCCAGACAGTGTTGAGCGGGTTTCCCTGGGGGAGGGGGGCCCGGTGCCAGTGATCTTCGGAACAGATGTTGGCCCAGGCCGGGTAGCTGCAGACCCAAAAGAGCATCAACCCCACAACACCTGCCAGGGTTGACCTCAAGCGGTTGGTGGATATCATCTGGGATTGTGTTTTTTCTTCAGATTCTGTTTTGGTGAAAAAATGAAAAATGCGATTTTGTCATCTGTTTTTTTACTCAACTTTCCGAGTTAATTTGACCCAATGATTAAAATATAACTATTTGAAATTAAATAGTCAATTGAAAAGGCCTCCCTGTTTTGTCATGTTATGTTTGACCCAAAGCAAACAAGTCAAAAAAAGGAGCCTTGTCAAATGAATGCTACCGCATGCCCTCTTGAAAACCAAACGGTTGAGGATGAAAAACTTGGGAAAATCAACGGAACGTTTGGTGCCGATGGTCATCAGGGCCAAACGCATTGGCATCCAGTCAAAGTACCTTATTGGTATTTGCCCGGTACAATTTGTTGATGCTTTTTCAACGAGAATCCGTTGATCCGCGATCTTTTGGGGATTTGTACTTTGCAATGATGAACGCATCGCTATCGCTTTTATTGATGCGCTGAAACGAATAATGCAGCTTGCGACGGCTGCGTTGCGTCAATCCATCCGCTTATCAGAAAGAACGATTCAGGCCATCCTTGACGCCATTATGGGCGAGGCGATTTCTTTTTTGGGGTTAAAGAATCGCTTGGAGCCTTTATTGACAACGAGATAGGACGGGTAGTTCTTCTCCGAAAGTTGAGTTTATGAAAGAACACAGCAGGGTAAGATGCGTTGTGGAAGAACCCCAATTGAAACGCTTGAGGATGGAATACTGGGAAGAAAAGTTTATAGCTTAAAGGAGATCTGACAACCCTAGCTAAAAAATCGGTAACTGTCAGATCAGGTCTGAACCACTACAGATAAAAACGCCTCTTTCTTTAACACCCTTTAATAGCCATTGCAAGCATCTCATTTTTCTATTTCAAACAAGGTTATGAAATATTATCGCCATTAAAAAAGGCCGGCTCCTGAAGGAAGCCGGCCCGGATTTCTGATAGCTAAACGGGGTGTTTTTTAAAACAGTGGAACCCCGCCAATGAGCAGGTGAATCAGCCCAAGGGCCAGGGCGGCCTGGCCGATCAGGGTCTCAAAGGGTGCCAGGGCTTTTGTGACCGGTGCCAGTTTGCCGGTCACCTGACGGATTGGTGCATCCAGTTTTTCATTCCCTGCTTCAGGTACGCCCGCACTGGCAAACAGGACCAGTCCCAGAGCAATGGCGGCAACCTGGGGCAGAAGATTGGATAACGGCGACAGCGTGAGGAAGGACAGTAGCAGAAAAAAAGCGCCTGTGATGAAAAGCACCGGCCCCAGCACCGTTGTTTTTGAACGGAACGCGTCTACCACCGGAGACAGGGCGGGAATCTTTGTGGCATAGAACGATCCCGCAGCAGCCAGACCCCCTGTGATGAGTGCGGCAGAAAGGATCAGGCGGAAGAAAAAGCCGATAACGCCCATAAAACCGGATGATCCGCTGCCACCAGAAGGAGCCGCACTGAGCAGCATTTTCTGTTTTTCGTAGGAACGGGAATTACAATACAAAAACGGCGGGGCTTTTTTTACACCGGCTTCTTCACGGGTGTAGAACTGCATGTAATACCCGTAGCCGATGTTATCACTCTTCTTTCCTTTAAATAGCACAAACATCTTGAGAGTATACTGGGTCGGAATTTTTTTAATGGGGGTTTTTTTGTACACTTCCCATCCAGAGCCCACCACACAGGCCGCAACAGGAATGTGGACGTCGTCATATTCCGGCTTGCTCCAGGCACGCCCTTCTTTCTGCATCGTATTCAGCAGCTTCAGGGCCGCTTCCGCAAGGTCATCCGGATCTCCGGGACCTTCGAAATCCGGATTGTTTCCCGGCCATGCCAGCTCCTTGAGCACAGATTCCCATTCTTTTAAACTCTTTTTGTATGCTTTTTTTGCCTGGTCGAGTTCTGCGGTTGCACTGCCTGCAGCCAGGGATTCGGCCAGCTGATAATCGTTCCGGGCCCGGTCCGCGTAGTCTGCTTTGAGTTCCAGCTTTTCTTTGGGCACGTTGGTAAAATTTTTCCATCGGGCAAAGGCTTCGTCTCCTTTGCTCTTGAACCAGCCGGCAATCTCTTTTTGCCGGCTATCCACATCCAGGTTCAGAAGATCGATCATGTGGTGCGGATAATTGCTGACGCCTTCGGGCAGTTTTACATCATTGAACGCCTGTCTCAGAGCGTTGATATCTGCGCCATAATCCTTTTTAAACTGCTGGGCAAAAGGCTGAAACGTTTTTTTCCACTGGTTCCATTTTTCAACATACGCCTTGTCAAGCCGTTTTGCGGAATACCGGCTCTGGAACGGTCCATACGTGTCCTGGAAATCGGCAAGGGTTTTCCAGTCTTCGGTTTTTCCCGCCAGAGCAGGAGTGGAGAAACATAGAATAATCAAAAAGATAAACCAAAAAGCACTGCGGAGCACGTTAGATTCTTTAAGCATATGTGTCCTCTCTTTTCATTCCGCCAGTCAGTCAGGTCAGGCGGAACGGATAAAAAATGTTGCGGAAGGCAGGTCAGCGCATTAAAGTCACCTGAATAGGCTTACATAATCAAAAACAACTTGTTTTTTCAATAAAAATATAAATTTGTGAGCGAATGTAATGTTTTTCAAGGCAGATTACAGATTAACGCACCTCCTCGGATCGCCCGGCCGCTCATGAACCTTCCGTTTTTGGCGGCGTCATCCGGTACGTATAGGCTATCATCATCTGATTTCGATCTTCCATCTGAAGCGCGGCCTCAAGCCCGGCACAGTCCAGATTGCTGTTGATGGCTTCCTTGGTCATTCGAATGCCCATGGGATGCTTTGATCGCATTATAGTCGCAAGGTCCATGGCTGTTTCCATCATGGTTTCCTTTGCCACCACACGGCTGGCAAATCCCAGCTTCATGGCGGTCTCCGCATCCATCCAGTTCCCGGTCAATAAGTATTCATACGCACGTCCGGCACCGATGAGTCGGGGGAGAAAATAGCTCGACGCCATATCCGCGCCCCCGAGGCCAATGTTGATGTAGGCGGCTGAAAAACGCGCGTTTTCGGCCAGAATCCGGATATCCGAGGCCATGGCCATGGAAAAACCAATGCCGGCAGCTGCACCATGGACGCAGGAGATAATGGGCTGGGGGATCTGGCGCATGAGGAGGAACAGCCGGCTCATACGGGCCTGGGCATCATAGGCCTTGACCGGTTCCATATTGAAGATGGCCGGGGCATAGGTTTCCGTGTCCAGACCGGCGCAAAAGCCTTTTGCCTCGCCGCCATTGATGATGATGACGCCGGTGTTCTCGTCATACCGGCGCTCCAGCAGAAAGGCCTCAAAGGCTTCGACCATCTCGAGATTAAAGGCATTGTATTTCTCGGGCCGGTTCAGGGTCAGAATACAGATACGGTTTTCGATTGTCCAGGTAATGTCTGACATGGCTGGCTCCTTTCCATTCCTGAAATCAGTAGGTTAACCAATCACAGGCATACGAGTTTGTTTTAATTATTTACTGCCTTGTTCAATGATTTCACTTCTACCGTTACCAGCCGGGCCAGCACCAGCGCCGTTTCATGATGTGACGGGCTGAGTCCAGACCTGACTCATCTTCGCTTTCCGTTATTTAAAACAGATATCCGGCCCCCCAATACAACAGCATTCCCACCAGAATGGTACCACCCAGGGATTTTGTAAACCCGGCAAACACGAATGTGGGAACCGCCACCAAAAGTTCTACTGAAAACGGATCAAATACCCGCGGAGAACCGGTTGTTAAAAGGATCGGCGCCAGAAGCGCGCTCAGGATGGAGACCGGTACCAGCTCCAGCCATTCCACCAGCCAGCCGGGCAGCTGCCGCTGGGAAAGAAAAAAAAGGGGAATCCACCGGGGAAAAAAGGACACCAGGCCCATCCCCATGACCATGATTAAGTACGTGCTGTCTTCCATATACGCTTATCCTGAAATGATCTGTCAACTGTGACGTGTTCGTCATTTACTGCCGACGCTCTCATTCACACAAAGCTGACCGCATCATGTTTTGATTTTTTTTACCATCACGCCGATGGTCGCGGTGAGCAGGGTGGCGATAATGATGTACGCGTTCCCAGGCAGCACCAGCGCTATTCCCACGGCCAGTGCGCTGGATAGCAGTGCACAAAAAATAAAAATCCCCCCGCCTACCTGAAAAATCAGGAGAACGATGAACATGGCGGTCAGGGCATAGTCAAGTCCGAACGCTTTTTCCGGGATGAACTGTCCGAAAAAACACCCGGCAATGGTGCTCAGAATCCAGGATAAATGTGCGGCAACGCTTGCGGTGATGGCATTTTCAATGGGCCAGGATCCGCCTTTCAGCTGATTCATGTTCACCGCAAAGGTTTCATCCACAATTCCGTAACTGAGCAGGCTGACCTTTTTTCGACTCTCCCCCCTATAGTGCACGGCCAGGGCTGAGCTCATCAGCAGGTGCCGCAGGTTGACCACAAAGGTAGTGGCCACAATGGAGAGGACCGAGGCGCCGCCTGTCAGCATAGAGACCGCGATAAACTGACCGCTTCCGGCAAAGACCAGGATCGACATGAACCCGACCTGAAGGGGCGAGAGCCCCGCTTTTTCCCCCAGCACACCCATGGCCAGCCCCAAAGGGACATATCCCATGCAGATAGGCCATATGGCCAGCATGCTGCGTTTGAACATCTGTTTCATCACTAGACGACCTCAACATTAGATTACCGGATTCAGTATCCGGAGTTCAGCCGATGACAGGTGGTGGTTAAACCGGTCTTTCTTAACAAAGGAAAAGCACATACCCGAGCCAGGTATCGCCTGAATTCAGTGCAGACCGGCTGACCGAAAGATCACGCACCTCAAGACGGCAACGAGCGAAGACCCGCTCCAGATCTGCCTCCTGCCACAGGTAGAACCGCCTGCCAAAGGCATCGTACTTTTCACCCCTGCCCGCTTTCAGAGACAGATAAAAAACACCGCCCGGCTTCAGACAACCGAGCATCCGCAGGAGCATCCCTTCCAGGGACGCATGGGGGATGTGCACCAGAGAGCCGGATGCCATCAGAGCATCCACCTCCAGGGTATCAAAGGGATAATCAGCTGCGTCTCCCACCTGTACCTGACATCCGGAATGTGCGGCTGCCATGGCGGCAAGCCGTGGCGCCCGGTCTATACCTATGGGCTGAAAGCCCTTTTCTTTAAGCCATTTCAGATCCCGGCCGGATCCGCACCCCACATCCAGAATACGGTCCCCCGGAGACAGATATCGGACAAACGGCCCCAGAAAGCCTGAAGGATCCACATCGCAGGTCCGTTTAAAATAAAAATGATGATATGTGTCGTAAAAGTCGATAACGCCTTCTCCTTGCATCCAGCTATCTGTGGTACAGCAGATCAACGCCAGTTTTTTGTAAACAGCAGCCGATCATGAAAAAAAGACCGGCCCTGGAAGCGCAGCGAAATACAGCTGTGTGAAAACCGCCAATACATTTCCTGTCGAAACAGATACCGGTTTCATGCTATACGGATTCATGACATCATCCGCACCAACCTGCAAGGAGCTTTTTGCACATGCCCGACGCAACCCAGACATCCGCATCCCTGATTGATACGATTGATGCCTTAAGCCGGATTGACCGGCATCTGATTCAGATCCTGGCCATCGCCTATACCCCGCTCACCCGGTCCCAGCTGCTCAGCCTGTATCGGGCAGGCGGGTATGATACCGGTGCAACCCAAATACCTTCGGTTCAGCGGCTTGATGAACGGCTCCGCGATCTGCAGGGGGCGCAGATGATCAACCCCTCGCTCACCCTGCCTCCCCAGACGGCCAATACCCTGATCCGTTCCGGCATGACCGATGCGGAACGGCGCCATCTGATTGCCACCATCGAGGCGGTCCTTCCCCTGGAAGCGGCATTATCAAGCCGGCATCGTTCCGGTGAACGGGATACACTGCTCCGCTATTACCGCCTTGCGCTCATGGATGGAAATGCGGGTCTGTTTTTTCAGCTTCAGAGCGCCATGGAGCAGCATTTTGGCATGTTCCCGTTTCTCCACGACCTGTTCCGTCAGATTCACGGCACGCCCTTTGAACCGGAACGATTCAGCCGGCTGCCCATTGATATCCAGGGCATGATTCTGTCCGAATGGCTGCTCCAGTCCCTGCTGTCAGCTACGCCGGAAGATCCGCCGGTTATCGCGTATATCCGGGAGAGCCGCATGGCCACCCGGCTGTCTGCCGGCATACGGGAGCGTTACCAGTACATTCTTTCCATTTTTCATCTTTTCACCGGCGAACCGCTCTTTGGTGAACTTTATTTTGAAGATGCACCCACGCCTGGTTTCGGGCTCACAGGAATGCAGCAATTGTTTGCCGGTGAGCAGGATGCGGCCGTGGATGCCTGGCAGGCGGAGCTGGTCCTCCTGAAACACCACCTGCGCAAACGGGTCGTCTCCTTCAAAGGCATTGGCGGCCTGTGCCAGGCGATCTGTCTGCTGGCCTCCGGAGACCCGGAGGCCATGCACTCGGCCAAAGGCCACCTGCGCCATCTGCGGGCCAAGCGGCTGTTCACCCATGAAACCGAGCAGGGACTTATCGCCCTTGAACTGGCCGCTTCTGCTCTGACCGAATCCTGGAGTATGGAGGCCTTTGAACGAGCGTTCCAGCGGCAGGTGGGCACCACGCGCGGTACTTTTGCCACCTGGTTTTCCGCCATGGCGGAAATTCTGGTGCGCGGGCAGCTGCGCCAGGTCTGGCTCAAGGAGGTGGCCCGGTATCAAAAAGCACTCGCTGACGCCGGTTTTGCGGGCCTGGCATCCGAATTCGCCCATCTTCTCAACCTGCACGAAACCTTTCCAGTCCCCCTGCCCATTACTGAATCCTATACCCCCCTGAGCACCTGTTTAACCCTGAGCGCGGAATGGGAACGTGCGCTTGATCGCCTGCTTCAGCTGGAAACCGCCACCACCACACACAACAACAGCGCCAGCCCGAAAGCGGCGCGGCTGATCTGGATTCTGAATCCGGATCCCCACACACCGTCCGTAACCCCGTGGGAGCAGCACCGCATCACAGATCACAGGGCAGGGGAGGCGAACGGCGAAGCATGGCAGCCGGGAAGACCGATTCCCCTTGTCCGGTTCAAGGAACTGTCCGGTACACCGCTTTTGTCAGACAGGGATGAAGTCATTCGAGACAAGGCCCTCCAGTACCGTAAAAGCGACTCCGGCACTGAACTGGTGTTGGATATGTCAATTGCCGTCCCCCTCCTTGCCGACCATCCCCATGTGTTCATCCTGTCCGGATCCCAGATGGTGCCGGTGGAGATTGTCCATGAAGCCCCCCAGGTTCATTTGCGGAAAACAAAAGACAGCTTTCGGCTGACCATCTCCCCCCTGCCCGGCAAAACCCCGCTGAAGCTGGTACCAGACGGTCCCAACCGCTTCCGGGCCATTTGCTTTTCTCCCCTGCAGCGCCAGGCAGCGGCTATCATGGGCGCAGACGGACTGAGAATCCCCCTTGCTGCTGAGAGCCGCGTGAGTGACGTGGTCGGTTTTCTCTCAAAACGGATGCCCATTCAGTCGGATGTTGCTGCCGGTCATCTGCACCGCGCAGCCGACCCCAGCATTTATATCAGGCTCTGCTTTGAAAATGACCTCCTGCAAGCTGATTTCGGACTGTTTCCCATGGGTCCGGACGGCCCTTTTTCCCTTCCCGGAAAAGGACCCTTGTCCCTTCTTGAGGAATCCGGAGACGGGCCGGTAACGGTCCTGAGAGACACCGAGCAGGAACTGTCCGCCTTTGAGGCTGTTCTTGACGCCTGCCCCGGCATGCAACCCGCTGCCCGTTCCGGCAGGTGGTATGCGGCAGACATCGCAGACAGCCTGGAACGGCTCATAGAACTTCAGAAAGCAGCGGCCAGACAGCTGGCACATCTCCTGTGGGTAAAAGGAAAACCCATCACCGTCCTTGACCCGATAACCGTATCGCATCTGTCTCTTTCCATTCGGACCCATGAAAGCGGATATGATCTCTCCGGTGCCATTCACTTACCGGATACAAAAATCGACCTGCAGACCATCGCCGACCGCCTGCAAACCGGCTCCCGGTTTCTGCCCCTGCCGGCGGGCACCTTCCTGCCCCTGTCTCCGGCGCTGCATCAGCGACTTCTGGGACTTCTTTCCATTGGGGAAAAAAAAGGGCAGGGAATCCGTGTTTCGCACAGTGCCGAGCTGCTGCTCACCTCCCTGCTTCAGGACCTCTCCGGCCTGGATGCAGATGAGGCCTGGATCACCCGTCAAAAAGAGATCTCTGAACACATGGCAACATGTCCGCCAGTACCACCGACGCTTCGCCACGACCTGACCCCGTATCAGCGCACAGGATTTCAATGGCTGAGCCGACTGGCCTCCATCGGTGCCGGTGCCTGCCTTGCCGACGCGCCGGGTCTGGGCAAAACAAGGCAAACCGTGGCACTGCTGCTTCACCGGGCTGCCGGAGGGCCGGCCCTCGTCATCGCGACCCCGGCCAGACAGTCCAGCTGGAAAGCCGCCTTCAACCGGCTGGCGCCGAACCTTGATGTCACATCCGAAATACCACAAAACAGCGGGCCTGGCCAGGTCATCCTCGTTTCCTGGAATGCGCTTCCAGAAAAAGGAAAACTCTTAGCCGAACAGACCTGGCATTCGCTTGTTTTTGACGATGCCCCGGATGCCCGGTCGGTTTCCACGCATCCCGCCCAGGCCGCCATGACGGTGCCGGCAGATTTCCGGCTGTTGCTCACAGGAAGGCCCGCCGCTGAGCAGCCGGATCTCATGCATGCCTTTTCCGCGCTGATCCTGCCTGGATTGCTGCCATCCCGGAACAAATTTCGGAAGCGATATACCCTCCCCATTGAACGGGATCTGAATCCGGATGTCCGGGTCCGGCTGAGCCGCATCATTCAGCCGTTTTATCTGCGCCGGACACCAACGCAGGTAAGACACCTGCTGCCGGACAAAATCCGTATCAACATCCCTGCCTTCACCAAAACAGGTGCCGACGAAAGAGGGGACATTCATCCGTTCCTGGCAGATCTGCTCATCACCCTGTCAAGTGGTTCCGCGCAGGTCCGTATCCTGAGCCGGGAAACAGGCGCTCTCGGAGCGATCACGGACTTCCTCGACAACCGGCGCATTCCCTTTACCCAAATCACCGCCGATATGCCGGCAGAGGACATCACAGCCGCACACACCCGTTTTACCACCGGTACCGCACCGTTTATGGTCATTCAGGTAATGGATACAGACGCACCGCTGATGCCGTCTGCCGCAGAGTACGACATTTACCTGAATCCCATGCCCGAAGCAGCGCCGGGGGATCACCCGGTGCTGATCTTCAACGCCGTTTCAGCGGACAACCCGTCTCTGGATACGGATGTTTTATAAAAGAAAAGGCCCTGGGCACGTAAGGCTGAATGCAGGCGAAGATCCAACATATCGTGGACGCGTACCGTTGATAGCAGCTGGATGCTGGCATACAACCGGCAGCACGCCGTAACCGGTTATTGCGCACAAGTTGTTTCACGTGAAACACATTTCATCCCGTTGAAACACGCCACCGGCCCAGCCAGTGACACAGTCGCTCCAGCACAACCGATACCCGTTTTCAGAACAGACGGACTCCAGACGCGCCACTTCCGCCGCCTGATATCCGGACAAAACCAGCCATTTGCCCGGGGCCTGTTTACGGGCAAGTTTGGGTACAAGATCTGTGAGTGTGGGAAATCGCAGATTGGCAAGTATCAGTTCAAACGCGTCGGGCAGCGCAAAGATATCAACGGTTTCCAGTGTAATGCGATGGGACAGCGCATTCACGGCAATATGGTGCGCCGCTTCACGCACTGCACACGGATCACGGTCCACAGCCACCCCGGATGGCCATCCCAGGCGTGCCGCAGCAATGGCAAGCACACCTGTGCCAGTACCGATATCAAGAAACGGCGACGATTGGGGCGGCGCACCCTGGGATGCCAGCCAGTCGAGACCGCGCAGACAGATCCGGGTGGTCGGATGGCGACCGCATCCAAAGGATTGCGCGGGATCTAATTTCAGTACGTGCACATGCGGGGGTGGGGTGGTGCAAACACCGCTTGGAGCCAGCAGCAGATGCGGAGAAACCAGATCCGTTCGTTGCAGGGAAGTGGTGAGATAGATTTGACCATTGACAGCACCATAGGTCAGATAGCCGGTATCAACCAGGCACCGGATGGCATGCCGGATTTCTTGTCGGGAAAATCCCTGCGCAGTACCGATGGAACGGACCAGACCGGGCACCGTTACACCATGGACCGCCTCCTGGACGGCAGCCATGATGGCCTGTTCCATCGGGTCCAGTTCACCCCGGAGATCTGTTTGAAAACCGGCCTCGCGAGATCCGGACATGTTAGGCTTCCGGCAGATCGACCGGCTTTCCTTCCTTTTCCAGAAGATCCCGATACCAGATGGCAAACTGATACATACCGCGAATTTTATCATCGTGATTGATAATGCCCAGGGCCATATCCACAACCCCCCGGCCAAAGGCATTATTATACGATTCATGAGGATATCCCTGCATAAATTCCCGCATCAGCTGCTGACTGGTCCGCCGGGTGCCATCTTTGCGGATTTCAATGGGATCTTTCGGTTCAGCAAAGGGGTCCCATTTATCATACCCCTTTTTATCTATTTGCCGCTGCCCCCGTTTTCCCATGGCATCATAAATGGCACGCTTCTTTTCCTCGATTTCTTCTGGCGTGAAGTTATCCACCATGAGAAACCTCTCCTTCATCCTTTTTTTTCACCTGCGCCATAGGAACGCCCATATAGGTTTCATCATAATCCGTAAGCAGCGCCATGGATACAGGGACCAGCATTTCCCAGAGCCCGGTATATTGCGTGTTCACATCCCGGGCAATGCGTTTGGATATGGCGAGCAGCTGATCATGCAGCTTATCGATATTGACCGTTGGATACTTTCCGCCCTGCTCAAATCCGGACAACCCGCACGTATGCGTAATTCCTGTGCTGGCCACTGGGATCCCATACAGGCGACAGGTAATGGGCCGATGATCATACAGGTCACATTGGTTATCTGAATTGAGCAAGGGACAGCGCACCCGCTCCAACGCCATTTGTCCGAGAATTTCAACATCCGACGCACCGTCCTTATGCGACCGATGGGCATTGCGCTTCAGCTTGTGAATACGCCGGTCTGCGGTATTCGCACGATCCAGTCGGTTCAACCGTTCGATTCCTGACCATTTTTTATTAAAGTGATGATTGATGTACAAGGCTTCAACCAAGGTCAGATCAAAAAGCGCGTAACAGCAGTCGGCGCATTTGGACTGACATTTCACCTCATCGGGAAATTCGGACTGGACACGGTGAAAAACCGCATCCGCCGTTTTAGCCAGGGTTTCATATGCTCTGAAGTACGGGGTATAATCAAAAAATTGCACCGGTAATTCTCCTTATATGCGCGATGAGCGCTCGGCCTTTCCAGGCAAAGACAGCTGTTTCATTCGATCTTTGTTTCACGTGAAACATCACCTGACCTACAGGCGAAGCGTGTATTCTAATCGTTTTCATCCAGCCTTGTCAATTGCTTAATTTCATTGTATTTCAAGACCGCTATTTACCGATACAGAACGTGTTGAATATGGCGTCCAGCATATCCGGACCGGCCAGTCGTCCGGTGATCGTATCCAGTGCGTTCACCGCCTGATGCAAATCCATGGCGATCAGCTCAAACGGAACCGCACCCGTCAGACCGGACACAGCAGCTGTCAATGCGACGCGTGCGGACTCAAGGGCATGCTTCTGGCGAAGATTTGGAATTGTGTTCGTTTCCAGCATTCCATCCAGGCCTGCGACCTGCTCGGTGATACAGCGAATCAACGCCGGAATGCCCGCGCCTGTTTTTGCAGAAACCAAAACCGACGGTCCCAGATCTTCCACATCCACAACAGCCGGCGGCAGATCGCTTTTGTTTCGTACAACCACCCGAGGGATGGCCGCATACTGGCGGGCAATATGTCTAAGTGCACCCGCACTCTCCGGATGTGTCTGATCCAGAACCAGCAGCATGAGGTCTGCCTGTTCCAGATGCGTTGCAGCGCGATCTATACCAGCCTGTTCCACCGGATCATCGGTTTCCCGGATACCGGCCGTATCCGTGAGTATCGCCGGCACCCCGTTAAGACTCCAGGGTTCTTCGATAAAATCGCGGGTCGTACCGGGCACGGCCGTTACAATGGCCCGTTCCCGCTGAAGCAGCCGATTGAGCAGGCTGGACTTGCCAACATTGGGCGGACCGGCAATCACCAGGCGAACACCGTCTCTGAGACAATGGGCCTGATCATAGGCGGCAATCAGCGCGTCGATCACAGGGAGGATCCCGGCGGTTAGATCTCCGGAGATACCGGGCAGATCAACATCTGATTCATCCACCGCATCCGGAAAATCGATCAATGCTTCTATGACGGTCAGATGCGCGATCAGCCGGGTACGCAGGTGCTCCATCCGCGCTTTCATGCCTCCGCGGATCATGTGCATGGCCAGGCGACCGGCGGCAGCAGATTGGGCCTGAATCAAATCAATTACCGATTCTGCCTGGGTCAGATCAATGCGGCCATTCATGAACGCCCGTCGCGTGAACTCACCCGGTTCTGCCACACTTGCTCCGGCGCGCAACACGAGATCCAGAATGGCGTGGAGCACATAAGCCCCCCCATGCGCGTGGATTTCCACCACGGCTTCACAGGTATAGGTGCGGGGAGGTGCCATGTAAACGGCCAGCACTTCATCCACCACCTGATCCGTGTCCGGATGGACGATGTGACCGTAAACAAGCTGATGAGATGGGAAATCACTTGCTGACACCGGTTTTAACCTGGCCGTACGAAACAGTCGCGTCAGGATGTCCACCGCGTCAGGTCCGGAGAGGCGGATAATGCCGATGCCGCCCACGCCAACGGGGGTGGATATGGCAGCAATGGTCGAATCAGCCATAAGCCCTCTTTCTGTCAAAGGCAGCTACCATCGCATGAAAAAAGCGCGGTTTCACCGCAGGCAATGGTATCACAAAACGACCGGTCTTTTTGCAGGCGCCCAAAGACCGGTCTTGGGGTCAGGCGGTTAACGCGATTCTTTACGCTGTGTCGTTATGGGTGTTGGTGTTTTTTCGGCGATTCTGATTTGAACGATTTCCTTTTTTGGGAAAAATCACCAGGCGGCGATAATAGCCGTCTCCCATACTCTGGGTGCGAACCGCTTTATCGTCCTTCAGGGTCATATGCACAATGCGGCGGTCATGGGCGGTCATCTGACCGATGGTTGCGGGTTTTCCGGTTCGTTTGGCTTTCTCAGCCAGCCGAAGGGCCAGATCTTCCAGATTCTGACGCCGGGTTTCCAGATAACCTTCCACATCAACCAGAACCCGGATCCGTTCATCGCTGTGCTTGTTGATGATTTTGTCGACCAGGTACTGAATTGCCTCGAGGGTCTGACCGCGTTTTCCGATAATGACCGACGAATTGCCGCCGTCAATTTTAAACAAAACCGGATCCTGATATCGGTCCACGGTAATCACCGCATCATCGGTAATGGCATCCAGAATGTTGCGCAGGGCTTCCTCCCCTTTTTTCACCGGAGCTTCGGGCGCCGGGATCAGCGGCTGCCGGGAGGTGTGGCGGGGCGCTGCTGACGGTGCTTCTGCGGTATCCACCGCATCACTGCGTTCCTTGTGGTCCGGGTTTATGGCATCAGCACGTGCTGCTGATGCCGGCGCATCCGCTGCAGCCGGCTCAGCAGAGACCTCTTTTTGGGGCGCGGCCGGTTTTCGGGGCCCTGTTTTGGGTTTGTTTTTGGATTTTGCCGGTTTTTTCCGCCTCCCACCGTCAGTGCTGCGTCGGGAAGAACGGCCGGCGCCCGCTTCTGTTGCCGTAAAGGCTTCATCGACCAGCGAGGAGATCCCGGCCTTTGACAGGGCTTCGGTTTCCTTCACACCCATCTGGCTGGGATACCTCGTCACCCGGACCCTGGCCTTCTTGACACCGACCAGACCGAAGATTCCGGTCGATCCGGCTGAAATAATATCGTACCGCAGCTGATCCTTTTTGGCGTTCAGTTCTTTACAGGCTTTGGCAAGGGCGTCATCCACATTTTTACCTTCAAACTCAATCGCATTATTCTGCATGGAAAGCCTCCGTATTTAGGCAAGTTTCTTCATGATGTAGGTTTGCTGACCAATGGACAGAATGTTGTTGACCAGCCAGTAGAGTACCAGGCCTGCGGGAAAGTTGATGAAAATCACCGTGAAAATGAGCGGCAGAAACATCATCATTTTGGCCTGGGTCGGATCTCCCGCAGGAGGCGACATTTTCTGTTGAAGAAACATGGTGGCCCCCATGACGATGGTCAAAACAGGAATGCCGTAAGGTTCCGCCATCATGGGAATGGAAAAGCCGAAGTGAAAAAGCCGGTCCGGCGCGGAAAGGTCTGTGATCCAGCCGGCAAACGGAGCATGTCTGAGCTCGATGGCTTCATAAAGTACCCGGTAGAATGCCAGAAAAATGGGAAGCTGAACCAGCATGGGCAGACAGCCGCTCATGGGGTTCACTTTATAGGTGCGATACAGCCGCATGACCTCTTCATTCATTTTCTGTTTGTCATTCTTGTATTTTTCCCGAATATCGGCCATCAGCGGCTGCAGTTTTTTCATTTCGCTCATGGCGGTGTAACTTTTGGTGCCCAGGGGCCAGAGAACGATCTTGATGCCGAGCGTTAGAAGAATGATACAGACACCGTAGTTGGCAATCACCCGGTCATGACACAGGTTGAGCAGCCAGAGAAAGATTTTGGCGACCATATCAAAAAAACCGAAATCCACCGCCTTTTTCAGCTCAAATCCAACGGACTCAAGCACATTGACCTGCTTGGGGCCCATATACAGATGATACGAGAACGTCTGGTGGGTTCCTGGCGGAAGCACCGGCGCCGCCTGTTCCAGACGGGCATCCACCACCCCGTCAACTTCAGCCAGCTGCATGCTGGCCGTAACTGGAGAATCAGGCACCAGTGCACTCATGAAATACCGGTCTTCCAAGGCAATCCAGTGGATTTCACCGGGATAACGGCTTTGTTTTTTGATTTTTTTCAGTTTAACCGTTTCCACTTCGCGGCCGATCAGGGCCGCCGGCCCTGAGAAGCTGATTCGGTCTTGGGTTTCGCTGAAATCATGGGTCAGCCCGACGGAGACCGGTCCATTGACGGATGCACGCCCTTGATTAAACAAGGTAACCGCATAGTCGATCCGGTAGGTGTCCGGATAAAAGGTGAAGGTCTTTTCAACGGTCAGCCCATCCGTACCGGCCCAAACAAAGCTGAGCGTCTGGGAGGCATCATCCACCACCAGTGTATCCCCGTCGGTAGTTGCCGTAAACCGCCGCGTATCCGTGGCAATGTCCCCGAAGGAAACGCCGCAATTGCCGGCAACCGATTTTGAAATCAGGGTTTTATAGGGTGCATCGGCGCCGGCTGATTCACGATAGGCCTTGAGCGCCAGCTGTTTGACCAGGGCACCCCTCTCTGTCAGTGTGGCCTGATAAAGTTTTGTGTCCACACGAATCTGCCGCACCGGCGTATCTGTGGCAGATACAGCGACATCCGGCAGTGCCGCATCCGGCGGCGACGCCATCTTCTCTCCGGCACCGTCATCTGGCGCCTGAGCCGTTGTTTCCTGCGCGGGAAGGGTTTCATTCAGGGGGGCGGGCGGGGGGGCGAAAAAATAATTCCACGTGATAAAAACGAGAATCGAGAGGCCAATGGCCAAAAAAAGGCGTGCCTGTTCCATTCATTTCTCCTGACGCCGTTTGCGGCGAAGACTTCAAAAAGATAATGCACAGCAGGGAGAAAGCCTGCTGCAGATCCAGCTTACGCGGGTACCCAAAACCGTCCGGCACCCGTTCCAAATCAGTGTGGAAACGTTGGCGCGATCAGAAAAAACGGACGCAGGAATGGACGACAGGCTCGTTGGCTGGATGCTGCGCACAGCGCTAACGGCAGAGGTACCCGACACGAAGGGAGGCAGGGTAACAGATGCCGAAACAGATAAACGGACGCAAATAGCATCCAGCATTAGCTAAGGAACCGGATCGACACCTCCCGGATGAAACGGATGACACTTGAGCAGACGTTTCACAGCTAGCGTGCCGCCTTTCCAGACACCGTAGCGTGAAAGCGCCTCATGGGCATATTCTGAACAGGAGGGGTAAAAGCGGCAGCGTACGCCCAGCACAGGCGAGATAAACCACTGATACAGACGAATGCTAAACATGACGATCTGTTTTATGACGCCACCTCCCTGCGGATACAGGAAAACAGATTGCCAAGCGACTGAAAGACCGCAGCCGAATCCGCTTCTGCAGCCCGGTGCTTGGCAATGATATTAATATCCGTCTGTTCGGGAAGCTGATCTTTGTGCTGTCTGTAGTATTCCCGCACAAGCCGTTTCAAACGGTTTCTCACGACCGCATTTCCCACACGACGCGTGACCGTAACGCCGATTCGTGTGCATGTGAACGCCCCCGGCTGATATACGGCCAGAAAAAGCCTGGCATGGCAGGTGTGACCGGCCTGGCGCAGTGCGACAAACTGGGGCCGCGTTAACAGGCGTTCGCTTTTATGAAACGTATTCGTACCCACGAGCCGACGACGATCCACCTTCCTGCTCTTGAAAAAAACGGCCATCACGTGGCGTCGCTTAAAAACAAAACACAGAGGATAGATCCGAATCAGCAAAAATTCAAATCTGTTGCGCTCGGCTCCAAAACAGCGTGATGACCGTATCCATGCAGTTGCACAGATCTGCCCGGCATCTGCCGCAGATCATGTGCATAAGCGTCCGTTTTCATTCTGTTACGCGGACAGGCGTTTCCGGCCTTTTGCCCGGCGGTTGCGGATGATGCGGCGACCGCTGACAGATGACATGCGCTTTAAAAAACCGTGTTTGCGAGAACGTTTCAGGTTGCTCGGCTGAAAAGTACGTTTCATGTTAATCGACTTCCTTGTGTTGTATAATTACCTGATAATCATGTATTTATTGCGACAATTTCCGTCCGGCGTCCCCCTTCATGACATCCGGCTGTATCGCATTGGACGCTTAAACAAAACAGATATTTAAACCATAATTACAGACTGCTGTCAATACCCATTTGATTCCGGAAATCAGCGCGGTTCGATATCCGCAGGATTCCGGGTTTCAGACACGGTATACGCTTCCAGATGAAAGTCAGGCATAGGATAAATAAGGATCGGACATCCGGTTTTACGCTCAAGAGCGGTGATCATGCTGTTCTTTTCTCCATGAAGCATATCCGCTATCTCCGGATGCACCCGGAGGATCCGCCCGACGCTTTCCGGATCCGGCCTATCCCGCAGCATCTCCCGGCAAATACCATGACAGATGGAGGTGGCGGACAACAGGGCCCCATTCCCCTCACAATAAAAGCAGGGGTCGCAGAGCATGCGGGACAGGGACTGCCGGACCCGCTTCCGGGTCATCTGCACCAGGCCCAGCTCTGAAATCGGTAGCACATGGGTCTTTGCCGTGTCCCGGGAAAGGGCCTTGACAAACTCCCGCATCACCTTTTCCTGGCTGGCCGGCTTTTCCATATCGATGAAATCGATAATAATAATCCCCCCGAGATTCCGGAGCCGAATCTGATAGGCAATCTCTTTGAGTGCTTCCAGGTTGGTTTTCAGAATGGTTTCTTCGAAATTGTGCTTTCCCACATACCGGCCGGTATTCACATCAATGGAAATCAGGGCCTCGGTCTGTTCGATGACAATATAGCCGCCGGATCGGAGCCATACTTTTTTCTGCAGGGCCCGGAGGATATCCCCTTCCAGGTTATAGGCGTCGAAAAGAGGCTCCTCGCCCTGATAATGTTCCACTGTCACGTTCAGATCAGGCATGCTTTTATCGAGAAAGGTGTTGACCAGCTCAAATCCGGCAGCGGAATCAATGACCAGTTTATCCGCGTCCTGGGTGAGCAGGTCCCGGACTGCCCGCAGGGTGATGTTCAGATCCCGGTGCAGCAGAGACGGGGCCGATGTTTTCAGATTCCGGCGTTGGATATTCTCCCACAGGTTGGCTAGAAACCGCATCTCGATCATGAGTTTTTCATCGGTGATCCCTTCGGCTGCGGTCCGGAAGATATACCCGTAGGGTTCATCCCGACGGGTCTCGATAAGATCCCTGAGCCGCTGGCGCTCCCCTTCGTCCTCGATCCGGCGAGAAATCCCCACATGCTTCACTGTGGGCATGAGCACCAGAAACCGGCCTGGCAGAGAAATATGAGAGGAAATCCGCGCGCCCTTGCTGCCGATGGGAGACTTGATCACCTGGACCATCAACGCCTGTCCTTCTGTCAGCAGGTCTTCAATTCGCGGCCGGTCCGCCGGTTCGGGCCGCAGGTATTTCACGTCAACAGGCGGGTCATCCCCGTTCTCATCGGCCTTTTCACCGGCTGCCATGGCCGCTTCCCTATCGGAAAACGCACTGTTGTTTTCAACGAGCACTTCATCCACGTGGATAAAGGCCGCCTGGTGAAGGCCCACATCGACAAAGGCCGCCTGCATCCCCGGCAGCACGCGCTGTACCTTTCCTTTATAGATATTCCCCGTGATATTCGAATCATCATCCCGCTCGATAAACAACTCGGAGATGGTACCGTCTTCTACAAGGGCAACCCGGGTTTCATGCGCCGCGACATTGACAACCAGCTCTCTAAACATATCCTGTCCAGATCATCCGTGGGTTCCCGGTTCGCGCAGCGCAGGCGCGATATCCGGAACTCCGATGATGGCTGCCAGTCAGACTGGCAGTCCCCTGTAAGCTAAAGGATCTTTTCATAAATTTTTAACTTTGACAAGTTTCGCAAAATTATACAAGGCATTAGTTAATCAGGTCTCCAGACCCGGTGCCGAAATATGTTTCCGGACCCGGCACCCGTAAAGGTCTTCAGGTTCAAGTCCCAGCAGAAAAGCGATGACCTCGACGGGTCTGGGAACAACGGTTTCCACGGGTTTCAGACAAAGGGTCAGGGTGCCGTCTTCTGCCGCAGCCAGGCGTGTCAATGTGGATGCCAGAGGAATCCGTCGCGTTTTCCCTTTGCCGCGGGTCCGTTCCCAGACCTGATCGCCGTCTGCCACAAACCGCTGTACCGCACGCGCCGCCATCCCTTCCGGCAGCCCGGTCACGCTGTAGGTCACCGGTTCCCGGATAAACCGCCGTTTTTTGGGCGGTGCCGGCTTTACATCCTGAATCCGGATCCCTTCGGGCAGGGCCTGTGACAACGTCTGTTTCAGGTCTGTCACGTCACAGTGGACGGGAATGGAAATAAAACACCGTTCTCCATCAGATTCCATGCCAATGGGCAGCGGGTCGTCAAACCCCAGCCTGGGTTTGGGGTGAAACCCTTGTGTATATCTCACTGGCAGGTGAATCCGCCGAAGGGCCCGCGCAAAAAGGGTCATGAGTTCCAGGTGGCCCACATACCGGGCCGGGCCGGTTTTCGTGTAAATCAGCATCAGATCCCGGTACACATCCTCGCTTGACGGGGACGGTGTGGCCGGTTCCAGGGCTGGCGGCGTTTCTAGGGATTTGAGGCGCGGTGCGAGGGTGTCAAAATCGCAGACACCGCAGGCGCTGCAGTCTCCGAACCGGCAATCGGGCGTGGTTTCGCCGGCCATGGCATGCATCCATTCGGATTTCAAAAATGCCCGGGTCGTGCCCACGTGAATATGATCCCAGGGAAGCGGTTCCGTCAGATCCCGGGGGCGATGGGCGTAGACATACGGGTCAATGCCCGTATCTGCGAAGGCTTCCATCCACAGGTCATACCGGAAACGATCAGACCACCCGTCAAAACGGCATCCTTTTTCGTAGGCCCGGATCAGCAGAGGCGTCAGGCGCCGGTCTCCACGGGCCCAGACCCCTTCCAGCTGACTGGATTTGGGATCCTGCCACTTGAACCCCACCCCTTTCATCGAAGCAAACGCGTTTTTCAGGTAAAAAATCCGGCGCCGGGATTCCTCCAGGGAAATCTGGGGCGCCCACTGAAACGGCGCATGAGGTTTGGGGATAAAGGGTGTTACGCTCACCGTGACCTGGGCCGGTTTCCCGCCCCGTGGGCGCTGCTGACGCAGGGTTTCGGCCAGCTGGACAATCCCGTCCAGATCTGCATCGGTTTCCGTGGGCAGTCCGATCATAAAATAGAGCTTGATGATGCGCCACCCCAGCGCAAAGGCGTTGGTGACCGTATCCAGAATCTCGGCTTCGGTGATGCCCTTGTTGATCACATCCCGAAGCCGCTGGGTCCCTGCTTCCGGGGCAATGGTGAAACCGGTTTTCCGCACCCCCCGGATGAGGGTCATCAGCTCCGGGGTCAGCGTCCCGGCCCGTACTGACGGCAACGACACTGCCGTGTGCGGATACGCCGCCTGCAGGGTCGTTCCTTTGCCCATAAGCCGGGTCATCAATTCGGTCAGTCCGCAATAGTCTCCGGTACTCAAGGAGAGCAGGGAGATATCCTCATACCCGGTTCGTTTCAGCGTTTCTTTCGCCAGGTCCATGAGCCCTTTCACCGATCGCTCGCGAACCGGGCGGTAAAGGATGCCGGCCTGACAAAAACGGCATCCCCGGGTGCACCCCCGGCTGACCTCAAGCCGCAGCCGGTCATGCACTGGCTTGCCATAGGGCAGCAGCGGAGCATCGGGAAAATCGGTCTGATTGAGGTCTGCCACAATGGCCCGATCCACATGGGAATACGCCGGTGAAAGCGGAACCGCATGAGACATCCCCGTGTCAGGATCTTCTGCGATCTCAAATTGCGACGGGATATAAACACCGGTCAACGCCTGCCAGCGGTCGAGCAGGGCTGATTTCGGTGCCCCAGTCTGTTTCCATGCAGCCATGATCCGGACCATCTGCGGCACCACCTCTTCACCGTCACCGATGACCATGGCATCGAACAGCGCGGCCACAGGTTCCGGATTACAGGTGCAGGGCCCGCCGGCAATGATCACCGGATGATCGTCGCTGCGGTCTGCGGCAAGAAACGGAATACCGGAAAGATCGAGCATGAGCAGAACATTGGTATAATTCAGCTCGTACAAAAGGCTGAATCCGATGAGATCCAGCTGATTCAGGGGCTTTCGGGATTCCAGAGAAAACAGCGGTACGCCTTTTTCCCTGAGCAGGGCTTCCATGTCCGCAGCAGGGGCAAAGACCCGTTCGGCTGCAATGCCCGGCTCCCGGTTGAGCAGATGGTAGAGAATCTGAAGCCCAAAATGGGACATTCCCACCGTATAGGCATCCGGGAAAGCCAGTGCCATGCGCAGGTCTGCCGTGTCCTTCAGAATCCGGTTGATTTCCGTACCCAGATACTGGCTCGGCTGTTCTACATGATCGAGTAAGGCCTCAAACGTCCGCGTGTCCATTTACTCTCCTGAGAAACCGCCTTGACCCCTGCGGGGTCAAGGCGTATTTTGAATGCTGCGCCGTCCCTGTCACCCCGGCCTGAAACCGCCTTTGTCCGTGCAGGGACAAACTTTAATTATACACAATAAGGTACGAAAAATAAAATGCAAAAAAGCCATCGACAAATAAATGCGTCTGCCTGGACAGCCAGGTTCCTGGTACTGGCAATCCTCATCATCCCCGTTACCATACCCGGAAACCTGTTCAGCGCCTCCCTCCGGGAAACCCCGGTGGTCAAGGCCGTCCGCCGCGTTGGCCCGGCGGTTGTCAACATCAGCTCCGAATACGAAGTCCGGACCCGGATCAGCCCCTTTGGCCGGATGACCGGAAATCCGTATTACGATTCTTTTTTCAAGGATTTCTTTGATCCTCGGTGGCAGCAGCGGGAAAAACGGGCCAATCTGGGTTCAGGCGTCATTATCGACGGCCGGCGGGGCTATATTCTTACCAATGCCCATGTGATCGAAAAAGCGTCGACCATCCTTGTGACCCTCAAGGATCAGCGGGAATTTACGGCCACCATCATCGGAGCGGATCCGGAGTCGGATCTTGCCGTACTGCAGATCAGGTCGGGAAACGGCCTGCCATCGGTGGAGATGGGGGCATCAGACGACATCATGATCGGAGAAACCGTGATTGCCATCGGCAACCCCTTCGGGTTTTCCCACACGGTCACCACCGGTGTGGTGAGCGCGGTCAACCGGAGCATCAAAACCGATGAACGGGAATACCACGATTTTATCCAGACCGATGCCTCGATCAACCCGGGGAACAGCGGCGGTCCGCTCCTGAATATCGAAGGGGACCTCATCGGCATCAACACGGCCGTCTATTCCAGTGGTCAGGGAATCGGATTTGCCATCCCCATTGACAAGGCCAGGCGGATTATCTCGGACCTGATTCGGTACGGGTCGGTCATCCTCCCCTGGACCGGCATGGATGTGCAAAACCTCACCCCCCATGTGGCAGACTACCTGAACATTGATCCCGCTGGCGGCGTGATCATCGACACCATGGCGTCTGACGGACCTGCCGTTCAGGCCGGCCTGCAGGAAGGGGACGTGATCACCGCTATAGGCCGCCTTTCCATCCGGTCCCGATCCGACTTCCGGACCGCAGTCAAAGGATATGCCGCCAATGACACCATCCCGGTAACTGTCTGGCGGGAGGGCGCCTCTAGGCAAGTGAACATCGAAACGCGGCCGTTTCCCAAAAATCAATCTGCGGAACTCACGCTGAAACTGCTGGATATTAAAATCAGAAAAACAAGGCACTACAACGGGGTGGAAATATGGGAGATGCACCGCCGGTCCTACCTGTACAGGATCGGCGTGCGGCCTGGAGACGGCATCCTCCAGATCAACGACACCGCGATCCAGGATGAAGCCGATTTCTATAACGCCATTCGAAAAAACCGGTTGAACGACTCCATGGTACTGCTGATTCATCGGTCAGGGCAGGGGTATTATATCACGGTGGCACTTTAGAACCCGTCTATAGGGGCGTGTGTCATCACCTCCGCCTTCTGAACCGCTGCTGAAGGCCCGCCACCCAGGTCTGTTTCGGCCCCTGTTTGATCCGGCGCCGATCAAGGGGAACGCCTTCCCAGGCTGCCTCCAGCAGGGTCATGGCATCGTCAACGCCCATTTCTTCGGGATTGTAGAAGATGCTCCCGTCACCCAGGGCGATGGTCGCAATCTCGGGCAGGTGGTCCCGGGTCACCAGCTGCTGGCCGTCCGGCCCGGTGATCTCCCGCAAACACCTGGCGTGGCGCCCGCCGGTGGCGTCATGAAGGTCGGCGTTGAGCCGCCGGATCGATTCGATCACAGCAAGTGCCCGTTGATCCGCCGGTGTGGCCGTATAGACCGCATCCCCTTCGAGCGGAAGAAGGAGTTCAGCTGTGGCGTCCCCATTTTTGTGCAGGTTGTATTCCAGACCATAGGGAAGCAGAATGGCCATGCACTGACCGTGGGGCACATGACAAACCCCGCCCACTGAATGCCCGATGGTATGCACGATCCCCACCATGGAATTGGAAAACGCGATCCCGGCCAGGGTCGCTGCTGTGGCAAGCGCCAGTCGGCCGTCACGGTCATCCGGATTTTTCACGACCGATACCAGATGGGCCTTGATCAGTGCGATGGCGGCCTGGGCATGACTGTCACTCAACGGGTTTTTGGACAGACAGGTATAGGCTTCCATGGCATGGCTCAAGGCATCCATCCCGGTCATGGCCGTCAGGGCCGGCGGCAGGGAAAGGGTCATCCGCGTATCCAGAATGGCCGCATCCGGAAGCAGAAAAAACGAGGTAAACAGCATTTTTCGCATTTTTTCCGGATCAGAAATCACCGCCACCAGCGTCACCTCGGAACCGGTCCCGGATGTGGTGGGCACGGCAATCAGGGTTTTCAACCGGCGTTTCAGGGTGCCGGCTCCCGTGAACTGCATCAGATCGCTGGCGTTTTCAGACACAATGATGTTCACCCCTTTGGCCGTATCCATCACAGATCCACCGCCCACGGCGATAATGGCATCACACCCTTTCTTTTTGTAAACCGCCGCGATCCGGTTGACCACCTCGAGATCCGAATCCGGCGGCACGTCGTCTTCCACGCAGACAATGGAAACGGCTTCTGAAACGGCGTTTATGACCACATCCACGAGCCCGGCGCCGACCACCCCCTTGTCTGTAATGATCATGGGTCGTGACGCAGACAGCCCTGCCAGTATCTCGGGAATCTCATCCAGGGCCATATGACCGGCCACAATATTGACCCGGCATCCGAATTCATAATAACTCGGCATGAACATCTATGTTTCTCCTTATCATACCCCCGCAATAAGCGCAGGCCGCGTCCGCGGAAATGGGTGTCTAATCCTCATCCATGGCCGCGGGTGCTTCCCACTGGAACAGCCGGCCTGAAAAAGCACTTTCAAAAATCCGCATGGCATGGTTCACATCCATCTCCGAAATCCGGGACAGCGCTGCGTCCGCAAGTTCCGGCAAACTGGATTCAGATATCCCAAGATCGGAAAGGATGCGGGGGGTGCACCCGCCAGATGCCAGGTGCCAGTCATTCTGATATGCCTGAAGCAGGTGAAACGCGGCCTGGGGCCGCTGGGCAGACGGTGTGGCAGCATAGCGATCATCTCCTGCCATGGCCCGGAACATGCCTGCGGTATCCAGCTGATAGGCGGCGGTCTGCACCGCAGCCACCGGCGCCATGAGCACGGCAACCGCATCCGGCAGAGGCCGGGCGCAAAAATCAGAGACCGCTTCGGCAACCGGCATCAACCAGGTGCCGGAGATACTGGATGCCGCACTGGCGGCCATTACCTGGGCCCCTGCAAGCATCACCCGGTGATCGGCGCACAGGGATAGCTGCGCTGCCGGCTTCAGACTTTCACAGACACTCCGTGCCGCCAGGGTCGCATAGGCATCGGTCAGCGGATTTTTTCCCGCTGCCGTAAACGCGTTCCAGCTCAGGCCCAGAGCGGTCATTGCCTGCATCGCCAGCGTAGCAGGGGTGCCAGGTTTCACCATACGCGGATCAATTATTGCCAGCTGCGGCATCAGGTGGAAAAAAGAGACCCGGTCGGCTCCGGCCTGAAGCGACCCCATGGCCTCGAAGCCCGTATCCTGCTCGGTTGCCACATGCACCAGGGGCTTTAGATGACCAGGCGCCCGGCGCCCTTTCATGATTTCGTCAAAGGCCTCCAGACCTTCAGAAACAACGATATTAAGCGCCTTGGCCGCATCCATCACCGCACCGCCCCCCACCGAAACAATGGCATCATAGCCATGGTTCCGGTACAGACCCGCCAGTTCCTTGAGCAGGTTCACGGTCAGCACCGGTTCAATTCCTGAATGAATGCCGATGGTTTGCCCGGAATCCTTGTACGCATGAATCAAGGGCTTCATTCGCCCATGCTCGCGCATATCCCGTGTGGTGAGCATCAACGGCTTTTGGGTATTCATGGCTGCCAGTTCCACTGGCAGGTGATCCAGGGCTGCTTTACCGGAATGTATTTTCACTGGAAAACGAACAGAAAACGCGTTGGGTCGTGTCATGAATTACGGTCTCCCTGGTTCCGGTTAAACGCCGATGACAGCCCGCAGATAGATGCGGATCCGTCCCCAGAGCGTATAGGTGAGCGGCCAGTCCGGATACCGCTTCACGGCCAGACTTGCGATCAGTTTTGGCAGCAAAAAAACCTCCACGCGGTCCAGAATCCGGACCACGGCACAGGCCGACGGCACATCGCCGTCAACAATCAGACGGTCATGGGCATTGGCCACCGCCGTCGACTCCTGAAAGGTGAAGAGTAGCATGGCCGCCTCCAGATGCTTGATCCGCATATCCACATCAATGGAGGTTCCGCCGGGATTCCATCCGGCGTATTTCAGATCGCCCGTTGACCGCTTTTTCACCACCATGTACGGACCTTTCGGCATCACCCCCAGACAGAAGGTAAACCCGTCCGGCAACTGCGCCACTTCTTTTTTCACCGCCGGATCCAGCCGGGATGCCGCCTGAATCGACCGTCCCACACACCCTAACATGACCGCCACATAGAGCCGTTTAAATACGCGTCCGCCTAACAGTGCGTGACGAACCGTCTCCCACACCTGAGTCCGGGACCGGGGACCGAAGCTGATCTCCCTGAAGTCTGTCATCCGTCTCCTCCCTGACAACCGTTTATATGAAAGAACGAAATTAACCGATTCGTTTCTTTCATCATTTGTTGTGGGCAAACCGTGGTGAAAACCCAGGTCGGCCCATGGCCGTTATTTGTTGGAAATAAGCCGAAACCGGGCCCACACCGGAAAGTGATCCGACGGGTAGCGTCCGCGAAAGGACGTTGTCACCGCACCGCACGCAACGGTCGTCATCCCTTTTCCGCTGTAGAGAATCCAGTCGATCTGTCCACCGTCACTCTGCCCGGTGAAATTGTGATGCGTGGGCACATGCGCGCCGTCAAATGCATCCTGAAAGCCCTCAGCACCCGACGTGAGCAGCGTATGGCACAAGCTTCCCGGCACGGCATTGAAATCCCCGGTCAGTACACGGGGCAGGTTCTTCGGAAAACGCGCCAGCAGGTTTAGCGCAATGCGGGCTGCGGCGACTTGAACATCCGCATTAAAATCAAAGTGGGTATTGGCCACCAGCAGCCGCTGCCTGCCCGTATGAAAACAACCTGCCACAAACTGACGGGGCCACTGGCTCCCTTCCAGCTTGCTGGGTGTATCCGGCGTGTCACTGAGATAATAATGCCCGCTTGATTCACAGATCCAGTGGGCCGGATAAAAAATCAGGTTATGCTGCCAGCGCTCAGGTGCATCTGGCCGGACCCCGATATACTGATGGTTTGGAAGCAACTGCCTCAGCACCGTTGCCTGAAAATCGTTGACCTCCTGAAATCCGATCACATCCGCCGGATGCGCGGCAAAAAAAGCAGGCAGCAGATGCTGCCGAAGCGCCCATCGATTCTCACCGTCATCCGCCAGTCCGAACCGCAGATTCATGCTCATTACTGTGATCATACCGCCCCCTTCAAGGCTTGAGAATTCGTTTGATGGTTCTGGAAAGGGACACCACATTGAACGGTTTTTTAATGTAGCCGTTGCATCCGGCGTCCCGCAGACGCTGCACCATCGCCTCAGAAGAAAAGCCTGATGAAATGAGTACCCGAACGTTCGGGTTCCGATCCCGCAGAGCCCTGAACACCGCTTCGCCGTCCATGCCGGGCATCACGAGATCCAGGATCACCAAATCGATTTTATCTCCGTACTGATCGTAAACCCGAAGGGCGTCTTCCCCGCTCAGTGCCGTAATCACAGATGCACCCATTTTTTCCAGCATCTCTTTTCCCACATCCACCAGCATGTGCTCATCGTCCACCAGAAGGACCGTGGATGGCACCTTTTGAATCTCCTCATAGGCATTGAAAGCCGCATACTGCGTGAAGCTGAGTGCCCGGGCCTCCGGGTACGGGCGTCCCGCATCGCCGGAGACAGGGTCGCCGGGTTCCATGACCCGCTGGGGCATACGATAATCGACCGGAACAGACGGATTAATGGCCCCGGCCTGTTTCCGATTCACAATCTGATCATTGAACTCTTCCAGATTGATGCGGTGTTTTCCCTGACGGGAAAAATCAAACAGCTGGGCGGTCAGTTCCGTGCCGCTCTGTACAGACTGCAGGATCTGCTTGAGTTTTTCGTAGTGCGGATGCTGCTCATCCAGATTGTAGAGCATGAGAGAGGCATTCCCGCTAATGGCCATGAGCAGGTTGTTGAACTCATGACCAATGCTGCCGGCCAGCTGGCCCAGGGCATCGATTTCCCGGGCCTGATTCAGGATGGTCTCCAGCCGATGAAGCTCGGCCTGGTGTTTTTTAGGCTGCGTCACATCTTTTATAATGACCAGAAAGGACGGTTCTCCCTGAAACAGGATGGACCTGGCAGTGAAGAGGGCGTCCCGAAACGCACCCGACTTGAGCCGGCACTGAAATTCAAAGTCGTCCACCCGACCCCGACTACCTAAATGCGCCGTGATCTGATCCCGGTCCTCATCCCGGACAAAAAAACCGCCCATGTACAAGGAAAGATTCAGGAGATCTGTGGCATCATATTCGAAAATCCGGCAGAACGCTGGATTCACGTACGTGCAAACCGCATCTGACGCGCGAACGATCAACAAGGGATCTGGGATCTCCTGCAAAATGGCCTGCTGCTCATCCTTTAGTTGCCGAAGCTGGAAATCGACCCGTTCCACACGAGCATCGGCCAGCTCCAATCGGTGTTTGATCAGTTCAAGGCGCGTGATGTAATCAGGGGCTGGACGCTCCCTATCCCCAGAACCGGACGCCATTTTTTGCGAATCGACAGCTCTCGTCTTACGCATTTCCGAATTATCCTGATGCATCACCGCCTCCCTGCGGTCTTTTTCATTCCATTTTCACAGCTACATCTGTCCTGCATCGCCATTAAATTGTATTAGATAGGCTGAAATCGACTCATTTTTTAAATGCTTAGTTATTATTATACAAGCATTTGAAAATGCTGAAAAGAGAATAAAACGATTCCTCCCGGATTCACGCCTGATTTTCAAATCTTGTTCAGGATAACAACGGACCACACCTGGATAAAAAATGAGGGCGATAGGCGGCGTGCGCTTCTCGGGCGGAATTCCCGGATCGCACAAATAGAGTTGAAAGGCATCCGGGTTTCCGTTATTTTATAAAGAAAGATAACAATACGAATCAGCTATTAGATAACCGGCGAATTGCGGGCTATTTTAAGACCTGCCTGCGCAGCCGATGATGGAGAGAATCATGCATCCGGAAACGCGTTCGGACGACACACAAAAAGCATCCCCTAATGCGTCCGAAGATCAGTTCATTAAGGCATTGATGGACATCGGCACGGCCATCACATCGGATCTGTACCTGGAAGATATTCTCAAACTCATCGTGATGGCGACCGCCCGGATCATGGACGTAGAAATCTGCTCTCTCTGGCTGATCGACACCGCTGAAACACCGCCGAGAATCCGCCTCAAAGCCACTCAGGCCATCAATCCTGATTATATCAAGGACCGCTCTCTCAGCCTGGATGAAGGCGTGGTGGGAGCTGTGGCCACGCACGGTGAGCCGCTCATGATCGCCGATGTTCTCTCCGAGCCCCTGTTCAAGGAAAAAAAGATGGCTGAAAAACTCGGACTGGTCTCCATGCTCGGGGTGCCGCTCATCGGTAAAGGTGAACAGATCATCGGCGTTTTCAACTGTTTTACCTTGGAACCCCGCGCCTTTACCCATAAAGACGTGATGCTCATCTCTGCTGTGGCCAATCAGGCTGCCATCGCCATCCTGAATACCGAATTGATGGTAAAAACCAAGGTGATCCAGGAAGAACTCGAAACCCGCAAACTCCTCGACCGTGCCAAAGCCGTGATCATGCGCCGCCGGAATCTTACCGGGGATGAAGCGTTCCGCTGGATCAAACAGCGGAGCACGGACTCCCGGAATACCCTGCGTCAGGTCGCAGAAGCCGTGCTGCTGTCTGAAGATTTAGAAGCACCGCCGCACTGACGACCAAACACCAAAAAAAGGGGGACTGATGCCGGGAATCTTTTCCCGTCACCTGCCCCCCTTACACGTCCGATTACCGCCCTGCCGCACCGAAAAACTGCTCGCGCGGCATGCCTCATGTCATACGACCCGGCGTATACGGCTGCTGCCGATTAGACAATGCCATAGGCCAGCATGGCATTGGCCACCTTTGTAAAACCGGCAATATTGGCGCCGGTCACATAGTCGCCTTGCTTTCCATATGCTTCAGCTGCATCCAGACAGGACTTGTGCAGGTTTTTCATGATCTGCAACAGCCGGTTGTCAACTTCTTCCCGGGTCCACGGCAGCTTCAGGCTGTTCTGACTCATCTCGAGACCGGAGGTGGCAACACCGCCGGCATTGGCAGCCTTACCCGGTCCGTACAGGCAATTGTTGTCCTGGAACAGTTTGATTGCTTCCGGCGTACAGGGCATATTGGCCCCTTCGGAAATGCAGATGCAGCCATTTTTAACCATGGCCTGGGCATGATCGGCATTTAGCTCGTTTTCTGTCGCACAGGGCAGGGCAATATCAACCTTGATTCCCTGCTCCTGAAGCACATCCCAGATATTTTTGCCCGGATAACAGGGGACACTGTATTGATCTGCATATTCGCTGACTCTGCCGCGACGGACATTTTTCAGATCCATCAGATAGGCTAATTTATCCGAATCAATTCCCTTTTCATCGACAATCGTTGCACTGGAGTCGCAAACGGAAATGACACGGCCGCCAAGGGCATTGACTTTTTCAATGGCAAACTGAGCCACGTTTCCGGCACCGCTCACGGCAACGGTCTTGCCCTTGAAATCCAGCCCGCGGGTCGCCAGCATTTCCGCTGCAAAATAGACAGCACCGTATCCCGTCGCTTCCGGCCGGATCAGGCTTCCGCCATATTCCAGACCTTTTCCGGTCAATACGCCGGTATGCTCGTTGCGAATCTTTTTGTAATACCCGTACATGTAGCCGATCTCACGGCCACCGACGCCAATATCCCCTGCAGGCACATCTGTTTCCGCACCAATGTGGCGGAAGAGTTCCCGCATGAACGCCTGGCAGAACCGCATGACCTCTCCGTCTGTTTTTCCCTTGGGATCAAAATCAGACCCCCCTTTACCGCCCCCCATGGGAAGCGATGTCAGAGAGTTTTTGAAAATCTGCTCGAACCCGAGAAATTTAATAATGCTCAGGTTGACAGACGGGTGAAAGCGAAGCCCCCCCTTGTAAGGACCGATGGCGTTGTTGAACTGAACACGAAACCCGCGATTTACGTTCACATCCCCCTTGTCGTCAACCCAGGGAACACGAAAGATGACCACACGCTCGGGCTCCACGATTCTCTCATAAATACCGGCCTTCACAAATTCCGGGTGTTTCTCGGCGGTGGGTTCGAGGGTTTCCATCACCTCGACAACCGCCTGCTGAAACTGTTTCTGTTCCGGATCGGTTTCCTTGACTTTCGCAATCACATTTGCAGTAACAGACATGATAGGCGTCTCCTTGTAAATAGTATGATAAACGTTCAATAAACATAAACAGCATCCATGTTGCAGCGTTTCAGCAGGCGGGCATCAATCCTTTACGATAAAAATCCGGCCTCTTTCGATACACGCCTTTTCCGGTTTCCGTCCCTTCCGGTAATAGTGAACAGACGGAGAGCGGTTCCCGTCCTGCCCGGAAAACTCCTGAACCAGTTCCGCCAGACTGTCAAACCCGCTTCCAAAAAAAGGCAGCTTTGAAAAAAACGGCCTGTCACTTCGCACATCAGTCAGTACGGCAAAGTGAAGCGGGCAGCGCGGGTCACCAATCACCAGAAGATATTTATCACCGGATTCCGTAATTTTGTAGTCCGGAGGCAGTGCCTCGGCCCCAATGGGAAAAAACGCTTTTTCCAGAATCCGTGCCGCTGCCGGGGCGTCGATATCCGCAAAGGACATAAGATCCGGACAGTCCGAATACCCCAGCGCATACAATGCGATGCTGAAACTGCTGATATCCTGGTATACAGGCATCTTGCGGTCGCTCATCATCAGGATTTCCCTGATTCGCTCATAACTCAGAAGACCGTCGACACTGATATCTTTCCGGTTTCGCATGGCGTTCTCCGTCGTAAAACCCGTATTGTCGCGTGTATTGTTCTCCCGCATGGAGAACCTTCCTGTTGTTAGTGGCATGCGCACCGACCCGCGACCGCCCGCAAATGCGGAAAAACGTCACGGCCAACACCCGACCCGCCAGACAATAGCAAAAATCGCACCAAACGATCAAAAATAACCGGTTTTTTTACACGTTGAATTTATATCATATCTTCAGGGATGCCGCAGAAACGAGAGAAGTGGCAGAAAACCGCTGCTGCTGAACCGATGCACAACCCCGTCGTCCGGGAATACCCACAGAAGCCCCATGGTAAGCTTAGCAAGGGCAGGCAGAGGGTTGTGTATAAAAACTGAACAGCGCCGTCAAGATTTGACCAGCGCCATGGATCATTCCGTATCCTGCTGTTTTTTCAGCCGGTGGCGCAGGGTATTCCGGCTGATCCCCAGCATCCTTGCCGCATGCACCTGGTTACCGCCACAGGCGTTCAGGGCCTGGCGGATCAATACTGCCTCCACGACATCAATCACCCGGGCATGAAGATCCGGTCCCGGAAGCCGGAGGATATCCGGTACGACCGACTCGAGCGCGGCATTCAGACGGCGCATGGCATGATCCGGACTGACAGCGTCGGGCACCGGTTGTGACGGGGGGTCAGGAATCAACAGATTCCCTTCCGCGATAAGATTCCCCGTGCTCAATAGCACTGCGCGACGGATACAGTTTTCAAGTTCACGCACGTTGCCCGGCCATGCACAGCTGCGCAAACGGGCCATGGCGCCTTCTGAAATATGACAGACCGGCTGACCATATTCCAGCGCAAACCGTTTCCGAAAGTAGTTCACAAGCTCCGGAATATCTTCAGACCGCTCTGCCAACGGCGGGAGGTGAAGCGAAATGACATTCAGACGCCAGTAAAGATCCGGCCTGAATTCACCCGCTTCAACCGCTTTTTCCAGATCCTTGTTGGTTGCGGCAATAACCCGGACATTGACCTTGACAGCGGTGCTGCCGCCAACGCGTTCAATCTCTCCCTCCTGAAGCACCCGGAGCAGTTTGGCCTGCAGCGGCACTGGCATTTCTCCGATTTCATCGAGAAACAGGGTGCCGTTTCTGCAACGCTCGACTTTTCCGATATGGGTCCGGTCTGCACCGGTAAAGGACCCCCGCTCATGGCCGAAGAGTTCGCTTTCAAACAGCGTTTCAGGAATGGCGGCACAGTTAACGGCAAGAAAGGGTTTTTCCTTGCGCCGGCTGTGATGATAAATCGCTCTGGCAGCCAGCTCTTTTCCTGTGCCGCTTTCACCGGTGATCAACACCGGTACATCGGTTTCCGCCACCTGGCCGATCCGCTTGAAAATTTCATGCATCTTCCGGCTATTGCCGATGATCTGCAGGTCGTTTTCTCCCTGCATCACAGGGGCCGCAGGGGATGGAGCTGGTAGGCGGACCGTCTCTTTCATCTGCCGGTTGACCTGGAGGGCTTCGGCGACAATGCGGCTTAATGCATTTCGCTCAAACGGTTTGACCAGATAATCATACGCCCCCCGTTTCATGGCCTCAATAGCCAGCTCCGTGGTTCCGTGGGCTGTCATTAAAATGACAGGGGTTCTGATTTCCATCTCCTGGATAGCAGACAGTGTTTCCAGGCCGTCCACATCCGGCATCCGGCAATCGAGCATAATCAGATCAAAGCCAGTGCAACCCAGATGGTCCAGAACATGCCGGCTATCGGAACAGGCGGTCACCGCATATCCCTTTCGCTGAAAAAATCGGCTCAGGAAAGAAATCAGCCCGTCATCATCATCCATTATCAGTATCTGTTCCATTGCATTGATCCAATTGATTTTGGGAAAAGAACTATACCGATATTGCAAATGGAAAGTCAACCGCACCCCGATGATCTTGTCCTGTCAATGCAGCAGGCAAAGCGCCTGACGCCGAAAGGGGAGTGAATCCCATATGCCGGATAGGACAAAAACATTCTGCCGTGGATCCGCGCTTGCCTTCGGGTTCTATTTATGGTTTTATTAAGATATCGTATTCATATTCACATTCAGGGGCCTTTCTACCCGTACCGAATTTATCCGGCCATTTCAGCGGATAGGCAAGGCTCATGGTAAACGCCTTTAGCGATTTGTACGCCCTGCCGGCTGCAACAGATATCGTTTTTTATAAAAAATACAATTTATTGGTTATTTTGTTCTACTTCCTGAAAAGCCTTAGTTTTCATAACTTGTGTTTGTTTCACAACCAGCGTTTACTGTAAAAAACAAAGGAGAAGAGGAGGTCAGTATGGAAAACGCATTATCTGGTATCAAAGTCCTGGATTTTACCACGTTGCTGCCTGGACCGTATGCAACGCTGACACTTGCAGATCTGGGGGCAGAGGTATTACGTGTCAGCTCCCCCGGCCGTTTTGATCTGGTGATTGAGTCAGAACCCAAAATTCATGATACCCGTATTTCGGCAAATCAGGCCTGGCTTCACCGAAACAAGAAAACCATGGATTTGAACCTGAAAACGGATGAAGCAAAGGACATTGTAAAAAAGCTCATTATGGAATACGATGTGGTTATCGAACAGTTCCGGCCGGGTGTTATGGATAAACTGGGACTGGGATACACAGCACTGGAACAATTAAACCCCCGCCTGATTTACTGCTCCCTTACTGGATACGGTCAGACAGGGCCGTTAAAAGACCGGGCAGGGCACGATATCAATTATCTTTCCAGAAGCGGGCTCATGTCCCATGCCGGTAAAAAGGGAATTGGGCCCACCCTGATGAATTTCCAGATTGCGGATATTGCATCCGGCTCCCTGAATGCGGTTGTTGGTATTCTGGCTGCCATTCATTACAGAACCGCCTCCGGAAAGGGACAATACGTTGATATTGCCATGCTGGACGGCCTGATTCCATTTAACTCGCTAGATGGTGCGGGTTTTCTGGTTGATGGCAATATGCCGGGGATGGAATCCGGATTACTGAACGGCGGCTCTGCCTATGATTTTTATGAAACCAGTGATGGTAAATACATGAGTGTCGGCTCTCTTGAACCCAAATTCTGGAAAGAATTCTGCGAGACACTGGGGCACCCTGAATGGATAGAAAACACCGTTGCACCGCCCGATATCGATTCCCTGAAGGCAGGTATTCGTTCGGCTTTTCTGGAAAAAACCCAAAAGCAATGGCAGGAAATTTTTGACCGCGGGGACTGCTGCGTGGAACCGGTTTTAAATCTGCAGGATGTCTTTCTGGAAGATGAACACATCCGCCAAAGGGAAATGATCGTCAACGTTCCAATGGAAAACGGCCAAACCGTTCCCCAATATGGCATGCCGGTCAAACTCTCAAAAACCCCGGCACGTTATCGACATGCCGGGCATGAAGTGGGGAAGGATACGATTCCCATACTCACAGACCTTGGCTACACGAAAGAAGAAATTGAAGGCCTCACGGCCCGGGGGGTGCTTTCGTAATTAAACCCGTTTTTTCTTTTTTCAGTTTTCAGTAAAACAGCGGCTGTATTTTTTCTGAGCTTCAGCATCTCTGCACACCGGGGCAGGGAAATATACCCCTGAAATCCGTTCAGAAAAAATACAGCCGTCTGACATCTTCAAGCACAGTAAAAACGTCGGGAAGACACATTCTATGGAAACAAGAATAGAAATAACAAGCTGGAAAGGCGCTCTCCTTGTTATCGGACTCGTGGTTTTTGCCTTTTCGATGCATCATTTTACCTACTACTACAACCCAAAACTGGATGAAACCAGGATGGCATTACGGTCCGACGATCCGGCCATCATTGCACAGGCGCTTTTAGATATCGGGCGTCTGGGGATGGCCAAGGGACACAAGCTGATACCCGATATCCTTACGTTGCTTGGTGATGAAAGGCCCGTACCCGAAGAAATCGCACAAAAAATGGCACTGCGAATTCAATCCATGCCGAGTGCTGTCTTTATCCCTGGAATAGAGGATCACCTGAAAAACATCCTAACCATTGGATATACTGCGGCCCTTGCGATTCAGGGGCTGGTCATCATCGATGTGCACCATTTAAGGCGGATCGGAGGAAAGGCAAACAAACAGATTGTCTCGTATGTAACAAAAGAGATCGATCCAGCTGATGAACACGCCCTCTCCAACGCGCTGATTGCCGTCGGTCACATTCACAGAAAGCGGCTGATTCCCTTCTGGTTTGACTGCCTGGCCATTGAATCGGAACCCATACGCCTTCTCGCCCTGACCGGTTTGACGTATTACATTCATGATCGGACACATGGCTTGTGGACATGGAAACCAGAGAAGGAAATATCCCCACCCATGATAGAAAACCTCAAGCGGTGTCTTGACGATCCCTATCCCCATATTCGGCAAAACGCGGAGGAGGTGATGTACAAACTAAGAAAAGCGGGCCTGCCCCTTGAGATGACAGAATAAACAAAAACGATAGATGCGAAAATAAGCTGGACAGGCTCTGCAGGGAAACCGGATGCCGGCATCCGTCAACGTCCGGTTTCGCCCTGACGGGTATGCGCTGGCTGTCACCAGCGGTCGAAGGATACAAGTGGCTTTTCAGCGATGCTGAAAAAGGCCTGTGCCCATCCACCTGCTCGCGCAGTAATCTTAAACGCTTCTATGATTTTTCTATTTGAAAAATTAGAAGAAACGTGCCCGGACGGTGATTCCCATCGTCAGCGGATCTCCCGATTGTCCCACAGGATCGGATCCCGGAAACGCAAACGCCACAGCCTGATAGTTTTCGTCAAAAAGATTCCGGGCCCACAAGACAATATCCAGGATCTCGCTTTCCAGACCGATATTCATGTTGGCCAACTGATAAGACGACTGTTTCAGTGTATTGGCATCATCCCAGAAAAAAGGGCCAATACCGTTTAATTCGGTGCGAACAAAGATATCCCAGTTATCCGACACCTTTTTGTTGTATTGCAGCGCAAGATTATAGGTATATTCCGGTGAAACGGGCGTCTCATTATCAGCATAATCCGTACCGGCAAGTAAATCTTTGTTATCCTTGAATGTTGAATCAGCAAAACCAAAACCGGATTCCAGTGTCAGGCCATTGAACAGCAGGGCCCGGGTTTCCACCTCAAATCCAATACTCCGCGATCTGCCGGCGTTTTTGGTCAGGGTATCCGCCGTGGGAAGCAATTGAACAATTTGCTGATCTTTTATATCAATGTAGAAGCATGCCATATTAAAGTTCAGGTGGTTTTTAAACCATGACGATTTCATACCCGCTTCGTAATTCCAGCTGAATTCACTATCAAAGGTCATGTCGGACGGATCCAGATAGGCGGTGTTGAATCCGCCGCTCCGGTAGCCCCGGGAAACACCGAGGTATGTCATAACATCGGTATTCCAGTGGTATGCAGCTTGTATTTTGGGCAGCCACGCATGGCTTTTCCCTGATTCATCAATCGCTGAGCGCATGAATTCCATTCCGCTGCCGGAGGCCATGACCATCCGATGATCAAGATCGCTTTTTTCATAATCATACCTGAGCCCTGCTGTCAGCGACAATTGATCAAAAAACGTGTATGTGGCCTGGCCGAAAACAGCACCCCCAAAAATAGACAGGTCAGAATCCGTATTCTGGTCAACATTGTCTCGCGGCAGAAGAACCCCCGGCAATAACTTCAGGTTCAGAAAATGGGTTTTATCCTTATGGAAACCATACAAACCGATCAGCCATTTCAGGTCGGCGTCGGTATCATTGGAGGCAACACGCAATTCCTGGGTGAATTGATCATCCTCAAGGTCTTCTTTGGCCGTGAAGCGGGGATAAATGGAAAAATCCTGATCATTGGATGCGGCATCCTTATAATTTCGAAAAGCTGAAATGGACGTCAACCGGAACCCGGGTGCATGATATTCGGCACGCAGAGACATACCGGATACATCCCGTTCATAATCGCCCTCCTGGTCGTAGGCTATCTTATGGGGCGTCTTTTGCAGGGAATAAAGATTCCCCAGTGGAAATGCGCCGTCATCAACCGTTTCTCCATCAATCAGCAGAGAGACATCCAGGTTATCCCATGGTATCCATCGCAGGTTCAATCGGCCTTTCAAGGATGCGTTATCGTCCACATCCCGGTCAAGGTAAGTGTTGTCCGTATACCCATCCCTGGATGCCTTTTGGGCAGATATCCCCAAAAACAACTGGTTGTCGATAATGGACGTGCGCGCATAGATATCGCCTGTATGCAGGTTGTAATTGCCGGCAGTGTATGTCACACCGGCACGGGTTTCATTGTCCGGCTTTTTGGTGACAATATGAATGACACCCGCCAGAGAGTTCCGGCCGTAAAGCGTACTCTGGGGGCCACGGAGAACTTCTATACGCTCAATATCAAAAAGGTTGCTGTCAAACGCCCTGGGATCCATCAAACTGACATCATCCATATAAAATCCCACCGCCGGTTCGTTGTTCACGGCACCGATACCGCGAACAAACACGTAGGAGGTACCGCGAATCCCCCAATTGGCGATATAAAGATTGGGAACCACATTGGATAAATCGTGGATTGTCGTGATGTGGGCATCTTTTATATCCGTGTCTGAAAATGCGGAGATACTTGAAGGAACATCCTGGACATCTTCCTTTCTCTTTTCAGCAGTTACGGTCATGGGCGCCAATGACATCACCGTTTCCGCATCCAATGCGTTTTCCGCACAAACGGCCGTCGTACAAAAAAATAACATCACCATAATGCCTGAACAGATGGTTTTAATTGAAATTCGCTTGTACATTTCTCTCTCCTTTATTCTTTTGCTTTCTGTGCAATATCAATATCCATCTCCCCGGCAGGTGTGGAAACTGTTTTTGAACGGACAGACTGAAAGCCACAAAGAACCGCACGTTCAGCGATCATTCCCTGGGGAAAGAAATAGTCCGCCCCGCTCACCATGGCAGGGATCACTGCGCCCATCATGGTATCAGGCCGGGTGCATTCATGAGTCATACCATCCTGGAAACTGACAAAATAGCCTCCGGGTTTCAACGCGTCATGGATTTTGGAGATCAGATCATCAAGGCGATGTATGGCAAAATTGAGGGTGGCCCCGGCATAGACAAGATCATATCCATTGTCTGGATCGTCACAGATACTGTCCGTCATATAATCCGCCGGTAAAAATTTAATTCTTTCGGAAGCCTCATAGGCGTCACAATACATTTTTGCCGTCTGCAGAACCTCCGGCCGATCAAGCAACACACTGATCAGCGACGGATGTCTGTCAAGCGCATACAAAGAAAACATCCCATGACCACAGCCCAGATCCAGCATTTTTTCAAAGCGGCTGAATCCTGGCAGTCCTGAAAGCACATCGGCCACAAGTTGGCCGACACCACCCAGGGCCCATCCTGCAGCGATTTGCGCCTCTTTTGCCCAGATGGACGGGTCTGAAAAATCAGGTTGATCCTCGATTTCCAGAGGGCCGTTCTTGACCAGCTGAGACAATTGCGCCAGGGGATTGAGTCTTTCATCCCCGATTTGTTTGAGTAAGGGGGCAATATAAGAAGACGCCGTTGACACCAGAAACGTGTCTGCCAAAGGACGATTCTGGTAGTGTCCATTTTTTTTCTCGAGCAAATCAAGGGTTGCCAGCGCATTGAGAAATCGTTCTGTATTGCCGATGTCCGTATTCAGGTTTGCGGCCACATCCTCACTGACTACAGGCTGGGTCAGTTTGTCAAAGATGTTTAAATCGATGGCAAGGTTCAACAGGGCGGCCTTTAACGGGCCCATTGCAATTTCATGAAGGGGGCGATAGCTGATATCGACAACCGGTAATGGTTTCATAGAAAAACCTCTCTTAAACATCCGTTATACGTCCGAAAGTTATAACGATGGATTTTCCCAAAACCAGGACGGTCTGTCGAACAACTGCTGAATCATTACTGTTATTTGCTGAACATTACCAAGGTGTAGATCGTAGTCTTCTCGGTGTATCTGGTAATAATGATGGGCTTTGAGGGCTGCGCGCTAACAAAATGAATGGCCCTTATGCCAATGAGATCATGCGGCGCTGGAGAACCTCTTTGAGGTAACTGCTCGGCTGGACACCAAAATAAGCCAGAAAAGCCTTGGCAAAATGACTTGGACTGCTGAATCCGGTGGCATAGGCGATCTCGGAAATGGACATCTGGGCCGCCTCAAGCATTAACCGGCTTTGCTCCAGCCGGTGCTGACGCAGATAACCAAATACCGTTGTGCCGTAAAGGGCCTTAAATCCCTTGTTGAGTTTTGTATGCGTCAATCCCACAACCTTGGCGAGCTGGAATAATGACGGTGGATTTTCCAGATCCTTGCAAAGCAGATTCCGTGCGGTTTGAATTTGCTCAACCTCCAATCCGTTCAGGATGTCCTTTTGTGTTGCGGTCTGAGCAAAAGCATCGGATAATTGGGAGAATTGCAACACCATTAATTCCAAGGTCTTACTCTCATAAAACCATTGCCTGGCAAGACCGCGGTACGGACACCAAAAGAGCTGGCCTGCAACAACCGACATGGACGCCGACATGGGAGATGGGTTGAAGTAATAAGAGAATTCTCCCGATTGAATCATTGCCTCAAATTCCGGAAACTGCAGTTGGGCGTGATCGGTCAGATACTGGCGAAAAAAACGCGGTTCAATATGAACGGCAAGCATACGAACCGGGTCCTTATCCATTAACCCCTTGTTTGTATGCTCACCGATCACCCCTCTTATTTCCATTGTCCCCCGCGCGTGGGGAAACGCGGAAACCACATTCAAGCCTGGCTGTCCTTTAAAATTATTTTTTCCCTGTTCATGGGTAATTGAATAGGTTACGTGACCGGACAGATGAAAGGAGAATTCCAGCGGCACATGGTGGGTCTCAAAATCCAAATTCAGGGGTTCCATAGGATTGACATCCACCAGAGACAGACTCAACCCCGGCTTCACATGGATCTGCTGCACCCCGTTTTTGATCACCGCATCGGTATCTTGATTTCCCGGGGAACAGCTGTTGTTTTTTGAGATTCGCATCGACATGCGCTGCCAGATCATACAACGGGAATATATTGGGTTAACCCAAATAAGTTAGCTTGCACATTCATTAACCGGTATAACACCTGCTAGCTTCCTGTCAACGCTTAAGTTCTGATCAAAATTCCCATGGGCGGCCGCGTCGCGATTCAGATGATTACCTGCAGGGCATTGTCTTCGTGAAACGTGCATAGGTGATACCCCCTCCTCTATCACCGTCAGCCATCCGACCCAAGATCCTGACGGTTCCCTCACGACATCACGACAACTTTCTTATAGCTTTCAGGTCCGTGTTTCATGCGAATACGGCAGCGATTTTCATCATGATTCCAAACAATCACATCATAACCTTTTTACGGGCCTGGTCCTTTCGTGAACGGTTGTTGGGCAGGCACTAAATGAAAAAAGTATTGATTTATATTTTTATACATAAAATATCTTTTTAAGATTAACGGTATATTGCGATCAGGAGGTGACGCACGGCGCGGTGACAGCCCATATTGAAAGCCCTGAATGGTTAAACGGCCAACATAGTGTTCATGATTTTTGTAGGTATCCCAGGTTTGAATACTTAGAAGGAAAAGATTTTGAATATAACTGAAGGTTCGGTCATGAGTTTTAAGGAGGAGGAATGATCAGATTTCTGCATATATTGATGATGTGCTTACTGTTAATAATTGGTTGTTTTTATTGGACAGATATAGAGTTACCTGACGGTAGGCATATTCCAAAAAAGTTTAACTTCTCAATAGCGCCAGCCACTGATGATATTATTGAATCAACATTAATAGACTATAACGCTATTTATTATGTTAAACATAATGATCTTATAAGTGGTCTGGATCAAGAATCTTATTCTTATTATAGATTTTGGCCAAATGGAAGAGTTATGGAAAAACTTTCAAATATATTGCCATCGCAAGATGATGCTGAAGATTTTTCAAATGCAGAAATTGGTTATTTTAAAATAGATGGAACAGAGTTAGTTATTGAGCTTTTCATACCTGACACCACTATAATGAATTGGGGTTACATTCTCATATTTGCAAATATTATTGATGGAAAGATTGTTTTTAATAAAACTGTATCTCAAAATAAGGTGTCAACAGGTATGGATGGAATTACCTATAAACCATTAAAATTTGACAAGTTATCCAGAGAGCCTGATTGGTAACCAGAGAAGGATCAAGGATCAGAGGCAGTCAAATAATACACTGATCAAAAAGACCACAAAACAGACCGTTGACTGGGGAGAGGTTGTGGTAAAGACGGTCGTGGATCCGGAAGGGGAAGCTATCACCCGCACCCTCCGGTATGTGGAGACCGGCCCGAACACCGGGCGGGTGTTTCAGGAAACCCATTCAGACGGGTCCTGGACCCGGTATCATTACGACAGCAACGGCCGGATCGAGACCCGTGCCTCTGCTGTGCTTGACGCAGATGCCAGCAGCACTGAAGCCACTTCTCTGACAAGATCGGCCGCCTGACATCGGTCGCCCACAGCGGACTGGCCGTTTCTGAACCAGGGTTCGATTGTTTAATAAATATTGGTATGTCTGGTAATTTTTTAGATGAGGATAGAAATGCAATATTGGAAAATAAAAAGGATGGTGGTTATAGATGGTTCACTTGGCATTTTTAGTAGGAAAAAGATATTTGTTTTTTGTGATGATTTTTTTTGTCATTTCGGGTTGTACTAATTTTTTGCTCAACTCATATAAAGAAATTCCTCGTGAATCGGTAATGTCAGATGGCATGAAAATATGTGCTACTGATAATAATGATAACATATGTATAGTTGCAGATAGTGGCACAAAACGTATCATATCATGGGATGGTGAAGAGCATTCTATAAATTTAATCCCAAGAAAAAAACGTTGGTATGGTGAATTAGGACTAGTATCACCTAAACAACCTGATAATCTGTGGAAGACTGAAAAAGGACCTTTAAGAGTGTTAATAACAGAGGCTCAAATAAGATATAAAAACTTAGACGATGCAGTTGATAAGTTGAGGTTCCCTTTTGCCAAGGAAGACGGATGGCATATAGTTTATAACAATCAAGGATTGCTAATTATGTGGCATAAAACAATTATGTTAGGCAACAATACATTAGATATATCTGTTTATCAGATACTTATTGATGAGAAAAAAACAAATAAAATTCCTGGAAGTAAGAGTGATCAGATAGTTATTACTTACACAAAGTAAAAATAAGAAGGATCACTTGCAGCACCAATAGTTTGAACCAGAATCAGGAAGCACTAGATGAAGCCGGAGAGGTAACCCGGTACTTTGTGTGGGGACTTGATCTCAGTCAAACACTGCATGCAGGGTGCTGGTGGTGTTGGCGGATTAATCTGTGCGGTTGACAGTTCAAGCGGCTGCTCCCAGACATATCAATACTGCTATGATGGAAATGGTAATGTTGGCCAGGTTGTGAATAGCACTGATGGTACCATTATCGCTTCATATGCGTATGATCCGTTTGGGAAAACGATTAAATCGGATGGGGTGTATGCTACTGAAAATAAATTTAAATTCTCTAAAAAATTTTCGACGAGGATACTGACCTCTGCTATTACGGATATCGGTATTATGCGTCAGGAATGGGACGGTGGATTAGAAAAGATCCTATCCATGAGTTAGGATTCCAGTTTATTGAAAGTCATGAAGCTTATGCATTAATCAAATATAACTGAAACCATGCACCTTTGCCTTTTGCGTATAAAGTTTAACGAGGAAAAAAATGAAAAATAGAGAAATAGCTACTTTGTCAATTAAAATATTGAGTTTATATACATTTGTTCACGCTGTAGATAAATTACCTGATGTGATTTATTTTCTTTTTGAAACGGAAAAGCCTTTTGAGGGACTCTGTCAAGTATTTTGTGTAACTGCCCTTTTCATTAAATATCAGCGAATCGGTCTTCATACTGAATAAGAAAACGATTCATCGCAGGCTTCCAGTT
>PDTL01000019.1 GCA_002748835.1 Deltaproteobacteria bacterium
TACCTCCTATAGTTTTGATTATTTTGTTCACACCTACATCAAAACTGGTAACCCTCATTTTTGCAACTGAGGTGTCAGATCAAATCGTAACTAATTCAGTTTATGTATTTTAAAACCGGACAATTCTATTTGTTGACAACATAGATTCACCTCGGATTTACAGGCTGAATTTTCCTGAAAATTTAAATTCGTTTACATGCGATTTAAGTTAAAAAGTGGCCCCAAATTGCTTCGCATTTTGGGGGTCAAAACACACCCAATCAATCCATCATCGCTTCTCAGTTGAACCGCTTTAAGCAGCTTTAAATGCTGTTTGCACATGTTGAAAAAAACTTCGATATCCCAGCGTTTCGAATAAAGCCGGATCATATCTTCATCTGTAACGTCGATATGGGTTGATAACAATGCCAGCCAGCCTCGCTTTTTATCACAGGGGACAAAAATGATTTTTGCCTTCTTCCCATCAGACAATGTGACCATTACACTGGCCATGGCGAACCAACTATCAAACAAAAGGTACTTTGATCGGACGCCAATGTGTTTGGCCCTGATGACCATCGGCACCAAAAGTTCCGTTGATTTTGTGACAGCTTCCTTTCGCCGCTGATAGCTGCAACTTTTTTTGTCAATATCCGGATTGATCTCAGTGTATGGATTCTTTTTTTTTAGCCCAGGACAACAATTCAAGGAGATTTTATCAATTAGTACTTTAATTTCAAATAATTATAATTTAATCATTGGGTCAAATTAACTCCGAAAGTTGCTTTATTGAAATTAACGCTTAAAAAAATTCGTCTCTAACGTAACGCTACGAGTCTATTTCTACAAGATGAGAAAACTTCTTAGCAGACTAAATATGAGACGAAAAGCATCCAAAATACGAACCCAATCCATATACTTTTTTCTGTTATCAATACAAAGAAACTTGCATCCTCAACATCGCTATAAAAATTCCATCTGACCTTTATTCTCCCAAGAGATAACAGGAAAATAATAATTTCTCCTGTGTAAAAGCCTATTACAGCAATAAACACATTTAAAAAAAAATAAATCACTATTTCCATTGAAGATTGAATCAACCTTTCAAGGTTAAATACAGGGTAAAGGGGTCCTTATCACATTTTACCGGCAGGGAGGGCACCAGAGGAATTTTTAACGATCCACCTGGCGCCCCTGTCTGGTGGTTCAATTTTAACCGAGCATTTTTGCTCTCTTTAATACAACCATCTACAACCGCATGCCCTTCAAGCAGCTCAAACTATTCTCGTCGGAACGGTCCGAACCGTTTGGTTTCGCTCGGGCATAGATCGATGTTTAATTTACTGAAATAGCTTCTAAAAAAACTATTTTTTTATTACCAACTTAACCACTATAAACAATGCCTGTATCTTATTGAGCTGTTCAGCATCAACCGACAGATTAAACGATTGATCCAGCTGGATATCCTCCGAGAACCCTCGGCAAAATTTCAGTTCATTGCTTATTTTTTGTAAGTCAATGACGGTATCATCGATTGTAATTGAGCATGTGGGCTGCGAATCCACCATATTGGCCAAAAACATTACAGACTCAATTGACGTTTTACTGACCAGTTGGGCAATATATGGCAGTTTGGCTTTATCAATGGTGATCACTGCTGTTCCCGTATTTTTAAGCAGTGTCCACTCATTGGAAAGCTCATGCCGCATATTAAAGGTAACATGTAACCCCGTTTGGTTAAGTGACTGACTTATTGTATTTATCTGTTTTAATACCGATTTGTTCGCTTCCCGCTTGAGGTAATCGCCACCTTCTGAAGCGGTATATTTAAGATGCATTACCACATCAGAAATGCTCTGGTAATCAAACTGCCGAACGGATGGCAGTTCTAATCTCCATCTGCTGATAACACCTGCGCCCTCAAACGGCAGATAACGCTCATCCTTGAAATTCAGTTCAAATACGCCGCTGTCGTTCTGCGCAGAACTGACTGCAACAGCATCAATCGGAATCAGGCTGGAGCTGAAACGGTCGTCTGCCTCTTCGCTATTTTCAACATAGGCCTTGCCGCCGATGGCAGTATTGCGGAACTTGTTTTCCAGCAGCCGCAACGTGGCATTGACTCCGGTATAGGGTCCGACAACACAAGGTATCGACAGGGATAACGATTTGATCCGTCGTTTGTAATGTCCCGGATAATCAAGGTCGAAAAAGGCTTCGGGCAGCTCAAATTCGCACTGTCCGACTTCGCGGAGTTGAATGACTGCCAGGGGATCAAGCTGATAAAGCGAGACAGGTTTGGTGATTTCATAATCATAGCCCCGTTCATTCTGATAGGCCGCCTCCAGTTGTTTCAAACCAACATAGAGTTGTTCACCCGCCAGCAAACCGTCGCGTCCGGCATCGAAATAGCCGGGTTGTATAAAGTTGGTATTACTTAAACCGCGTTCAAAACAATAGGTCTTTTCGGCTTTTTTCGCCAGGTCATAGGCAAGGCTGTATACCTGATGATAAAGTGTTTTAAGTTTACCGCGCATCCAGGTATAGAGTTCCTCGTTGGAATATTTGTTTTTCAGAAACGCTTCGACCTCAGTTGCGTTGTCGATGGATTTTTGCTGATTGGTAATTTCCTGATTGGCTATATCAATACGGATCTGTTGCGCAAGGATCTGTTTATCGATCTGTTTTAATTCATAGCCCGCAGCATTGGCCTGGAAGATGCGATCCTGCAGGGCACGGGTAAAACCGCCTTTTTTGCCGGCGCTGGTAGATTGGTAAGAAAGATCGTTAGAACGAATTTGAGCCACTTTTGCACCTGCTTGAGTGACATTGCCGAGATTTAAACCTCCCCACACAACTCCAGCACCGACACCCCATGGTTTTGCGTCAGCAGAATTATTGGGTATTGCATGAAAAATGGCGGCTAAAGCTTCTGCTTTCCCAATGCCTTCTTGCCACCGTTGAGCCTCACCCGCCTTATCCATATCCTCCTTTTCAAACCGGATTAATTTTAAGCCACTATCCCCGTCCACGGTAACAATATCGTTGGGGATTTCGTTAAAATCGGCGGTGTCGTCCGGAACCAGGCTTTCGTCAAGGCCGCTCAGCTTCAGATAGTATTTCATCCGGGCTTCCGGTGCCTTGCGGTTCTGCTGCAGACTCGCAATATTCTTTTGAGCCTCTTCCAGCTGTTTTTTCTTGATCTCCATAACCAGATTCTGCATCACGTTTTCATGTTTGGCCCGCAGCAGCGCAATATGCTCGTTATCCTGCTTTTCGATAGCCGATAGCATTGCCCCGCCCAGCGATTTTAACTCGCTGCATAACTCCAGTGCCTTTTGTAGCAGATAGTAAAAACGGTAATTCGGCATCGGTGTATTGAGGTCGTTCAGCACCGAGGCGATACTTAACCCCTGTGCCGCCGCCTTAACCAGCAGGGCTGGGTCGATTGGCGGCTCAAACAACGACAATTTGCGGAATATGCCCTTGATATTCAGGCAATGGCGTATTTTATACAGACGATCTGCCACCGTATCCCAATAACTGAGCAGGTTGGGGTTGTTGGGTATACAAAAATAGAGTGCCGAAGCCGTGCCATAGATATTGCCAGAGACCAATTCCTTTACTGCAAGGGGGGCAGGTAAAAGCTCGAACGGCGGCGCTGTTTGATTGCTGAACGGTGCGGCAAGTTCCAGTTCGACCATGGCATTGCCGAAAGCGTCCCATTTATCGAGCAAACCGAGATACGTCTGCGGCTTGATATTGCCGCGTTTGGGAATAGACATCGGCTTTGGACCGAGAATATGCCCTGCCAGAACATAGAGCTGAGAAGCCTGATTGACAGTCTCAATGGTATCCTGTCTGAATAAATAATCACCCCATGCAATCAGATTATCGATATATTTCATAACCACCCATTTCATATAGGCGACCGGTCGGCTGCGTGCCACGACATGCGGCATAAAGGGTTTATTACGCCACTCGGTAATTGCATCGTCAGCTGTATTCGGCTGCAGATTATGAAAGATGCTTTCCAGGATCTGTTTGCTGTCTATCTTCCTGAATGGACTGAATTGCCAGAAGCGCTTATCCGGCGTATTCGTGCTGCTGTCTTCTTCGGCCATGGGATTGAAAACAAAATGGAACCACTTCATCGCTTCTTCATAATGCTGGGCCTTGCTTAAGGCATCCGCTAACAGAATGGGGGTATGGAAAAATAATTCCCAGTTATATAAGGAGTATGGTCCTTTCAGCTCGTGGTAACTGTTTGTCCCCTTTTTCATATATCTTCCAAAATCAATATCCGATGAATTAAGATTTTGCTGAAAGAAAAAAGCTAAATTACCTGCATTGATGTGTCCGAATAAATTTCGTATTGTCGGGTGATAGAAATCATTGTCACTGCCGTTGATCCCAAAAACCTTTTCTTCATTATTATCGGCATGGAAATAAATATCCGTATTAACCCGGGACGTTTCTTCAATCTGCCAGGAATACATTTTTTGGCTTGAGTGATTGAAGTAATCAATTGGCATACTCTCCGTATGTACAGGTGTCCCTATTTTTAAACTATTTCCGTCAAATTCAAATGCTCCTTTATAACCACCATCGGAATCCCGATGGTCATCAACATTAATGATCACCTTATCAGAATGGTTGACGATCGGCACAAATTTAAAAAATTGTATATCATGCGTGCTATCAATATGATCTGAAATTACAGCATCGTTACTCAATTGTTTTTGCGTCCATTTACCGTTGCGATATTCGCTCCAGGCCATCTTGATTTCGTAATAAGAAATCGGAGTTGATTTTTCTATTCCAGTATTAGAGGAACCTAATTTTTCGAAGCTCCCGCTTGTTGAGTCAGGGTTGGGTTTCGTTTTTTTCATAATTTGCGGAAAGAACACCAGCAAACGATTATTCCATACAACAGGTGTCAGATAGCATCCGTTACCCGGAACAGTTTGGGGCGAAGGCTCCCCTTGATTCGAAGATTCTTCTTGAGGCAAAGGATTTTCACAATCGTAACTGGGAATATCCACCTGCATTTTTTCCCATGGGTACCAATTCATCTCATCCAGAGCCAGGTAACGATAGTAAAAGGAGTAGGGCGCGTTACGTGTGCGTGAAAATACATGAAGTTTACTGTCTTCATGCCATCTTCCATCAGTTTCCTTTTCCCCTTCGATATATAAGCCCACTACCTCCATATTCGCCACAGTATCGACCTTATATAGATAAGACTTCAGCGCATCCGAGACATTTTGTTTGCTGATATCTTTTTGCAGAAGCTCACTTTCCAGTTCTTTGAAGAAGGGGCTCTTATCATCACGCAGATTACTTTCGATCCAGTTTTCAGGATAGAGAAAAACCTTTCGGTTAGCCTCCCATACCCGGTAGCGCTGCATCCACTCCCAACGTTCGCGGTCGAGGACATCCGGCTTGATCTGGTTGTGCGCTTCTTCCAGGCCGAGAAAGCAGCGCTGAATAAACAGTTGAACCGATGAAATCGCCTGTTTGATGCGCGAAGTTTCCATGCAGGCATCCATCTGCACATCAATAAGGAAGTATTCGAACAGGCCGTCGGCATCTGTGATATTCCAGGCAATAAGCTCGCGTTGCTGTAACAGATAGGCGGTCAGGGCATCACGCTGGTGATTGCGCAGCTTATCGTGCAACGGCTTTATCACCTCTTCCCAATCGGTTTGCTTATATCGGGCCCGGATACTGTTTTTGATGCTTTCAGCGGTGTTTCGGCATCGATTGAAGTTTGACGTCGGGTATCCCCAGTCAAATAACAGGTCGATATCCGCGCCGGTCTTATCCGCTATCTTAAGGGCTTGTTGCAGCTTTAACAGATTTTTTTCGTTGCTGTAATCGGAAAGTCCAGCGAGATTGAAATGGTTTGCTGCAATTAATTTATCAATATTTTCTTTTTTCCATGTGGTGAGGTCGGCAATTTTTTCGCTGAGCCTGTTAACATCAGCTGTTGCATCATATGTCCACTGCCAGAAATCGAGAATATTGATCTTGCCCTGCGGCAAAGTGTTACGCAGGCGGATATAGGCCTCCAACCTGAGCCACTGTTTAAGACTGAGGGCATTAAAATCAAGACCAGCAAACTCCCCCTTGTTGTTGTTAAGAAAGTCGATTTCATCGGTGCTGAGTTCAAATCCGGAGACCAGCATCGCCGCCTTTTTCAGTGCAATCAGCGAAGGCCCTGCCTGTTGCGGGGCAAAGTCGGGAATAAGCGCTGACGATGGAATCGCCGAGATGGTCGAGGTGGGGGTTTTCCAGAAAATATTTTCCAGCGGCACACCATTTGTTGCAAACGCATACAGTTTTCCAGCCTCCAGCTGCAGAGAGCCGCTCCACCATTCATTGGTGGGGTCTTCCTGTGCCGTCAATGTCAGGGCTGCGCCATCCAGATAAACGACAGGGGCGTTATCACTGTTTTTGACAATAATTGTTACCCCGCTGTCAGCGGCAGGTATCAGGTAGCCATTCCAGCTGTCGGCGGCAGGCTGTACGCTGTCCTTGATCTTTTCGAACACATCATAGATGGAGACAGAAGGCGTGCCGGATTTAAGGATATCAGAGACCAGCAGGTCAACCACTTTACCTGCAAGTCCGGCATAGGCAGACAGATTGTCGATAATAAACCGATGCGTCAACTGCTGCCGCAGATAAGGCAGAAAAATGGCAAAGAAAGCGACGCGTTTTTGCGGTGCAGTATTGGGATCGGGATCACCGTCTGCAATGGTATCCACTGCGACGCTGATATCGCCTGTCAGTATAATCGCTTTCAGCGCCTCTTTTTCTGAGTTCGTTTTGGTTTTCTCTTCCTCGAATATGCCGGCGAATAACTCCTTAAAGGCTTTGGCCTGTTGTTTCTCAATACGTGCCAAGGCATCGGCCCAGGCCAGCTCGGAACTCAGATTATTGTAATCATTTACCTCGGACCCGGTCAAAATCCCGGTGATTTGCACACTGCCCAGGGTTTTATCGTAGCTAAGCTTGTTCTTTAACGTTTTGCCATCGGGGATGGTAAAATCCAGATCCTTGGGTGCATTGGTTGTATAAACGGCAGTACCCTGCAGATAGGCAAGCAACTGATCAACAAGCGGTGAGTCAAAAAGAAGACTGGCCTTGGTCCTTACCAGTTCGGCGGTGGCTTTTTGCTGGATATTGAATAGTTGGGCCGCGGGGTCAGTGATATCGGGATCCGCCGCAAGGTCGGCATGTTCGCTGTCGATGGCATTTAAGCCGTCGTAAATCTGTTTACTCAGCAGCAGCACGGTTTTATCATCGGGCGAGAACGGCCTTTTGTCATCATCCACATCGCGAATGATAAAATTCAACTGCTGATAGGTGAATCCGGCGTCTTCCATCTTTGCCCAGCGTTTTAAAAATGTTCGGGTTGCCTCGGCGCTTTTGAAAATATCGCCAAACAGCGGCAGGATGCTGATAAAAGCCGGAATCCGTAATCCCAATACCCTGGCAAGCAGGCGGTAACGATAAAGTAAAGACAGGTTGGCCAGCGTCAATTTATCATCCAGGCTGGCCGACTGCATAATGGCCTGAATGTCGTCTGCAGAAAGATTCAGCGACGCCATTACGGCCGGCAGGTGATCGGTCAGCTTAACATCAGCCGTCAGATAATTGCCACGGGCATCGGCTTTGAAAATCTTATCTATTCCCAGCACATTATGGGTCAGGAACAATCGCCGGTAAAGGGAGTGGTCGCCAAAGCAGCTGATTGTCGTCCAGAAACTCAGGAGTTTGATAAGTTCAAGACCGGTTTGATCGAGCAGATGGTTGACGGCACAAAGTTGATGGATAAGTTCCGGGGTAATATCGAAAATATCAATACATAACGCTTCTGCACAGTCTTCGCAGTCATCGCAGCTGCTGTCGCTGCAATCATCGTTGTCGTCGCACAATATCTCAGCCGGCTGGTTGTTATTATCGGAAAGGCTCGTCTCGACGTTGCTCAGGCCGACGATAGCCTGGTCAACTTCATCTATGCTCCAGCCCAGTCTGCGCCACAGGCGGATAAAACGGTGTATCTTATCATATTCATTAACCGTAAGCGGTGTTCCGTCCAGATGTTGCAACAGGGCCGTATCCAGGTCGCAGGTATCCTGCTGCTCGGTAAATATAAGGTAAATTTCACCATCGATAAGGTGAAAAACACCCTTTTCGCCTCTGTTGCCGATAAACGAAAGATTTTTAAGGGAATCGGGTTGGATACCCTCCGCAATCACATTGTTTTCGAAAGTAATTTTACCTGTGTCTTTATCAATATGGCCAATGAGTTCTTCCCGGGGGTTGTAAATGTAAATATTGCAATTTTTAATGATTAGACTGATGTTTTTGGGTGCGCGGAAATCTCCTATGCTCCCGAGATGACCAGTTATATTATCAGTTATATTAATTACTCCATCGACACAGCCCCTGCCGTTTTCGATGACAATCATTTTGCCGACTTTTTCGAAATAGCATTTTACCCAGCAAAGAATATCCTTGTCACAGATTTGCATGGTATCATCAGCGGACGCGGGGCACACCGGGGCTTTTTTATTGGTAAGCAGTTCGATTTGCTCCTTGAGCTTAGGGAGGAGTTCCGCCAGTTCCTCTCCCATCACCAGCGCCTCAGCCATTTTCTCCAGTCCAAAGACTTTAGCGTAGTTTTGCAAAAAGCGGTAGCTGAAGTGCAGGCTTTCCATAATGGCTTTGGCCCGCCCTTTGGGCAGGCATGGATTAAGCGTCTGCGTTTTCAACAGTTCGACCAGATCGGCATAGTCAATACCCGTACGGCGCAGAAATTCCGGCTTGATCAGGGTCAGTCCATCATTGCCGAGCATGGTTGCTTCATTTTTATAACCGTAGTATTCATGGACCGTTTTGCCGCCGATTATCTGCCAATATTCCTGCTGAGTCATAGCAGGGTTGTCTTTAAGCCTGCGCATCAGGTCGATATTTTCAAAGCATTCTCTGGTCAGAATAACGTATTCTTCCCTGGTCAGCTTCAGACACTCGGCATCAACCGCGCGATCCAGTGCCTGGTCCTGCAGTCTGGTTAGTTCGACATCGGGGCCGGCGTGGTTTTTGCGGAAATTACGGATTACCTCATAACGGCTGGTATCAAGAAAATCCAGATAGATCCGGGCGGCATCGATCGGCTGATGATAAGGCAGCGTAAAGGGATAGACCTCGTTTTTAAGCAGGCAATAGGCCTGATATTCAGTATGTTGCGGTTCAGCCAGCAATTCGCCGCTGGTTTCATCGTCGACATTAAAGGGCTTTAATTTTTTGTAGGCAACATAGTTTTCCATCACCTCATTGACCAGATCCACATAGGGAATCAGGGTATGGGTATTTTCGCAGGTCAACTCCAGGCAGCCCAGATCCGGCCGGCGATCAAACAGTTTTTCCAGCGGTGTATCGGAAATATCTTTGGGATCGGGTTTTATTGCAATATTGTTTTGCGAATTGGGATCAAGATTATTGTTTCTCAGATAATTTAATAACTCGACAAAATAGGAAGCCGGGCTATATACCGAATTGCACTCTCCGCACTCACATAAGTCGGCATCGGCGAACAATAAATCCCAGGAAAGATTGTATTGATCCAGCAATTCCTGGGTATGCGCGACGCCTATTTCTGCCGTAGATTCAGTGTTTATATTCACTTCTGCGGGTCGATTAATATCCGTCTGCGAATGGGTATATGCACTTAGACTCTTATCGATAAACGCCACATGGGTCGGCTGGGCGGCCTCTCTGAACGACATAATAAACTGCTCATTGCGCACCCGGGTCTGCTGGGCGTTATGGTGAATCTGTGCCAATGTGGTTTCAGCCAGTCCCCCGTTCTTTAACGCTGCAATAAACTGTTTTCGGGGCAATGCCGAGATTTGCATGGCGGATTGGATTTTGGCGTTATATAATACCGGCACCGCATCTGGGTCAGTGCTTACCGCAGTGAGGCGCTGCAATATTTTTAGTTGTGCTTTTACCGCCGCCTTATCATCATCGGCGGTAATATCCTTAAACGCCTTATCATTGTTAAAGAGTTTATATACCGAGGTGGTTCTGATATTAAAATCTGGCTGGTTATTGAGTACGGTGACGATATTTGCGCCAACAGCATCGTTTAAAAATGATAGTTGCGGATTCCTGATCAGATTGATCAGCATCGCCGTTGGCTCTATGGTAAACAGCTTGCGGCGCAGCTTCAGGGCGGCATTTTCTTTGTCAAGATCGGCCTTACCGGGCATATCCCTTTTGACTTTATTGACAAATGCCGGTTTATCCAGGGTTAGCGCGATATCGCGTAACGAATTGATCTGCGGGTCTTTTTGAAATAACGATACTACCGCCGCGTTGTCATCGCTCCATAGAACCAGGTTATGGGTATATTCCAGTTTATTGATAAGTGTTTTGCCGCTAAAGCCTTCTGTTATCGCCAATTCAGCCTTAATGGTTGACCAATCGCCCTTGTGTTTGCTAAAAATATCGGCAAAGGTTGTTTGCAGCTTATTGTCTGGTAAATCGAATGTAAATGCCTTGCTGGGGTTTTTGTTGGTCATTTGCTTATCCTCATTGAGTTATAATATAATCTCCTGGAACTTTTATTATATATCAATTTGAGTAAAATTTCATGCAGTTATTGGAGATATGCTTGCAATTTTGCTTGCCTAATCTCGGTTGGTCAATCTTGCCGGTAGATACCGTTAAATATATAGCGATGAAAGCTGGACGATAACCAGCCAAGGCCTTTTTTATCCCGTTTTTCATCATAGATAAAAATCGTTGCCTAAGCTGGCCTTTGCTAAATAACGGGGCTTGATTAACTGCCAGCGTTTGGCATTATCCGCATTGTACGCTGGCAATATCCGGATATAGCAGGGCGGATTTGGCGCAAAAGGATAATCCGCCTTATCAAAACCACCTTAAAACCAGAGCAGCATTTCGCATTATTGCACCGTTTATGGTGGACTGGTTACTGGTGAATCTGTCTTACGGGTTAAATTTCATTGTTGTACTACTGAACTCCAGCCATGCACCAATGCCCATTTAGACATCAATTCTTCTTCTGATATTGACGGATCCTGCATAGAAGCATAATCATAATAATTCGAATAGTTGGCAGGGTCTGTAAAATCGGTCATAAGCGGTTCATCAACTTGCGAGCATTCGTTCGGCTGAGGCATGGGTTCACATAGTTGAGGGTTAACTGCTTCATCCAGAGATTCTATTGGGGTGTCGGGCATTTCCATAACCGACTCAGGCTCTGGAAGCGGCTCATCGGGAGTTAATAACCAATAATACGTATCCTGAAATTCTCCAGCTATACTTCCTTCAATACCATATCCACCAGAGAATGAAAGTGATACGCCCATCCATTGGTTCTCTTCAGCAAAGGGAAGGGTGTTACTCAATTCGTTATTGCCACTCCAAAAAAAAGCGCCCCCAAACCCATACTTCGGTCCAATACCAGCGTCACCACCAATACCTATACTTTCAAATTCCCCTGTCCAAGACTTATCGTTAATCTGGCTTTCATCACCCGTATACCATGCAGCAAAAGGAGATATATTTATAGCCAAACTACCTCCCTTTTGCTCGCCAATGCTTACTGCTCCACCTGCATAATAATAAACATCTAAAGAGCCGCCCCGTGATAAAACGAAACTAAAACCTAAAGGTATAACTCTACCACCGATCACATTGGAGAGTCCTCCACTGAGATCTATGTCAACCCCAACAGCATCAGGACCTAGCGTAGTTTCAAGAATAGGTAAATGATTAGATCTTGCCAAATATAAAGATTCTAATTTCGCATACTGTTTGCCTTCTAAATCCACAAATAGTACTGGATTGTTGTTGACAAAACGATAAAGATTTATTCCGTCTTCGATCCCTAACGGATCACAACTCCCCCACCGCCCTAACCACGGCAGATAGTACCGTGCCGAGTGATATTCCAGCCCGCTTTCCTTATCCCGCTCCATACCGGTATAGCGATAGCGTTTTGCCGCCGCCTTAATCGATGCATTTTTGGCCTGAAAGGCGGTGGTGCCAAAGGGATGATATTCCTCATAACTGATAACTTCGGCATTTTCATCCAGTTCCAATGCCGCCGAGCCTAAATGATTATGCAGTTGATAGCGTACGGTCTGCCGGGGACTGGTTCGTCCCACCGAGATACCCATAACAATACGCGGTTTGGTTTCGGTCTCAATCATGACAAAGCGGTGCTGCCCGTCCATCAGACTCAGGCTGCTGCGCTCCAGCCCGGCATCATTGCCGCTATGTTTTTTATAGATTTCATACCCGCCTATATAGATACGTTCGTCTTTTTTGGTGGGTGCAGCGCCTGGATCGGCGGTATTTTCAGTGATCTTACGAATACGCTGTCCCTGACCGTCATACTGATAATAGGTGGTCTGCGGTATGCCGCCATCGGTACGGCGCTGGCGGATGGTTTTAACCAGCTCTTCTTTAAAGTTCCAGCCCATCTCTTGCAGATGCGGCATTTTGGTCATAAAGCCATGTTGGGCATGATGTGGATAGCGATAGGTATTGGCACCTGACTGAGTGCTGTCCAGCCGGTTATTGCCGGCCTGATAGGTATAGTTACGCACCCAGGCGTTACCCGCTGCCCGGTGGCGCATTTGCAGGATATTGCCGACCCCGTCATATTGATAGGTCTGTGTATAGGTGCGCATCGCCATCGGGTCGCCGGGATGATACTGGCGCAGAAATGGCGCATCGTTCCAGTTATCCTGTGAATCAAAGGCCAGAGGAGTCGCGTTTTCCCTTCCCGAGGCAGAAACCAAACGATAGAGCGCATCATAGGTATATTGCGACACGCCGGTAATCTTCTGGTTATCGAAAAACACCACCGGGATGTTTTTATCTTCAATATGGGTGATATTACCAAGGGGATCAAAGGTATACTGCCAGTCCTGCAGGGGATCGCTGTTGTTTCGCTGGGTCTGCAGGCGGATCAGGCGAAAGGTCTCCTTATCATAGGTAAATTCGACAGTAACATCGTTGCCATAAACAATCCTGTTCCGCTGGCCTTTTTCGTTATAATCAATATTTTTGATATAATTTGTTGTCTTGTTCGGGCTTTGATGCTGGACAATCTCGGCATTCAGCAGTCCCGCCTTATTATATTGCGGTGTTATAATAGAACCGTCCGGCGCTGTTTGCCGGGTGATTCTGCCCAACGCATCGGTTTCGCTGGCAGAGGTAAAGATTTCGCTTTCCAGATCCGCTGTCAGATTGGCATCCTGCCAGTTGGCCACTCCTTTATAATCCTTAAACAGCCTGCGGCTGGCCGATAGGGCTTGTCCCTTGAAATCATACTCCGGCATCTCAATCATACCGCCGGTATCGTAGTGGCGGACAACCTGGCCACGCAGGTTTTTAAGGTGGGGATCGGGTTCATCCTCACCGTAGAAAATACGCTCGAAAATATGGTCAAGCGCGGTTTCGCCATCGCCGCCAATCACCACACTATGGGTGGGGCGGTGCAGGATATCATAGAAATACTGGAATTCATGATTCCGCTCGTCCCAGGTACGCAGCGGATTGCCCACCACATTGATCAGCAGCCAGCGCTGCCCGGCATCCATACTGTGCTGATAGACCGCGTTGCCAAGCATATCGTATTTATAGCGCATCACTCTATTGCCGCGCGCATCGGTAACCGAACGCAGATTGCTTTCGATATCGAGTTCGGCACGGGTAAAATAGTATTCATCGGCACCGTTACTGATACTGCGGTTATGCTCGACCGAGAGGATGGGCCGGCCCAGGGTATCGAAATGCTGAATACTGGGGGTATCGGCATGTTTGGCCGCCTGTTCGGCAGCGGCTTTCTCCCTGTCCGGGTCCTTGCCTGCCGCCAGCAGCCGGGCATCAATCAGATGATTACTGCGCTCGGCATACCATCTTGACTCCAGTACGGTATCATTTGTATCAAAGACAGCCTGTTGCCAGGAATCGAACTCGGTACGGGAAAAGGTGCCATCCGGCAGCTCGGTTTTGATCAGCCGTCCCGGCGCATCATAATACATCAGCGGCGTAACACCGGACTCGACCAGTTCCCTGCGATCCTCAAAATGGTGGGTAACGCTGAAATAGGGCTCATACTGCTTGACGGGTTTGCCTTTGTTATTAAGCACTGTACGACCATTGCCGAGCCAGCGCAGTTGTTTGGGATCCTGGGCGGCGGTGTCGATCTCGGTGACACTGTAACTGCCATCGGCATGAAGTGTTACCTGCTTTGCCCGGCCGGGTTCGGCCTGGGCTTTCTGCATGACCACCTGCCCGAGGCCGTTTGAGTATTCAAAGCTGAGCTGCACCGGTGATGCGGTATTTTTTATAAAATGCTCTTCACGCAATATCGAGGCGACCACACAGGGGTTGCCGGAATTTTTATAACTGTCGAGGTCATAGACAAAACGGGCGGTTGCATGCTGCAGCAGCTCTTTGCCCTGTGTCACCAGAACATCCGAGGCAGATGCCTGGAAAAAATCATCAATCAGGGCGCGTTCGCTATCGTCGGTGAATTCATCAAGTCCGATCAGGTCGTCTGCTTCATCGCCTTTACCGAAAACCGCCATGGCCTTGACCAGGCCCAGTTCGTCGACCAGGACCTCGGTGAAATTGCCATTGGCATCCTGTATACGGCGCGGCCCCAGGGTACGGAAGTTAAACTGCTCGACCTTGTGGGTGTTGGCCAGCGCATCTTCGATCTCTTCAATAAACAGGTGATACTCACCGTAATAACGCACTATCGACCTGGCACCGTAGGGATCGATATACGAGACCGGCAGGTAGAAACGCTGTTGCGCATGCACGGCGTTTTCCGCCGCTTCAATATATTGTGTGGTACCGGAGCGTATCCACCAGTTGCCGTCTCCTCCCAGCTGGGTGAATTTGCCCTCCAGCATCAGCGAGACATCGGCCTTGTCGGCATAGATATCGGCAAGCAGGTCTGGTGTGTAGGCCAGCTGATAGCTTTCATAGGGCAGGGCCAGTGATTCCAGCTTGTGCAGCGGCAGCGGCGACGTGAGGTTGTTGCTGCGATAGAGCGTTACAACGTGCTCAATCAGGCGTTTTTGCGGCGCAGCGGTTGCCGGGCTGCTGTCAAGCTGGTGATATTCAATCTCCTGAGATTTTTCGAGAATATCGTCGAAGTCTTCCACCGTGAACAGCGGCCCGGATTTGGCTACGCCCCTGAGCTCATAACTGGCGGTTTCAGATAACAGCCGTAGCCGGCAGGCATCTGCACTGGCGATATCGTTGGTGTAGCCGTTACGACTATAGGTGATAAGCACCTGATCCTGTGCCTGCTGAACATCCGGCGGTAAGCGGGTGTCAGTCTTGATCCGCGGATAGACGACGGAAGCTGATTCCAGTATATTGCCATATTCATCAAGCTTGACATTCAGGGTATGGGCAATACGCGGATCGTCTGTATGTCGCTCATAGGTATAGGTGATCGCCTCGCTCTCCTTAACGACAAAGACGGCAAAGGGATTCTGCCCTTTAGGCTGCAGAAGTTCAATGACGCAATTCCTGGAAGCGACTGAATAGGGCGTCAGCGCACGCTGTTGCTGCTCCGGGGTCGGGTTGCTGGCGGGGGCATCATTGGCAAAACTTTCACTGCGCAAGTTCATACCCTTGCAGGCGCGCAGGGCCTGACGCCACTCATCAAGGTCCAGATCCGCAAGCGCAGCTGCATCTATTCCGGGAGCCGCAATCAGCCGCGCTTCGGGCAGGCTTTTTTCCAGATTAACGACAGTAAAGCCCTGGCGCTGCATTTCAGCATACCAGTAGTCGCCGGCAAACTGGTCGAGGATATTCTCTCTGGTAAAAAAAGCGCCGGTATGAAACCATGACCTGCTGACCATTGGCGCTTGATGCAGTGGTTGCTCGACGATATTGTCGGCATCGCTTTTTACCCAGTGGTCGAATATTTCACTGTCGGTCTGCTCGACCATGCCAAAGCCGCGGAACTCCCGTTCGGCATGGTCATAATAGCCATGGTGATATGTATAGGAACTGACAAAGCGATAACCACTGATCAGATCGCGCGTTTCTGTTCTGGAGAGACAATGAACGGGAAAATGCAGTTTGGTGATCCAGGGCTTGCCCGCTTTTTTGTCATCCAGGTAAAAGGTTGTCGATGGCGTATACTCCAGTGTGGTCTCCTGCCCCAGATTATTTTTATAACCGATCAATATATGTGGTTTTTTGCTCGACATCAGATCGATATAACGCAGAGGAGAACTGCTGTCTTTTGCCAGGTCACTGGACCAGACGATACAGGCAACGCCATTGCCAAGCAGATCGGTAACGGTGATTCTGGCATGGGTGTGGATATCGGGAAAACTGGAAATGGTAAACGGTGTATCGGCAAAGGCGTTGCCACTGAGATTCAGCCAGCAGCTGAAGGTGTTGTTGCCCAGATAAATGATATCGGTTGTGCCGGAGCCATCGATATCTGCAAGCCGCAGATAATCCGGATTGAATATATCGGGCGCATCGAACCATGGTGCGTTATCAAAATTGATCTTTGCGCCAAATCTGCCGTAACCAAGATTCGGCCAGTAACACACCTCACCATTACGGATACGAACGATATCGGTGAGGCCATCTCCCGACATATCAGCAAGGAAAATAGACTGTCCGGCATCGGCAAAGACGATATGCGGACCGGCTTCCTCATCCGGAGGGTTGATGGTTTTTTGGGCCGCTCCGTAACCTTCTCTGCCTTTTGCTTCATGCCAGGTGAGGATATGGTCTTCAGTAATAAGCACATCGGCCCTGCCGTCGCCATTGAGATCCAGCAAACGGGAATTGGGGTCCTCAAGGTCGATATTGGCTGTTTGCCTGAATGGTTGAAATGGCTGCCACTGCTCTTCGTCGCTGAGTTCAAAATAGCCTTTGGGTTCATAGCTCAGGTTGACGAGCTGTTTGCCGCCATCTGCGTCCAGGTCGAGCAATTGCAACCCCTGCCCAAGCCCGGCAAACGAGGGTTTGGGCGAAACCAGCATGGCCGGGGAAAATCTGCCACCACCCTGATTAGACTTATAGTACCAGCCACCTGCCTGTTCGGTGAGAATGCCGGACAAACCCTCGTTATACAGATCGGTAAACTGGTAATCTCTTTCATCCACTCCGGCAGGGGCATGCGCCAGGTTCTCCGGCGATATCGATTTAACATCGCTATTCCATGCATGCGCCTGATAGGTAAATTCTACTTTGGGCAGACTTTTCTGACTGTAACTGCCATCTGGTTTTTTTATATAACCGGTGGAGGTGGCGGACTGGAGCAGCGCAAAGCCCTGGCTGTTGTCAAAAGTGAAGTCCAAAGATCTGACCAGTGCCGCTCCTCCCGGCAGTTCGTTGAAATAATGGAAGAGCAGAACCCGGTTGCAAAGCCGGGTGGTGCGAACTTCGAAACCGGGTTTATAGCTTGAAAAGGCATCGCTGCGGAATTGCCAGTCACCTGTTTTATCGAATGGCGATGTTTTTTCATATTCGCCATAGTCGAATACCGTCTGAAACATATAATCGCTGACCGGCGGGAATGCGCTGTTAAACCCTGCATATGGGGTTTTGTTGCCATAGAGAACCCTTTCCAGATAGCAGTTGGTATAGGTCAGGTTTCCCTTTTTTCGCCGGTTGCTGTTGTGCTTGCATCCGGCATCAAAACCCTTGTCATCCTCTTTTTTATACAGATAATGGTTGCAATTTCCTTTGTCATCAAAGGAAAACTCCAGCAGCCATTCGTAAATCCTGCCGGGGTCGGCAGGATCGGCGATGACCGCATCATCACTCCAGCCAAACAGCAGCGTGTTATTGTCTCTGGTGATTACCCTCCACATAAGGCGATGGGTGATTCTATCCTGCCAGCGTTCAATACGGGCAAACAGGCCTTCGATACGGGGACGGTAATATCGGATCAGAAAACGGTCATCCTGGGATGTCTCTTCGCGGATAACATACGTACCGTCTGTATCCTTTATAAAACTTCCGTCAGCACGCTTTGCAAATTCGACCACCAGATCTTCGGCCTCGGAAAACAGGAAGATATCCGTATCATCGGAATCTAAATACCGGGGCAATTTTTTGTCGGTTTTCCGTTTAATCGAAGCCAGTGAAAGATTCCAGCCCAGTCCAAAAATACCGTTGCCTGCGCCGGAGTTATAGGTCAAGTTGAGGGCCGGAGAATTTGCGCGCGCATTGGAAAACGGCAACGGGATTGAAAAGCTTGCGGTTCCATTCGTTGGATTGACAGAAAATTTTTCGTCAATTCCTTTGATCGCTCCTCCGCCTTTGGGCAGTTCGATGGTGGGGATTGAAACAGTATTGGATTTGCTCTTCCCCCGGTCATTTCTGAGGAATTCGTGAGCGGTATCCTTTTCTTCTTTGTTCGTTTTCATATTGCCAGTCTTTCTTAATACAGGATAGCGACTTGTAAATATGATAAATTACTTTAGAAAAAAGCTAAAAACCATTAGCTCACTCAGTGAATCAGAGCGATAATTTTATGGAATTGAGATGAAATACAAATAGTTATAATAAAAAAAATAGGACTTAATGCGAGACCTATTTTGACTAAAACTTTTTATTTTCAAACAAAACTGGCAAGACTTTTTAATAATAGCCCTGTATGCGAAAGCTATTATTTAATTCATGTTAACATAAATGATAAAAAAGACAAGGATGGTGTACCAAAAAAATCCACCGCCTATTTCCTGAACACCTGATACAGGACAAATTTGGATTTTTTTCAGCATGCAGTATGCAGTTTACTCAACTTTCGGAGTTAATTTGATCCAATCAATTAAATTATAATTATTTGAAATCAAAGTATTAATTGACAAATATCCCCCATTTTGGTATGTTATGTTTGACCCAAAACAAACAAGTCAAAAAAAAGAGCCTTGTCAAATGAATGATACCGCATGCCCTCTTGAAAATCAAACGGTTGAGGATAAAAAGCTTGGGCGAATCAACGCGTACTTCTTCTGGCTTAAAATTGGAGGTATGCTCAATAAGGCTTTAATAACAAAACAAAAGGAGCCTCTCCTCTTGAACTGTTCTCAACCTCGCCTTTATGGGAAAGAATTTTTTTCAAGGTGTTGTGAAAAATCGGCAGACAGGTATCGGCAAAGATGCCGTGTATAACTTTCTTAATTCGCCCACATACAACTGGCGGCGTTTCATCTTGCTGATGTGTGCGAGGATATATGTTCATATCCGTCAATTTTTGAAGGATTCATCTGAAGAGGATCTAATCGTTGATGATTCACCATACGATCGAAACCGTTCCCAAAAAGTGGAATTACTGTCCCGTGCATTTGATCATTCGACGCAAAATACCTGAAAGGATTCCGGCGGCTGACACTTGGATGGTCTGACGGCAACCGTTTTCCTGGAATCGATTTTGGATTGTTGTCCTCTGCTGAAAAAAAGAATCGATACACTGAGATCAATCCGGATATTGACAAAAGATCCTGCGGCTATCAGCGACGAAAAAAAGCTGTCAAAAAATCAACGGAACATTTGGTGCCGATGGTCATCAGGGCCAAACGCATTGGCGTCCAGTCAAAGTACCTTTTGTTTGATAGTTGGTTCGCCATGCCATCAGTCATCGCTTCTTTAAGACAACATATGGATATCATATCCATGTTGAAAAATCATCCTAACGGATATTATGCATATAACGGCAAGCAGCTTCGCCTGAGTGATCTTTATTCAAAACTGAAAAAAAGGCGTGGAAAGGCCCAGGTCAAAGCCAGTGTAATTGTCACGTTGCCTGATGGGAAGAAGGCAAAAAACATTTTTGTCTCCTGTGATAAAAAGCGAGGCTGGGTGGCATTGTTATCAGCCCGCATCGACGTTACAGATGAAGATATGATCCGGCTTTATTTGAAACGCTGGGATATAGAATCTGGATTTAAGGAGATCAAGCAGGAAATTGGCAGCTCAAAAGCACACGTTCGGAATTCGGAATCCGTACTGAATCATCTTAAATTCTGCATGATGGCTACAACGCTGACGTGGATCTATGCTGACCGGTTGGAAAATGTACCCAACCGAAGACATAAAATTCGAGGCAGAGCAGGATTTGCATTTTCTGATGTGCGCAGGATTATAGCAGAGGAGGCATTGAGTTCTGATTTTTATAGGATTTGCCCTATGCCGGATCAAACCCCACAAAACTCTTTCGTCAAAACCTTACTACGCATGGTCGCGTAGCTAGATGATCTATTCTTTTACAGGAAACTTTAGTAAAAAAGGCTTTCAACGAAAAAACGCTGAAAGCCTTGGTTTTTATGGCGCGCTCGGCAGGATTCGAACCTGCGACCACCTGATTCGTAGTCAGGTACTCTATCCAGCTGAGCTACGAGCGCTTGATGCAACCTGTCATAGGCTAGTCCGGTTCAGATGTCAATCATATTTTATTTGACCCAAAAAACTAATTGTGAATAAAGTAATCGGTTATGGGCGTAGATCATGATATGTACATGAAGCTGGCGCTAACCGTTGCAGAAACCGCTGGACAATCCGGTGAGGTTCCGGTCGGGGCGGTTGTGGTTTCGGATGCAGGCGAGGTGATCGCCCGGGCAGGAAATGAAACCATTACACGGTCCGATCCCACCGCGCATGCGGAAATCCTTGCCCTTCGGGCGGCCTGCAGCTGGATGGAAAACTACCGGCTGCCCGGGATGACCCTCTATGTCACCATCGAACCCTGCATCATGTGCATGGCAGCGGCGGTGCATGCCCGTTTGAGGCGGATTGTTTACGGCGCGCCAGATCCCAAATGGGGCGGCGCCGGTTCCTTGTATACGCTGCAGACGGATCGGCGGCTCAATCATCAGCCGGACGTGATTGGCGGTGTGTGTGAAACGGGCTGCCGGTCTATCATACAGTCTTTTTTCAAGGCCAGGCGACAGGCCAGGAACGCCTGAATCGGAAAGAAACAACATTCAGTCAAGGAGCATTACGTGGCTAACATTGTGATTGTGGGAACCCAGTGGGGGGATGAGGGAAAAGGCAAGATTGTGGATCTCCTGTCAGAAGATGCCGATGTGGTGGTGCGGTTTCAGGGGGGAAACAATGCCGGTCACACCATGGTGGTAAATGGGGAGAAAATTATCAGCCACCTGGTCCCCTCCGGGATTCTTCAGCAGAAAACAGGCATTATCGGCAACGGCGTGGTCGTGGATCCGGCGGTGCTGCTTCAGGAAATCGACTATCTCACGGAAAAAGGGGTGAACGTCGATCCGGATACCCTGAAAATCAGCGAAAAAGCCCATGTTATCATGCCCTATCACAAGCAAATTGATGCGGCTCGTGAAGGAAAAAAAGGCGCCACAAGGATCGGCACCACTGGCCGGGGGATTGGTCCCTGCTATGAAGACAAGGCCACCCGGAAAGGAATCCGGTTCATTGATCTAAAGGAGCCGGAAACCCTGGACAGAAAAGTCCGGGAAGTGCTCGAAGAAAAGAATTTCTACCTGACCCGGTATTTTGAAACCGATCCCGTGGACGCCGATGCGGTGATCCGGGAATACCTGGGGTTTGCCGAGCGGCTCAAGCCGTTTATTACCGACACATCTGTCTTCATCGACCGTGAAGTGAAAGCCGGAAAACAGGTGCTCTTTGAAGGGGCCCAGGGGGCGCATCTCGATATCGACCACGGAACGTATCCGTTTGTCACCTCGTCCAGTACGGTAGCCGGAAACGCCTGCTGCGGCGCCGGTGTCGGCCCCACAGCAATCCAGGGCGTTCTGGGTATTGTGAAAGCCTATACCACCCGTGTGGGCGCCGGCCCCTTTCCCACCGAGCTGTTTGACGACTGCGGAAACCATCTCCAGGGGATCGGGGATGAATTTGGCGCCACCACGGGGCGTAAACGTCGGTGCGGCTGGCTGGACATGGTGGTATTGCGCCACGCGATTCGCTTGAACGGCCTCACCGGTTTGGTGCTGACCAAACTAGACGTCCTGGGCGGACTGGATGAGATTCGGATTTGCACGGCCTATACCCATGACGGCGTAACGTATGATGCGTTTCCGGCCAGCCTGAAGGTGCAGGAAACCTGCACGCCGGTGTATGAAACCCTGCCCGGCTGGACAGCGGATATTTCTACATGCCGTTCACTGGATGACCTTCCCGAGAACGCACGCAGGTATATAGACCGCATTGCCGAACTGGCCGAAACACCCGTGAGCATTGTCTCCGTAGGGCCGGGACGGGAAGCAACCATGGTCCTTGACAATCCGCTGAAACGTGCGTGATACCCACATGCCAGCTGTTTTATCCCTATTGTGCAGGGGTGGAAAAAAGATCCGTTTTTGCATTGACATTTAAGCAGTGATCACGTACATACTGATTCACATTTGTCGGGACGTGGCTCAGTCTGGTAGAGCACAGCGTTCGGGACGCTGGGGTCGGAGGTTCGAATCCTCTCGTCCCGACCATATCCAAGAGATCAAAACCGGATCGGAACATCAGTCCCTGATCCGGTTTTTTTCGTTACAGCAAAGGAATACACTATGTCTAGTTCATTTCGAATCGTTCGCCCCATCTGCGTTGCCGTCAGTCTGCTCCTCGTGATGTCTGCCGGGAGTTTTGCCGCAGAGACCGGAACGGCGTCTGCCGCCTCGGATGACTGGGTCGCCATTGTCAATGATACGCCGATCTATGCAGCGGATGTGGCATGGGGGGTTGCGCAGGTCACGGCCAGCTTTGAAAAAACTGGACGCAAGATGGGGGATGACGAGAAAAAACGCATCCGTGAACGGCTGATCAAGGAATTGATCGACATGGAGCTGCTGATTCAGGCAAGCGCGAAAAAAGGGGTTCAGGTCACGGATGCCGAGGTGTCGGCCAAGATTGAAGCATACAAGGCTCGGTATCCGGATGCAGCCAGTTTTGAGGCGGCCCTGAAGGCGCAGAACCTGTCCATGGACAACCTCCGGAAGCAGACCGTTAAAATGCTGACCGTGGAACGGTTCGTGAAAGATGAGCTGAGCAAGCAGGTCTCGATCTCACAAGCCGATGCAGAAGCGTTTTACAAGGCGCATCCTGAAAGGTATACCCAGAAGGAACAGGTGCGGGCCAGTCATATTCTGGTCAAGGTTGAATCCAGTGCGCCGGATGAAACCCGGGCTGCTGCGCGAAAAAAACTTGAGGGCATTCAGGAACGGCTGAAAAAAGGGGAAGATTTTTCAGCCCTTGCCAAGGAATCCTCTGACTGCCCCAGCAGCGCATCGGGCGGGGATCTTGGCTTTTTTGAGCGGGGCCGCATGGTCAAACCGTTTTCAGATGCGGCATTTGCCATGAAAAAAAATGAAGTGAGTGATATTGTGGAAACCCGTTTCGGCTACCACCTGATTCAGCTGACGGATCGTAAAGCCGCATCGGTGATGCCCTTTGACCAGGTCAGGGAAACACTGATGAAGGAATTGAAGGAGCAGGAGATCCGGAAGGCCTTGACAGCCTACCTGAAACACCTGAACGATACGGCGGAAATCGTCCGGCGGTAAAGGCTTTTTTCTTTCGGTGGATGGTTCCGTTTGATCCGGATATCCCTTCCGGGAAAGGGGGTTAGCTGCAGGCACTGGGGAGATACGCGCCAAAAATGTAAATCCCCACGGACACAATGAGAACGGCGCCGTACAATCGGTTAATTTTCTTGTAATACCAGGAAATGAACCAAAGCACTGATGTCGCAAGGACCATGAACGGGAATTCAAAGCAGTGCAGATGGGAATTGATGTGGATGGGCGTCACAAGCGCGATGCACCCCATGACCATACACATATTGAACAGGTTGCTGCCGATGACATTTCCCAGAGAAATATCGCTTTCATTTCGAATCATGGCGACCACCGAGGTGGCCAGTTCCGGAAGCGAAGTGCCGAACGCCACCACCGTGATGCCGATGAAAATTTCATTGAGTGCATAGAGCCGGGCAATGAAAAGGGCGGATGACACGATCCATCGGGCACCCATTCCCAGACAGAGCAGTCCGATCACCACTTTTAAAAGGGATATGGCATGGGTCTTCAGGGGGCGTGAGAGGGCACCTGTCTTCCCCATGCCTGCATGTTCTCTGGCCGTACGGCCGGCAGTTTCGTTTCGGATGCTGATCAGGATATAACAGGCCAGGAGGGAAAACAGAATGCCGCCGTCCAGCCGGGACAGCCAGCCGTCAATGCAGAGTATCCAGAAGAGTAGAGTGACGCCGATGATGAAAGGGAGTTCCCGTTTTAGAATGCTCGTATGGATGAGAATCGGCCGGGCCAGTGCGGCAGTTCCCAGAACAAGACCGATATTGATCACATTGCTGCCCAGGATGTTGCCCACGGAAATATCGTCCGACCCCTGAAGTACGGCCGTGAAACTGACCATGAGCTCCGGTGAGGAGGTGGCAAAGGCTACCACGGTCAGACCGACGAGGATCGGACGTATGGAAAGGGCGATGGCGATTTCCGACGCCCCCCGCACCAAGACTTCGGAGCCTGCAAACAGGGTGAGTATACCAATACAGAGAATAAAAAAATTCATACATCAGGCATATACCGCTATGCTATTGAAGCGTCAATAACAAAGAAATTCGTGGAGGCCGTCACCGATGAACCGACGATCCGATATCCCGGTGCGTGTGACCGCTGGAATCTTTCAGCAAAACGGATGCGTGATGATCGCGCGCAGAGCACCCGGAGAGCGGCATGCCGGCCAGTGGGAGTTTCCGGGCGGGAAAATTGAACCGGGCGAAACCCCGGAAGCCTGTCTGTCACGGGAACTACGTGAAGAATTTGGCATCAACGTCCGTGTGGGCCGGCTGCTTGCGCAGAACACCCATGACTATACCCACGGCCGCATCGAACTTTTGGCCTACGAAGTCTGCCGGCTTTCCGGTGTGCTTCAGCCGGCCGTGCATGACAGGATCGCACATGTGCCCACAGACGCGCTGCTCACCTTTGATCTGCTTCCGGCAGATATCCCCATTGCCAGCGCCCTGATGACCATTTACGCGGAAAACAGCTGTGCCTTGAGGTCTTGATATGCAGCTGCCAGTCGGATGAATGCCTCATGATTTCCGCCGGCGTCCGGGTGAAATTCCTGGGCCTTTTTCCGAAATACCCTGGAAAGCTGGCGGCGGGTCAATGTGGATGGATCCACCGCTTCCAGACCCAGGAGGGCCAAGGCATCGTGCACTGGCATCTGCTGCCGGGGCGGGGGACGGTGGTGGTGACGGTGCCGGTTCATGAACGCGTTGAACATGTGTTCGGCAAACCGGGGCCGGGGATACATGTGGTCAAAAAACATGATCACGTATCGGATCAGATAGGGGCTCAACGCCGCTTTTGCCGGCATGCCCAGCCAGAAGGACGCATCCTGGTTCAGTTCGCAGATATCATTTAAAAAGGCAGCATCCGCTTCTTCTTGCGGGATGGCTGCCGGATAGGTTTGATAAAACGGCGACATGAAATGTCGGTCCAGCCCCAGGCAGGCAAAGATATAGGCTTTCAGCTCGGTCGGCCGGATGACGGCTTCTTCAGCCATAAACCGATGCTCAATCTCGTCGCGGGATTTTTCTTTGAGCCATTGAAATGGCCGGGGTGAAATCCGGTGAAAGGCAGCGGTGTTTTTGTTGCCGTATTTGAGGTAATAGATCCGGCGGCAGTCAAAGGGATGAAACTCGGCTGCCGGTGAAAGCGTGTCTTCTTTTGACCGGCTTTTTTGTTTCATGCTCCGGGTACGAAAGTGTTCCACACAGTGGCGGACTTCCGGATCCACAAAATCCCACAACAATGTCTCCAGCCCCTCGCCGTCAATATCACAGCCCATTTCCTCAAGGGAATCTAACAGCTTCTGAGACACGGAAAAACTGTTGCCGCCATAATACTCGATGTAGGCTTCAGGGGATGTGCCGAGATCCATCAGATCACGATAATACCAGGTCATCTCCGGTGTCAGATAGGATTCCCTGAGAAAATAACGGCACTTCCCCTGTTGTCGCAGTCTGGCAAGATACATGTCTGTTTCCTGTGTATGAGGCCCTCGGCATCATGCGGGCTTGCTTCTTTTTTTGTACAGCCTGAGGCTGTTTGATACAACCGAAATACTGCTCAGGGACATGGCTGCAGCCGCCAGCATGGGGTGAAGTTGTCGCAGCATTAACGGCAGGTGCGTAAATGGCGCCAGGGCACCTGCTGCCACCGGGATCAGGATCATGTTATAGATAAACGCCATGAAGAGGTTCATGCGGATGGTCTGCAGGGTGCTGCGGCTGATGGCAAGGGCTGTCGGCACAGCGGACAGACTTCCGCCTGCCAGGATCACATCGCCTGTTTCCATGGCAATGTCGGTTCCGGTCCCCATGGCCATTCCCACATGGGCCTGGGCAAGCGCTGGCGCATCATTGATGCCGTCTCCGACCATGCCGACCCGAAGCCCCTGTTCCTGAAGTCTGCGGATGCAGGCTGCTTTCTCATCCGGCCGGACATCTGCTTCCACATGGGTGATACCGGTTTCATCGGCAATGGCGTTGGCGGTCAGCAGATTGTCGCCGGTCAGCAGAATCACCTTGAGCCCTGCCGTATGCAGGGCCTCAACCGCAGCGGCAGAGTCCGGCTTCAGGGTGTCTGCCATGGCAATGACACCGGAAAGCGTGCGGTTCGTGCGGACGATCATGACGGTTTTCCCCTGGGATTGTAATGTGTTGACCCGATCCCTGCATGCCGGGTCGTTCGCCAGTTCGTCTGCGAACCAGCCGGGCTTGCCAACACGGACCGCCGTACCTGAGACAACAGCGTCAACCCCCAATCCGCTGGTTGCCTGAAAGGACTGGATGCTTTCCAGGGGGATCCCCCGTGTATATGCCGCTTCCACCATGGCTTTCCCGAGCGGGTGTTCGGAACCCTGCTCAGCAGACGCCGCCAGCTGAAAGAGGTCGGTTTCGGTTCCCGGGTATCCGTCTAAGGTCTGGATATCCACCACAGCCGGTTTGCCGGCCGTGACCGTACCGGTTTTGTCAAGTACCAGAGTATCGATCCGTGTCAGATTTTCGAGGGCTTCGGCTTTTTTGAACAGGATGCCGTTTTCCGCACCTTTACCCGTACCGGCCATGATGGCCGTCGGCGTGGCCAGCCCCAGGGCACAGGGACAGGCAATGACCAGCACAGCGACCAGGCGGATCATGGCAACAACCGGATCGCCGCCGATCACCCACCAGACGGTGAAGGTGATCAGCGCAATGGTGATGACCCCCGGGACAAAGACCGCGGCCACTTTGTCAGCAAGGGCCTGAATGGGGGCCTTGCTGCCCTGGGCTTCCTGAACCAGCCGGATGATTTGGGCCAGCGCTGTTTCCCTGCCCACCCGGGTGGCCTCAAATGTGAGGCGGCCTTCACCGTTGATAGTACCGGCAACCACGGTATCCCCCGGAGATTTGTCCACCGGTATGGGTTCGCCGGTGAGCATGGATTCATCCACCGCAGACCCGCCCTCTGTGATGATGCCGTCCACCGGAATCCGCTCTCCCGGGCGTACCCGCACAACGTCACCTTTCACCACATGGGTGATGGGCGTGGATCTCTCTTTTCCGTCCCGGATAATGACGGCGGTTTTGGGCTGAAGTCCCATGAGTTTCCGGATGGCGTTTCCGGTTTTTCCCTTGGTGCGGGCTTCCAGCAATTTTCCGATCTTGATCAGCGTGATGATCATGGCTGCGGTTTCAAAGTAGACATGGTCGCCGGCACCGGGCCAGATCATCACCAGAACCGAATAAAAATAGGCGACCGACGATCCCAGGGCGATGAGCACATCCATATTGGCGCTTTTGTTGATCAGGCTGTTGAATCCGCCCCGGTAATAATCGTATCCGGTATAGAACTGTACTGGCGTTGCCAGACAGAAGAACAACCAGTTCACCCAGGCACTATGGCTCCATGCACCGAGCAGGGAAACATCTCTGAGCATGCTGAGGATGAAGAGGGGAAGGGCAAAAGCGGCACCGATTATCAGCTTTTTGTACTGGTCCCTCAGCTCTGCCTCACGGGCGGCCTGCTCGGCATCCTGAGCCGCTTCTGTATCCGCATGGATCACCGCGGTAAAACCCAGTTTCTCTATGGCCGCCGTCATATCCGCAGGTTCTGCCTGGCCGGGAAGAAAGGTGACATACGCCCGTTCACCGGCAAAATTGACAGACGCATCCAGTACACCTGAGACCTTCTTTTTCAATGCCCGCTCGATGTTGGCCGCGCAATTGGCGCAATGCATTCCCGTGACAGCGATTTCCATCTGTCCGGTAGGGACATCAAAACCGGTTTTCCTTATCTGGTCGACAATCATCTGAGACGAGGTCTGAGACAGGTCAGCATCGACTTCCGCCCGTTCCATGGCAAAATTGACATGGATCTGGGAGACGCCGTTCAGTTTTCCAAGGCTGCGTTCAAGATTGGCCGCGCAGTTGGCACAGCTCATTCCGGTGATAGGAAACGAGTAATGGTTAAGGCGCATGGGACCTCCCGTATCATGATAAAGCGGCTGCCGGATAGCCGATTTCAGCCAGTTTTGACTGGATCAGGTCAGGGGTTGCCGGGGCCTCGAATGAAACGGTTACGGTTTTACCGTCAGCATCACCTGTTATCTGCCCGACCCCCGGGAGGTCTTCGAGTTCATTGACAATGGCGCGGACACAATGGCCGCAGGATATGGCGGGTACAGAATAGGTCTTTTTTTCCATGCGTAAGCTCCTTGCCTTAGGGGGACAGATGACAGACGACGCGCGTCCTGGGGCCAGGATCTGACCTGACCGGTAATTGACAGTATGGTGTTTGAAAAAACGTTTGGCAATAAAAACTTCTACGGCATAAAGAATGGATCGGCTCATGCTTGACAAAAACCACTTTTTCTGAAAATATAGCTGAAACTTCCTGATGATATTAAAATGTAAAGCAGTGTTTAGTGCCGGTAACAATTGTTTGCCTGTGGGTGAGTCTGGTGTCTTTTCATCCGCATATAATTGAGAGCAGTCCATTTTATCGTTAATGAAAGGAAGGATGGTGCCATGGTCGCTGTAAAAAAAGGTAACTTTCGTACGTTTCGTTTGTGGGGTGTTTTCTGCATCGTCGTTATGGGTTTTTTAACCCTGGTCGGAACCAGTTCGGACGATGCCAAGGATCTTGTTGATATCAATTTTGAGAAGGATGCGGTTTTTGATCTGGATCCGATCACCGTTTCAAGTCGTTCAGGCGCATTCTCCGTCATGGCCGCAGGGGATGATTGTGGCAGTACCTCGATCAACGAGGCCCTTGATAGGGCGAATATCGAGGACATTGATGACGTTGATATTGACAGCATCAAACTGGAATATCTGGCCGGCAGCTATACAGCCACGTGGAAGCCCTCGCGGATCTCTTCGTTTACATGCAGTGTTCGCGTCACAGGTCCGGCTGGTGACATTACCATCGCTGAGACGGCGATTAACGGGCGTTCAGGTGATCTCAACGACATATTGACTGACGATGAAATTTCCGCCATTAACTATTACCTGCGCCACCGAGACGAAACCTTTACCTATTGCGTCACCTGCCAGGATGATGACCTGAATTCGTACAGTGTTACCTATGACCTTGATCTGGGTGTCCATATTAAAGGGGAAATATAAAAACCGTTCAGCAGGTTACTCGTGACCTGCTGTTATGGATGCCCCCCGGAGAATAGGGTGTCCATTGATCAACGGGTCCGCTCGCTGCCGGAAACAGATTTTCTTCCGCTCACGGGAAAAAACGTATTTTTTGTCTGCCATTTTATCCATGAAATAAACCTCCTGTCCTATGCCAGAGAACGGTTGCGCATGGAGCATGGATGGTGGTCAGAAATTCAATGATGCTGAAAAACGCGGGGGCGGTATCTCCCGGTAAAAAACAAACGTGCCCACACGGCGGCAAGGTCACGAAAGCGGTGCATAGCGGGAAAGATCCTCCGGAAACGTGTACCCAATCACGATCAGCTGGTCTCCGGCAGAAAGGGGGCGATCCTTGGCGTTCCCTCCGGGATTGATCCGGAAGCGTTTTACCATCATCCGCGGAGCCGCGTCTTCAATGCGGCCATGCTTATTGTCGTTGAGAATATAACCGATGACGATGAAGGGGGCGTGGGCGCGGATGCTCTGAGCGGCGATCTCTCTGAAGGTTGCGCCGTCCAGGGCAGGGGGCAGTGACGGGAGCAGAATCTGGGGCGTTCCTTTTTCAGATGTCAGCAGCGCTTCAAAAATATTTTTCACACCCGGAGAGATGCAGCTCTGGGCGATCATTTTTTCTGAAATATCACCCAGGCAGACAATCTCATCCACATGCATGGCTTTGAGGTGTTCCCGGTTGATGGAGAGGATCAGCTCCTGGACCGTGTGGACGTGGGGATTTTGCTCTTCGATGGCCACAGCCATGAGGGTGGACTGGGCGTCTGCCAGATTCTTCTGCCGTGGGTCTGCCAGAATGATGGCGACCGATGCTTTCGAGATACAGGCTTCAGAAAGGATCGCCGGGTCAAAGGGACTGCCGTAAAGGGTGACAAAGCGGGGTCCGGGTTGGGGCACCGGGTGCCAGGATGGATTGGCCTGCCAGAGGACCGCATCCTGAATCAGAAGCACCACATCCATTGGCGGCCGGTAATGGCCAGCCTGGAGCTCCTCGACAATGGCTTTGACTTTTTCGTTGCAATTGCAGATCACAACGTGGTTCGTTAACTCCTGCACAAGATCTTCCCTTCCCAGAGATCTTCCTGGCACACGGCCGTGAGGGTGGGACGCCGGTAGGCGATGAGAATCAGGCGGTCATCGGATCGCAGAAATTGTTCGGCCTGCGGCAGTCCGTATTCCGGATCCAGCGGACACAGCCAGAACGTTGTATTGGGCCGGTTGTCTGGAGAGCGGTCGATGCCGGCAAGAATGATGGCTTCTTTATCGGTATTTAAAAAAAAGAGCTGGGCATCCCGAAAACTGCATCCGATGAGTTCCGCAGGCACCCGCTCCGTATAGAATTCAGAGGAGTCGTCAGTGAAGGTCATGAGTGAATCGTAGATCTCAGTGACTCCCGGATTCAGGACCGACTGGTTGATCAGGCGCTCTCCCATCAACCGGCTGACCACAAACTCTGCCCCTTTAAGCACGGATGCCGCCTTGATATTGTCCTTGCGCTGAAGCTCGACAACGAGGGGCAGGGCTTTGTTCTGGCCAACGACGGCGATGGACTTCATCAGGGCCCGATCATCCACTTCATAGGTGCTGTCTCCAGCCCGGTGACCTGCGGACAGAACAATAACCCGCAAGGCATCCTGCAGGTCGGCCTGTTCAAGGATCTGGGGATTGATGGGGTCTCCGGCCAGTACCAGGACATTTTTGAACAGGGAAGGGGCGTGCACTTTGATTTCATCTGCACCTCTGGCGACCACGAGAATGAAGTGACGGTAGTCAAGGGCTGCGTTCACCTGGCGGATTACGCTGAGCAGGTGGGGTCCGCGGCCGATAATGACAATATGCTGTTCCATGCGGCTGTAGGGCGGTTTGATGGCCAGTTTTCCGGCACGCTGAATTTTCTTTACCAGGATGGAAACGATTTCCGCTGTCATGATTCCGGCAAAACAGATGCCGGCAATGAGAAACAAGGTGACCTCGACACGCCCGAGGAACGAGACTGGTTCTTTGTCTTCAATACCGGAAAACAGCACAATGATGACATGCCAGTAGGATTGCCAGTAATGATCGTAGGCACCCGGGGATACAGCGAATTTTTTTTCCGTGAGATAGATGAGGTTGGTGCCGACCACCCATGCCACAAGGCTGTAGAAGAGAATCCGCTGGAGCTGAACGAGCCTGTTCTGATGGCGTATCCGGTTAAAGCGCATCCGGAAGCTGACCAGTCGCCGGTAGATGCCAAATCCGATCCGGAGATGCCGGAGAAACCGAATCAGCCGAATGAGACGGATCAGCCGCAGCAGACGGATGCTCCGGGCAGCGCTCATGAAAATGATATCCGAAAGCAGCATGAGGATCGACGGTAAAATGGCAATCAGATCGATGAGGGCATAGGGGGTCACCGGGTACAGGAGTCGATTGACCGCAGCCCCCCACCTGAGCAGGTACTCGATGACGAAAATGAAGGTAAAAATCAGTTCCAGCGTCCAGAAAAACCCCTGAAGTGATGGAAAAAAATGTTCGGCGGGGATGAGCAGGCAGGACAGGAGAATCACGGAAATGATAAAAACATCAAAATAGAGACTGGCCCGATTGGGTTGGCTGCTTTCGCTGCAGGGATTCATGATGTCCCTGACCCGCTTTCTTCTGTAACGCCCGGAGTTCGACGCTGCGTTGAACAGACAGCGGTTGGTGGGTTCGACCCGCTTTGAAAAAATTCGATTCATCCATCTGCCGGCGTTTTTTGGGGGCGCTGTGTACAGGTGACGGAAAGACCGCCTGACCTGCCTGATGAAAAGCCTCAGTTGAATTGCATTCCCCTAATTATACTTCAGAAGTGGTGCCATGCAATATTTTTATTGCGGAGGCCCATGATTTTAAAAACCTATTCTGTGAACTGGGCTTCTGGGGCACGGGCAAAGCGGTCGAGTTCTTCTTCAAGACAACGGACCCTGTTAATGCCGGTATCACTGTGATCCATAGCGTCATTCATCAGACGGGTAGCGGCCGCAGACAGCCGATCCGCTCCCAGGTTTGCGGCAGCCCCTTTGATGCTGTGGGCGATTTCCACATAGCGATGCGGGTCTCCGGGACTGCCAAGGTCTGCTAGTTCTTTGATTTGCGCGCGTGTATCCGCAATGAATGCCGTGATCAGTTTTTTTGCCAGTTTTGTATCGCCCAGAATCCGGTCCATTAAGGCGTCCCGGTCAAAAGTCCGGAGGCTCTCAGACGCAGCCGGAAAGGGGACACCGGCGTTCACTGACAGGCGCGGAGACCCCAGGCGGCGTTTCAGAACATTCAGGATACTTTTCGGGAGAATGGGTTTTTCAATATAGTCAGACATGCCGGCAGCCAGGCATCGTTCTCTGTCCCCTTTCATGGAATAGGCGGTCATCGCCACAACAGGAATCGCGGATGCGATGCGGCGCATGGGAATGCCGGTTTCCGTTTCCACAGGTCCCAGTTCCGGGAACTCTGGAGCGTTCTCCCAGGCACGAATGGCCGCAGTCGCCGTAAAACCATCCATGACAGGCATCTGACAGTCCATGAACACCAGGTCATAGGTTTGGCGTGTCAGGGCATTCAGGGCTGCTTCGCCGTTTTCCACCACATCAACTTGATACCCGAGCCTGTTTAAGATACCCACCGCAACCATCTGGTTGGTCGGGTTATCTTCGGCCAGCAGAAGACGGTAGTCAGCCGGGTCACCTGCCGGAAGGGGGAAATTGAGAGCCGCGGCTCTTTTTCCCGGGATGTGGGCGGGACGGTCATATCCGTATACCTGATTGATGGCCGTGATGAGACGGGTCTGCCTCACCGGCTTGGGGATCCAGGCGGAAAATCCGATCTGAGAAAGCTGATTGGGGTCCGTGTGGCGGGTGATATCCGTCAACAGCAACAGACGGGTGCCAGATATCCGCCTGTCATTTTTAATGATCTGGCCCAGGGTAATCCCATCCATTCCAGGCAGGGCCATGTCGATGAGGGCCATATCAAACGGATGGCCGGTCCGGGCAGCCTCGCGAAGCGCCTCTAATGCCAATTCACCGTTTTCAGCTGAATCACAGGTATTGCCGTTTTGTGCGAGCAGCTGGCTGAGCCAGTCCCGCATCCGGGCATTATCATCAATGATCAGAAGACGGCGGTTTTCGGGCGCCATGACGGGAGCGGTTAAAAGCACATCCGGGTCCCCGGCTGACTTTTGAACGACAATGGAAAACCAGAATGTCGTACCGCTGCCTTTCCGGCTGGAAACGCCCATCTCTCCCTGCATGAGTTCCACCAGTTGTCGGCTGATCGAGAGACCGAGGCCGGTGCCGCCATACGCACGCGTCGTGGTTTCATCTTCCTGGATGAACGGGGTAAACAGATCATTGATCCGATCATTGGCAATACCGATGCCTGTATCGCTGATCTCAAATTGGAGACCTGCTGTATGCGCTGTTTCAGACGTTTTTTTAATTCGGACGCAGATTTCACCCTGATAGGTGAATTTGATCGCATTACCGACAAGGTTGATCAGGATTTGACGAATGCGCCCCGGATCTCCGGAAAGATTCAGGGGCGTATCCGGGGAGATGTTGACAATATAGTCAATCCCTTTTTCTGCAGCGCGTAGGGCCAACACATCCGTTGTGTCCTCGAGTACGGAGAGAAGATTGAACGGGATGGAATCAAGGTCCAGTTTCCCGGCTTCAATTTTTGAAAAGTCCAGGATATCATTGATGATCGTGAGCAGATTTTCAGCACTTCCCTGAACTGCCTCCATATACCGCCGCTGTTCATCGCTGAGCGCGCTGTCGAGCAGCAGGCCGGTCATTCCGATGATCCCGTTCATGGGGGTTCGGATCTCATGACTCATGTTGGCCAGAAAGAGGCTTTTGGCCTGGTTTGCCGCATCTGCTTCACGCGCAAGAATGGTGGCCCGGGCCGTGGATTGTTTGAGCAGGTCGTTGGTTTTTTCGGCAACCTCTCTGGCAAGGTTGGCATCTTCCATCATACTCATGACGATGCGCTGGCTGCGCTTGAGTTTATTTTTCTGATAGGTGAGCGCGGCGATAGCTTTGTCCCGCTCTTCCTGTGCTTCATAGATGTCACTGATATCAATGAAGCTGTTCAGAAAACACGGGCGGTTGTCGAGACTGACCTCGGTGACGGTTTTGAGGATGGGGAGTTTTTGGCCGTCGGCTCTCATCAGGACCCATTCGGATCGGCGGGCCTGTCCCGGATGGATTTGCCCCATGGGTGTATACTTCAGAATGAGTTCACGGCTGTGGCGTCCGAGCAGGTCGTTTTTGTTATACCCTGACATTTCGAGCGTGGCGGCATTGACATACTCAATGGCATGGGTTTGCGCATGCGTGATGACGATGCCGGCGCGAATGGAGTTCAGTATGGCGCGGATTCTGTTCTCACTGTCTTTGAGCGTCTGTTCGGCCAGCCGGCGTTTCGTGAGGTCAAGGGCCGAGCAGACCACCTGAAGCGAGTTGAAGGGACCTTCGATGGGGGTTTTCCAGACCTGGAGGTATCGGTTGGAACCATCGCTGTTTTTCATCCAGGTTTCAATCATCTCCGGCTGTCTGCTGGAAAAGACCGTCCGGTTCGATGCAATATACGGATTTGCGATGCTAGATGGGAACAGTCGTTGAATGGGTTTGCCTTCAATGTCCTGCTTGGCCATACCCAGAAAATCTGCATGGGCCTGATTGACCGCGCCGTATATTTCAGGGTCCGTCAGGTACCAGACCTGAATCCGGATGGTGTCGAGCAGGCGCATCTGCTCGTCACATTTGTCCCGATAGAGTACTTCCGCATCCGAGCGGTCCCGGGCCAGTGATTTGACATCGTTGTTTATCACACGCAATGCGTCATAGGCCTGTTTCAGCGGATGCTCATCAGGGACGGTTTTTATATTAGCCGTTTCTTCACTCCAGCTGAGTTTTCCCATTTCCGCGACCAGCAGCCCGACTTCATCCGCGATGGACGGGGGGGGCTGGCGAAGCGCTTTTATCAGGGAAAAAAAACGGCGACTTGCCCTTTTGAGCGCAGAGGGGGGAGGAGAAAAGGTCTCCTCACGACGTTCAAGGTCACTCAGCAGCTGTTTGATGGCTTCTGAATACGTGTCGGTAAATACGATATGTGTCTTATAGATAAACCGGGTCGTCTGAATCCCGGCACGGATCGCTGCGGATGCGGAAACCACAATGGAAAGGCAGGGCTGCAGACGATGTGGCGCCATCAGGTAACGGACATATTTTTGTCTGGCCCGGCGGCTGGCGCTGCGGAGGTTGGAATAATCGGAAATGCGATAATAGGGCATTCTCAGATCAAACCAGCCTTCTTTAAAAATGAAATCCTGAATGTCAATCGCCTTATCCACATCCTGTTCTTTTGCGTATCCGGAGAATTCGACAAAAAGAACCTGGTTTTTGATAACTTTATAGGTGACGCGAAAACGCGCAGCCGAATACGACCATGCATCGTTGCAGAGAAAGTCGTTACTTTCAAGAGACCGTCTCAGATCAAACGCCATCTCAAGACGATGGGCACGGGTCACCGCTGTTTGGTAGGTCCGGAACGAAAGGACCGGATAGGACAGCGGTTGTGCGAGAATTTTCTGGAGTATCCGGTACTGACTTTTATGGAGGTTGAACAGCAATAAACCGATGCACCGGCTGGTTCCTTCGTGCAGATGGGCCTGAATCCGAGCCATCATTTCCGGGCTGTCAAGGGAGGAAACTGCAGACAGATCAAGGACCTCGATATACGGTTCGGCAGTACCGATTTCCGTATCCGTCAGCCACCTACTGAATGTCTGGTAGGCTGCCAATGCCGGAACGGTTGCCTGTCCAACGAATCGCGCATAGATGATGCGTCTTCCGATGATCCGGAAATCGGCACGACAGGTATCTGTGAACGAGATCGAGCACCAGGCCGGGTTTTCACGCATCGGGAGTCCGGTAAACACGCAGGACCTGGTGGTTGTTTCGGTCTGATGGCTCATGGGGTGGGCCTTTCGTCAGTTCCGCTTCTGACCTGTTTGCGGAGATCTGCGGTTCGGTCCGGTTCCATTGCTGACGCAATCGCAGTGTAACGGGCAGGGCGGCCGAGGGCTTTAAGGAGTGTATTGACTTCGGCCTTGATGGCGAGAATTCGCTCTTCGCGGTTGATCATGAGATTGTTGAAACGTTCCAACTCTCTCAGTGTGCTTTCAAGTTGCGTACGCGCAGCCACAGCCGACTCTTTTGCAGACATGAGATCCGATTCATACTGGATACGATCAGAAATGTCGTTGGCGATGGTCAGCAGATAGAAGGTATGGCCTATTTTTATACGGTCAATGGAGGCAAGACAGTAGCGGCTGTCTCCATTTTGTGTCTTAAATTCCACTTCCATGTTCCGGATGCGTCCTTTTTCAGACAGCATCTGTAACATGCGGTCTCGCCAGTCAGGGTCCGCGAAAACAGACACCTCCGAAACGGTTTTTCCCATCAGTTTGATCCGGTCATACCCCAGCGCGCTGAGCGCCAGTGCGTTGGCTGCGACAAAACGACCGTCTTCCAACGTTGAAATGCACATCATGGCCGCGTCTGACTGAAAAAACGTATTGAATTTTTTTTCAGCATCAATGACGGGGGTCATGTCCCGGCACAGAATGACGGTCTCTTCGGCTGTATCGTTTTTTGCTTGAAACCCGTAAACGCGTACGGGAAAGGTTTCTCCGGTACGATATCGCATGAGAAACAGTTCTTCAGATTTCAAGGGGAGGTCGTCCGCATGCTGAATCGTATCCAGGATACGCTGTGCGTCTGCCTGGGTGAAGAAACGGGACAGGGGCCGGCCGATGGCCTCTGAAGGCGTTACATTGAGTCGTTCGCACGCGGCTTTATTGATGCCGGTGATAACCTTATTGTGATCCTGTATCAGGACAATGTCGATCAGGAATTCGGTCCAGATATAGCGATGATGATACAGGTCTCTCAAGGTGGCCCCTGCCTGGTGGATATGCGTTGACAAGGTGTCTGTCTCTGACCAGATCATGGGCGAAACGGAACAGATCTGTTTATTGAGTGTTTTTTCAGAAAATTCAGTTGCTTCATTGATGAAGGTATGGATGTGATGTTTTATGTGACGGTACAGAAACAGACATTGCATCAGGAACGCGGCTGCTAATGCAAGGGCGCAGATTCCCAGTCGTACAGGGGGCGCCAGGATATCAATGGAAAACAGCATCGCTGTTATTGCCAGACAGCTGGTCATCAAAACCGCTGTCGATGCAATCACGTTCCGGGTCAATCGGCGGACAAACGAGGGGCGGTTCATCAGCACCTCTCAACCGGTAGGATGCGTATGGTTCGCATTCTTTTGCTATGGATGTCAGAAAATCGCATGCAACGACTCCAGGGGGTCGTGTTGTTGTCAGCATTCTTGAAAAACTATTGGCAACATCCACATTATCATACTGTTACTGGACAGTTAAACGGTTTTCCGCTTACCCAGCCAGATTATCTTTACAAATGAACAGGAATGTGCGCCGGTGAAGGATTTCTTCCATCTGCGCGGCCAGGATCATATGCAGAATATGTAGATCTCCCATGCATATCGTGTATAAAAATGACGGTTTCACTACTGGGGTCAACGGGGGACAGAAACGCACGAATCCAGACCGTTTATGGCCTGTGGTCATTTTAAAAATGGGGTCTTTGTGTTTTTAATTAATATATAACTATTTGGTTTTGTTTCATAATTAATTATATTAACCGATAGATATAAACGCTTTTGGTGTCCTGGCGCAGGCGGTTATCTCCGTGAGATAGGTTTGTTTGTGGCGTATAAATTGCAATAGTGAATTAACCGATAGCGCATCCGGGAATGCTCCCGGTAGCCAGCTAGCCATAACCCCCTTACAGGAACAGGAGGTGGATGATGTATCAGATTTATTGCAAATCCAAAGAATATGATATCAAACTGATTGTTCGTTTTGTTTCAAAACTGCATCATCAGGTACAGATGAATACCAAACAGGGCCTGAAGGCCATGGCCAAGCAGATGACACGGACTTTTTCCGGCTACCATCCCACGTACGGTGAACTTCCCTGGTCTGTCTGATGAGGACGTTGCACTGAACGACTGACAGGACATGCGGTTCAACACAGGCTGGAAAGGCGATGCCTTTCCAGCCTGTTTGTTGTTGATCGGCTTATAAGGCGGCGGCGGGTGCGGTGGCCAGGCGGTTTTCCAGCCGGGCTGCGAGATAGCTCATGAAATAGCAGCAGAAGAAATAGAGGAGGCCGATGCTGACATAGATTTCAAAGGGATAGATCATGATCCGCTGGTTGATGGTCTGGGCCACGGTGGTCAGCTCGAATACACCGATAATATAGGCAAGAGAGGTGTCTTTAAAAATGGTGATGAATTGGCCGACAAATGCAGGAATCATGATTTTGAGGGCCTGGGGAAGAATGATATAGCGCATGATCTGGAACCGGGTGAACCCGGCGGCGGTTGCCGCTTCAAACTGGCCGGCGGAAATGGCCTGGATGCCTGCTCTGACAATTTCAGCCAGATACGCGCCTGAAAAAATGATGAACGCGATGGTGGCGCTCCAGAAGACATTCATCTGCATACCGGTCAGGATGGGCGAAAAGAAGTAGACCCAAAAGATTACCATAATCAGCGGATTACCGCGAATAATCTCAATATAAGAGATACAGGGTGTATTGATCAGCGGATTGGCGGAAAGGCGTCCCATCCCTACAAACAGACCGATGAAGAAACTGCAGCAGATCACGATAACCGCCATGGTGAAACTCAAGGACAACCCACCCATACCGTAGAAAAATTCGCCGTCTCCACCGCTGGGAAAGGTCCATATCAGGAGCGCTCTCAGGTTGGCTGACATGAGGGCCCAGTTAAGATGCCACAGTCCCTTGATGGCAAAGAAAAGAAAAATGATGATGCCGAGCAGGGTGATGAGCTTGAGTACCACCCGGATGAATCCCAGGGTCAGGTAGAACAACTGGACGGACCGGGGCAGCACCGGGTTGTCCGGATCCTCCTGGGGCAGCATTTCAGTGATGATGTCTGTGAGTTCGGCGAGCAGGCGGCTCAGCCAGGTATACAAAAATTTCACCGGAGCAAACACCCCAGCGATAAACCGGTCAAATACGGAGAGTCGTCTGGCAGGTCCGATCATCAGATGATGATTGACACTGTTCATGCAGGCACTGATAAAAAGGGACAGCATCAGGTAGATCAGGCTGGCCGCGGATGTGGCCTCAAACCCTTTAAAGGTGAAGGACTCTATCTGCTGGGACTGCCAGCAGAGTTCGGCAACACCGATGGTCATGGCCAGTGAGGAGTTTTTCATGTTGTTGAGAAACTCGCTGCCCAGCGGCGGAATAATGATGCGGAATGCCTGGGGCAGCACCACATACCGGAGCATCTGGACGTAGGAGAGTCCGGATGCAACGGCTGCTTCAATGTGGCCTTTGGGAACGGCCTGGATACCGGCACGGATGATTTCGGCGATATAGGAACCGGTATAAATCGAAAGGGAGGCAGCGGCAGCTGTGAATTCGAAATTGTGCGCGTTCAGGTAAGCAACCACCGTATCCGGCAGCAGCACGGGAAAGGCAAAATACCAGAAAAACATTTGGACGAGCAGCGGTGTGTTACGGAACAGCTCCACATACCAGGTGGCGATATAGTAGACGGGTTTGAAGGTGGAGAGGCGTGCAATGCCGAACAGGGTACCGATGACCAGCGCCAGTGCCGCGCTGATCACGGAAATATTGATGGTCAGCAGGAGGCCTTTGAGCAGCCATATGCCGAAACGCTCACCGTAGGTGGGGTTCACTTCGTAAAGCACGGCCCAGTGAAAGTCATAGCCCAGCTTGATCTGGCTGAAGACGAAGGCCGTGATCAGGGCCAGTCCGGTAAGGACACCCAGCTGTTTTGTCAGGTATGCGATTTTGTTGTCCGGAGTCCGGGATGCTGTCGCCGCCTTCATGCCACCTGCTTTCAAAAAAATCGCGACGGACGGTCTGGTTGTGTTTCCAGACACTTTCCGTCAGCGCATCGTTTGTCGGTTTTAAACAGCCGGCCCTATCGCGGGATCAGGGATAGGGCCGGCAGGCCTTGCTAGATGAGATCCTGTCGCGCCGTTTAAATTGCGGCCACAGTTCGATCTTGCTGGTCATGGGGAAGTAGTAGGGGGTGTCTGGCCCGTACCACTTGTTGTAAATGGTCATATAGGTGCCGTCTTTCCACATGTCCTGAATGGCGAAGTTGACGGCATCACGCCATGCGCTGTCATTTTCGGGAACCCCCATGCCGTAGGGCTCGTCGCTGATGAAATCGCCGATGATTTCATATTTGCCAGCCTGCTTGGCCGCAAAACCCAGAAGGATGGTGCTGTCTGTGGACCAGGCTTCCACTTTCCCCTGGCTCAGGGCCAGGAAACAGTCTGGTGCGGTCTGGTAGGAGACAACGTTTTTCTCCGCATTGGCGTCGCCCATTGCCTTGAAAAAATTCACCAGGTTCTTTTCGCTGGTGGTGCCCTGCATGGCGCAGACGCGTTTACCCATCAGCGCTTTGGGGTCCGTATATTTGCCCTTCTTAACCATGAGCTTCTGGCCGTCAAAGAAATAGGTGATGGAAAAGTCGATGCTTTTGTCCCGTTCCCGCTTGTGGGTCATGTTGGCGGAACTGATATCGATCCGGCCGGAGGTCAAAAAGGAAATACGGGTTTTGTTGTTTACTTTGACCTTTTTCATTTTCAGGTCTTTTCCCATGGACTGGCCAATGCGTTTGACCACTTCTCCAGCCACGTCAACGTCAAACCCCACCCATTCGTTTTTGTCATTGTAAAATGCGGCGGGAATACTGTTGAACATCAGTCCGACATTCACTTCCCCTGTATCCTTCACCTTGTCATAGATCGGTCCTGCGAAAACAGCTGTCGCCGAGGACAGCAGAAACAGGGTCGCCATTGCCATAACGGTCGTCTTGATTGCTTTCATATACTTCTCCTGCGCTAAGAGGTTAATCATTCAAAACGGCAGGGGCTGTCTTTGCCCGTACCGAAATACCCGATTGCGTTATGTTACTGAAAAGCCGTTAACCCGGTCAGTGGGTCAGGATTTTACTCAAAAACAGCTGGGTCCGTTCGTTTTCCGGATGGCTGAAAAAGGTTTCCGGTGGTTTGGTTTCCACAATGGAACCCGCATCCATGAACACCACTTCACTGGCCACTTCTTTGGCAAAACCCATTTCATGGGTGACCACCACCATGGTCATCCCTTCTTTTGCCAGTGTCCGCATGACGTCCAGAACCTCGTTGATCATTTCAGGATCAAGGGCGGACGTGGGTTCGTCAAACAGCATGATGCGGGGTTTCATGGCAAGCCCCCTGGCAATGGCCACACGCTGCTGCTGGCCGCCTGACAGCTGAGAAGGGTATGCGTTGGCTTTGTCATGAATACCCACTTTTTCAAGCAATTCCATGGCAAGTGCCCGTGTCTCTGTGAGGGGCATTTTCCGCACTTTCACCGGGGCGAGGGTAATGTTGTCGAGCACGGTCATATGCGGGTAGAGGTTGAACTGCTGAAAAACAAAACCGATTTCGGTGCGCAGGCGGGTCAGGTTGGCTTTTTTGTCATGCACGGGAATGCTGTCAACAATAATTTTTCCGGAATCAATGGGCTCTAACCGGTTGATACAGCGGATCAGGGTGCTTTTGCCGGACCCACTGGGCCCGCAGATAACCGTTACCTGTCCCTGGGGGACATACAGATCGATCTCGTTGAGGACATGGAGATGTCCGAACCACTTATTGACCTTCTCAAACTGAATCATGAACAGCCTCGTTTATGCGTTGACTCATCTCGAACGTGATGAAGGTGATAGCCGCGTTTCAACTTATCAACATTCCTGAAAATCGGTATTTTTTATGCCGACATGGCTGCAAAAGTCAAGATGGGCATTGAAAAGAACTGTTAATCCTGCACGGCCACCCATGTGCCGGCCGGGTGGGGCGAAGGCTTTCAAACAGGGCAATACCGGCTGCGGTGGACAGATTCAGGCAGCGGATATCGCCGGTGATGGGAATATGAAAGGTTCTGGATGCATACGCATCCAGAATCGTATCCGGCAGCCCGCTGGTTTCGTTTCCGAAAACGAGAAACATGCGGTGGCTGCAGGCCATCTCCCAGAAAGCGGTGTTACCGTTTTTCGTGAAGAAAAAAAGCTCTTCCGGATTCGGGGCCATGGTTGAAAGAAAATCCCCGAAATCCTGCCATACACTCAGGTCCACCTGATGCCAGTAATCAAGACCGGCTCGCTTGACATGCCTGTCTTCAATGGAAAAACCCAGCGGCCGAATCAGATGAAGCCTGGCCCCGGCACCCAGGCAGGTACGGCCGATATTGCCGGTATTCCAGTGAACTTCCGGGGCCACAAGCACCACATGTCGCTCTATCCGGTCGGTCTCGGGTTGTCTGTCCATCAAGGTCGTGCATCCATTTTTGTCTGTTACGTCAGTCCGCATACCGATGACCGGACAGTATTTTATGCATCGGGAATGGATGTACAAGAATCGGCCCGTTTTTGTCAAACAGGCAAAACGGAGCTGGACCTGATGCCTCCAATCGTATACATAAAACACGAAAGCAAAAAGGGGATAGACACGCAGCGAATTGATGACATGATGCAACGATGAACATAGGGATACAGGGTACACGATGAACAAACAGATTTCAACACACAGCCCCCCGGATGACACCTCGCTTTCGTTATTGACCGATCTGTATCAGCTGACCATGGCCTACGGATACTGGAAGCTGGGCATGGCAGAGCGGCAGGCGGTTTTTCACGCCTACTTCAGGAATCATCCCTTCAATGGCGGGTACTGCATCAGTTGCGGATTGTCACCCATGGTCGACTATCTCAATAACTGGCGGTTTTCAGAATCGGATCTTGCCTATCTTTCCGGTCTCAAGGGGAATGACGGAAACCCGCTGTTTGAAGACGGTTTTATCCGGTACCTGTCCGACATCTCATTCTCCTGTGACGTGGATGCTGTGCGCGAGGGAACCCCGGTGTTTGCCGGCGCACCGACGGTTCGGATTCGGGGGCCGCTGCTTCAGGCTCAGCTGGTCGAGACAGCGATTCTCAATAGTGTGAATTTCCAGACCTTGATCGCCACCAAAACTGCCCGGATCTGTCGGGCGGCTCAAGGTCAGCCCGTCTATGATTTCGGGCTCAGGCGCGCCCAGGGGGCGGATGGGGGAATCTCCGCGAGCCGGGCCTGTTATATTGGCGGGTGTGACGGAACCTCTAACGTCCTGGCCGGAAAACGGTACGGGATCCCGGTCAGGGGGACCATCGCCCACAGCTGGGTCATGGCCTTTGGAGATGAACGGGCGGCGTTTGATGCCTATGCCTCCGTGCTGCCCAACAACTGCGTGCTGCTGGTTGACACCTATGATACCCGTGAAGGGGTTGAAAACGCCTGCCGAACCGGTCGCCGGCTTGAAGAGATGGGCCATCGGTTCATGGGGGTTCGTATCGATTCCGGGGACCTTACCTATTTCAGCCAGGAAGCACGAAAGATCCTTGATGCCGGCGGATTTCCCCATGCCAAAATTGCCGCCAGCAGTGACCTGGACGAGTATCTCATTGAAAGCCTGAAAAATCAGAAAGCAGCCATTGATATCTGGGGGGTCGGTACGCGGATGGTGACCGCTTATGACCAGCCGGCACTGAACGGGGTGTACAAACTGTCTGCCATCCAGAACGAAACCGGTGACTGGGAACCCCGGATCAAGGTATCTGAGCAGCTGGCCAAGGTGACCACGCCGGGGATTCTTCAGGTGAGGCGATTTTATGACGGTGACCGGATGGTCGGTGACATGATCTATGATGAACGGTCTGATGTATCTGGTGCCGTGACCATGGTCGATCCCCTGGATGCCACGCGTCAGAAACATTTCTCCGCGCGTGTGACACACGATGATCTTCTGGTGCCGGTCTTTCGGAAAGGGGAACAGATCATGGCGCCAGAGCTGGATTTGTCGGTTATCCGCGAACGATGCCGGATCGAGCTGAACCGGCTGCATCCTGCCAACCTCAGGATCACCAACCCGCACACCTATCCGGTGGGCCTTGAATCCGGTTTGAACGAAATTCGTACCCATATGATTCGGACCTTGCGAAAGCACGGGGTACACGGATCTTCATCTTACAAGGAATAACAATATGAAAAAGACGCTGATCCTTGTCGATGTCCAGAATGATTTTTCACCGACAGGTGCCTTGCCAGTGCCGGACGGAGATGCGGTGGTTCCGGTGATTAATCGTATGATCCCCCTGTTTGACAGGGTGATTGCCACAAAGGACTGGCATCCGGCAGGCCATGCCAGCTTTGCCTCGGTTTACGGGAAAACCCCCGGTGAGACCATTGATCTCAACGGGTGTCCGCAGATACTCTGGCCGGATCACTGCGTGCAGGGAACGGTGGGCGCAGACTTTATCCCTGGGCTTCAGACAGAGGCAATACAGAAGGTTATTTTAAAGGGAACCCATCCTGAAATCGACAGCTACAGTGGTTTTTTTGATAATGCGCACAAACAGGCCACAGGATTGGAAGCGTATCTAAAAAATGAAGGGGTGAGCGCGATTTATATTGCGGGGCTTGCGACGGATTATTGTGTGAAATTCACGGCTTTGGATGCCAGGGCGCTTGGGCTGAAAACCTTTGTGATTCAGGATGCCTGCCGGGCGGTCAACATGGCGCCGGGTGATGGGGATGCTGCCGTTCAAGAAATGGCGGATGCAGGGTGTGAGATAATCCATTCACCCCGCTAAAAAAGCGTCAACTGCTGTCCATGAAAAATCTGATGATAGGAGGTGCCCAGAAACCCCATAACCGAATCAAAGATCGGCTTTATCTGCTTGTCGATATAATGGGCATAATCCAGATCGTCATGGGGAAGCGCCACAGGCATGGGGCCGCGCAGGGTCATGACGTACCGGATTTCTCTGGCATTTTCCCCGGCTTTCCCAAGCAGCAGGGCTGCTTTTACATGCTGGGGAATCACACGCGTATAAGCCCTGGGCGGTTTGGTCAATCGTTTTTTATACACCAGATCCGCATCATAGACATGATTCCTGAGATCAGAGACTTTCTGCTTCAGCCAGTCTTCGACCGCCTGGTCCTGGAAAATCCGTTCAAACAGTTCAAACTGAAAATCCCGCGCAAACCGGGTCCAGTCCGACCGGACAAACTCGAGTCCCGTGATGACCAGTTTTTCTGTTCCGTCTGTTTTGACCATCCCGGCATACCGTTTTTTTGCACTCTCCTCTCCGCCGCGCAAGGATGGCAGAAAAAAACGGACAAAGTACTTTTCAAATTCAAGCTCCAGCCTGGAGATGGCACCGAATTGCTCGTGAATGATTCTGCTGAAATAGGCATTTAAGGTTTCCACCAGCCGGTGCGGCGCAGCGGGATCTGAAATTTCATCTGCCTTCAGGCAGACAAAGACCGAGTCTGTATCGCCATAAATGACCCCATACCCCTTTTTTTCCAGGTAATTCCGGGTGTGTTTTAATACCCACTGACCGGTGCCGGTGATCGAGGTCGGCAAATCCGGATGATAAAAGCGGCATCCGGGGGTTCCCATGACACCGTAAAAGCTGTTCATCAATATTTTAATGGCCTTTGAAAGATGCGGATCCCTGTCTTTTTTTGCCTGTTCGCGTTTTTTCATGAGGGTCGTGATGTAGGCCGGCAGGACATGGCCGGTTCGGGAAAAGACGGTGCCCACGGGTGTTTTAAGGGGGGCATCCCCTGCGTGTAATCGTGAAACCGGGTCAATGTGGAAGGTGCGAATGATCGACGGGTACAGGCTTTTAAAATCCAGCACCACCACATGATGATAAAATCCGGGATCTTTGGAAAAAACAAAGCCGCCGCTGGCATGTCCGGTATGTGCCACATCTCGCACATTGGGCGCCACAAGCCCTTTCCGGTGTGCCTGGGGCAGCATGTAATGATCGAACGCAGCCACTGACATGCCGACCCGGTCCATGGGAAGCCCGCTGATGAGTGCCCGTTTGAAAAGGTGGTCAAGCAGTCCTGTTTTTTCAAAGATGCCGGTGACCAGGGTGCAGTCACGCAGGTTGTATGTCGCCAGCGCTGTTTTGTCTTCATGAAACCGGCGTTCGATTTCAGCGACCTTGTCCGGACCGTTCAACGCGATGTCTTTTCCCAGTCCGAGCAGTTCAGCGGCAACGGTGTCCAGCCTGAAATTATCAAAGGAATAGAATGCGCCGCGAAGGGCAGGGGGGCCGTCAATCACCACCCGGCCGCACATGTCCAGCCGGTATACTCCGTTTTTGATATCCCGTATACGGGTGGGACGGCGGTCTCGGCCCAGTGCAAACGGGACACTGAATTCTCTGCATTTTCTCTCTATGAATTTAAGATCAAATCCAATCACATGCCAGCCGATGAGGATATCCGGATCAAGGATGCCGAGTATGGAAAAAAAGGCCTGCAGCAGGTGCTTTTCAGTGGGCATCCGGTAGACGGACCCACCGTCCGCCAGCGGCGTTTCAGGGTATCTGGATAAGAGGTCTGACAGCCGGCGTCCGGTGACGGCAGGCGCCGGATCAGACGGCGGTTTCCCGGGGCGGACCCCTTCATCTAACATCAACACGAGACCCGTCTCCGAAGGTGGATTCACTGCCTTGTAATGACATCCGATGGAATAAAGTTTTCCGGAGCGTCCGGTTTCGATATCCAGGGATAATGTGGACAGAGACGGCTTATAATCACAGGCCCTGAGGGTTGGATTATGAAAATGGAGCACGCCGTGTTTCTGCTCGGGTGTTCCGTGAATGGCCACCCCTCCGTGGATGAACCGTTCCATCAGATAACGCGCTTCTGGCGGAACATCTGCTTCAAAGGTCCGGATATTCAGGCGTTCATACAGTTGCCGGGCCTTATAGTAGTGCGCGAGTGTCTGAAAGTAGAGTGCGTCAACGGGTATGTTGAAAAAATCCGTCAGCTCAACCGGGCGGCGTTCGCTATGAAATGATGGCGCTGGCAATGCCGTCTGCCGGTGGATGAAAAAAAGTGGGCGATGATTCGTGACCGTGATGATAAACGGACCGGATTCACTGATGCCTCCGTATCGCAGCTGACAGGTGTTCGGGCTGTCTGTTTGGTCTCGGGAGAGAATATAGCCGGGTATCGGATTCATAAAAAATAAATAGCAGTGCAGGGATGAAAAAACAATCGATCGCATCGCCCAACTTGAAAAATCCGCTCAACGGGCGTGTTTCCCGTCATGTTATCTGAATCTTCTTTCTGAACTGGTAGTTGCAGACAGCCGGCGGGTTCTTTTTGACGGCACAGGTATCGGGCTTTGGATTGCCTATGTTGGTCTCATGTGGCATAACTATAAAAACTGACAGATAAATGCGGGATTACCTTTCGGTTCCCCCTGCAGGAACAGCTCGCAGCGAGAACCCTACCCCTCAACAATGGAGCGAGAGGACACATGGAAGAACTGACGCAGATTCAGAAAGTCGTTTCTCTGGTGATTGATTTTTGCGTACGCTACAGCTTTCAGATTCTGGGCGCATTGATCATCCTTGGTATCGGGTTTTATGTGGCAGGATGGGTTTCCCGATTGGTGATCCGGTTGTGTGAAAAAAAGAATGTGGACATTACCCTGTCGTTGTTTCTCGGGCGGCTTTCCAGGCTGGTGATTCTCATATTTGTATTGATCATGGCACTGGGAAAATTTGGCATCTCCGTTGCCCCGCTCATCGCCGCCTTGGGTGCGGTCGCGTTTGGGGCCAGTTTTGCACTTCAGGGACCACTGTCCAATTACGGCGCAGGCCTGGCGATTATCTTGACGCGGCCGTTTAAAGTCGGGGATACGATCACGTTGTTGGGGGTCAGCGGCGTTGTTGAAGAGGTTGCGCTGTCAGCCACGATGCTGTCCACTGAAGATGGCGAGGAAATCACGATTCCCAATAAGCAGATTGTCGGTGAAATTCTGACCAACTCTTTTGATTACAAGGTCGTCGAAGCAACGGTCGGTATTTCCTACGATGATGACCCGGAAGTGGCGATTCGTATCATTCAATCGATTTTATCTGAAACGGCCGGCGTCCCGGATGAACCCGCCCCGCAGATAGGGATCGAAGCATACGGGGATTCCGCCATCACCGTCGGTATGCGGTACTGGGTACCCACAAAGGAATACTTTAATACCCTTTATGCCGTGAATCTTGACATCTACCGGAAACTCAAAGCAGAGGGAATTACCCTCCCATTTCCCCAGCGGGACGTGCGGATCGTCTCTTCGGATGCATGATGAGTACCTAAAAAGTGATGACGCAGAAACGGATTGCCCTCACGGGAGGGATTGCAACCGGTAAATCGACTGTAGCCGGTTTTATGGCTGAAGCTGGCGCACAGATTATCGACGCAGATATCATTGCCCACGAATTGATGCAACCGGGTAAACCGGCCTGGAGAGCCATTGTCGCTCATTTTGGTACCCATGTGCTTCTGCCGGATCAGCGTCTGGATCGGCAAACGCTGGGGGATATCATTTTTAATGATCCGGATGAAAAAGCCGTGCTCGATGCCATCACCCATCCGCTGGTGTTTCAAACCATGGATACGCAGCATGCAGAGATTCAGGCCGTTCATCCGGATGCCGTCATTATTCACGATATACCGCTGCTTGTTGAAACAGGGAGGGTCGAGACGTTCGATGCGGTGATTCTGGTCTATATACCCATGGAGGTGCAGCTGCAGCGGCTGATGGCGCGCAACGGATTTTCCCAAGCGGAAGCAATCGCCCGGGTGAGATCCCAGATGCCCATTGATGAAAAAAAACACCATGCCACCCATGTGATTGATAATCAAGGGGATCTGGAAACGACGCGAAAAAAAACAGGGGCTGTGTTGGCAGCATTGAAACAGGAAGGGCGGCACAGGACAGCCCGCTGAAATGCCCTGAAACCGGGGTGAACTGTAAGATTTCTTTCACATGGCAGACAGGGCGAGCTGACGCCATCAACGCGGGATGACATGAAAGGAGTTTCATATGAAAGCCGTCATTATCGGTTCTTCAGGGTTTGTGGGACGGCATATGCAGCAAAAACTGCTGGACCTCGGTTGGGATCTGATGGGTGTGGATCTGTTTCCGCCAGCTCCGGGGGCCATCCTTTCCCAGAACAACCGGTTTGTTCAGGCCGACACCACCGGACCTGGATCCTGGCAGGAGACGCTCAGATCATTTCAGCCCGATGCCGTGATCAATTTGGCTGGCCGATCGATTTTTTCTTACTGGACATCCACTTGCAAACAGCAGATCCGTGACAGCCGGATACTGACCACACGTCATCTCGTGGATGCATTGAAAGGGGCCGGTGTCTCTGTTCTGATTCATACATCTGCCATGGGGTATTACGGTCACCGGAACGATGACCTGCTCGCGGAACTCGAACCGCCGGGGTCCGATTTTCTGGCCCGGGTGTGTGTTGACTGGGAAGCTGCGGCCATGGCCGCGACCGCCTTCGGGACACGGGTTGTCTGTACCCGTTTCGGTGTGGTGCTTGGTGAAGGCGGTGGAGCGCTTAAGACGCTGCTGCCGGCATTCAAATGCGGGGTCGGCGGACCGCTTGGCTCCGGGAATCAATGGTTCCCCTGGATCCACATGGATGACCTGGTGCGGTCGGTGGTTTTCCTTATCGAATCGGAGGCGATCCACGGGCCTGTAAACCTGGTATCGGAACACCCCTGCCGACAAAAGACGTTTGCAAACGTATTGGGCCGGTCGCTCAGGCGGCCGGCTTTTTTCCCCGCCCCTGGTTTTCTCATGCGGTGGGTGCTCGGTGAGTTCGGGGCCAGCCTGCTGGCCAGTCAGCGGGGAACGCCGGATGTGTTGATTGAAAATGGCTTTTCATTTAACTATCCTGATATTGAAAACGCGCTGACCCATCTGACAAAAAGGTGATCGACCGAATCATCAGACCGCAGGATCCCATACGCCTTGGCAAGAAAGTGAGAATCAATATTTCTTGACAGGGTAGGACAGCTACACTAACTCTGATTACAGATGGGTTTTTGTGATGTGTGGAGGGGGAATGACAGATATACAGGTCCGCGAGAACGCTGCTTTAGATGCAGATGAGGATAGGCATGTCAAGCTGAACATCCCTCCGTTGACCCGCCAGACACTTTTTTATCGGTTGGTGATCGTTTTTTCGTTATGCTTTTTTCCCCCGGCCATTGCGTTTCTGTTTTTTGGGATACGATACGATCTTTTGTCCGATCAGACAATGCCGTATTTCATTGTGGGTGGGGTTTTCTGCGCCCTGATCGGATTTGTCATGTTACGGCGCATCTTTGACCGTGTGAATCGGATTGAGAATGCGTTCTGCAGGTCCAGGGTGCTCAACCCGCAGGCGGACTCGGCGCCGAAGCAGACACCCAGCCAGAACGCCTTGCGGCAGATCGAATTGTCGCTCAGGGAAGTGGAAAATCGTTTTCAGGAAATCCAGGATCATCTGATCCATTCCAGTTTTCGCGGAGCGGAGCGGATACATGCGGTGCTATCTGATCTTCAAAAGCAGATTGGCTTTGATCTTGCCATTCTCTATACCGCTGACCCGCAATTTCCGGAAACCCTGGCGATCAAGGATTTCTGGGTAAACGGCACCTCAGACCTTCAGGTGGGGCTGCGTCATTCCATTGTCGGTTCCACCATGGAAAAGATTCTCCGCCAGACCTCGCCGGTTCTGATCAAGCAGATCCAGCATCTGAAAGGTGATGTGGAGCAGCGGATCTTTACCGGCCATAAGTGTTCGGCCTGCCTGATGGCGCCCATTCATATTGGTGGCGGTGAAAAGGGATTGTTGGTGATGGGGGCCAGCGACCTTGCGGTGCTTCAGGATGCCCGGAAAATCATCGGCTGGATCACCAATGGACTTTCTTTATCCATTGAACGTGCCCGGCTGTTTGCCTATGTGGATCAGCGGGACCATGAGCTTGAAGCGTTGCGGCAGATCGGACGGGCACTTGCCTCGTCCACCTTTGACATGAACAAGGTGCTTTCCTACACCATGGATATGATCCGGGGGATCATCGATGCGGAAGCCGGGTCCCTCCTGCTCCTTAAAGGGAATCATCTGGAGTTTGCTGTCTCCTTTGATACACCGGTCGCGCAGCTGCGTTCGATGAAACTGCGCCTGGGTCAGGGCATTGCCGGAACCGTGGCATCCACCGGTCAATCGATTCTGGATAATGATGTGGCCAGTTCACCGAATTTTTTCAATGAGATCGACAAAAAACTCGGATTTACGTCCCAGTCGATCCTGTGCGTGCCCATGATATCCAAGGGAGGGGTCATTGGTGTGCTGGAAGTCATCAACAAGAAGGACGGGGCGTTCACGACCAAGGACAAGGATATTCTGCAGTCCATCGCCGCATCGGTCAGTATTGCCATCGAAAACGCGCGTCTGTACAAAAAAACACTGGCCATGGCCAAACGGGAGCGCACTATTCGGCAGATGTTTCAGAAGTTTGTCCCCAAAGAGGTTGTGGAACAGATCAGCTCCCGGCCTGTAAAGAAATATCAGCAGATTGATGAAATACGGACGCTGACCCTGATCAATGTCGATATTCGGGGATTTACCGACTTATCAAAATCCCTGGGACCGCAGCGGACCGTTGCCCTGTTAAACCGTTTTTTCTCCGAAATGGGGGATATTGTGTTTCGAAATCAGGGGATCGTGGATAAGTATCTGGGAGACGGATTCCTGGCCATCTTCGGAGCACCGGTCACCACCACCCGGGATGCGGATAATGCGATCCGCGCGGCACTGGAAATGCAAGAAGCCATGCCGGCGTTGAATATTCACCTGAGAGCCGAAATGAATATCGAGCTGACCATCGGCATCAGCATGCACACCGGAGAAGTGGTGGTGGGAAATATCGGATTTGACCGGAAAATGGATTATACGGTGATCGGTGATTCCGTAAATACCCTGTTTCGTCTGCAAAGCCTGACCCGGCCCTTTCCCAACGGCATTGTGCTGGGTGAACGAACCTGTCATGCATCAAGTCATGCCTTGAGAACCGCTGAACTCAAGGATAAGCAAGCGTTTGACTCGCCGGTGTTTCTGCTCAATGGGTATCGGGATCCTGACAGGGTTCTCAATGAAGAAACCATCATCCACGGCCCGCCCCCCCATGCCAACATGGTGTTTTCTCTGGTCTGATCTCTCAGAGAAAGGAACGCGCTGACATGGGGTTACGGGTTGCTATCAACGGATACGGTCGTATCGGCCGATGTGTCCTCCGGGCATTGTATGAATCTGGCCATAGAGAAACCATGCAGGTGGTGGCCATCAATGAACCCGCACATCTGGAGACGGTTCTCCATCTGACCCGGTATGACTCAACGCACGGCCGTTTTCCAGGGACGGTTTCTCTGGACCGGGGTCAATTGCGTGTCAATGACGATACCATCGCGGTTTCGTGCGAAACAGACCTCTCTCAGCTGAACTGGCGACAACAGCATGTAGACTTGGTTCTTGAATGCAGCGGCACCCTGACCAAACGGTGCGAAGCTGAAGTGCATTGTCGGGCAGGTGCCCGGCGCGTGATGTTTTCGTGCCCGGCCGACCGGGAAGTGGACGCCACCATTGTGTACGGACTGAATCATCACACGCTCACCGAGGACGCGCGCATTATCTCCAGCGCATCCTGTACCACGAATTGCATTACCCATGTCATAAAGGTCCTGGATGAAGAGATTGGCATTTTATCCGGCGTCATCACGACCATCCATTCCATGATGAATGATCAGCCGGTTATTGATGGGTACCATCACCCGGATCTTCGGCGAAGCCGAAGTGCCGGGGCATCTATTATTCCGGTTACAACTGCCCTTGCAAAAGGCATTGACCGACTGCTCCCCAGTGTGGCAGGCCGCTTTCGGGCCGTGGCTGTCCGGGTGCCGACCCCGAATGTCTCCCTGATGCAGCTGACGGCGCGGGTAAAGCGAAAAACCGATGCCTGTCAGGTGAATGCAGCGCTCAAAGCTGCTGCCGAATCCCATCTTTCCGGTATCATGGGTTTTACCATGGAACCGCTTGTATCCGGAGACTACAACCATGATGCCAGATCCACCGTGGTGGACGGGATTCAGACTGCCGTTGCAGAAGGTAATCTGGTGACGGTCATGGCCTGGTTTGACAACGAATGGGGCTATGCCAACCGGATGCTGGATACGGCCGCGTACTGGTCCTTATTATCATCCGGTTCATGATTGCCTGAACCGGTTTGGCATGGCATGGAAACGGGGGACGGGGGACTTGAACAATGGATCCTGGACTTGATTTTTTAATTGTCGGTGCCGGACGCAGCGGCACCAGTCTGCTGGCCGGCCTTGTTGACGCCCATCCTGAGATGGCGGTGGGCTTTGAAGTGGGCGGAACAGACGGGCTGCGGGGCAAAGCCATCCCGGAACACCCGGAAACCCTGCTCGCAGATCGGGTGAATGCCTTCTGTTCCATGTGTGCCGAGGCATCGGCCAAGTCTGACGTATCCCGGTGGGGAAACAAGATCACCACAGAGCAGATTGCCGGGCTGAATCGTCATAATCTCTACCATCAGCCTGCCGTTGATGTGCTGGCGTATTTTTTCAATGAGCGCCTTTCAAATATACCGGTGATCTATCTGCTGAGAGACGGGCGCGCCTGTGTACGCTCAAAGCTCGCCCGGACCGGACAATCTCTTGAGCAGGCCTGTAAACACTGGCAATATGCTGTGCGTGTCTATCGGTTTTTACGCAATCGTCCCCAGGTTCATTGTATGAGATTTGAAACCCTTGTCACATCACCCGAACAGGCGCTTAGGGGGGTGTGCGATTTTCTCGGCGTCGCCTATGACCCTGCCATGCGCTCGGGAACCGACAGCTGCCTGATACCCGCACCCTACCGGCAAAAGGGGGTGGACGCCTCCCGGTCAGATGCCGGAACCGATCCGGATCACCCGTGTGTCCCCCTTATTTCCGATGCACTGGCCGATTGCGGGTACTGCTGATTTTTCATAAAACAATCGGTTGATTAAAACATATGTTTTAAAAAACTTGACATGGGTTCCCCCAGGGGGCATGGTGTGTTTTAACCATATGTTTGATTGACACGGGTACAGGAGAAATCATGTCCTCGAAAGATACCAAACAGCAGATACTTGATGCGGCGGAATCCCTGTTTATTGAAAATGGATTTCACACAACAGGTGTGCGCCACATCACGGAACTGGCGGGGGTGAACACGGCGGCCATCAATTATCATTTCGGTTCAAAGGAAAAACTCCTCAAGGCGGTGGTTGCACGCCGGGTCAATCCGCTGAACCGGGAACGTCTGGACATGCTCGACCGTGAACTGGCAAGTGCGGATCAGGAAGGGCGGATGCCGGATGTGGAGGCCTTGATCCGGGCGTTGGTTCAGCCCATGGTGGCGCATCTGGCAAAAAATGACGCAGCCGGCAGGTTTCATCTTTTGGCCGCCCGTGTGGCGACAGATCCGGACAAAAAACTCAAACAGATTTTTCACACCCTAATGGAAACGGTCATTGTGCGGTTTTCAGACGCGTTTCAAAAATCCATGCCCCAGGTGAACCCCCAAGCGGTGTCTGTTCGGATGGTTTTTTGTATCGGAAGCGTGCTCCATGCCATTCACTATATTTCAGAAACGCATCAGAACGACTGCCTGTTAAGCGAAGGCCGGTATCGGCCGGATTTGGATCAGATGACGGAACACCTGATCCGGTTTCTGGTCAGGGGAATGGAGGGAAGGTGAAACAGTTTCTGATGATCGTATGCCTGGTGATGATCGGTTCCGCCTGCGCCATGCCGGACTTGCCCTCTCCGGAAATGGCGACCCCCATGCCGGACGCCTTTGATGTGGCTGGAACCCCTGTGTATCTGCCGTTGGATCACCCGTGGTGGACGGTGTTTGACGACCCGCGACTGAACGCGGTTGTGGCATCTGCCCTGCAGAAGAATCTGTCAATCGTGCAGGCCGTGGAAAAGGTGGTTCAGGCCAGGGAAGTACTTCAACAGCAAAAAGCGGCACGGCTTCCCGGGCTTGAGGCTAGTGCGGATGCGCGAAGAAACCGGAGCCTGACAGGCGCGTTTTCAACTGTCGCCAGCGTCGGGTTGTCTGCCGCATACGAGGTGGGTTTCTGGGGACGGATCCATGCCAGTGAAGCGAGTGCCGCCTATTTGGCGCAGGCAGGGGAATATGATCTGCAAACCCTCTATATGACACTGGCCGGCGAGGTTGTGCAGCTGTACATGCAGTGTCTCTACCTGAGCCGGCTTGAAGAACTGACCCGTAACCAGGTGGTTATCGCCAAAAACCAGCGGGATGCCCTGCGGCGACGGTATGAAACAGGCCTGTCTGAACTGTCAGATGTGCTGGCGGCGGAATCTTCACTGGTCACAGCTAAGGCTGCGCTGCCCGGTATCGTGTCGGATCGCCGGATCGTGCAGCATGCGCTGCAGGTACTGACCGGGGAATGGCCGGAATCCAGCACGGTATCTGACCCGGATCCGCTGCCAGACGTGCCGCTGCTTATGCCAGGCGGGCTCCCCTCTGAGATTGTCTATCAGCGTCCGGATATCCGGGCTGCGTTTTTTCGGATTCAGTCTGCAGACCGGAATGTGGCGGCCGCTGTTGCAGAAAGGTTTCCTCGTTTCCGCCTGACCGGTGGCATTGGACACAACTGGACCCAAAGTGCCGGCCCTACCCTTGACGGCATGGTCTGGAACCTGGGCGCGGGCATTACCGGGCCGGTGCTGGACTGGGGACAGCGGAAATCAGCTGTACAGCAGCGGGCATCAATGTATCGTTCCCAGGTGGCTGCCTGGCAGGAGAGCGTTCTCACCGCATTTCAGGAGATCGCTGATGCCCTTTCACAGAATGAACGCAGTGAGGCGGTAGTGGCCCTGCGCGAATCTCAACTGGAAACAGCCCAAAAGGATTATCGGCTCACAGCGCGACGCTATGAGATGGGGCTCAGCACCTATTCGGACCTGCTGGCCGCAGAACAGGCTGTCAATACCGTCACGTCAACCCTGTTGAGTGCTTCCTATACGCTCCTTACAGACCGGATTCTGCTGGCAAAACGTACCGGCGGTGACTGGACAAAGGCAGTGGCAGAGGCGAGGCTGAACCGCTGAATGATTTGTTTCGGTAACCGCAGTGTTAGCTCGTATTGCAGATGCAAAACGGGCGGTTGATATCACCGCTCAGGGTGTCAGCGCAGATAGTCGTATGTATACGTATGGGTTTCGACCGTTTTTACCGGAACCCGGCCCTGATTCGGGAGGGTCATCACCATCCAGGTGGTCCGCTTGATGGTTTCCGCATAGAGATTCAGAGTCAGGGGATCGATGATCCGGGTCACATGCCCGCTTACATAGGCATTGTCCTGGGTGAGGTTGGGAAGGGCCAGCGCGGCTTTTTCTTGAGTGTCGGCATCGCTATGGCTGTCGTAGGTCTGCTCAATTTCAAGGCAGGAGTCGGATCCGCAGCCATCGGCCGGTTTAAACCGGGTGACAAGGGTATAGGTCAGCTTTTTGCCATTGGCAAGGGTTTCGGATACGGACTGCTGCCAGGTGTCATTGTCACTGACACTGCGCCCGATAAGCGCGCCGGTTTTTGCGTTCCAGTTTGCCATCCCTTTTTGCTTCTGGGTTTCCGGATCCAGAATGCCGGCGATTTTTGCGGCCACCTGAGGCGGCAGCTTTTCGTTGATGGCATAGGGAAGGGTTTCAAATCCTGTGAGGTCGTAAATACGGCCGTCTGTATCCAGATGATAGGTTTTCGTTTGTTGAGACAGGAGCTCGCTGATCGGGTTGTTGAGCGGTTTTCCGTTCCGGGTCAGGCGTGATTTCAGCGGTGTCGCGTGGATGGCCCAGCCGGTACCGTTTTTTTCAACGTCCATGCGGGTTTCAGAATAGGCCGTGTCGGTCTGGGGTGGGGTTGAGCCGATATGCTTTATCCGTTCCATGGTATATGTCTGGATATATCGGCTGCCATTTTCCGGAGCAAAGGTAAACGTGTATGCGGCTGCACCCGAAACCATGCACGCAGACAGAAACAGGGCCACAGCCGGATGAACGATTCTAAATAAACAATTCATATAATTACCATTTATAGTGTTTTTAGATTTGTCGGTGACGGCTTCGAAAATCGGAACTGCGGCCGTCCGTATCTGCTTTTGAAAACCAGCCCATCCCATCAGTTCTGTTTTAGCATGACCTGATTTAGGCCGTTTGTGCAACCCTTTTTACAGAATAAAAGGAGATTGGGATGCTTGTCGTGGCAAGGACCTGATACACTCAGACGCATTTTGATCTTGGAATCCGTCTAAAAATATGTTTGTGTATGGCTTCATGATTTCGTGTAGTGTCGGCGTGCGTTTACAACCGACAGCACACGCCTAGGCTTTATCCCATTATGGACGGAGTCCGCAGATGACTGAATCCGGTGACCTGTTTGATGATGATGATTTTTCAGCGTTTATGGACCCTGCTGAAGAAAAACAGGTGGTTCAGGCCCTTAGGGGGCTGCTCTATTCGGCAGAATCTCTTACCGAGCAGATTCCGGGCCGGTTTCTGACGCTTCAGGCGGAAGACGAGGAGTATGACGAGCTGGTACAGCTATATGAGCAGATTGATCTGCCCCCGGACACGAGCGCGATTCTGCTGACGCCGAGCGCCTATCGCGATACGGTGGAAACCACGTCGTCTCTTTTTTTCTGGGATGACACCCCGCCAGAGGATCTGTTTATCCTGGTGATCGCAGACCCGACTCTCGAGGAAACCCTGATCCATATCACCCTGACGCATCAATCCCTATCCGGAATTGATGTGTACAAAGCGGATCGGAAGTTTCTGGACTATTCCTATACCTCTGTGCGGGACTGTCTGATTGAAGTCAACAAGATTATCTGGCTGTTTCTCAAACCGAAAAAAACGGTCTGGTCAGTGGCCCAGATCGAACAGTATACGGAAAACTGGCTCTTCAGAGGCGCTTTCCGCGGTCAGTTTGTCGATCTGCCGGTACATGGAGAATTCAACTATTTGTTTTCTCCGGACCGAGTGGGCAGAACACCGGTTGAAACCTGTGTGCGGGCACTGTCCATGCTGGTCCGTTACGAATACGAAGGCCTCGAAGACCTGATCGATACGGTCAACGATCTTCAGATGGATCTGGATATCTCCGGTCTGCTTGTCACCCGGGACGGGATTGAGAAACAGGCGCTTGAAATGGAACAGGAACTGTTGAGCTTCATCGCCCTTTCCATGGACCAGTGGGTGACGGTGCTGGCAGCGGTGGACGGGGTCACTTGGCCGACGGACAGAACCGGGATTGAATACAGCTCGGCCATGGAAGCGACAGCACGGGCCTTGTATCAATCGTATACCGGGCATTTGCCGCCGGAGGGCTTCCGCCCGTATACCTGAGCCGGTGAAGGTGGCCGGGTAAACCGGTCGTAGTCTGGCATCCGGTCTTTTTTCAAACGGATCGGTTGTAGAAAAGAGAAGAGGCACACGATGCAAATACTTGTGACAGGTGCAGCGGGATTCATCGGTTATCATCTGAGTCGCAGGCTGATGGCGGACGGGCATAACGTGATCGGGATTGACAACCTGAATGATTATTACGATGTGCAGCTGAAAAAAGACCGTCTCAGCCAGCTTGAAGCCGATGACCGGTTTTCCTTTCAGAAAATCGACCTGGCAGACCGGCCGGCAATGGAACGGCTCTTTTCAGATCATGTCTTTGACCGGGTCATTAACCTGGCGGCCCAGGCCGGTGTCCGGTATAGCCTTGAAAATCCTCACGCTTATGTTGATACCAATATCGTCGGCTTTGTCAATCTGCTTGAGGGCTGCCGCCATACCCGTGTGCCGCATTTGGTCTATGCATCGAGCAGTTCGGTGTACGGGCTGAATACCACCCTGCCGTTTTCCGTACACCATAACGTGGACCATCCGGTCAGCCTGTATGCGGCAAGCAAGAAAAGCAACGAGCTCATGGCGCATACCTACAGCTATCTTTACAACATTCCCACCACCGGGCTCCGCTTTTTTACCGTATATGGTCCCTGGGGCCGCCCGGACATGGCCCTCTACCTTTTTACCCGCGCGATTTACGAAAACCAGCCTGTTAACGTCTTCAATCATGGGGAGATGATGCGGGATTTCACCTATATCGATGATATCATCGAAGGGGTGGCACGGATCACACAGATCATACCGGAACCCAACCCGGACTGGTCAGGGGACAGACCGGATCCCGGATCGTCGAACGTGCCGTATCGGATCTACAATATCGGCAACAACCAACCCGTACGTCTGATGGATTTCATTGCCGCCATTGAGGCGGCCACGGGAAAAACGGCAACCAAGACGTATCTGCCCCTGCAGCCAGGAGATGTTCCGGCAACCTTTGCTGATGTAAACGACCTGTTTGCCATCACCGGGTTTAAACCGGAAACCGACGTGAAGACCGGTATCAAGGCCTTTGTGGAATGGTATAAAGCCTATTACCATGCATGAATACGATACATCAATCACCTAGCGGCCATATGACAAAAAAATCAGCTGATCGAGATCAAAGAGAACATTCTTTTTGACAATGCCGTTGTGTATCAATTTATCAGGGCACTGGGCCGGCAAAAAGCCCGGCATGTGTTTCTGGTTGTTCGATCCACAGTTCGTCAGGGGCGCTAAACCGTCCGGTCTCCAGGCGAGGACCCGGCGTCTGAAGCGCTCAGTAGCCCAGGTGCAGATACCAGTTGATGAGCTCGGAACCGAAAAAAATGTAGAGCACCCCGCCCAAGGCCAGAAACGGGCCAAAGGGAATGGCAAATGTCAGTGACTTTCGGCGCAGGCACATGATGAACAGGCCGATCAGACTGCCCGCAGCCGACGAGATGAAAATGGTGAAAAAAACCCCCTGCCACCCGATAAAGCCGCCGATGAGCGCAAGCAGTTTGACATCTCCGCCACCCATCCCGTCCATCCGTTTGACGAGCCGATAGATGACATTCACGGTCCACAGACTGCCCCCACCGATGAGGATGCCGATCAGCCGTTCATCCCACCCCGCGCCGGGCACCAGAAACGCGGCTGCATAGAAAATCGGTATGCCGGGCAGGGAAATGGCATTGGGGATGATCTGATGATCAATATCAATAAAGGTGATCAGGATCATGACCGCGATAAAGGTGAAATAGACCAGCAGGGAAATCCCGGGCCCCCAGGTGAAATAAGCCGCCAGCGCGGACAGACCGGTCAGGAGCTCAATCAGGGGGTATCGCAGGGGAATAGCGGTCTGGCAGCGCCGGCACCGGGCCCTGAGGACCAGGTAACTCAGCACCGGAATATTGTCATACCACCGGATGGGTGCATGGCATGCCGGACAGGCGGATGGTGGAAAAACCACGGAGACACTTTCGGGTATGCGGTAGATGCAGACATTGAGGAAACTGCCGATGCAGAGGCCCACGGCAAAAACAAGGACAGACAGTGTGCAATAAGGATCAGGTATCATGATGAAACGTATAGCGCACATTGCGGCAGCTTGAAAAGAGGTTCGTCAAAAATAATTTGATCGGTAGACAAGATAATATCCTGTCTTATGTTGATGCGATGTGGTATTATTACTGGATTCTTTCGCGTTGTCCGGGTCGTGTACGGGGTACAGCGCGTGAAAGAGCGTGGAACAACCGTTTGAAATAGATGTTTTTTATGTCTCGCCAGAAGCCGCGCGGCGGCGGACGGTACTTGTGCGCACATGGGAGTATACATGGCAGAATCCGATAAAGACGACCTCATTAATGTGATTGAAGATGAAAACACCAAAGTTGAGATTCCCACAGAACTGGCCTTGATGCCGGTCCGGGATATCGTGGTGTTTACCGATATGCTGCTGCCGCTGTTTGTCGGTCGGGAGAAGTCGGTTCAGGCCATGGAGCATGCGGTCGAGCATGACCAGTTTGTCTTTTTGGCTACCCAGATGAACCCGGATATTGAAAACCCCCGGGTGGATGACATCAACACCGTGGGAACGGTCGGTAAGATATTACGGATGCTCAAACTCCCGGACGGCCGGTTGAAGGCCCTGGTACAGGGGGTGGCGAAAGGGCGCATTGTCGATTACCTGGAACGGAAAAAATTCTACCGGGTCCGTATCGAGGTGATTGAAGATCAGGTGCTGAATGTCATGGATATGGAAGTCGAAGCCCTGATGCGAAATGTGAGAGAGCACAGTGAAAAAATTCTCGCCCTTCGCGGAGAGTTTAACGCGGATGTATCGGCTGTTCTGGAAAGTATTGACGATCCAGGGAAACTTGCCGATCTTGTGGCGTCTAATCTGAAGCTCAAGGTGGAAGAAGCCCAGGTATTGCTGGAAACCACGGATATTGTGGAACGGCTTAAAATCGTGAATGATTTTTTGTCCCGTGAAGTGGAACTGTCCACAATCCAGGCCCGCATCCAGAGCAATGTGCGCAACGAAATTACCAAGAATCAGAAAGATTACTTCCTGCGCGAGCAGGTACGGGCCATTCATCGGGAGCTGGGTGAGACCGATGAAAAGATGGCTGAAATTGAAGAATATCAGGCCCGGATCAAAAAGGCCAGGATGCCGGGGGTTGCCAATGAAGAGGCCCTGCGGCAGCTCAAACGCCTCGAACAGATGCACGCGGATTCTTCCGAGGCCGGGATTGTCCGTACCTACCTGGATTGGCTGGTGGAGCTGCCCTGGAGCCGGATGTCCCGGGATATGCTGGATATTGCCCGGGCCAAAAAGGTACTGGATACCGAACATTATGGGCTGGAAAAAGTGAAAGACCGGATCCTCGAATATCTGAGCGTGCGCAAGCTCAACCCGGATATGAAAGGCCCGATTCTTTGTTTTGTGGGCCCCCCGGGGGTGGGAAAAACCTCTCTGGGACGGTCCATCGCCAAAGCCATGAAACGAAAATTTATCCGGATCTCCCTGGGGGGCATCCGTGACGAGGCGGAGATCCGCGGACATCGCCGGACCTATATCGGTGCCCTGCCAGGCCGGATCATCCAGGGGGTCAAAAACGCCGGCACACGGAACCCGGTTTTCATGATGGATGAGATCGACAAGATCGGTGCGGATTTTCGGGGCGATCCCTCGTCGGCACTCCTCGAGGCCCTGGATCCGGAACAGAACAATGCATTCAGTGATCACTACCTGAACCTTCCCTTTGATCTGTCCCGGGTCATGTTCATCCTGACAGCCAATGCCACAGACACCATCCCGTCGGCGCTGCTGGACCGGATGGAGGTCATCCAGCTGTCCGGCTATACCCAGGAGGAAAAGGCGGCGATTGCCGATCAGTATCTGATTCCCCGCCAGATTAAGGAGAACGGTCTGACCAAACGTCATATCGCGTTCAACGCGGAAGCCGTGGATCGGATGATCGATGCCTATACATCCGAGTCCGGGCTCCGGAATCTGGAGCGGGAGATCGGAAAAGTCTGCCGCAAGGTGGCGCGCAAGCGGGCTGAAGGCAGTAAGAAAAAAGAGACCCTTACCGAAGCGAATCTCCATACATTCCTGGGTCCGCCCCAATATCTGCCGGAGCTGGACAAGGAAGAAAGCCAGGTCGGTCTCTCCACCGGTCTGGCCTGGACCTATACGGGGGGTGAGGTCTTATATGTGGAAGCGTCGCTCATTCCCGGCAAAGGGGAAATGATCATCACCGGCCAGATCGGCGAGGTTATGCAGGAATCCGCGCGGGCATCCCAGACCTACATCCGCGCCAATGCCAAGCGGTTTGGCGTGGATGAAAAACTGTTTGAAAATTCCGATATCCATATTCATGTGCCGGCCGGTGCCATTCCAAAAGACGGGCCGTCCGCAGGCATTGCCATTACCACGGCACTGCTTTCCACCCTGACGCAAAAACCCGTGCGCAACGATGTGGCCATGACCGGAGAAATCACCCTTCGCGGTCGGGTGCTGCCCATCGGCGGTCTCAAGGAAAAGGCCCTGGGTGCCCTCCGCGGAGGCATTGAAACGGTGATCATTCCGGTCAAGAACGAAAAGGACTTGGTGGAAATCCCGGAAAATGTCAAGGACCGGCTTACCTTTGTCGCGGTCAGAACCATCGAGGAAGCCCTCGAGCTGACCATTGATGGTGTCTTTGACGTGCCGCCCGCCGCTTCTGAAAAAAACGGTGCAGCGGATGATCCGGAAGCGGGTGAAAAGGCCTGATTGATGCGCGTACTGGCTGTGGATACAACGGCGCATCTTTCCGGCATGGCGGTTGTGGACGCAACCGAAGGCGTGATCGCCGAGTCTTTGCTTGCCCGCGGCGCTACCCATTCAAAACACCTCATGAAGGGGATGCTTACCCTTCTTGAAGGGGCGGGTCTGGAAATGATGGATCTTTCCGGACTGGTATCGGTTCGAGGTCCGGGCAGTTTTACCGGCCTTCGCATCGGTATCAGCACCCTGAAAGGTATTGCCGTGGCAACCGGGCTTCCCCTTGTGGGGGTATCAAGCCTGGATGCCCTGGCTGTGATGTACGCGGGACTTTCCTCCCGGTTGCTGCCCATGATCGATGCCCGAAAGCAGCAGGTGTTCGCCTGCCCCTATACGGCAGATGCGGGCGGCTGGCTGATTCCTGAGAGCGCTCCGGTCTCCATCCGGCCCGAGGCCTTGCTGGCATCCATGGATGCACCGTACCTGTGTGTCGGCAGCGGGGCCGTCTTGTACAAAGAAATGATTACCCATGTCTGGGGCCCGGATGCAGTCATCCCCTCACCGGTCATGAATCGGCTCTCCATGGAAGAAGTCGGCCGTATGGGAATCCGGCAGTTGCAGCAAGGGGATAAGGGGGATCCGGCAGCCCTGCTCCCCGCGTATGTGCGTAAATCCGATGCGGAGCTGAATCGAGACCTCGCCGCTGCGGCCCTGCCTTGAATCCGAGAGTGTTGACAGCGCGCATGGGGTCTGATAAAGAGAATACAAGTGGCCATAGAAGAACCGCTTCACGGCGCTGCGGTTCAGACGCGAATGAATAAAACGTTTCGGAAAACAGCGTTCCGGGACGTTCTTTTTTTTATGGAATTTAAATCAATGCAGACGTCAAACCCGTGGTATGACACCACCCGTCAGTCCGCGTTTCCGATCGCCAAACCGGGTTACGGATTTATCGCTGCAGCGGTGTTTGTCACCCTCACCGCAGCCCTCCTCGGATGGAAACCGCTCGCTGTGATCGGCCTCGTGTTTGCCGCGTTCACTGCGTATTTCTTCAGGGATCCGGATCGGCTGATTCCGTCGGAACCCGGCTTGCTGGTATCGCCGGCTGACGGAAAAATCATTGTCAGCGAAACGGTTGCGGACAATCCGGTAACCGGCGGCCCTGCGGTTAAGATCAGTGTCTTTATGTCTGTATTCAATGTGCATGTGAACCGGATTCCCGCATCCGGTGTGGTTGAGGATATCGTCTATCACGCCGGTTCCTTTGTCAATGCGGCCTTTGATAAAGCGTCTGACAAGAACGAACGAAACGCGGTGATCTTTCAAACCGATACCGGCATCCGGTATGGTGTGGTTCAGATCGCCGGCCTGATCGCCCGGCGCATTATCTGCGGTCTCAAACCCGGTGACCGGGTAACCCGGGGCAACCGTTTTGGTATGATCTGCTTCGGATCACGGCTCGATCTTTACTTGCCGGCGGATTTCAAACCCGCCATTTGTATGGGCCAAAAAGTAAAGGCAGGCGCCACCGTGCTGGGCACATTTTCACTTTGCCAGACCGATGAAGCCGGTTCGTCTGAAGGTGGCGTTCAAGCGAACTGAAACAGGGGAGGGGGTGTATGAAAAAGCAGAAAAGCCATCCGTCTGAGAAGTTCAGAAAAGGGATTTATATTCTTCCCAATCTGTTTACCACGCTCAATCTTTTTTTCGGGTACATGTCCATCATTACAACGATCAAGGGAAACTATTTTGCCGCGGCCCAGTTCTTGTTCATTGCGGCGGTGTTCGACAACCTGGACGGAAAAGTCGCACGGGCCACCAACACCACCAGTCAGTTCGGTATCGAATATGATTCACTGGCAGATCTTATCTCGTTTGGCGTGGCACCGGGGATGCTGGTCTATATGTGGGTGTTGCAGCCCATGGGACGCCTGGGATGGCTGGCGGCATTTCTGTACACGGCATGCGGTGCGCTTCGTCTGGCCCGTTTCAATACCCAGGCGGGAAGCGATACCGGCGATACCTTTCAGGGACTCCCCATCCCGGCCGGTGCCGGGATCTGCGCGGCCACGGTTCTCTTTTGCGAAAATTACCAGTTCACCCCGCATGTGTCCACCTATCTGTTTCTTGCCATGATGTACATGGTTTCGTTTCTCATGGTGAGCTCGGTGCGGTATCAGAGTTTCAAGAAACCCGAGCTGTTTAAGAAGATGAGTTTCAATATGCTGGTGCTCTTGATTCTCATCGTCAGTTTCATTGCTGCGGTCCCCTGCGCTGCATTTTTTGTTCTGGCAGTGATCTACGTCATCTCCGGGCCGATCACCCTGTTGCCGTTTTTCAGAAAATCAGATAAGGTATCGAATATTGGCAGTCTTTGAGCTATGAACATGCCGGACACGATTCAGGTTGCCGGTCTCAGGGCAGACACCAGATAAAACACCCAGGATTGACGGTGAATGCGGTTTCACCGTCAATCCATTTTTAATTTTAGCTGTTTAGTGCAAAAGAAATGGAATTAGGAGCCTAACTTGGAGCGAACACCCATTACCCGGGAAGGGTACGACAGTCTCAAGAAAGAGCTGGAACACCTCAAAAGCACGGAACGTCCGAATGTCATCAAAGCCATTGAAGTTGCGCGGGCCCACGGAGATCTTTCTGAAAATGCCGAGTATGATGCGGCAAAGGAACGTCAGGCATTCATCGAAGCCCGTATCAATGAGCTTGAGTACAAGCTCGGAAGCGCCGATGTGATTGATCCGGGAATTTTGCCCAAGGATAAGGTGGTATTTGCGTCAACGGTCATTCTTGAGAATATTGACACGGGTGACGAAGTGACCTATCAGCTGGTCGGCCAGGAAGAATCGGATATCGACAAGGGCAGGATTTCCATCAACAGCCCCCTGGGCCAGGCCATGCTGGGCAAACGGCCCGGTGATGAAGTGATTCTGCAGGCTCCGGGCGGAAAGCGCGCCTACGAGCTGATTGATATTGTATAGAGGCCCGCATCTGGCAACTTGCCCCCATGCGTTTTTAACTGCCGGTCACCGTGTGACGGCAAACCTTGACACCATCAGATGGAGTGATGATTTTGGCCCGTGTAACTATCCAAGACTGTCTTGAAAAAGTCCCTAATCGGTTCGTACTGGTCCATATGGCTGCAAAGCGTGTACGCCAGATTCGTGAAGGATCCGAACGCCTGGTAACCATGACGAAAAATGAAGATGCGGTTACTTCTCTTCGGGAAATTGCCGCAGGTAAAATTACAATCGTACCGCCCGAAGAAGCAGAACAGCGTTCGTAGAAACAAGCTGTATCGATTTCGCGTGGCCCATCGTTCCAGATTCATAAAAAACGTGCATCGTGCTGTGAGCAGGGCGATGCACCAGTATGATATGCTCGCCGACGGCGACCGTGTTGCCGTGGGTCTCTCTGGCGGAAAAGACAGCCTCGCTCTCCTGGATCTGCTGGCGGTTCGTCGCGAATACGCCCCCATTGATTACCAGTTGGAACCCGTTTATATCGACCCCGGATTCCCGGGCGGTTTCTCAGATCAGCTCAAAGCCCACTGCGACGCCAGAGGCCTCCCGTTTCATGTGCACAGGACAGACCACGGCATTCTGGCCCACCGTCCGGAAAACCAGGCCAGTGCCTGTTTTCTCTGTGCCCGTCTCCGCCGGAAAGCCCTGTTTGAACATTGCCGCGATGCCGGATGCAACAAGCTGGCACTGGGGCATCACAAGGACGACATCATCGAAACCTTTTTTCTCAACCTCTGCTACGCCGGACACATCAGCACCATGGTGCCGTCGCAGACCTTGTTTGACGGGGCACTCACCGTCATTCGGCCATTGGCTTTTCTCGATGAATCCGCTATAGAAACGTATTCAAGGCAGCAGGCTTTTCCCATATGTGAAAATCCCTGTCCGTCTGCCGGGAGATCCAAACGGCAGGAAATCAAGGCCCTGCTGAGCGAATTGTATGCTAAAAGCCCGCACGTGAAAGGGAATATCTTTCATTCCCTGCAACATGTGCGATCCGACTATCTGTTATAACCCGTCTGTTCAGGCGGTATTTCCGGAGATTGGGCCGCGACTGCACAACCGGTTGCGAGACAGACGATGATTGATATCCAAAAACAGCGTGACCATCGCAATATTCCCATCAACAAGGTGGGGATCAAGAACCTGCGGTATCCCATCCGGGTGCTTGACAGAGAAAAGGGCACCCAGTCCACCATTGCCAACATCAATATGTCTGTCGGTCTGCCCCATGATACCAAGGGCACCCACATGAGCCGCTTTGTGGAAATGCTCCATGTGATACGGACCGAAGAGGTTTCTTTAAAAACCCTGTCTGAAATCCTGTTTCAGATGAAAGATCACCTGGATGCCGTTTCAGCGCACATCCAGGTCTCATTTCCCTACTTTATCCGCAAGGAAGCACCGGTCAGCAAATCCCCCGGGCTCATGGACTACACCTGCATCTTCGAAGGCTCCTGTGACCCTAACGGACATGTCGACCTGATCTCTGAAGTGGTGGTTCCCATTTCGTCGGTCTGCCCGTGTTCAAAGGAGATCAGTGCGGAAGGGGCCCACAACCAGCGCGGAGAAGTGCGGCTGCGGACCCGGTTTAAGCACTTTATCTGGATCGAAGACATGATACGGCTGGTGGAAAACGCCGCGTCCTGCGAAGTCTATTCTGTGTTGAAACGAACCGATGAGAAATACGTCACCGAAGCTGCCTACAACAACCCCAAGTTTGTAGAAGATATTGTCCGCGACGTGGCCGTGTCCATCAAGGAGGATCCGAATATCTACTGGTTTGAAGTCAGTGCTGAAAATTTCGAGTCCATTCACAACCACAGCGCTTATGCCTATATCTCAAGCGATTAGTCGCATTTTCCTTTCGTCACCCTACCCGTTATGGATCCGTCAGCGGCAACCGAAATCCCCGTCACATTTACAATCCGGTTTTTCAGACCGGGATCCCCTGGGGCAAATACCGTGAGATAATGATCGGACACTCCGCGGATGCGCCCGTCTGGCTGGAGTGTTTTTTCAAACAAGACCTTCAGGGGGCCGTCAGACAGGGCCTGTGTTGCAAACGCATGGGTTTTTTCAGCGCCCAGCTCCCGCAGCAGGCGCGCACGGCCGCTGGCTGTATGTCCCGGCACTGGATCGGGAAATCCGGCTGCCGGTGTTCCCGGCCGCGGAGAAAAGGGGAATACATGCAGATGACTGATGGGGAGCCCGGCAATCCGTTCGCGTGTTCGCTCAAACGCCGCATCCGACTCGCCGGGAAATCCGACCATCACATCGATGCCAATGGCTGCTGACGGTATCCGGGAATGTATTTCCCTTATCCGCTCTGAGAAAAAGGCAAAATCATAGGGCCGTTTCATCTGTTTCAGGAGGGTGTCATCTCCGTTCTGGAGGGGCACATGAAAGTGCCGGCAGATGCGGGGGCTGTTTTCCGCCAGCACGAGCAACTCATCGGTGACCTCAGCCGGCTCAATGGAACCAAAGCGGATTCGCGGGATATTGGTTTCTGAAAGCATCCGCCGGGTGATGGCCGCCAGATCGGTGGGGGGGTGCAGGTCATGGCCGTACATTCCCAGATGAATCCCGGCAAGAATCACTTCCCGGCACTGGGACGCGGCAAGCCCTCTCACCTGGGAGACCACTTCATCTGCTGCCATGGAGCGGCTGCGACCCCGGGTGTACGGGACAATGCAGTAGGTACAAAAGGCGTTGCAGCCATCTTGAATTTTCAGGTGCTGCCGGGTCCGGGCGCGGTCCGTGACCACGGGAAAAGGGAGGAACCGGGTGTCATCACAGTGGTTCCGTTGGAGTGCACAGGCTTGGGGACGCCTTTCAGGGGGCAGCAGGGACAGGGTGTGTACCTGTTCACAGATGCGGGGTTTGTCCCGGTGATCGATGATGGCATGCACCCCAGTGATGTCTGAAATGGCCGGTGACGCGATTTGGGTATAACAGCCGGTGATAACGATAACCGCCTGCGGGGCCGACCGAATCAGGCGCCGGGCCGCCTGGCGTGACTGGACGCCGGCCCGGCCGGTGACCGCACAGGTATTTAAAATACAGGCATCTGCCTCAGAGACGGCGTCTGTCCGTATCCAGCCGGATGAAATCAGCATCTGGGCAATGGCATCGGATTCATACTGGTTGACCTTACATCCCAGGGTCTGAATGAAAAAATGGTTCATTTAGCGGTGTCTGCTTTCTGAAACCGTCTGGTCTATCCAGCCAGCGCCAATCACGCACCCGTGGGTGTCGTAAAACACCGCCCCCTGACCCGGGGTAACCGACAACTGGGGCTCCGCAAACCGGAGCACGGCCGTATGCGGGTCTGGCTGCGGGGTGTGGATTTCACAGCGAACCGGTTGATGGCTGTAGCGTAACCGAACAAAGAGGGGCTCATCAGAGGGATGTGTATGCCATTGCAGGCCCCTGACACGGCAGCTAGTCTGGTAGCACTCCGCTTTGAAGCCGATCACCAGCTGGTTGGTTTTCGTATCCAGCGAAAGCACGTAATAGGGTTCGGGGCCCGGAATCCCGAGGCCGCGTCGCTGTCCCACCGTGTACCCCTGCAGCCCTTTGTGCTGGCCTAAAACCCTGCCAGTGGTGTCCACCACAGGCCCAGGCCCAGCCGACGTGTTGCCGGTGTTTTCGAGAAACTCCCGGTAAGAGCGGCCCGTGATAAAGCAGATGTCCTGGCTTTCTTTTTTCTGAACCGGCACCAGATGATGCCTGGCCGCATACGCTTTGATATCCGCCTTGGTCAGGGCGCCCAGGGGAAATCGGGATGTCCGGATCTGCTGGGGGGAAAGAAAGCCGAGAAAATAGGACTGGTCTTTTTTCTGGTCTGCACCCTGGCAGATCAGCGAGACGCCCTGTTGGGTCTGGCAGGTCTGCACATAGTGGCCGGTGGCAAGACAGGTGGCCCCGTATCGGGCGGCCACGGTTTTTAACCACCCGAATTTGATCCTTGCATTGCACTGCAGGCAAGGGTTGGGGGTGTGTCCCTGGTGGTAGGCATCCACAAAATACCGGATGACCGCGGTGTAAAAGGGCTGCCGGGCATCCACCACATGAACGGGGATGTTCAGTTGCTCGGACACCGGCCGGATACGGGCTGCTGCCGCCGCCATGGGGTCGGTTTCATCAGATCCGGTCTCAAATCCGGTAATAAAGTGAATCCCGATCAGGTCCGCGCCCTGGTCCGTTAACAGGTGGGCCGCAACCAGGGAATCAATGCCGCCGCTGATGGCCATGCAAATCGGTTCGGTCATGCAGTCAGGGCTCGAACGGATCTGACCACGCGCAGTTCAGGGCAGGCACAGGTGGGCATCCACAGCTCACAGGCGGTGCCGTGTTTCGGGTCAAACCACAACATGCGTATGTTTGAATACATCGGGCTGTCTCCGTCCGGGATTCCTTTGTACGGCACTGGATTACGGCCGTTGAAGGTCCAGAAATATTTATCGCGGTTGAAAAAGGATGTCAAATTGATAAACGCCGCCCAAATCCACAGCAACGGCACTATATCAAAAGACGTGGCGGTGAACTAGTTACAGCTCTTGCGAAATTATCAAAAAATATATCTCCTTTTTTTAAACGTGCGCGGAGATCCCTCTGCCTTGAAACAAAACAGCCGCTGCACACGGTGCAGCGGCTGTTTTGCTACGGGTCTTTCGCATCGACTGGATCGCGGTGATTATTTCTTGTTCTTTTTTTCCGCTTCCACTTCTTTTTGAATGGTTTCCGCCACAGACTGCGGTACCTGCTTGTAGGTGGAAAACTCCATGGTGAACTGGGCTTTCCCCTGGGTCAGGGACCGGATCACGGTGGAGTAACCGAACATTTCCGCCAGGGGAACCAGGGCTTCGCAGATGCAGAGGATCCCTTCTTCCTGCACCCCCTGGATCAGGCCGCGGCGCTGGTTTAACGATCCCATGACCGCACCCTGGAATTCATTGGGCGATTCTACAACCACCTTCATGATCGGTTCCAGGATCATGGGCTTGGCTTTCATGTACGCTTCCTGGAACGCCCCGCGGGCAGCTGCCTGAAAGGCCATTTCAGAGGAGTCCACCGCATGATAGGCACCGTCATCAATGACAATCTTGATGCCGCTGACCGGGAATTCCATTTTCGGTCCTTTGGTCATGCAGTCCTTGAAACCCTTTTCACAGGCCGGAATATACTGGGTCGGAATCACGCCGCCGGTGATCTTGTTGTCAAATTCAAAGTCACCGTCTTCCAGCGGCTCCATATAACCGGCCACACGACCATACTGGCCGGCGCCGCCGGTCTGTTTCTTGTGCGTATAGTTGAATTCAGCCTTGCGGGTGATGGTTTCACGGTAGGCAACCCGGGGCTGGCCGGTTTCCACCTGGGCATTGTATTCGCGCAGCATCCGCTCCACATAGACTTCCAGGTGAAGCTCGCCCATCCCCTCGATGATGGTTTCGTTGGTTTCAGCGTCCACATAGGTCCGGAAGGTGGGGTCTTCCTTGGTAAAACGGTTCAGGGCTTTGGACATGTTGACCTGGGCCTTGTTGTCCTTGGGCGTGATCGAAAGAGAGATGACCGGCTCCGGTACATACATGGAGGTCATGGCCAGGTTGACGCCCTGGGTAACAAAGGTGTCGCCGGAAGCGCAGTCCACACCGAACAGGGCGCCGATGGAACCGGCGGGAATCGCATCAATATCCTCCATCTGATCCGCATGCATGCGCACCAGGCGGCCGACCTTGATTTTGCGGTTGTCGCGGACATTGATCACCGTATCCCCTTTGGAAAGGGTGCCCTGGTAGACACGGATATAGGTGAGCTGGCCGTACTGGCCATCTTCGAGTTTGAAGGCCAGGGCAATGGTGGGTTTCTCCGGATCGCTGTCCAGCAAAACTTTATTAGTATTATTTGTGATGTCAATGGCTTCGTTGACAACGTCACTGGGGCAGGGCATGAGGTCCTTGACCGCGTCGAGCAGCGGCTGTATTCCCTTGTTCTTGTAGGCGGAACCCATGAAAACCGGGGTGATGCCGCGTTCGAGAACACCGGCGCGAAGGGCCGAGATGATCAGTGCTTCGGAGATCTCGCCTTCTTCGAGGATCGCGTCGGTCAGTTCTTCAGAAAACAACGAGGCCTTGTCAATGAGTTCGTCCCGTTTTTCCTGGGCCTTGTCCATCAGGTCTTCGGGGATGGGCGCGTAGCGCAGGGTTTCGCCGTTACTGCCGTCAAAGTAGACGGCCTGCATCGTGATCAGATCCACAACCCCTTCAAACCGGTCTTCGAGTCCGATGGGCACCTGCATGGCCACCGCATTGTGACCGAGTTTTTCATGCAGCTGGTCAATGACCCGGAACGGGTTGGCGCCGCTGCGGTCGCATTTGTTCACAAAGGCAATGGAAGGAACACCGTAACGCTTCATCTGCTGGTCAACGGTGAGGGTCTGAGACTGGACCCCGGCAACCGAGCAGAGCACCAGAACCGCGCCGTCAAGGACACGCAAGGCCCGTTCGACTTCCACAGTGAAGTCAACGTGGCCCGGGGTATCGATAATATTGATGTTAACATCTTTCCAGTCACAGAAGGTTGCCGCCGACGCAATGGTGATGCCGCGCTCCCGCTCCAGTTCCATGGAGTCCATGGTGGCGCCGACACCGTCTTTACCTTTGACGTCATGGATGGCGTGGATTCGCTTGGTAAAGTAGAGAATCCGTTCCGTAAGCGTGGTTTTCCCAGAGTCGATATGCGCACTGATACCGATATTGCGTAGCTGTTCGATGGCGTATTTCATCCTGATTGTTCCTTACCTGATGATGTATTCATGAAACGGTGCGTTGGTACTCTGCAATGACTGACGAAGGGGCTGCATTGACAGGTCGTTTTATCTGCGCAAGGGTAAAAACGTGTTAACACCTTAAAATTAAAAATTATTTATAATAATATCTGGCTTTAAAGCTGTCTATTATAAAAGATGATATTATAATGTGTCAAGCAGTATTTATATGGAGTTGTATTTTTCTGAGGAAATGGCGGCTTGTTAGGAGATCATGCGCCCAACTGCTGCTTGATTAGTCTGCATAAACTTTCCTTAATTTCTGGGTGTCGTGGAACCGGTGCCTGTTTTCCTGTTTTGGGATTGGCGGCACTTCTTGAACCATTAGCATAAAAGCGTCTTGAATGTTTTGTTTTAACGCTTCAAGTGTTTCACCTTGACTAAAAATTCCGGGAACTTCACGCAGTTTTCCGACATACCATCCGTCGTCGATCCAATAGTCTAATGTAAACGTTCTCATCATAATTTTTTCTCCGTAAGTTCTTTCGTATGCTCCCTTAAGCATCACCATGATCGCATCCATCAACGACCGTCTCTTCTATTTTGAAATCCTGCCATATGGTTTGCTGTATCATGAACCCGGCCCTCGTGAAATAAAAAACATCTGCCGAATTGATCCCGGTCAGGTGAGTGTGATATGGATACACTATTTCAAAATCCGCAGCAGGGATACAGCGGGTGAGAGAACCGGGACACATGGAGAACGCATTTCACATCACCTCATGGCAAGCCGCCCTCGAACAGGGATTGAAAGATCTTCCACTGGATATTGATGCGTCCCGGATCGCGCAGATGGCGCTTCATGCCGAGCTGCTGGTGCAGTGGAACCGGCGTATCAATCTGACAGCGATCGTTGACCCTGTTGAAATGGCGTGGAAGCATTGGGTGGATTCCCTCAGCGTGCTAGATCAGGTGAAACCGGATGACCACGTGCTTGATATGGGCTCTGGTGCCGGGTTCCCCGGACTGGTCTGGAAGACGGCCCGTCCGGAGATGCAGATCTGTATGGTGGATGCGGTGCAGAAGAAGATTCACTTTATCCGTCAGGTGCTCAGATCCATGGGACATGCGACCGGTAGCGCGGTCCAGGCGCGCATCGAGGTGTTGGCGACCGATCCGGCCCATCGGGGGGCATACGATTGCGTCACCTGCAGAGCGTATTCCAGCCTGTCCGGTATTATTGAACAGGCACGGCCGTTGCTCAAGCCCGGCGGCCGGATCATCGCCATGAAATCCATGGAAGGGGACCGGGAGTGGTCGGCGGTTGTTTGTCAGTCGCGCAAATCAGAGCGGGCGGACGGAGGAAAGGCTGCTCCCACGCTGATCTCCCGGCACCCGTACCGACTTACCGGCGTAGGCGCCGAGCGGCTGTGTCTGGTGATCGGATTTAGCTGACAGGCAAGGGGCATCCTTCCTGTCACAGGCGCATCATTTCCTTGACACCGGGGCGTAAAATACATTATTCCCTAAGATTTCAAAGATAAAACAAAGAATTCATATATTCGATGTGGAGAAGTATAGATGGATTATAAAACAACCCTGAATCTACCGGAAACCCAGTTCCCCATGCGGGGGAACCTGCCCAAACGCGAACCTGAACAGCTCAGGGCCTGGGAAGCAGCTGACCTGCATGGCCAGATCCGCAAAGCATCCAAAGGCCGCAAACCCTTCATCCTTCATGACGGCCCGCCCTATGCCAACGGAAATATTCATATCGGGACCGCCATGAATAAAATCTTGAAGGATATCATTGTCAGATCCAGGCAGATGGAAGGATTTGACGCGATCTACGTGCCGGGCTGGGACTGTCACGGACTTCCCATCGAGCATAACGTGGACAAGAAACTGGGCAAGAAAAAACGAGAGCTGACCCAGGTGGAAATCCGGCAAAAGTGCCGGGAATACGCAGCCGGGTTTATCGATATTCAGCGCGATGAGTTCAAACGCTTAGGCGGTATCGGGGACTGGGAAAACCCCTATCTGACCATGAACGCAGAATTTGAAGCCATTATTGCCCGGGAATGCCTTTCCTTTGCATTGAACGGCGGTCTGTACCGGGGAAAGAAACCCATCCACTGGTGCTGCAGCTGTCAGACCGCGCTCGCCGAGGCGGAAATCGAGTACAGTGATGAAAGCTCGCCTTCCATTTACGTGAAATTTCCGTTTGTCGACGACATCGGGGATACGATTCCCGAACTGGCCGGAGAAACCCCCTGTGTGGTAATCTGGACCACCACCCCCTGGACCCTTCCTGCCAATCTTGGGATCTGTCTGCATCCGGATTTTGATTACGCAGCGGTGAACGTGGGCGGGGCGGAGATCTGGATCCTGGCATCCGAGCGTGTCGCGTCCTGCATGGAAACCTTCTGCATCACGGATTATAAAAACATCGCAACATTCAAGGGCCGGGTGCTCAATAAAAAACAGTGCAGACACCCCCTGTTTGACCGGGAATCCCTGGTGATGCTCGGCAATCATGTGACCCTTGAAGCCGGTACCGGCTGCGTGCATACAGCCCCCGGCCATGGGGCGGATGACTATCGTGTCGCCCTGAACTACGGTCTGGAACCCTTTTCGCCAGTGGCGGACAACGGCTGTTATACAGATGAAGTCGGTGACCTGCAGGGCACCTTTGTCTTCAAGGCCAATGAAGAGATCATCCATCGCCTGACCGCCTCCGGACACCTGATAAAATCCGAAGCCATCAGCCATTCCTATCCCCATTGCTGGCGCTGCAAGAAGCCGGTCATTTTTCGGGCAACCCCCCAGTGGTTCATTTCCATGTCCACCAACGACCTGAGGGAAAAGGCCCTGACTGCCATTGATAAGGTGGCCTGGATTCCCAAGTGGGGACGGGACCGGATTCACGGCATGATCGCCAACCGGCCGGACTGGTGTGTGTCCCGCCAGCGGTCCTGGGGCGTTCCCATTGCCGTGGTGTTCTGCGGGAAATGCGGTGAGCCGCATATCAACGAGGCCTATGTGGAACGCGTGTTCGAGACCTTTAAAGCAGCGGGCGCCGATGTCTGGTTTGCGCAGCCGGCGTCCTTTTTTCTGCCTGACGGAGCGGTGTGCGCGCACTGCGGGGAACGTGACTTTAAAAAAGAGACCGATATCCTTGATGTCTGGTTTGATTCGGGCGTGACCCATGCGGCCGTACTCGCGGCCCGTGAAAACTTGCGCTGGCCCGCGGATCTGTATCTCGAAGGCAGTGACCAGCACCGGGGCTGGTTTCACAGCTCATTGCTTACGGCCATTGGCCTGAAGGGGAAAGCGCCCTACCGGTCGGTGCTCACCCATGGATTTGTGGTGGACAAGGACGGCAAGAAAATGTCCAAGTCCGTTGGCAACGTGGTTGCCCCGGACAAGGTGATCAACCAATACGGTGCAGAGATCCTGCGCCTCTGGGTGGCAGCGTCCGATTACCGGGATGATGTCCGGATTTCAGATACCATCCTCAAACAGCTGAGTGACGCCTACCGCCGGATCCGGAATACCTGCCGCTACATTCTCGGTAACCTACCGGATTTCAAACCGGATCAGGATCGGGTACCAGTTGCGGACATGCAGGAAATTGATCAGTATATCCTGCATGCGCTCAAGGGATTGATTGAAAAATCCAATGCCGCCTACGAGGTGTACGAGTTCCATACGGTCTATCATGCCCTGCATAATTTTTGCACGGTGGACCTGTCCGCGTTTTATCTCGACATCCTGAAAGACCGGCTCTACGCCTTGCCGGCAGCGTCTCTGGAACGGAAAAGCGCCCAGACCGCCCTGTATGATATTCTGGATGCCCTGGTCCGGATCATGGCCCCGATGCTGCCCTTTACCGCAGAAGAAGTCTGGGGATACATGCCGGCGGCTGAGGGGCGTCCGAAAAGTGTGCATCAGGCAGCGCGGGCAGAGGCGGATCTGACCTGGGAAAATCCGGCACTTGAAACGACCTGGCAGGATCTCATCAATGTCCGCGGGGAAGTCACCAAAGCCCTTGAAGCTGCACGGGTGCAGAAGGTGATCGGCCATGCCCTGGATGCCAGTGTCACCCTGTATCCTCCTGAGGACTTGACCGGCCTGCTCACGCAGTATGCAGAGATGATGCCGACTCTCTGCATCGTCTCCCGTGTGACGGTTGAAACAACCACCCCTGCACCCGAGAACGCGTTTTTCAGTGACGAGATCGAGGGCCTGAAAATCTGTGTGGAAAAAGCGCCCGGCGAAAAATGTGAGCGCTGCTGGATTTACTCCACCACCGTGGGCGCGTCTTCAGACCATCCCACGGTGTGCGAGCGCTGCAGAGAGGCGTTGAAGGTGATCCAGGCAGGGTAGGGGGGGATCGTCAGGTATCCGGCCCAGGGCTGCTTAGGGCCGGATACGGTTTACATGAAAGAACTCAATGAACTGATTTGTTTCTTTCATGATGTGTTGCGGGCAACCGGCGGTGAAAAAAACGGTCGCCCATGGCCGTTACAAGGAATACGGAACGTGATGAACCAGAAACAACTCTGGCGGCTTTTTTTTATCGGCGGGATCGTGCTCCTGCTCGACCAGGTAACCAAACAGATCGTTTTCTCGCAGCTTGCTTTGAACGATACCCTCCCGGTCTTCTCCGGTTTTTTTAACCTGACCCATGTCCAGAACCCCGGCGGGGCCTTCGGATTTCTGGCAAATCAGCACCTGTGGATTCGGAAGTTCTTTTTTATTTTCGTCTCTGGTGTCGTGGTCATATTTATCCTGGTTTTTTATCAACGCATTCCCGATACGCATCCCTGGCTCGCTGCGGCGATGGCCATGATCCTGGGCGGGGCTGCGGGAAATCTTTTAGACCGCATCCGGCTGGGAAAAGTGATTGATTTTCTCGATTTTCATATCGGAGCCCTTCACTGGCCGGCTTTTAATGTGGCAGACAGCGCGATTACCATCGGGATCACGATTGTTGCCATCCATCTCTTTTTTGATCGTCTGCCCGAATAAAGCAGAGAAAGGGAAAGATTTCCCATGCATCCTGTGTTGTTCTCGCTGGGACCCGTCACTCTCCATACCTACGGGCTGTTTGTGGCCTTAGGTTTTCTGGCCGGCATTTTCTGGACCCGTCTTGAGGCAGTCTGGCGCGGACAGGAACCGGAACCCATCCTTGATCTGGCGTTCATTGTACTGCTTGCCGCCATTGCCGGTGCCCGGCTGTTTTATGTGATCATCTATCCCGAACAGTTCGCGGATGATCTGCTTTCCATCTTTATGATCTGGAACGGGGGACTGGTGTTTTACGGCGGGTTTGTCACGGCCCTGATCGCCGTGTGGATCTACCTGAAGAAAAAAGAAATGCCGGTCTGGGAGGTGGGGGATATCCTGGCACCGGGCCTGGCGCTGGGCCACGGCATTGGCCGTATGGGCTGTTTTTTTGCCGGCTGCTGTTATGGTAAAACCTGCGATCTTCCGTGGGCGGTTCAGTTTGCAGATCCCATGAGCCTTGCTCCCACCGGGATGCTGCTGCATCCGTCTCAGCTCTATTCTGTGCTGGGTAATCTGCTCTTGTTTGTCCTCTTGCTGTCTCTCAAACGGTTCATGCGGTTTTCCGGGCAGTTGTTCTGGATCTATGTGGGGCTGTACGGACTCATGCGGTCGTTTCTCGAACGCTTCCGGGGCGATCCCCGGGGGGATGTCGTGTGGGGGCTGTTGTCGGTTTCCCAGTTCATCGGTCTGCTGCTTTTTGTTTTCAGCCTGAGCATGCTGCTTGTACTTTCGAGAAAAAGAAACGCTCCATGACCCTGATCCGGTTTGATGAAGCAAACGCCTTTCTCGCCGGTCTGGTACCCGGAAATACGCCATCGGTGATCCTGCTGACCGGCGAATCCTTTCTCGTGCGGCGCATCCAGCGCCAGCTGGTGGATCAGCTGGTCCCCGAAGCGGACCGGGCCTTTTCTTACGCGGTCTATTCCGGAGATACCGATATCCGGGTCGCCATCGAACAGGTCAATACCTACGGATTTTCCACTGGCCCCAAAGTGGTTGCGGTTACGGAGCTTCCGTTTACATCGGATAAGAAACAGACCGCCCGTCGCCTGGACCGGATCCGGAAAAACGTTGAGGCGTCCAAACCAGCTGCTGCGGCAACAGGGCTGGTCGCCCTGCTCTCCGCTCTCGGGCTGGACCCGGCGGACTATACCGAGGCCCCTTCAAAACTCTGGGCCGCCATTGAAGGCACCTCCGGGGAGGCGCCCGCCTGGCTGGGGGATCTGCTTTTCCATATCCGGGATCATCAGCTGAAAGCCGCAGCACCCGAAGGTCTTCCTGACCTGCTCGCCAACGCGGCGGCGGCCGGGTTCCCGGACGGAAACGTCCTGGTCGTGACCACGGATACCCTTGACAAGCGCCGCAAGGCGTTCAAGACGCTCGAGTCAGCCTGCACGGTGATCGACTGCAGTGTGCCGAAAGGGGAGCGGAAGGCGGACCGCGAGATACAGGAGAAGGTGATGCGGATGTGCGCCGCGGAACTGCTGGATGCCCAGGGAAAACGGCTGGCACCGGCTGGATTGTCTGCGCTCATGGACCTGACCGGGTTTGACCTTGACACCTTTACCGGCAATCTCGAAAAGCTCATCGACTATGCAGGGCCCCGGCAGGAGATTACGGCAGCGGACGTCCGGCAGCTCCTGGTCCGCACCCGGCAGGATCCCATCTTTGAACTCACCTCCGCGCTGGCTGATCGGAATGCCGGGGCGGCTGTCTTTTATGCACGATCCCTTGCCCGCGCAGGGATGCACCCGCTCCAGATCCAGGCTGCACTGGTCAATCAGGTCCGTCGTCTGCTTGCCATGTCACTGTTTATAAAGAACCACTGGGGTGAACACGCCGGGACAGCCATGCCCTACAACGCCTTTACCGCCAGGGTAATGCCCCTGATCACCGCCTTTGACGCCCGGCTGGATGAGTGGGCCCGGGAAGATGAACAAGCCCTGGCCTGCCAATCCCTTGCCAGTGAAAAAAAAAAGGCACCGCAGAAAAAAACAGCTTCGGACCGGCGCATTGGCGGAAGTGGTAAAAGCGCTTATCCGATCTATCAGTTGTTTCAGAAGGCCGGCAAATTCACGCCGGATGAACTGGTGCGGGCCTTGAACCGCCTGCTTGAGACCGACCAGGTGATCAAATCCTCCGCCATCGACCCCCTGGGGCTCATCGAACATGCCATCCTGACGATCTGCAGTTGCGAATCGCTGCCGGGTGGCTGTCTCCGGTGATTTCAACGCTTCCGGACAGCATGAGACGGGTTCAATTCCCATTGACGATGCTACAGAATCTGACATACCTTTTTCGACAGTATGGCCATCGTGAAGGATTGATGGGAATCCGTCAAGTGTTTCACATGTTGCGATGGGCGCGACGCCATTACTTGACCCTGGTTTCACAAACTGTTATCGGAACTGTCATGCACGCGATATTCTATGTCACCGGCGGCTGCCGAAGTGGAAAAACCCGTTTTGCGATGGATCTGGCAGAATCCACTGCATCGTCCGGTCGCGTTTACCTGGCCACCTGCGAACCGGTTGACGCTGAAATGAAACGGCGCGTGGCCCGCCATCGAAACGAACGTGGAAGCGGGTGGCGAACCGTCGAGGAACCCCTGGATTTAACCGGGACACTTACCCGCATCGCAGGGGATGCGTCGGTTGTCCTGATCGACTGCTTCACCTTGTGGGTCAGTAATCGGATGATGGCGGGAGATACGGAAACAGACATCCGGTCTCATGCAAAGGCGCTGATGGAGGTAATTGGCATGCGGGTGTGTCCAGTTGTCATGGTATCCAATGAGGTCGGCTGGGGGATTGTACCGGAGCATCCGCTTTCTCGAGCCTTCCGGGATATTCTGGGAGAAGTCAACCAGTTTCTTGCGCGTGCAGCGGATACGGCCGTTCTCATGGCGTCCGGGATGCCTGTGTATCTTAAAGGGTCGTCCGTATCAAGCGAGGTGCGGTGATCTCTCGGTTCTTTTTTGCCCTGACGTTTTTTACAAGGATCCCTGCCGGACCTCTGGCCGGGGATCCTGAATCGTTTGATTTGCGTGATGCGGTGCCGTTTTTCCCCCTGGTGGGCCTGGTGATCGGTGCCTGCCTGATCGTTGTCGATCTGGTATCCCGCCACCTGTGGCCGCCTGCGGTCACAGCTGTTCTTGACACGGTGTTTCTTCTGATGCTCACCGGAGGCCTGCACATGGATGGCCTTGCCGATACGGCAGACGGTCTGTTTTCCTGTCAGCCCAAAGACCGGGTACTTGATATCATGAAAGACAGCCGCATCGGCGCCATGGGGGCCATGGCCATGATGGCGGCGCTGATGCTGAAGACCGCCGGTTTTTTCAGTATTGCCCTGGCACCCCTTTCTTCGCTGGAGCGGACCGCTGTATTTCTGTTAATCCCTTCATTGTCGCGCACCGGTATGATGATCGGTATCCATATCCTTCCCTACGGTCGGGAATCCGGCACAGGCGCATCCCTGTTTTCACGGCCTGTGGGTATGAAAGACACGCTCTGTGTGATCCCTTTGGGTGTCCTTGCCAGCGTTTCCGGATGGCCTGGTGTCCGGATGGTGGCCGCGTTTTTATTCGGCATCCTGATTCTTTTTTTCTGGTATCGAAAACGGCTGGGATGCATCACCGGTGACATGCTGGGCTGCCAGGTAGAGGTGGTTGAGGTACTGCTCGCCCTTGCCGCTGGCGCCCATTTTCAGTGGAGCCTTTACTAGGTAATGCGTAAATCGACGGTGGCAGGTGATTCATGTTGACAGGACATGGCGGGAATGTAAGCGAACTGGCCGCGGGTGTGGGTTGTGCGCCTGAGGCGATGCTCGATATGAGCAGCAACGTGAATCCCATGGGACCGCCTGCGGGACTGGTGGCATATCTCAGAAAAGAACTCCCCCGGATCGTTTCCTTGCCCGAGGCAGATAACCTGGGTATAAGGATGCGATATGCCCGGGTCTGGGGGCTGGATGTCAACACGATAGTGGCTGCAGACGGAACGACGCGGTTCATTTATCTGCTGCCGCAGCTGCTGAGGTCAAAAAACGCGCTGATCGTGGAACCGACCTATGCGGATTATGCGGATGCCTGCATGGTCCATGGGGTGGCGGTGAAGCCGTTGACCCTCGGCGCGAATGAGGCGTTCGCTTTGGATGCACACCGTCTGTTTACGGCCGCAGAAGGGTGTGACACGGTCTTTATCTGCAATCCGAATAATCCGACGGGACAGGTGCTCAGCCGCTGTGTTCTTGAGACCTTGATCCGTGCATGTCCCGGCACCTGGTTTGTGGTGGACGAGTCCTATCTGCCGTTTCTGGACACGGAAAACGATGACACGCTGCTCTGTCTGGATGCACCCAACCTGATTGTGCTGAGATCCATCTCCAAACTGTACCGGATACCCGGTCTGCGCGTGGGGTTTATCAAGGCGCCTGTTCCCATTGCATCACAGCTGATGCAGATGATCGGCCCCTGGAGCGTCAATACACTGGCCCAGGCCGCAGTTCGCTTTATTTACGGGGATCTTATGAAAAACCGGTTGTTTGTGACCGCGTCTCGGCAAACCATCGCCAGAGAAAAAAAACGGTTTTATGATGCGTTTTGCAACAACCCGTGCATTGAGCTCTTTCCCAGTGAAACCCTTTTTGTGCTTGCGCGGCTGAGGAAAACGGTGAAAAAGGGAACATCGACCCGGTTGACGGCGGCCTGTCTGAAAAAGACCCTGCTCATGAAAAACCGTATTCTGATAAGGGACTGCGGCAATTTTTCAGGACTGGATCGGTCTTTTTTCCGGTTTTCCATTCAGGATACAAAAAGCAATACCCGGGCGATCCGCGCGTTTGCAGCAGCCCTGTACGCGTTTGCGTATCCGGAAAAAACCCCATGACACCGGCCGGAATCCTCGTTGCAGCCCTGACTGCCGATCTGATGCTGGGAGATCCGCTCTGGCTGTTTCATCCCATCCGGTGGTTCGGATCCGTGATTTCGTTTGCAGAAAACCGGCTCCGCCGCGCACCGGTGCCTGCATTTTCAGCCGGGCTTTTCATGACCCTTTTTCTGGTCACCTGTGTCTTTAGCCTCTGCCGGCTTCTTGTAACCGCTGCCGAAGCCCTGCATCCCCTTGCCGGCTGGGGCATGCAGGCGGTGATGATTTTTTACGCACTTTCCATCCGGTCTTTGAACGGAGCGGTGCGTGAGGTAAGGATCGCCTTTCTTTCCGAGGGCATTGGGGTGGCCAGACGTCGCCTTTCCTTTATTGTGGGCCGTGAGACCGCGTCTCTGGACAGGGCCGGCATCTGCAGGGCGAGCATTGAAACACTGGCAGAGAATTTTGTGGATGGTGTGGTCTCTCCGTTGTTTTATGCGGTCATGGGCGGCGGTCCGCTGGCGCTTGCCTATAAAATGGTGAATACCCTGGATTCCATGATCGGGTATCGAAACCAGACGTATATCCAGTTTGGTAAAGCCGCAGCCCGGCTGGATGATGCAGCTAATTTTTTTCCGGCACGATTGGCGGTACTGTTTATCGCCCTTGCTGCGCGGATGTGCGGGATGGATGCCTGGCAGACGGTTAAACGGGCGTCCAGAGAAGGCTTCAACCATGCCAGCCCCAATGCCGGGTATCCGGAAGCCGCGTTTTCTGGTGCGCTTTCCATTCGTCTGGGCGGCGGTAGTACCTACCACGGCACCTGGGTGGAAAAACCATTTATCGGTCCGTCTGACAAGGATCCGGATCTTCATGATATAAAACGGGCAGAGCGCCTGTTTCAGGCTGCCGCTCTCCTGGCGGCTGTTTCCGGGATTCTCGCCGGTCTGGTCTGATACGATTATGATCAAAGGAGTTTATGTATGAACGTATCATGGAAATTGTTTCTCCACAAGATGAGGGATGTCTGGCATCACGGCGTGTTCGGCATTGAACTGGAACGCTGGGTGATCGCCGTTGGTCTTGTGATCGCATCCCTTGTTCTGCGGAATGTGCTGGCCCATTTTGTTGTCAACCGACTGCGGCCGTTTACCGAAAAGACAGAGACAAAGTGGGATGATGCGGTGCTGAACGCCATCGAGCGGCCGTTGCGGCTGGCACCGTTCATACTCGGCGTCATTGTCGCCAAACAGTATCTGGGGATTACCGGCATCTGGGAGGTGTTTCTACTGAAATCAATCAAGTCAGTGGTGGTACTGGCAATTTTCTGGACACTTTACAACCTCATGGATCCGGTATCCGCCGTTTTTAACCGGCTCTCCCACCTGTTTTCCCAGTCCATGATCTACTGGCTGGTCAACGCGTTGCGGGCCGGCCTGATTTTTATGGGATCAGCGACGGTTCTGGGCATCTGGGGGATTCAGATCGGCCATATTATCGCCGGCCTGGGCCTTTTCGGTGTGGCCGTGGCCCTTGGGGCCCAGGATTTGTTCAAAAATCTGATATCCGGGATTTTGATTCTGGCAGAGCGGCGGTTTCAGATCGGAGACTGGATTCGTGTGGAGGGGGTTGTGGAAGGGACTGTCGAAACCATTGGATTCCGTTCCACCCGAATAAGGCAGTTCGATAAAGCACCGGTGTTTGTGCCCAATGCCGATCTGTCCGATAACTCGGTCATCAACTTCAGCCAGATGACGTATCGCAGGATTTCGTGGGTGATCGGCCTGGAATACCGGACAACCGTAGCCCAGCTTCGGACGATCAGGAAGGAAGTGGAAGACTGGCTGATGACCCATGAGGCGTTTATTCACCCGCCAGTGGCCCCCTTGTTTGTCCGGATTTCGGATTTCAGTGATTCGTCCATCGACATGATGGTTTACTGCTTTACGCGCACAACGATCTGGGGGGAATGGCTGAAACTCAAGGAAGATCTGGCCTGTGCCATCAAGGAGATCGTGGAAAGAAACCACACCGGGTTTGCCTTCCCGAGCCAGTCCATCTATATGGAGACCCTTCCGGACGGTGCGCCGGCAATGGCAGAGAATTGTACACGGAGGGGATGATACTTAGACCGGGAACCGATGGGGTGCGTGTGTCCGCACAGCAGAAGCCTTTTATATCGGTCAATACTCATTGAAAATTCGGATTGACATTCCGAATTTTCAATGGGGGTACCGGTCCACCGAATCCGGGCGCGCATTTGAAGAAAATGAAAAAAAACCTCTTTTCTTGACCTGGGTCAAGTGCTTTTCCCTGCATCCTGTCTACACTGCACCTAATCTTAATGGATGAGCTGAAGACGTGTCATCCTGGACAGCCCGCGCCAGTGTTGAAACGCGGTGTTTGACAGCCGGAGACGCCCGGAATAGGTGACTGGAAAGGAAATCCCGATGAAAGTGATGCGGAAAATCATTGAAATTGACGAGGACAAGTGCAACGGTTGCGGCCACTGTGTGACCGGGTGTGATGAAGGGGCGCTGGCCATCATCGACGGCAAGGCCAAGATTGTAAAAGACAGGTTTTGTGACGGGCTGGGCGCCTGTATCGGGGAGTGCCCGGAAGATGCGTTGAAACTGATCGAACGGGAAGCGGACGCGTTTGATGAAGCGGCTGTTCATGTCCATCTTGAAACCCTGGCCCGGCAGGCAGCATCGGCCCCGGCGGCCGCTGGTTGCGCGGGGGCGCAGATCAGAACCCTTCCGCCCCGGGCGGAAACTGCCGAAGCCGTGCCGGCACAGGTGTCTGCCCTGACCAACTGGCCGGTTCAGATTCACCTGATCCCGCCGCATGCGCCGTTTTTGAAAGCCGCTAATCTGCTGATTGCCGCAGATTGCGTACCCGTGAGTTTTCCCGATCTTCATCGTACCTACCTGAAAAACCGGACCGTGATGATCGGGTGCCCGAAATTCGATGATGGAAAAGCGTATATTCAGAAATTTGCGGAGATCTTTGCCACTGCCGGTATCCGCAGCGTGACGGTCCTGTCCATGGAGGTTCCCTGCTGCGCCGGCCTGATCCGCATGGTTCAGACCGGAATGGAACGCGCCGGGGTAACGGTGCCCATGGAAGAGATCGTGGTCACCATTCAGGGCCAGATCCAGGAAGCCGGACGTCAGCCGAAAAGGATGCTTCTCTGAAAGCTGCGGTTATGCACCTGAGCAATGGATTGACATTTTTTCCGGCATACACTAATGATGGGCCATGATGAATGATGCTGCCCTGAAACGGATTCTGTTAAATGAAAAGAACCTTGAGCGAATCCTGGATAATCTGAAAGACGGGATCATCGCCCATGATCTGAACCGTAAAATTTTTTATTTCAACCGGGAGGCCGAACGGATCACCGGGTTTTCACGGGATCATGTCATGGGAAAAGACTGCCATAACGCCATGGGCGGTCCGTTCTGCGGTGCCCGGTGCGCGTTTTGTGGTGAATCCGCCGACCTGTTGCCCGATACCCTGGCATATGTGACTAACATTGTCACACGCACCGGTGAAACCCGCCAGATTGACATGACACTCACGCTCATGCGGGATGATGTAGACACGGTGTTTGGTGTCCTGGCCGTATTCCGGGATCTCACAGATATGATCCACCTTCAGCAGCAGGCTGGAGAACTCAAGCGTTTCCGGAAGATTATCGGACAGGACAGCAAAATGCTGAGCGTGTTTCAGCAGATCCGGGATGTGGCTGCCTATGATTATCCGGTCCATGTGTACGGAGAGACCGGCACTGGAAAAGAACTGGTGGCTGCCGCCATTCATGATGAAAGCCGCCGCGGGGGCGGCCCCTTTGTGCCCATCAACTGTGGGGCCCTTCCCGAGCATCTCATCGAAAGTGAACTCTTCGGCCATGTCAAGGGCGCGTTCTCCGGTGCCATCCGAGATAAGAAAGGCCGCTTCGAGCTGGCCGAAGGCGGCACGGTATTTCTTGATGAGGTGTCAGAACTCCCCAAAGACCTTCAGGTGAAATTACTCCGGTTCCTTCAGGAAGGCACCTACGAAAAGGTGGGGGGGGAAAAGACGCTGACGTCCAATGTGCGGGTAATCAGCGCCACCAACAGGGACCTGCGTCAGGCAGTCGAGGACGGCACCTTCCGGAATGATCTGTATTACCGGCTCAATGTTATTCCCATCCACCTACCGCCGCTGCGGGAGCGGACCACCGACATACCGCTTCTGGTCAATCATTTTCTGGAAAAAAACAAGCGTCCGGAAGATCATGTCATGCCGGTGATCTCCAAAGACGCCCTGTCCCGGATGATGGGGTATGACTGGCCGGGCAATGTGCGAGAGCTGGAAAATGCGGTGCAGTTTTCCATTGTCCGCTGCAAAGGACCTCAGATTCTGCCCACGGATTTGCCCATGGAACTGGCCGACTCACCGGATCTAGACAGGGGCACGGGGATGATGAAACGGGGGCCCCATCGCAAGCTTGATATCGCGGCGGTCCGCGGGGCGCTCTCCCAGACTGGGGGAAACAAGGCCAAGACAGCCCGGATGCTGGGGGTTGGACGCGCCACCCTGTACCGGTTTCTCGATGATCATCCGGAGCTTGTGACCGACTGAAATAGAGCTCATCAATGGCTTATCGGAGCGAATACCTGCGAATGTGTGTTCCCATCCCGGCTGTTGAGCATCACCAGGTCTTTCGCGAATGCCGGAAACTAACGACAGCTATCCGGCTCACCCCTCACGCGGGGCCAGGGTATAAATGACCCTGAATATCCCGGCTGCGTGCTGGGATGTTCAGGGTCCATCAACGGCAGACTCCCGTTTTTTTAACGGGTTGCTGTTGAGTGGAATTCAACCTCAATCCGCTTTTTTTTCAGTGTCGGACGCGGCACTACCTTCTTCCGGCTGGGGTTTTTTCACAAACCGGCTGGCCGGTGCCATGCATTGCCGGCACTGATGCGGTGTTTCATCACCATTTTCCACATATCCGCATACGATGCATTCATATTTGTTCATCAGTTGATCCTCTCTTTTTTTTAACGTTACAGATAACGTTGGTGTGCGTGATTCAATATGATTCAGGCGCTCAGTGGCCATCTGACGAATCCGGTCTGCTTCACTTCTCAGGACGCTGTAAAGCAACCCGCAGCTGGAATCGTTTCGTTGTTGATGACCGTTTTCAGCGATCTGCTGCATGCGACGGGTCATATCAAGTGTATCACGTAGATTCTCTATCGTTGGGTTCATCCACATCTCCCTTGTCATTTCTAAGTACATTAGCAAAAGAGATGCCAATGTGATGCACATATATAGTATCCTATAAATACAAGAAATTGAAAAAATGAAGCTAGGATTTTGTGTATCAATCCAAGACATCGGTCATCTCTGTTTTGAGACAATCTTATTTCACACGATTAGAGTATTCAAAAGGTGGATTTTGCGCCTGTACAATGGTAAAATAAAAAAAATTAACGTGATCATTAACATTGATGAGAAAAAAAGGACATTACCTATGGATGGGGTACGCCGGTGGGTTGGGTGCTTTTTCGTGTTGCTGGTTTTGATGACACTCCGGGCTGAGGCCTCGGACAACTGGGTTGAGGGTACCGGCATGGCCGAGGGCATCAGCCCGGAGGCGGTGCGGACCGCCCGCAACAGAGCCTTGCGAAATGCCGTTGAAAATGCCGTGGGTGTCATGGTCAGCTCCGTATCGGTTCTAAAAAACCGGCAGCTTCTCGAAGACCGGATCTACACCAATGTCTCCGGTTATATAAGGACATGGGAAGATGTGAATGTCGCTTCGGCTGACGGTCAGACTGAAGTGACGGTGAGAGCCCGTGTGGCAACAACGGCACTGGAAAAGGATCTGCGTGCCATCCGTGTGATCCTTGATGCCAAGGGAAATCCCAAAACCATGGTGGTGCTTTCAGAGCGCCAGGGGGGGCTGGGATCTGTAAGTGACGGATTCTGCGGAATCGTGGCGGATTTTTTTTTCAGCCGCGCATTCGAAATTGTGGATTCAGATCAGATAAAAGCCATTCGTGAGGCGGACAAACAGCGGTTTGCCGCCGACCCATCAAAAGCTGCGGTCATGGGCGCCCGGTACGGCGCCGAGCTGCTGATCACCGGAACCGTAACCTTTGATCCGGGTAAAGCAGCCGATGCCTACGGTGTGCCGGTTTATTCCACTCACACGCGTATTCACCTGAAAGCGATACAGACCGATACCGGTCTCGTGGTGGCCCGTTTGTCCGGTCAGGAGACCGGGTGGGGGCCCACACCGGGAAATGCCGGATCAGAGGCAGCGGAGACCATCTGGAATGCGAAAAAAGAGGCCTTTGTCAACGAGATTCTCGAACAATGGCGGTCCGAAGTACTGAACAATCTGGAACTGACTCTCATTATTTCCAACTGTACACCGCGTCTCCGGCGTGATCTGCTCAAGCGGCTCCGGTCCGTACCGGGTGTGTTGTCGCTGGACGAGCGTACGTATATGAACGGCATCTCGGAATGTAATGCCACGGTGGAGGGCACTGTTATTGATTCTCTGGAAGACCGGATCGCGGCAGTGGTTCCGGAGCTGGTTCTCATGGCCCGCTCCGGTTACCGGTTTGACTTTGAGGTGGATACACAGGCAGGGTCCCATGAATAAGCGTAGCCTTTTTTTATGTATCCGGATGGGCCTGTGTCTTATGCCGATGATGCTGGCGGCGGACCTTTCTGCGCAATCTGCGCCTACGCAGAAAGATGCCTGGCAGCCGTACCTTGAACAGACCGACCTCGGCTATATTGACTGGGACAACGGTATGATTTATGGATACGGCGAAGGGCGGCCGGACCTTCAGGGCGGATCCAAAGCAGCCGCGTACCAGGCCGCCCGCATGGTCGCCTATCAGTCCGTGCTCAGGCTGGCATCCGGCCTGCGTCTGAACCAGGCATCCACCCTGGAAAGCCTGGGAAACGGTCGCTTGGTGGTGCATCTCGAAGGCATGGTCCGGGCGAGCGAAACTGAACGGGTCTGGGTCGGTTCCGATGCGGGTCCGCCCCATTACCGGGTGGTCCTGAAAGCACCGATCAAAGGCGTGGACGGTCTCACCGCCCGGGTGCTTGGCCTGCTCAAAAAACTGCCGGCGTACTGGACAGCGTTTCCGTCTGAAGGAATCGATCCGGATCCGGTGGATGACACCGGCCCCTGGTTGGTTCTGGATACCCGCGGACTTCCGGCAGGTCAGTCCGTTCAACCGGCACTCTTCCCCACAGTGACGTCCGCCTCAGGCGCAACGGTCTATGATGTGTCATCCACAGATGAAACCCATGTGAAAACACGGGGGATGGCGCGATATGTGGTTGCGGACACAGCTACTGATACAAATGTGTCTCATACACCCGGCCCCCTGGATTCGAAGTGGCAGGCAGCGCTTTTTGCCTGGTTGTCACCGGCAGATGCCCAGGCGCAGACGAAAAAGAAACGCAGAGGTCAGCTGATTGTCCGGCAGGTGCAGGGGGCCGAAGGACTGATGCGCACGAATCTGGTGGTCAGTGAGGCAGATGCCGTCATGCTGAAAGCCGAAGATCAGGCCAGCCAGATGCTCAAAAACTGCCGGGTGGTGATTGTCATGGATGCTCCCATCGGGGGAATCGAAGGTTTTCAGGTACCGGTTTACCGGCTGACCGCATCCGGCACGTGGGTGCCATGTCTGTAAAACGGCTGAATGTGATTCAGACCGGCATCAGTTTTATTCTCTGGCTCCTCGTGGTCCTTTGTACCTGGTATACGGCCAGACTGGGGGGATTTTCATTTCTCGAAAATCCCCTGTATGATCTGCACTTCACCTGGCGGGGCGAGCAGCCCACATCGGGCCGCATCCTCCTGGTCACCATGGACGAGGAAAGCGCGGTGGCCCTGGGCCGAAAAAAAGACAGTTGGGATCGGATCAACCTCAGCCGCGCCATTTCTCACCTGTGCGCTGCCGGCGCAGATGTGATCGGCATTGATCTGGTGCTGTCTGCACCGGATACCCATCCTGAAAAAGACAGGGCCCTGGCGGACACACTGGCGGCATGCGGAAATGTGGTGCTGGCGCGATCCGCTCAAAACCCGGCCATTCGGCCTTTACCGATTTTTGCCCAGCACATGCTGGGAGACGGATTCATTGATCTGCCGGTGGATAGAGCTGATCATGTACTCCGTTCCATCCGGTATCTGGATGCAAAACCGTTGAAAGACGGGGGACTCCTGCTTCAACCCTCGTTTTCACTGGAGTTGGCGCGTGCCCATCTGAACCTGACCTACACGGTTGATTTTTCAGATCCGGACCAGATTTGGCTGGGCGGGGAGGACGCCCCTAAACTGCCGCTCCCGGTTCCGGATCTGCGGATTGACTATTGCGGCGATTACCGGGTGTTTGACGCTATTTCCTATGCTGATGTGGTGATGAACCGGTTTTCGGAAGCAGACGTCAGCGGCAGAATTGTCATTATCGGCAGCACCCTTAAAACCGACAAGGATTTTTTCTATACCCCGTATACGCGGTTTTCAAATCCAAGCGCGGAACTGATCGGGAAATTTGGCGCAATTGAAGCGGGTATCGCTCGGCAGGATCCCGGCATATCCTGCCATGCCCATGCCCTGGACACACTGCTCCGCCAATCGTATCTTCGCAGGCTGCCGGATGTGACAGCGACCCTGATATTTATCGTCCTGGCGCTGGTAGGTGCGTTGTTTTTTCTGCCGGTCATCGGCTGGATCGGCGAAGTGGTGATGGTCTGTCTCCTGGGCGTGAGCATCCTTTCATGTGCGCACGTCCTGTTCCGCAGCCATGGCATCTGGATGGCGGTGGTGCCGCTGTTTGCCCTGGTGTCCGGACATTTTACCCTGGGAATCCTGATTCAAAAAACGATAGAACGCCGCCGGAACCGTTTTGTTACCGGACTCTTTGGAAAATATGTTTCTGCCGGCGTGGTCACCGAGCTGATGAAAGGGGATATTGATGAGGCCCTGGTCGGTTCCCGAAAGGACGTTTCCATCCTGTTTTCAGATCTCAGGGGATTTACGTCCATTTCCGAGCAGATGGATGCCAAAACAACCGGCCGGCTGCTGAATCATTATTTTTCTGCGATGATTCCCACCGTGTTTCAAACCGGCGGCACCCTTGACAAGCTCATGGGGGATGCGGTCATGGCGTTCTGGGGCGCGCCGGTGCCTCAGGAAGATCATCCAAACCGGGCTGCGGAAAGCGCACTTGCCATGGTGGCGGCCCTCAGCGCGCTGCGAAAAGAAAAAGGGGTCGAGGGCGTGGACATGCTGGATCTGGGTATCGGGCTGAACTCCGGCGAGGTAACAGCCGGCAACCTGGGCAGTAGGGCGTTCATGGACTATACCATCATCGGCGATGCCGTGAATCTGGCATCCCGACTGGAAGGGCTGAACAAAGTGTACGGCACCCGCATTATCGCCAGTGAATCCACGGCGCATCAGCTGCCCCCCCGCATTGTCACCCGGGAGCTGGACATTGTTCGCGTCAAAGGGAAAGCAGATGCGGTGACCCTGTATGAAATCTGCGGGACAACAAGCGATGTACCGCCGGCTATCATAGACGGGTACCGGCAGTTTGAAAACGCACTGCACCTGTACCGGAATCAGGAGTGGGATGCGGCGGAAACAGCGTTTCAGCAAGTCGAAACCCGATTAGGCGGTGACGGCCCCAGTGCCCTGTATATTCAGCGTATCCAACGGTTTCGCGACCATCCCCCCCCGAAAGGCTGGCATGCCGTGACGACATTCTCGCAGAAGTAGGAATTGAAACGAACCGTCGAAAACAAATCCATTTTCAAAGCAACTCATCTTTGGGTCAGAACAATCCTTCCAGAGGCCCGCCTTTTTTCGCAAGTGCATCCACCCGCCGGTCCACAGCCGGATCTGTGACAAGGGGCGGGGCGTGATGGGGTTTCTGACGGGCATCGATAATCAGCGGGCCTGTGCACCCCCAGTGTTTGAAGCGGGTGAAGGCACCGGCTCCGTGGATGTCATGGGAGGGGTTGGAACGGGTGAAGGTGACCCACAGAAAATTGTTCACCGTGCGCGCCGTAAAGGCGCTGTCATCACAGAGCAGCACCAGCGGGAGACCGGCCAGGGTATCTCCGGCATCCAGTGCGTCTGCCAGGGCCGCCAGATCCGCCTGGCCCGTTTCCGGATCTGAAACTGACGGGCCGGTGATCGCCAGTATGCCGGGAAGCACCAAGGCCGGATCCGTGAATCCGGCGGGCAGAAAAAGGGCCGGAGGTATCCGGGTGGACAGCTGGCGGATGGGGTCGCCGGCAGCTGCAATCACCACTTTGGACCCCTGGTTCAGTCCTTCGCCGGTATAGTCGAGGGTGTCGATGGTGGTCCGGGTCTGAAAGTGAAGATCCCGGCGCCAGTCCACCCGTTCCAGCACATGCCGGAAAAAGGCGGGGATATCGTGGATGTCCAGATCCGGCGCATCTTCATCTGCGCAGATGAAAAGATACTTGGCAAGGGAACAATGGCCAAACCCGAGGATGCTGTTTGCGAGGGTCAGAATCTCCCTCGGCGCTCTCGGCTGATAGGGGATGTAACTTTCCCGGCCTTTGGCAAGGAGCAGGGGATGCACACCCGCAGCATCCACGGCATGGACCGCCGTGACCCCGGGAAGGGAGACCGGCACCATGGGACCGGTGATCTCGTGAATCATTTTTCCGAATAGGGTGTCTTCCTGGGGCGGCCGGCCGACCACGGTAAACGGCCAGATGGCGTCTGGCCTGTGATAGACGGCTTCCACGCGGATGAAGGGAAACGGGTGGGTCAGGCTGTAGTAGCCGACGTGATCGCCGAACGGGCCTTCCGGTTTGGTGGCATCCGGGTCGATCCAGCCGGTGATGACAAAATCAGCGTCAGTGGAAATCACATGGCCGTTTTTCCGGGCAAACCGGAACCGGCGGCCGGCAAGGGCACCGGCAAAGGCAACCTCCGGCAGCCCTTCGGGCAGGGGCATGACAGCGGCAAACGCATGGGCGGGCGGGCCGCCCACAAAGACACTCACCCGCAGGGGGGCTCGGGATTTCCCCGCCTGACCGTGGTGGATGCCGATATCCCTGCGGATCTGATAATGGAGGCCGATCTCCTGGTCCTGAACATAATCGTTTCCGGATAGCTGGACCCGGTACATGCCCATGTTCGAGCGCAGAATTCCGGGGCGGTCCGGATTTTCCGAATAGACCTGGGGCAGCAGGATGAACGGTCCGCCGTCATCGGGCCAGCACTGAATCCGGGGAAGGGCGCTGATACGGGTGGTGCAGGTCATGGCCGGGCCGGTCGTGACCTGTTTTGGCAGGGCACAGAGCGCAGACCGCATCATTCCGGGTAGGGCCAGGGGTGTTTTGATGAGGCTAACAGGATCGGCCTTGGCCTGGATCAGGGCCTGGACGTCTGCAAGGGTGGAGCGGAAGATGAACCGGCATCGGTCCAGGGTACCGTACAGGTTGGAAACAGCGGGAAACAAACTGCCCTTGACCTGATCAAACAGCAGCGCCGGTCCGTTGTTTTCAAAGACCCGGCGATGGATTTCCGGAATTTCAAGCACCGGATCCAGCGGCTCGCGGATCCGTCGAAGGTGCCCGTTTTTTTCAAGGTCACGCACACAGGCGTTCAGGCTGGCATACGGCATAGGGTTCCTTTCCATATCCGCTGATTACGGCAGCTTTACCCAGGTTTTGTAACCGAATCGGATTCCGTTGTCCAGATACCGGGCCGATTCGGGAATAAAGGCGTAGAGCCTGATGGACCCCATGTCACCCGGTGCAGAGGGAATCCGGGTTTTGGACAGGGAAAACTTTTTGATATATCCCTGGCCGGCGGTCAGCCAGATCCGGGGAGCGGTGACGGCCAAGATGCGGCCGTTCATCTGCAGACCGCAGATCGTTTTGATCGTTGTGCTGTCTGCGTGAACAGATGCCGCCGCTGGGATATTACGGGTACTGCGGATGTGACGGCTGTCCGGTGCGGAGTAAAAGAAAAACTGCCGGGCGTCGTACAGAAAATAGACCGGCGATGCCCATGGACCCGCTGAATCAACTGAGGCAAGGGTCATCACCGATGCGGTGTGCACAAGTGCCCGCAGACGCCTGTCCAGATCCTGCTTGTTTGGGGGCATGATCCTCCTGAAAAACGGTTTGCGCTGGCCGGCCGGGTTATTTGGCCCGGATGGCACCTAACGCATTGCCCACCGCATAGTGATCGGGCAGCCGCAGCTCGGTGCCGAGTCGTTCTGCCACTGCCGGCAGAAAATGGGCAGATGCGGCGCCTATGCCGATCAGGGGAATTTTTACATCAAACTGGACCCCGAGCAGCGGGTGGTTCCGGTATCCGGGAAACGAACGGTTCAGCGACGCGTTGAATCCATACCGCATGAGATGATCAATGATCGCATCTTCGATCATCACTTCAATGGTGTAAATGATCTGTTCGGATAAGCCTTCAGGCGTTGTATGGCTATAGGCGGCAATACTGGCGGCTCCGTTTGCGGCACGGTCGGTATTCCCCATGTCCAGCCGACCCAGTACATGCAGTGCGTCCGTTGGGGTGAATCCGGTTTCAACCACCGCCTGGCGGTGGCGCAGCGTATCCAGCCGGGAAGAAAGGGGTATCTCGCCTAGACCCGTACCGCAGATCAGCGCTTCAAGGGTGGCCGGTCCATAGGCATTCAGCCAGCTGAGGATGGGATCGCCCGCGTCTGTTTTAATGGCCCGGATGCAGACGGCGCGGGTTCCGGGACCGATCCAGGTGTCTGGTGCCGGAAATCCTTCGGCCAGTGAAAGAGGGACCACCCGTTCAGGACCCAGCGAGATATCCTTGTCCGGCGTGATCCGGACCCGGCTGTCTCCGCCGGCGCCAATGGTTGACATGTCCACAGACTGCACATGGGTGTGCCAGCCGCCAATCAGGCTGCCGTCTTTCTGGAGAATGGGGGAACCGTCGCGGATCAGGGTGATGTCGGTGGTGGTACCGCCCACATCCACGATGGCGGCCATGCCCGTTGGACAGGCGCTCGCACCAAAACAGGCCGTGGCAGCGGGGCCGCTGGAAACGGTGTCTGCGGCATGCTGCTCTGCATCGTGGAGGCTCATAAACCCACCATCTCCCCTTAGCACCCGCATGTCTGCCTCTGGTGCCAGCGCCTTCAGGGGGGGCTGTACTCCGGCCAGGAAGGTTTTCATGAGAGGCAGCAGGCGGGCGTTGATGACGGCAGTCTGAGCCCGTTCTTCCATGCCGGCCCGGGTACTGATCTCATGGGAGCAGAAAACAGGCCGGGGATCGTACAGGGAAATCGCTTTGCGAACCACTTCCTCATGCGCCGGATTGACAAAACTCATGGCCGCACAGACCGCATATGCCTGAACATGGCCGCGAAAGTCTTCGATGGTTTCCACCACCGTTTCGAGATCAATGGGTTCGGCTTCCTCGCCGGTGATGGTATGGCCGCCCTTGATGAAACGGATCCCTAAGACCGGGGATGAAAAATGCTTGACCCTGCCGATGACCAGCAGACCGACATCCGCCCCCTGGCCTTCGACAATGGCATTGGTCGCAAGGGTGGTCGAAAGCGCGATCCGCTTGATGGCGTTGCCGGTCAAGGGAACATGCCGGGCAGCGTGGTCAAGTGCCTGTGTGATGCCGATACTCAGGTCATGATGGGTGGTCGGGCGTTTGGCGGTAGAAAGGACCGTATCGGTTGACAGGTCCACAATGGCGACATCCGTATAGGTGCCGCCGGTATCGATACCAATGCCGAGGGAAGTCGGCTCTAGTGCTGTGTGCATGGTAGTGTTACACCCTTTGCGTTGAATGAAAGACAGACTGCAAATGGGGTATGTTAACCGTTTTGACAGCCGGAGACAACGGGTTTGATGGGATCGGCTGTTTCTCAGGTCACCGGCCTGTGCTGAAGATAGAGCGGGTAGCGGCCAGGCTCAAAAAAGAAAAGTGTCTGGGAAGGCTCGGAGTGACTGCCCTCCATTCAGCGTTCAGGGGGCACCATCTGTTCGAGCAGTGACCGGGTGGTGGAACCTTTTTTTTTCAAAATTTTGGATCCCCGGGTAATTTTACAGAGGCTGATCCCATGTCGCTCGGCAATCTTTCGCTGGGTTTCGCCCGCATACAGCTCTTTTAACAGTTGCCAACGGAGGGAGAGGACCGAAATCTCCCGGGTCGTGAGAATCTCTTCGAGAAACGCCTGAAGTGTTTCAGGGGTCTCAACGTTGGACAGGACGGTAATCAGTTCTTCCCAGGCGGATGACATGATTTGTTTCTCCAAATAGAAACATTTTCTCTTCAATTGTGTCTACCACAGCTGCGCCTGAGAGAAAAGGTGTTTTTTAAAATGGGCGATGGGATGGGTCTGGAATCCGATTGACTTTTTGGGGACGGTCCATTAGTCTTGCCTGCAACTTATTTCACGGGTGTGGTGAAACCCAGGGCGCGGGAAGGTACGTGGCATCTCTGGTAGTAACCTTGAGGGAGTGCAGGGGCATGGAACTGCAGGACTGTATCTTTTTTCTGTGGCAGAAAACAGCCAGGCTGGCTACTGGTCTGGACGAATTATACTGCAGCGTATACGGTCACGACAGTTCAGGCCATGTTTCTGATCTTGCTGAACATCCGGGCCAAAAGGACCTATAATCCTCTGTTTATAAGGAGAAAATCATGTTGCTTTTCAATCCCAAACTTCACAATCGTGAGTACGGAGACGAAAAAACCCGCGAAATGATGCAGCGCGTCATTGATTTTATGGAAAACAAGGGGTTGAAGTCGATCAAAAAAGACTGGCATGAAAAGGTCTGGAATCACGATTTTGTCGATTTTATGAAAGCCCATCAGGTGTTGGCCACGCTGATGACACCCACCGGATACGGCGCGGAAGATTCCCGCTGGGATACCCACCGGAATGCCATGTTTGCTGAAATCAGCGGGTTTTACGGTATCACTTACTGGTACACCTTTCAGGTTTCCATGCTGGGGCTGGGCCCCATTTTTCTGGGGAACAACGAAGAGGTCAAGCATAAGGCCGCCAAAGCGCTTCAGGACGGAAACGTATTTGCCTTTGGTCTTTCAGAAAGAGAACACGGTGCAGATATCTACGCGTCCGACATGATGATCTACCCCAAAGGTGATGGCACCTATACGGCCAGCGGCGACAAATACTATATTGGCAATGGCAACGAGGCGGCCATGGTGTCCGTGTTTGCCAAGAATGCCGAAACTGGCGACTATACCTGGTTTCATGTCGATTCCCAGCATGAAAAATATGAGCTGATCAAAAATACGGTAAACGAGCAGAACTATGTGTCTGAATTCATGTTGCATGACTATCCGATCACCGATGCCGACATCATGGCCGTGGGCGCGGAAGCCTGGGACAACATGCTCAACACCATCAACATCTGCAAGTTCAACCTGGGTTTCGGCGCCATCGGTCTTTGTACCCACGCCTTTTACGAAGCCATTGACCATGCGGCCAACCGGAACGTGTACGGCAAATGGGTCACCGATTTTCCCCATGTCCGCCGGCTCTTCGTTGATGCCTATGCCCGTCTGAGCGCCATGAAGCTGTTTTCCGATCGCGCCATCGACTATATGCGCAGCGCCAGTGAAACCGATCGCCGGTATCTCCTGTACAACCCCATGGTAAAAATGAAGGTTACGTGCGAAGGTGAACATGTGATCAATCACCTGTGGGATGTGATTGCCGCCAAAGGGTTTGAAAAAGAGCCGTTTTTTGAAATTGCTGCCCACGAAATCCGGATGCTGCCCAAACTCGAAGGCACCGTCCATGTCAACATGGCGCTGATCATCAAGTTCATGAAGAATTACTTCTTCAATCCGGGAACATTCCCCGACATCGGTCAGCGCATGGAGCCGACCAACGACGACTTTCTGTTCAACCAGGGACCGACCCGGGGGCTGGGCAAGATCCAGTTCCATGATTACAATATTGCCTATGACAGTGTGGATCTCCCCAACGTCAACGTGTTCAAGGAACAGATCAAGGCCTTCAAACGATTCCTGGCCGAAGCCACGCCAGATGAACATCAGGCAAAAGACATTGATTACCTGTTGACCCTGGGCGAATGCTTCACCCTGGTTGCCTATGGTCAGCTGATTCTGGAAAACAAGGCCATTTTAAACATCGAAGCGGATCTTATCGAACAGATCTTTGATGTCATGATCCGGGATTTCTCCCGTTTTGCCATTGACATCCACACCAAAACCACTAACTCCGACAACCAGCGTGACCTTTCTCTTGCCATGGTCAGGAGTCCGGTAAAGGACGGGGCTCGCTTTAACCGGGTCTGGGAAGCGGTCTATGGCCTGAAGGGCCAGTACGCGATGCGCGATCAGAATGGGTGATGCCCTGCATTTACGCTGAGCAGAACGATGGAAGGGTTGTCAGCTAATGGGAATTGACATATACTCCATGTGTTCCTAGCAGGTTGTGCATACGTCCCGCAAATTGTTTTACAGGGCAACCCTTTATCAGCAGGAGGCGGCCTTATGTCTCTGATTGCGTCTGCGGCAGAACTGATCTCTCGTTCCCGGTATGCGGTGGCCGTGTGCGGTGCCGGGGTTTCCGCTGAAAGCGGAATTGACACATTCCGGGATCCGGGCGGTGTTTGGGACCGGCTCGACCCCATGATGGTGGGGACCCCTGACGGACTGGTGAACGCCTTAAATACCCATGGAAAACTCCTCAAACGGTTTTTTTCAGGCCTCCTGAAAACCCTTGAGACAGCACAGCCAAACCCCGGCCACCTGGCATTGGCGGCGCTTGAGGAAAAGGGCATGCTGGGCACAGTGATCACCCAGAATATCGATAACCTGCATCAGGAAGCCGGGAGTCAGCATGTGCTCGACGTCCATGGCAACCTGTTTGCATTTGAATGTCTGGGCTGCCACCATCACCAGAAGTTTGACCGGGCAGCGGTGCTGCCGGCCATGCGCGCAACGCTTGACACCATGACGCAGTTTGATCTCAATGCGGCCAAACAGCTCTTGCCCGTGTGTGATCGGTGCAACGCCCCCATGCGTCCGGATGTGGTGATGTTCGGAGAATCGGTGAAAAAATTGCCCGAAGCCTTTTCAGCGGTTGGGCAGTGCGATCTCCTCATGGTCCTGGGCACCTCCGGCACCGTTTATCCGGTTGCGGGATTTCCGTCCACGGCCAAACAATCCGGTGCAAAGATTGTGGTGATCAATCCCATGGAAGATGCCTTCTCCCATCTGTCGGACCTGTATCTTCCCCTGAAGACCGGGGAGGCACTTCCGGCGATTCTGGAGCTGCTTTAGTCGCCAGTGCGTATGTCAGGTGGATGTCAGTGGTCGGCGGGTACAATAAGGGTTACGCTTTATCTTTGTATGCCGCTTTGATGGCGAGGATCTCATCTAATCGCTTCATGAATGCATCCACCACATCCGGATCAAAATGGCTGCCGCGTTTTTCTGCGATGATGTTAAGAGATTTTTCAATTGAAAACGGTTTTTTATACGGCCGTTTCGAAGTGAGCGCATCAAACACGTCCGCCAGTGAAACGATGCGGCAGGCAAGGGGAATCTGTTTGCCGGAAAGGCCCTGCGGATAGCCGGAACCGTCCCATTTTTCGTGGTGCCCCCGGGCAATGACTTCGCCCAGCCGAATATAGCTGGCTCGGGAGCCGGAAAGGATTTTGGAACCGATGATGGGGTGCTGCTTCATGATCTGCCACTCATCCGCATCAAGCTTTCCGGGTTTCAGAAGAATTCGGTCCGGAATGCCGATTTTACCGATGTCATGCATGGGCGCGGCGTAAAGCAGGGTTTCGACGGTTTTTTCTCGCAAACCGAGTTCCCGCCCGATGACGGCGGCATACTGGCTCATCCGTTGAATATGCTCACCGGTGTTTTCATCCTTGTATTCAGCCGCATGGGTGAGCCGAAGGATGGTTTCCATGGCCCCTTTCTTGATTTTTTCATAGGCAACTTCCAGCTGCATGTCTTTTTTCTGCACAAGCCCGTGAAGTCGCTGCTGCTCCCGAGACAGGGCTATCTGGGCGCGGACTCTGGAGAGTACAATCGGCGGGCTGATCGGTTTGGTGATGTAGTCGGAAGCACCCACGGCAAATCCTTTTTCTTCATCGTGGGTATCGTCCATGGCCGTGACAAATATCACGGGGATATGACGGGTGACTGGATCTGATTTCAGTTTCCGGCAAACCGCATAACCATCCATCCCCGGCATCATGATGTCAAGGATGATGAGATCCGGATGGGGCTGGCAACGGGCGATGCGGAGCGCATTCTCGCCGTTGAGTGCAATTTTCAGCTGGTAATCATCAGATAGAATGGCGGCAAACACATCAATGTTCTCGGGAATATCGTCAACGATCAGCAGTTGAGAGGGGGCGGACATGGGGGTAAACCTCCGTTTATTACAGACGCGGGGTGCTGAAAGATCATCGTATACTACCAAATCCATCGGCAGGGACTCAAGGGTTTCGGCACCTCCGGGATCATTTTATTTTCACCCGAATGATGGGCATTCGGTTTTCACCTGGTTCAGGCACTGTCGGGCATCATTGCTTGCATCAAGAAGGGGATCAAAACCTGGGGCTTCAAGGATGCGCTGGTCGGTTTGCGCAGGGTGCGGTTTCCCAGGGAGCGAACGAGAGGATCCGGGGACGGGGTCAGTGCTCTGAACTGCGGAGGTTTATCAGCACCGCCGCAAGAATCAGGCAACACCCGACATAGCCGGGAATCCGGAAGTATTCTCCCCAGAGGAAAAAAGCGAAAACAGCAGCGACGACCGGTTCCAGAGTCGCGGTGATGACCGCACGGGTGGGGGCAAGGTAACCGAGTCCGGCGTAATAGCAGTAATAAGCTCCGTAGGTGCAGAAAAATGCCAGCACGAGAATGAACCCCCAGGCTGTGGGCGACTTGGGAGAGAAGGTCACCAGCGGATAGAGGGTCAGGGCACCAAGGGGCAGGATATAGGTGAACAGGGTCTGAGACGGGTACCGTTCGGAAAAATATTTGCCAAACAGGTAGTACATGGAATAGGAAAAACCGGAAAGAAGTCCCCAGAAAACCGCACGGACATCAACGCTGACGCCGCCTGTAAGGGTTCCGGCTTGCCCACAGGAGATTCCGGTGACCCCTGCCAGGGTCAGGGCGATGGTGAACACCGTGGCCCTGCGGATACGTTCTCGGAAGATGAGCATGGAAAAGACGGCGACCCAGGCAGGGGCGGTGTAAAGCATGACCGATGCGAACGCCGCGCCGCCGGTCTTTATGGCCATGAGGTTTGCCGTGTAAAACAGCGTGACCGCCAGAAGGGCGAATACACCGGCACGGGGCAGATCCCGGGCCGGCATGGCAAGATCCCGGCTGATAGCTGCGTGGATGAAAAAACAGCCCCCTGTCAGCACCGCCCGCCAGAAGGCGACTTCAAGCGGCAGGATACCTTCATTGAAAATAAATCGCGATAAGGGACCGATCAGTCCCCACAGGGTTGCGGCTGAAGCAATCCACGCATAACCCTTGATTGAAGGGGGGATGACTCTTTTATGCGAAATTCCCATTTGTGCGGGTCCTGCCGGGTGCAGTTCCGGATGCGGATGTCGAACGGGAAGGCATCATCCGCCCGGAGTTCGTCCATGGTGATCTGTTGTTTCCACAACACCCTGCCTGTTACGGTCATGGCATAGACACGGATCTGGATGCGTCCCCGGTCCCGGTGGAGCCGGTTGAGAAACCGGCCCTTTAAGAAACAGTTGCCGTCTCGGTCTCGGATCAACTGCATCTGATACCCGAGGGTGTCGTTAACAATCCCGTAAGGGTGCGTAGCCTGGGCAGCTGTGACACAAACAAGCCAGCCTGCCACCGGCAAAAAAAGGACATAGATAAGGTATCGCATGATGATCTCCGCTTGAATCAGACCCGGTACATGCCGTTTGTCAACGCGGAACAGTCATATCAGCGTGAAACGATCCAGTTTCAGATGTCTGCAACCGGTTTGACAGCAGGATCCGGGAGGCGTGTATAGAGGTATCCGGAGCCGCGAATGGTTTTAATGCGTTCGTTGTCCTGGACCTTTCTGCCGAGCTTCTTGCGCAGGTTGGAGACATGGACATCAATGCTCCGGTCATAGGGCGTGATGGGTCTGCCAAGCACCTTTTTCACCAGCTCTTCACGGGAGACCACGTGACCGGCAGACCGTATGAGTGCCTCAAGGAGACTGAATTCCACAGCGGTTAGCTCAATGGAGATGTTATCTTTGAGCACCTCCCGGGATCCGGTATCCAGCTGAATGTCATCCACGACAATTCGTTCAGGTTCCGGTTTCTTGTCTGGCTCCTGTTTGGAACGGCGAAGAATGGCCCGGATCCGTGCGATGAGTTCCCGCGGGTTAAAGGGTTTTGGCAGATAGTCGTCCGCCCCCATTTCCAGACCGACAATGCGATCCACATCTTCTCCGCGAGCGGTGAGCATGATCACCGGCACACTGGAACTCAACCGGATGCGGTGAAGAATATCAAACCCATTTATTTCAGGCAGCATGACATCAAGAATGACAAGATCATATGAAGATCCTGTCGCTTTTGCAATACCTTCTTCTCCGTTGTGCACGTACGAGACGTTAAGTCCTTCCGGAGTCAGATATTCGGTGAGCAGTTCGCAGAGTTCAATATCGTCATCAATGACAAGGATGTTGCTCATGTTTACTCCTGTTCGATAGGGATTGTTTATATAAAACTATCTTTACAATAATAATTTTTCCATGTCGTGTAAAGTAATTATTCCGTATCGGATTCGGGGATTGCAAACCCGCCCGTTGGACGATAAGATTGCATCTGTGATGTGCGGTGACAAATGGTTAACGAAAACCTGGTTACGGATATACGTGTCTATGTTGAAAAAATACGTTTTACACGGGTGCTGTGTTATGATTTTCGCTTGTGCCTTGATTCCGGGCGCTTCTGACGCCATCACCATTCAGGAAGAAGAAGAACTTTCACGGGAATTTCTGAAAATGGCCCTGTCCCGCTACACCCTGGTCGAGGATACCTGCATCAATGCCTATGTGCGTGAGATCGGCGAACGTATCGTGGACATACTGCCCGAGAGGCCGTTTGATTATCGGTTTTACGTGATAAAAAACAATTCGCTCAATGCCTTTGCCAGCCCGGCCGGGCAGATTTTTATTCACAGCGGGCTGCTGTCATCTCTTCCGTCTGAAGAAGCCTTTGCCGCCATCATGGCCCATGAGGTGGCCCATGTCTACTGTCGCCATATATCTGAGATGATCGACCGGTCAAAAAAGACCGGGGTGGCGACCCTGGCCGGCATCGCTGCCGGCATTCTGGCAGGGGTTGCGGGGAACAGCGAAGTGGCATCTGCTGTGACCTTTGGCACCATGGCTGCGCGGCAGGCGGATATGCTCTCCTACAGTCGGGACAATGAACGGCAGGCAGATCAGATGGGTCTCCGTTTTTTGAGAAAAGCAGGATATGAAGGGGACGGACTGGTGTCAAGCCTGGAAGCCATCCGTCAGCGGCGATGGTACGGACCGGATCAGGTCCCCACCTATCTGACCACCCACCCCGGCACCGAGGAACGGATTGTACGCCTGCGGCTGATGCTTGAAGACAAGGACGCATACCCCCGGGGCAATACTCGGTGGGATACGACGGTGTTTCCGAAAATTCGGGCTCGTGCAATTGCGCTCACCGAAGATGTGGCGGTCGCCCTCAACCGGCTGAAAAATGAACGGGTGTCGGCAACCGGAAGAGATGCAGCGGTTGCCGCTTATGGGTATGGACTTGCCCTGGTGCGGAGCGGCAAGCCGGAGAGGGCCGTCTCTGAATATGAAACAGCCCTGGCAGAACAGCCGTTTGATCCGGATTTTCTCATGGCACTGGGCATCGCTTTTTTTCAGAGCGGCCGTGTTGACGAGGCTCTGGAAATTTTTAACGGACTTTCCGTATCCGGGTGCAGGGAAACAGACCGGTTGCTCTACACCGCCCGGTGCCAGATGGCCATGAAATCATTTGCGTCGGCCGTAACCCTGCTCGAACAGCTGTTACGCCGGGAGCCGGATCTCCCCATCCTCCATTTTTATCTGAGCAAAGCCTGCCACGGCGCAGGAAATAAAGGCACCTCTCATTATCATCTGGGCCGGTACCATGAGGCACAGAACCGTCTGGATACCGCCCTGTATCATTATCGGGCCGCGCGTGCCGCAAACCTGGACACCCGGATAACAGCAGATCTGGAAGCGCGAATCAAAAGGTTAGCGGGACAGCAGAAAAAAATGTCCCGGGGGGGAGAATGAAGACAGCGTGCGCGGCACCTAATAGGGCTGAGGGTGTTTTTTATTTGCATACAAATTAATTATTCGCTATACACCTGTAGTGATATAACTTCCATCATTTACATAGAAGGAGTGTGACGAATGAGTGATGCCAGCTATGAATTTTATCGTGTAGAAAAGAAACCGCCGATTGGTTTCGTCTATCTGAATCGTCCGGAGAAGAAAAACGCCATGAACGGACCGGCGTGGCTTGAGCTGCCGGGGATTTTCGAGAACCTGGATCAGGATCCTGAGATCCGCGCGGTGATCATTGCCGGTGAAGGCCAGAGTTTTTGTGCCGGTATCGATCTCATCGGCATGATGCCCGAGATACCTGAAATGATGGACAACGAGCAGAAGGGGGGCGTCAAATGGTCGCTGCTTCCTAAGATCAAACTGCTGCAGGAGACCAATACCTGCATCGAGCGGTGCCGCAAGCCGGTTATCGCGGCGATCCACGGCTACTGCATCGGTGCAGGCCTGGATATGGCGACTGCCTGTGATATCCGCCTCTGTTCTGAAGATGCGGTTTTTTCTCTGCGTGAAGCGGCGGTGGGGTTTGTGGCAGACGTGGGGGTGCTGCAGCGACTGCCGCAGATCTGCGGTCAGGGTGTTACCCGGGAGCTGGCGTTTACTGCCAAAAACATCACGGCAGCCCGTGCAAAGGAAATTCTGCTGGTCAATGCGGTCTATGCGGATCAGGAAGCGCTGATGAACGCCGCAGAAGCAATGGCGCTGGAAATCGCCGAAAAGTCTCCGCTGGCCGTTCAGGCGTCCAAAGATGTGCTCAATTACGGTGTGGGCAAATCCGTGGATGACGGCCTGAACTATGTGGCCTCTATCAGCGCCAACATTATACCGTCCCATGATCTCATGGAAGCGGCAACGGCCATGATGGAAAAGCGCAAGCCGGTGTTTACCGGAAAATAAGACGACCGGAGCACGGGATGACTGTTTGATCTCAATGGGTTAAAGCGTGGCGCGGGCAGCCTGTGCGTTTTTTTTGCCTGATTAAAAAATCTTTACAGGTCAGCCGGGATTCAGTATAAAAAAAATTTCCATTTGATGAATGGAAGCAGCTGCTGGAGGCCACCGTTTTTTTAAGCGCGGGGACCGTGTCGTGAGATCGGTTAGCACCTGCACACCCCTGTCGATGGGGTGCCGGGACGGTCGGTTGCAGGTCAGCAAACGGCGAGACGTCTTCATCTTCGTGAACACAAAAAAAAGGATTTGGTGCAATGGCAAAAATGATGACGATTGACGGGAATACAGCTGCGGTTCATGTTGCGTATGCCATGAGCGAAGTCGCTGCTATTTAAACGTCTTTGGAGATGTGCTTACGGTGCGTCAGCTTCAGTCCGAAGCGGGTGCGGCCGGTGCGGTTCACGGTTCCCTGGCGTCCGGTGCGCTGACGTCTACCTTTACAGCGTCCCAGGGCCTGATGCTGATGATTCCGAACATGTACAAGATGGCCGGTGAACTGCTGCCGGCTGTATTTCATGTCACGGCCCGTGCGTTGGCTTCCCATGCCCTGTCTATCTTCGGGGATCATGCCGATGTCATGGCGGTCCGGAATACCGGTTTTGCCCTGCTCTGCTCCGGCAGTGTCCAGGAAGTCATGGATCTGGGTCTGGTTGCCCATCTTTCGGCCATCGATTCCCGTGTGCCGTTTGTCCATTTCTTCGATGGTTTCCGAACCTCCCATGAAATTCAGAAAGTCGAAAGTATCGATTTCGATGACATGCGTGCGTTGGTGAACATGGATGCCGTACGCGAATTCAAAGACCGGGCCATGAACCCCGAACATCCGGATATCCGTGGTACCGCACAGAATCCGGATATCTACTTCCAGGGCCGTGAAGCTGCTAACCTGTACTACGATACCCTGCCCAACACGGTGCAGGAATACATGAAAAAAGTCTCTGCACTCACCGGCCGCACCTATAACCTGTTCGACTATGTGGGGGATCCGGAAGCGGAACGTGTCATTGTGGCAATGGGTTCCGGCTGCGAAACCATCGAGGAAACCATCAACCGCATGAACGCGGAAGGTGAACGGGTGGGTCTGGTAAAAGTGCGTCTCTATCGGCCTTTCTCCATTGATGCATTCCTGAAAACCGTCCCGTCCACGGCAAGCCGTATCACGGTGCTGGATCGCACCAAAGAATCCGGCGCCATCGGCGATCCGCTCTACCTGGATGTCTGCACCGCGTGTATGGAACGCAATGAAATGCCGCAGATCATCGCCGGCCGCTACGGTATGGGTTCTAAGGAATTCACCCCGTCCATGGTCAAAGCTGTATACGACAACATGAATGTTCTGGGACCGAAAAACCACTTCACCGTGGGAATTACCGATGACGTGACCTTTTCGTCTCTGGATGTCACCGAGGCCTATGACGCGGCGCCGGCTGGAACGGTTCGCTGTAAATTCTACGGGTTTGGTTCCGATGGGACGGTTGGTGCCAACAAGACTGCCATCAAGATCATCGGCGACAACACCGACATGTATGCCCAGGGATATTTCTCTTACGATTCCAAAAAGTCCGGTGGTGTGACCGTTTCCCACCTGCGCTTCGGCAACCAACCCATCCAGTCGACCTATCTGGTCAACGCCCCGGATTTCGTTGCCTGTCACAAGTCCCAGTATGTGCATATCTATGATGTGCTCGACGGCATCAAGGAAGGCGGCACCTTCCTTCTCAACTCTCCGTGGACCCTCGAGGAAATGGAAACAGAACTCCCCGAAGCCATGCGGCGGACCATTGCGGAAAAGAATATCAAGTTCTATAACGTGGACGCGGTGAAAATTGCCGATGCCGTGGGTCTGGGCGGCCGGATCAACATGATCATGCAAACCGCTTTTTTTAAACTCGCCGGTGTCCTTCCGTTTGAAGAGGCCATTGCGCTTCTGAAAAAAGACATCGCCAAGACCTACGGCAAAAAAGGGGATGATATCGTCAAGATGAACATCGAGGCGGTGGATCACACCCTGGAAAATCTGGTCGAGCTCACGGTTCCCGAAACCTGGAAATCTGTTCAGTCAGTTGCTGCTGTCAAAGATACAGATCTCCCGGAATTCATCTCTGACGTGGTCTTTCCGATCAACGCGCAAAAAGGGGATCACCTGCCGGTCAGCGCATTCTCACCAGATGGTATTTTCCCCAGCGGCACCAGCCAGTTTGAAAAACGCGGTGTTGCCATCAACGTACCTGAGTGGATTCCGGAAAACTGCATTCAGTGTAATCAATGTGCTTTTGTCTGTCCGCATTCGGCGCTGATTCCGGTGCTTGTCACCGATGAAGAGCTGGCAGATGCGCCGGCCACATTTGACACCGTAGGTGCCAAGGGCAAGGAACTCAAAGGCCTGAAATACCGTATGCAGGTCAACACGCTGGACTGCCTGGGCTGCGGCAACTGCCAGGATATCTGTCCGGCCAAAAACAAGGCCCTTGTCATGAAACCCCTGGATACCCAGACGGCTGCCCAGGTTCCCAACCACGAATTCTCTGTCCAGGTGCCGTTCAAGGACGATCTTGTCAAACGCGACACGGTGAAGGGCAGCCAGTTCCATCAGCCACTGTTCGAGTTCTCCGGTGCGTGTGCCGGCTGCGGTGAAACGCCCTATGTCAAGGTGCTCACCCAGCTCTTTGGCGAGCGGATGACCATTGCCAACGCAACGGGTTGTTCCTCTATCTGGGGAGCGTCTGCACCGTCCATGCCGTATACGGTGAACAAAGACGGTCATGGTCCGACCTGGGGTAACTCCCTGTTTGAAGACGCGGCTGAATTCGGGTATGGCATGGTGGTTGCCATCAAACATCGCCGGGAAGCCCTGGCAGAAAAGATGCGGCAGGCCCTTTCCGAAATCCCGGAACTGGCATTGACCGTGAAAGACGCCATGAACGGCTGGCTGGACAACATGCTGGATGCGGAAAAATCCCGTGAGTACGGTGATCAGCTGAAGCTGCTTCTGTCGGATCCGGAAAATTTGACAAACGATCTGCTCGCGGACATTCTCGATGACGCGGATCTGTTCACCAAGAAATCCCACTGGATTTTCGGGGGTGACGGCTGGGCCTATGATATCGGTTTCGGCGGTCTGGACCACGTGATCGCATCGGGTGAAGACGTCAATATCCTGGTCATGGATACCGAGGTCTACTCAAACACCGGCGGTCAGTCTTCCAAGGCCACCCCGACCGGTTCCATCGCCAAATTTGCCGCTTCCGGCAAGAAAACCTGTAAAAAAGACCTGGGCAAGATCGCCATGTCTTATGGATATGTCTATGTGGCTTCCATCTCCATGGGCGCCAGCAAGCAGCAGACCATCAAGGCCTTCCTCGAAGCCGAAGCCTATCCGGGCCCGTCACTCATCATCTGTTATGCCCCCTGTATCAACCAGGGCATCAAGAAGGGCATGGGCAAAACCCAGCAAGAACAGGCACTGGCTGTTGCGTCCGGTTACTGGCCCCTGTATCGGTTCAATCCTCAGCTCAGGGAAGCAGGTAAAAATCCGTTTATCTTCGAGTCCAAGGCACCGGACGGAACCCTGCAGGAATTCCTCTCTGGTGAAAACCGCTATGCCGAGCTGGAAATGACCTTCCCCGAAGAGTCTAAACGCCTCCGTGCCCAGATTGAAGTCGAGTGCAACCAGCGGTATGAAATTTATAAGGAGATGGCCGAATCCACTGGAGATGTGGCATAACAAGCCTGTTGCGTAACAGATAACGTCAAGGGGGCGGGGATGATTCCTGCCCCCTTTTTTTGTGAAAGGGCAGATACCATGGACGGATGTCAGGGATTTACAGCTGCCGGTATCCGTGCCGGCATCAAGGGAAATAACGAGAAAGATCTGGGGCTGATTCTCTGTGACCGGCCGGCAACTGTGGCGGGTGTGTTTACGCAGAACCGGTTTGCCGCCAGTTCTGTGGACTGGACCCGGGAGCGGTGTGCGGCAGGAACCGCCCGCGCGCTGGTTGTGAACAGCGGGAATGCCAACTGCTGCACCGGACCGGAAGGGGCGGCCCATACCCGGCAGATGGCGTCACTGGCCGCAGATGCGCTGGGGCTTGCACCCGAAGCTGTGCTCGTGGCGTCCACGGGTGTGATCGGCCTGCCTCTGCCAGTGGAGCGGATTGAGGCCGGGATGGCGTCACTGGTGGCGGCCCTGGATGCCACTGCGGGGTTTGATGCGTTTTCCCGGGCTATCATGACCACGGATACCACCCCCAAGCAGGTGACCGCGTCGGTTGAGGTGGACGGTAAAACGGTCACGGTGGTTGGCGTTGCCAAGGGATCCGGGATGATTCGGCCGAACATGGCCACCCTGCTGGGGTTCCTCTGCACGGACGCGGCCATTGCACCGGATGTCTTGAAACCACTGCTGAAATCCGTGGTAGACAAGACGTTTAACCGGATCTCGGTGGACGGCGATACCAGCACCAATGACATGGTGGTGGTGATGGCAAACGGGGCATCGGGTGTGTGTGTGGATGAAACATCCGAGACTTTTTCGGCGCTCCTGGAAAATGTGTGCCGGCAGCTTTCCCAGCAGATTGTCCGTGACGGCGAAGGTGCCACCAAGTTTGTGACCGTTCATGTGAAAGGCGCAAAAACCCGTGAAGACGCGTTTCGCGTGGCAGACACGGTGGCCCACTCCAATCTTGTGAAAACCGCTCTGTTCGGCGAGGACGCCAACTGGGGACGGATTGTCGCGGCAGCAGGGCGGTCGGGGGTGATGCTGGACCCCAATCGACTGGATGTCTGGTTTGACGATGTGCTGCTGTTTTCAAACGGTACCGGCCGGACCCTCGAGGTGGAGGCTGCCGCGTCTGCCGTGTTGAAAAAAGCGGCCTTTACCCTGATGCTTGATCTGAACATGGGGACCGTAGAGGAAATCCTGTGGACCTGTGATTTTTCCGTGGACTATGTGAAGATCAATGCGGATTACCGGTCATGACCCGGAGTTGTCCATGACAGGGGTTCGGCTGCAGAAATTTTTGTCCGAGGCCGGTGTTTGCTCTCGCCGGGAAGGAGAGACGCGGATCCGCAACGGCCGGGTGGCGGTTAACGGTCTCGTGGTCACGGAGATGGGACGGAAAATCGATCCCTTGGCAGATACCGTGACCGTGGATGGAAAACCGGTCAAACGGACGGATACGCACGTCTATCTGGCCATGAACAAACCAACGGGCGTGTTGACAACCTGTAAACACCGGCATCCAGGAGACCGTATTATCCTTGATTTTTTGGATATTCCCCAACGGGTGGTGCCGGTGGGGCGTTTAGACAAACAGTCATCTGGCCTGATTTTGCTGACCAATGACGGCGCCCTGCATCATCAATTGTCCCACCCGTCCTTTGACCATGAAAAGGAGTACCGGGTGACTGCTGGTGAAAGGCTGTCTGAAAGGGCATTGAAGCAGCTGGAAACGGGCGTGGTGATCCAGGGGAAAAAAACACGGAAGGCGCGGGTGTTCAGGGAAACCGACCGCCGGTTCCGGATGGTGCTCAGAGAAGGGCGGAACCGGCAGATAAGGCGGATGGTCAAATGTGTGGGCAGCCGTGTGGAACAGCTTGAGCGGATCCGCATTGTGAATATCCGGCTGGGCCGGCTGGCGCCGGGGACCTGGCGGCACCTGACACGGGACGAAGTGGATGTGCTTTTAAAACAGGTACGCCCGTTAAGGAAATAGCAGAGAACCGCCAGACCCCTGTGACAGGGCCTGGAAATGCTTGAGGCTTGACGGCAGCGGCCTGTCTAGATGAGGCGCTCCGATGCGGCCTCGACCTCGTCAATAAAGCGGCTTCGCATCGTATACTGTCTTTTGCGGAAATTTGCATGGGTCAGGTAGAGGAATTGCTCCGCCCGTGTCATGGCCACATACATGAGCCGCCGTTCCTCCTGAAGTTCTTTTTCCGTTTCCATGCATTTCCAGTGGGGAAACAGGTGCTCTTCGCACCCGCCGATGCAGACGACTTTGTATTCAAGCCCTTTTGCACTGTGGATGGTGAGCAGGTTGACCCCGATATCCGGGTCATCCGCATCTGTCTTGTCTTCCCGTATCAGGGCGGCCTCCTCCAGGTACTGGGGAATGCTGTCTGCCTCTGAGGCTGTATACATAAGCTGATCGATGTTTTCACACTTGGCCGTATATTCCGGCGTATCTCCCTTGGCGTAGCTTTTGAGGTAATCCATGTAACCGGTGCGTTCGATGACGGTCTGAAGCGCCGCATCCGGCGGCAGATCCCGTATGGCATCCATGAGAGCGATGAGGTCTGTGAGCGCCCCATGCACCTTGGGGGCCATTATGCGCTGGGCGATCATCTCCCGGACCGCGTCCTGAAGTCCCATGTCACCGGTTCTCACGTCACCGATCCGTTTGAGCATCTTGGGCCCGATGCCCCGGCGTGGGGTGTTGATGATCCGTTCAAACGAGACATCGTCTCTGGGGAACGTGCTGGCAGCGAGATAGGCATTGAGATCAAGAATCTCTTTGCGTTCGAAAAACCCCTTGCCCCCGATCATCCGGTAGGGGATGCGGCGGTTGCGGAATGCCTTTTCATAGGCAAGCGAGCAGAACCGGGTCCGGTAGATGACCGCCATCCGGTCATAGGGGATACCCAGGTCGTGCAGTTTTTCCATTTTCTTTGTGGTCCACCGGGCTTCCTCGTACTCATCATAAAACGAGAGGATCTGGATCTCAGCGCCGGTTTTTTGAGAAAAACAGTGCTTGTCCATCTTGTCTGGATTGTTCTGGATCAGGCCGTTGGCCAGCTGGACAATTTCGTTGGCGCTTCGGTAGTTCTCTTCGAGCCGGTAAATCTGTGCGTTTTCATACTGTTTTGAAAAGGCGAGAAAATGATCCACGTTACTGCCGCGGAACCCGTAGATGGCCTGCCAGTCATCCCCTACGCAAAAGAGGTTGCCGCTGCCCAGCAGCAGGCGGGTCAGTTCTTCCTGAAGGTTGTTGGAATCCTGGTATTCATCCACCAGAATGTACTGGAAATGGTTCTGGTAGTGGTTCCGGACGGTCTCGTTGTCTCGCAGGATATCCCGGGTCAGGAGTAGAATATTGTCAAAATCGACCGCGTTCATGGCCTTGAGTTCGGCTTCGTACCGGTCATACACATCCGTCAGCCGGATGGGGATGGCCTGCCGCCGCTGCGCCAGAAAAGATGACGGATCACCGGCGTTTTTGGCATTGGAAATCATGGACTGAACCATCCCGGTGTGCTTTTTATCCACATTGGATGATACGAGGATCTCTTTAATGATCTTTTCCTGCTGATACGGGGTGAGGATCTGGATCCGGCTGTTTAACCCCACAAGATGGGCGTGGGCTTTCAGGATCATGAGACAGGCGGAGTGGTAGGTGCGAACCCAGGGAAAGTGGGTGAGGGACAGGCCGGTGATCCGCGTCAGCCGGTCTTTCATTTCCTGGGCGGCCTTGTTGGTGAAGGTGATGGCCAGGATCCGGTCAGATGAAAACCCCTGTTCAATGAGATAGGCGATTTTGGCGGTCAGGGTCCGGGTCTTGCCGGAACCGGCGCCGGCAACCACAAGAGCCGGTGCGCCGATATGGTGGACAGCCTGCTGCTGCTGCGGGGAGAGTTCCATAGGTATTTTTTCCGGGTTAAGGTCTTGATGGCCTGGCCAGCACAGGGGCGGGCCAGACACGCACGATAGAGCGGATCAGGTATTCTGGTTTCCAGTTTTGAGACCCGTCTATCGTCAGCAACGCTTCGGGATTGCCGACGATACTTTCCGGGGTTGGTTTTCGGCTCGCCAACTTGGAAACCGGTTCTAAAGGCACCCGTTTTAGTGTGTGGCCTTTCCGTTTGATTTCTAAAGGTACGCCCGTTTCGATGACGTGATCAAGACGCTTGTATATATTTTGTCTTAACACGGACGGATTGATGGCCATAGGGACTCCTCAGCATAAGGTATTTTATTTTGGTGTAAAAAAACACGCCCTTTGGGCGTGCTCAGAGTTCAGTGGCTTTGCCAGTTGAACACTGCTGGCTCATCAGTTAGCAACGCTTTAAGTTGTCCCCACAACAATAAGGAGATAAGGCGTAACAAATGAGCCGTTTTAAGAAGTTATCACATACGTTATGGCATTGCCAGTACCATATCGTCTGGACTCCGAAATCATCATATTGACCGGAGAAATGAAGAAACACCTCCGCCTGGATTTCCTTGGAAAGCACTTTCCCGAAGGTTACATTCACATGGCGATAGATTTTTTGCACCCAGATTGTATAAACTTTTATTTTTGTGTGGGTGAGTTCTGCTCAGGAAGGCGTTAAAAGCGCCTATAACAGATCTCCGTTTGTTACAGGACTCCATTTAAATTTTGATAAAGACGAGTAACGTGGGACGATTTTGAGCAAATAATAGACATTATGATAAATAAAGATAGTTACATCAACAAAAAAAATGACTTCTTTACAGAAAATAGTATTATACGTTTCATCTCTGTTCAGTTGAAATAGTTTTGTTGTCAAAGTCAGGATACTCGATAAGAAGAATGTTGGGTGTAACAATGAAAATAGATCCTTTGGAAGTTCAATTTCATCTTGTACACGACTGTATTCGAGCAATAACTTATGCTGATTATGTTGCGAGAAAGAAGCCTGATGCTGAAGCATGGTTAAGCATAACGGATATGTTCTATTCAGAGGCAATAATTTCGTGGAATATAGTTTTTGGTACGGACTCACAAGAATTACACTGGAAAAACATCTCAAAAAAACTTCCGATTCCAAAATCATCAAAACTTAAACCATTCGGCAAAGAAATAATTATCGAGTATCTTGGCATAACAACTGATGAATGGAAACAATATCATAAAGAAATGGTAGATATAAGAAATGAGCGTTTAGCACACTTTAATTACAATATATCGCAAGACACTCTACCTAACGTTACATGGGCGTTAAGATCATCATATTTATATCGGGAATGGCTTTTATCTCTTTTAAGAGAATACAGAAAAATGGGAAAGTCGATTAACGTTACAGAGACAAGTGGCGAAGAAATGATAAAGATGTTTGAAAATCAAATTGCTGAAATATGTAAATAAATCACCCAACAAGTCGTTTCACCGGACTCGTTACACTCGCCGGTGAACTCTGCGTTGAAAAGTGAACGACAGAGATAATAAACTAATTCTCTGTCGCTACTCAAATCTTTATGCCACCGAATTGATAAGTGGTTCGCACACTTAAATGGAATTTATCTTGTCAATAACAGCTTGAGCAATACTCATGCATGATTGAGGATTTTGTCCGGTAATAAGATTGCCATCTTGCTCAATGTGATCGGACCAAATGGGTTTAGATATAAAATTAGCACCCAGTTCACGTAATTTTGTTTCTAACAAAAAAGGCATAAATTTGTCCATTTCGGCCGCTTGTTCTTCTTCGTTG
>PDTL01000037.1 GCA_002748835.1 Deltaproteobacteria bacterium
AAGGAATGGTAAAACGAGATTTTTGCACCACACTGAGTTGGCAGCCATTCTGCTCCCGGATGGTGCGTGGTTAAATGCGTTATTCAGCAAACCCTAATTAAATTTTTCAAGAAATTATTGATTGTTCAGCAGGCCCGAGGTAGCAAAAGAAACTAGTTTATTAAACCGATTATGGTTGCTCTGTTTGTCCAGGCAGGTGTTCAGCAATATAAACAGCCGCTAATATCGGAAGCGGAACGTGAAAACAACAAACGGTTGAGCAGACGGAACCTTTAAAATACAGTGATCCCAAAATATTCTGATCGATTTTTAACCAAAATCGATCAATACTCAGCCGCAAACTTAATCACGCAGCTCGGATTTTAACAGGCTTTATGAGAGCAGTTCCGTGAGCTTGGTGATGATCAGTGCTTTCAGTGCCTGGGTCGCAGGGGCCCGCTGAACGGAATTTTTAGATGCAAGCGCTGTGAAAAAATCCTGACAGACCTTTCGATCATCCGCAGACCAGTCCCGGACCCGTCCTTTGGCTTCCAGAATCGGCTGATCCGGGTAATCCCTCCGGCCATGGGACCAGGCCGCAATATGGCTGCAATAGACCATGGCCCGGTCGAGCAGCACAAAAAGAAACTGAATATTCTTATGCGGACCAAGCACCATTCGGTATCCGCCAATGGGCAGACCGGCCACCTTTGTTTTCAACAGCTTTTCTCCCTTGAACCAGGCCGCGCCGGCGCCCAGGATGCCGCCCATCGCTGTAAACGCACCCAGGCTGTGCCCCAGGGTGGCCAGATCCACGGCAACACCGGCAGCACTGCCGCAGACGGCTGCTGTGGCCGTCACCTGCGCCGGCGTAAGACCGGCAAGCCGCCAGGTCTGCTTGTCAAACAGCCCGTCCTGCAGAATGGATCCTTCGGGCAGTGCCGGCTGATACAGGCGATGCCGAAATCGTTTTCGAATTTTCTCCAGTGCTTTTTCCTCAATCTGCCGGACCGCTGCCGTGTAGGCTGAAAACAGGTGTTTCTGTTCGATTTTTTTTTGGCGGCGATCAGTAAACGTGGTGATTTCCTTATGTGTGAGGCACTGGGTCAACATGCGGACCATGTCGTCAGCTGCTCCGTGAATACGGCGGGTCCAGTCCTCTGTTACGGCTGTGACCACCTGGGACAGCAGGGGCTCCCAGTCCGGATCAATGACTTTCAGACTGTCCAGCAGCGCAATCCGTTCCTGAAAACGGGCCGTATGGGCGTTGAAAAAACGGATCACATTGAAATGTTGGCGAAACGCCTGCTTCCAGTCTTCCGAAAAGTCGATGTCTCCGGATTTCAGGTTGATCACGGCCATGCGCGGATTACCGGCCATGCGCAGGATTTCCATTTCCGCACGGTCCGCATGGCGTACCGGACGGGAACCGTCTGCCACATAGATAATGCCGGCACCTCTGAGAACCGGCTTGAGCAGTTCGATTTCATCCCTGAAGGGCGTGGCCAACAGCGGATCGGCGGAAAACCGGTCGAAAACGGTGGCCGGATCGCCGGTGTCTGCCTGAAGATGCTTCAGCATCTGACGCGGGGACTGAAACCCGGGGGTGTCCGTGAACCGGATGACTTCCACGCCGTCAATGTAGACAGGGAACATCCGGCAGGTCGTGGTCTCTCCCGGAACCGGGCTGACACGTACCGAATCATCTTCCGCTAGGGTCGAGACCACTGCGGATTTCCCTTCATTGGGGTGTCCCAGGATGGCAATTTCAGGAGGATGTCTCACGCTGCTGACTCCGTTTCCAGGATATCGACCCGCATGGCCGGATCCTTGCGATGAAAGATTGCCGCTTTCCAGACGCGGACCTGTTCGTCCGAGGGCGGGAGAAAACCTTTTCCCGGCACATCCATACCCATGAGGCAGACGCGAATCCAGGTGCCGGTGCCAAAGATGGAACGGAGCAGGTCCAGGTAATTCATGAGTTCTCGAATGGGCGGCTGCCAGGCTTCCATGATCAGGATCACTACAGGCGGCGGGTCCATGTCAAGGGTTTCTGCAAATGCTGTGAGCGCCAGCCGGTCAATTTCCGGATCCAGCTCAAGAAACAGGGTCGTTGCCGGTTCCGGGAGCAGGCCCTTGATGACTGGGCAATGGCTGGCCTGACGGTTAAACGTCTCCTTTAGTTCATCCGGGACCAGGATCACGGCCGGTGTATGGTCGGCCCCAGCCGGTTCCGACGCTGTTGGCATCACGATCAGGGGCGTGTCTGACACGTTTGTGGGCAGAGACGGGCTCTGGGTGTGGACTGATGGGGTGCGCATGCGCAGAAAAATGGCATCCGCACTGGAAAATTCATTGAGAAACCGTCGTATCCGGGACTGTTGCAGGAGACGTCCCGCAGCAAGGAGGAGAAGCCGGGGCACCAGGGCGTAAACCGTGAGGGACAGGATGAGAAACGGCCACCAGGCACGCAGATGCGTGACCTGTAGGTGCTGGATGCCGTCTTTAAGGATGATCCGGCTGCCCGCAATCTGCTCTGGTGAGGGTAGTGCCCATTCAATGGGGATGAAGGATTTCCAGGGCGTCGCCATCAGGCTGAGGAACGCGTGAAGCGTTTCTCCGGACACGGGAAGGGTGGTCTGCCAGCCAAAGGCAAGGTCGGTCGTGGCAACCCGGGACAGGGTGATGATCAGGGCACCGATGCTGAAGGAGACACCAAAGGTTTGGGCCAGTTGGAAAACGGGCCAGAACAGGAGGGAACTTGCCTCGCCCCGGAGGTCTGCAACGGACATCGGAAACGTGAAGGCCCGTCGCCGGGCCGCGTCAGTCGGGTCATTCCCGGTAATCGATGTATGCAGTTTCCCGGTCATGGCAATCAGATTGCGGGCCAGGTACGGGTACAGGGGAAGGCGGGACAGGCCCGGATCAGGTCGGATCAGCAGGGCCATCGCAGTCATCAGGCTGAGGATCAGGGGCAGGATCACCAGCACCGCCAGGTAGATAAAAACATTCACCGGACGGGTGCCGGCATAGAACAGGCAGGACAGCGCCGCCATGATGCCGGTGATGAGACCGCACAGACAGACGATAAGTTGGGTCAGGCGGCTGGCATGATGGAAAAGACTGCCCGGCAGCAGGGGCGTATCTGCTGTTTCCGCTTCTGCGCAGAGCTGCCTGCGGGCCTGCAGCCAGATGCGGAGGACCCTGCGTTTTACGACGAGATCAGACGCATGGAGATGCCCGACAACGGGTTCAACCTCATCAAGGAAGATCGTCCGGTCCCGCTGGTCGATGGCAGAGAGACCGTCTGCGTCATGTACCCGGTTGTCCTGATTTGAAAAGTGGATCAGATCCACGATGTCGGTGAAATGCCAGTGTGTCAATGGCGTGTGCCCTTTTCAGCAAAAATGATCTGCTGGGGTTTATCCTGGAAGGATTTCAATATAGCGTCGTTACGGGTACCGGAAAATGGATGCGCGGGATGCCAGGATCCGAATCAGTTTTCTTCGATCCGCCACCCCGGTCCGCAGATCACTTTTTTCCCGTTCTGGTCAATGAAACTGAACCCTGCCCCCGCGCCTCCTTCGGTGGGGAAGGGATAAATTTTTGTTTTGCATTTCCAGGTCCGCTTGGAGCCGTCATACAGGGTATGGGTAATAATCCGCTCCAGGCCTGCGGCATCGGCCCGCATGTCTTTAAGTCCTTTTTTGATATCCTGGCTGGGAATCATGAAATTCCATGCAAACCAGCCGGTAATAAGAAGAATCAGTCCGAGGATGGAAACGGCGATGAGTTTGTTTTTCACGGGTAAAAATCTCCTGAGGTGAGTGAGTCGCTGTCGTATTGTTTGAGATAGGTGTACCTGCGCAGAGCTGGTTTCGTCAAGAAGAAGGTGGTCTGTGGACAATCGTCACTGGATTCTATACGGAATGTAAGGTAATATTTATAAAACGATGAACAGATCGCCCGGTTTTGGAAAAGGGGCAGATATGACAACCCGGTAAAGGCCGTCCTGTATGCATCTATCTGAAAAAAAAGAGATCCTCACGCAGCGGGCACGAATTATCCGGTTGATCCGTGATCACTTTAATTCCGCCGGGTTTCTCGAAGTCGAAACCCCTGTCCGTATTCCAGCCAATGCACCGGAAGCCTATATCGATCCTGTCTCCTCAGACGGCTGGCAGCTACAGACCTCCCCGGAGATCGCCATGAAACGGATGCTCTGCGCTGGGTTTGAAAAAATTTATCAGCTAGCCCGGTGTTTTCGGAAAGGAGAATCCGGAAGATACCACCTCCCTGAGCTGACGCTACTCGAATGGTATGAGGTTGATCAGAATTACACCGCCCTCATGGAGCGGTGCGAATTGTTTATTTCAGAACTGGCAACCACTATCTCCGGCCAGCCGCTCCTTGTATATGGCGGGCATCATGTGGACCTCACCCCGCCCTGGCCGCGACGGTCCCTTGCGGATGCATTTTTACAATATGCAGATAGGTCTCTGTCTGCTGCCATTGAGGCAGATCAGTATGAAGAGATGCTTACCGACCAGGTGGAACCCCATCTGGGGGTGTCCCGGCCGGTCTTTATCGTTGATTATCCTGCCAGCATGGCGGCGTTGGCACGAAGACGCCCAGAAAGCCCATGGATGGCAGAACGTACGGAACTCTATATCGCAGGTATCGAACTTGCGAACGGGTTTTCGGAATTGACAGACCCTGCGGAACAGCGGACCCGGTTTGAGGCTGAAGTGATCCGCCGGAAGGCAATGGGAAAGGAGGAGACGCCCATCCCGGAGCTGTTCCTGAGAGATTTGGAGCAGATGCCCCGGTCAGCGGGCATGGCATTGGGCTTGGATCGCCTGATAATGATGATGCTCGGATATGCCCGTGTTGAGCATGTTGTTGCGTTTCATTAGTGTTCAATTTGTTTTTAGTTTTCAGCCAGTCCTTTTTTCTTCGGTCCCGCACAAACACAAGCTTAGCGTCCAATTCCCCATTTAAACTGACAATGCAACTTGCCAGGTTTTTCGACCGCCCACGGCGCTTCTCAAGCTTCCGGTAGAATAAAAGGCATCTATGCATACTCAATGAAAATAATGTTTGCCATACAGCTCTTTGTTAGGTTATATGAAAATTCCGTATTTAAGTAACCAAAGAGAGATATTTTTAATGCAAACCATTCAGCCTGTCGCCACCGTTTCAGAGCAGAATCCTGACCAGATCCTTTTCAATTGCCCAGGATCCACTACCACGGGAGATTTTTTTCTGGAAACCTTTTCTTCAGGATTAAAACTTCTGGTTATGAACATGCGTTTCAGCGAGCCTGTTGCCCTGTATAATGAAAATAGCCCACATACCATTGGGATGAACTTTGCTGCCAAAGGAAAAGCAGAAGCCTTTTCTATGGTCTATGGCCATAGTATTCCCATTGATCCGGGTATAAGCGGATATTTTACCTATAGAGACCCTGTGGATATGGGTGAAAAAATAATGACTGAACACTATCAGCGGGTGTTGGTTAGTATGGAGCCGGAAACCTTGACCCGACTGGCAAATGAAGACGAACAAACCTTTGCCCCTTTTATAGATGGATTGAAACACAAACGACTCCATATGAAGGCAGACAAACTCACATCAACCATGGGAAATATCCTGCAACAGATTTTCAACTGCCCCTACCAGGGAAAGACCCGTTCTTTTTTTCTGGAAAGCAAGA
>PDTL01000005.1 GCA_002748835.1 Deltaproteobacteria bacterium
TATTTTTGCGCCGCCAGAAAGCAAGTTCCCTCTCAGAAAAGATTTGGCTCGCGCCCTGCGATTGGGCGATATGGTGCAGTTCAAAACCGCCATTCATGCCCTGTTTGCTGCCATTCCCTATCACAATTACACAAAAAACGATATTGCCCGTTATGAAGGCTTTTACGCCAGCGTGATCTTTGCCTGGCTCTCTTCTGTTCCCTTACAGCTTGTTGTCGAAGACTGCACCAACAAGGGCCGTATTGATATGAGCGTGGAAACAGACGACTTTATTTACCTGATTGAATTCAAGGTGGATATGCCGGAAGAAAAGGCCCTTGCCCAGATCAAAACCAAAGGTTACGCGGAAAAATATCAGTCAAAGAACAAAAAGAGTGTGCTGATTGGCATTGGGTTTTCCAGCGAGGAAAAAAATGTGACGGAATTTGTGTGGGAAATGGCATCGGACAAATAAACAGGAAAAAGATTATGGCACCAGGGAAATCCCATACCCCCGTCAGGACATCCTGGAATTTTTTGAAAGAGCTCAATGGCACATCACCGCTTGAAAATTTAGAGCACACTATTTTGGGATCAGGGATTGAGATTATTACCAGTGATATGGTTGCGGATCGTTCCTGTGTGAGTTTTTTGTCCCATAGACGGGCCTGCACCTATTATTTTTTCTTTCAACCTGGCGGGGCACGCCTCAGGTGAGTTTTCCTTTTCCATCGGAAAAAAGGACAGCATTACATGCGAACCTGGTGACACCATTATCTCCTTTACACCGGATTCCCATTGGAAGTCCAAGATCTTTGCCTTTGAGCATTACCGAACGCTGAATATCTATATTGATCCTAACTGCCTTTGTGAAAAAACTGGAGAATAAACCGGATTCTCTTCCAGCCGGATTCCGTGAAATGTTTCAAAACCAGGGAAAGCCCTGTATCAAAACACCCTTTATCCTGAAAAGAAAAATTTCTCCCATGACTCGTCTGACAGTAAATCAGATATTCAACTGCCCGTACAAAGGGGCGTTACGGAAGCTGTACCTGGAATGCAAATCCATGGAGCTGTTGGTTTGTCAGCTTGGAGATATGGCTCAGGAGCCTGTCCACAACGCTTCTTATTTTTCTTTGCATTCCCTGGACAGAGAGCGCATCCACTTTGCACGGGAAATACTGACCAGGGATATGGGCCAGCCTCCTTCTTTGCACGAACTGGCAAAAAAAAGCGGATTAAACGAAAACAAGCTTAATCAGGGATTCCGGCAGGAATTTGGCATGACGGTCTATCAATATTATCAGCAATACAGAATCATCTGTTCCCAGGAACTCCTGGATGAGGGACGGCTGGATCTGGACGAGATAGCTCAGGTTCTTGGATTTTCTGACACCTCTCACTTTATCAGGCAGTTTAAAAGATATTTTGGAATTACTCCGGGCGCCTATCTGAAAAGCGGCCTGCCACACCCGTAGCGGTTTTTCCTTTCTGCCTTCTTCTCCTCTATCTTTCCGCATATCATTATTGATAATATTCCATAATAATAAGGGAATATTCTATACCTGAAATAAAAATCAGCATATGTTTCAACAAAGTTTTTTAATGAATACAATTATTATTGGTATTGCAAAAATAAACATTCAAAAAGGAATAAAGGGATGAAAAAAAATTGTCTCGTTCTCTGTTGTTTGTTGTCGGGGGACAGGTGCCCTTGAAAGGGTGGGGAAAACTCAACGAACTCGAGTTGCTTCAAATTGTGTTTGTACATGATTTTCCTGTCGGAAGGTGCAAGGTTTTTGTGAAGAATCGATGAATTTCTATATGCCAAAAGTTAGCGGCTGTTCTTGAACAGGCCGAGAATACAGGGAAGGTATTGATTCGAAGAAAGGATGGTAGAACATTTGCCCTTATTCCTGAAAAAAATGTTACATCTCCCTTAAATGTGCCATCTATCAGGGCGAATATTACATCAAAAGAAATAGTTGATATCATTCGAGAGGGTAGGAAAAGATAGAACTCTGCGATATGAAGCCCAGTTGGCTTCCCGGCACTTGATGGCAACCCCGGGGCCCATCACTTCGCTGAGGCCGTAAATATAGACTGCATCAATGCCGAGGGCGTCTTCAAATTCTCTGCGCATGTAGTTTTTTCTAAGACCAGGGCTCTGCACCGAAGATACCGGACATGAAGCTCAGTTCCCTGCGGTCGATTCTCATTTCCCTATGGTACGGAACATCAGCACGCACCTGAATCAAGCGTTGTCAGTCGGGAGGCGGCCACGCGTTGAATTGGAAAAAGGAGGTTACCTGCCTTTTTAAAAGGCAATCCCCCGGCAGGGCGCTGCCGTGCCGGAGGCCGTTTTTTTACAGACTGTGCAGGGTTTCGCTGTCGATGACGCGAAGGTTGTTTTTCTGCAGGGTTTCAATGGCCCGTTCGGTATCGTCGAACCGGAAGATCATGATGGCGTTTTCGCCGGCCTGGCGAACGAATGCGTACATGTATTCCACGTTGATATCCGCTTGGCTCAGGACATCAAGGATCCGGTTCAGACCACCGGGCTTGTCTTCGACTTCAACGGCGATGACGTGGGTCTGGCCCACGGTGAATCCGGCGTCTTTCAGGACTTTTTCAGCTTCACGGGTGTTATCCACGATCAGCCGGAGCACGCCGAAGTCAGTGGTGTCGGCAAGTGACAACGCGCGAATGTTGATCTTGCTGGACGCCAGGATGGAAGAAACCTTGGCGATGCGTCCTGCCTTGTTTTCGAGAAAAATCGAAATCTGTTGTGACCGCATACATGACCTCCTTAAATCTTGCGTTTGTCAATGACACGTACGGCTTTTCCCTCACTTCGTGCAATGGATTTGGGTTCAACCAGTTTAACGGTTGCGGAAACGCCCAGGTACTCCTTGATGTTTTTGGAAATCTGTTTTTCCAGATACTGCATGTTTTTGATTTCATCGGAGAAAAGGTCACCCCGGACTTCCACGTTGACCGTAAGCCGGTCCAGGTTGTCGTTCCGGTCGACGACCAGTTGGTAGTGGGGTTCAATTTCAGACGATTTCATGAGAATGGATTCGATCTGCGACGGGAACACGTTGACCCCGCGGATAATGAGCATGTCATCGGAGCGTCCGGTGACGCGATTCATGCGGACATGGGTGCGGCCGCAGATACAGGGCTCGGGATTAAGCCGGGTGATATCCCGTGTCCGGTACCGGATTACCGGAAATGCTTCCTTGGTGATCGAAGTAAAGACCAGCTCGCCTGTTTCGCCGTAGGGCAGGCGCCTGCCGGTTTCCGGGTCGATGATTTCCGGGATGAAATGATCCTCGAAGATATGTAGCCCGGTTTTGGCTTCCCGGCACTCGATGGCGACTCCGGGTCCCATGACTTCGCTGAGGCCGTAAATATCCACTGCATCGATGCCGAGGGCATCTTCAAGTTCCCTGCGCATGTTTTCCGACCAGGGCTCTGCACCGAAGATCCCGGACTTGAAACTCAGTTCCTTGGGGTCGATTCCCATTTCCCGCGCGATTTCAATCAGGTGAAGGGTATAAGACGGGGTGGCTGTCAGAATGGACGGTTTGAAGTCGCGCATGATCACAATCTGGCGTTTGGTATTACCGCCGGAAACCGGAATGACCGATGCCCCCAGCCGTTCAGCGCCGTAATGTGCACCCAGCCCGCCGGTGAAAAGGCCGTAGCCGTAGGCGTTATGGATAATATCACCTGCTGTGGCACCGCCGGCAGAAAGGGCGCGGGCCATGAGTTCGGACCAGTTCTGGATGTCCCGCCGGGTATAACCGACAACTGTGGGCTGGCCGGTGGTTCCCGAGGATGCGTGAATACGCACCACATTTTCAAGGGGGGTGGCGAACATGCCGTAGGGATAGTTGTCCCGAAGATCCTGTTTGGTGGTGAACGGCACCTTGTCTAAGTCTTTCAGGGTTTGAATATCGCTGGGGATGATCCCGGCATCATCAAACTTCTTTTTGTAAAAAGGAACGGTTACGTAAACCCGTTTCAGGGTTTCCTGCAGACGGCGCAGCTGAATGGCTTCCAGGGCCTCCCTGGGGAGGGTTTCAAAATCCATATTGAAAATCATGGGGGGAATATCTCCTTCTCACCGGCAGGCGCAGGGTGACGAACGGATCCGCTGGAAGACTGCCGCAGCGAGAACTAGTTGCGCCCCGGTTCACCATCGCCGGGGCGTCTGCGCAAAAATTATGCGTTGAGCTTTCCGGTGAAATCCGCTTTCCGTTTTTCAAGAAACGCGGTCAGGCCTTCTTTTCCATCCGGGCTTGCCAGGCAGAGACCAAATGCATCGACTTCAATGGCACAACCGGTGGCCAGATCCACATTCAGGCCGGTGTTGATGGTCTGTTTGGCCGCGCGGAGGCTGACTTTCCCTTTGGAGGCAATGATACCTGCGGTTTTCATGACCGCTGCCATCAATTCATCTGCCGGGCAGATTTTATTGACCAGTCCCATGTCAAAAGCTTCCTTTGCTTTGATATTTCGACCGGTGAGGATCAGCTCTTTTGCCCGGTTAATACCGATGAGCCGAGACAGGCGCTGGGTGCCGCCAAAACCGGGGATAATGCCAAGATTGATTTCCGGCTGACCAAACATGGCAGCTTCAGAGGCATAAATGAAATCACAGGCCAGGGCCATTTCCGTACCACCGCCCAATGCAAATCCGTTCACAGCGGCAATGACCGGAATGGGAAGGGCCTGGAGTTTGCCGATGGCGTCATGGCCCATGCGGGCAAAGGCCTTTGCCTCAAGCGCATTGAACGCGGACATCTGCGCAATGTCAGCGCCGGCAATAAAGGCTTTGTCACCTGAACCGGTCAGGACCAGCACGCGGATATCTTCATTTGCTATCACGGCGTCCAGGGCATCGGACAATTCGGAAAGCAGGGCGCTGTTCAGCGCGTTCAGGGCCTTGGGGCGGTTAAAGGTGATGGTTGCAATGCCGTTTGCTTCTTCGAAAAGAATATTTTCGTAGCTCACGTAATCCTCCTTGGATGTGTGGGTGGCTGAACCGGCTGTCCGCACAGTGCAGACAGCCGGTGTTAGATGACGTTCGCAGACTATTCGTCGTCTTTTTGCCTGCTTTCAATCACTTTTTTTGCCAGGTCGTGGGGCAGTTCATCATAGTGAGAGAACTCGGTGGTAAATGTTCCGCGTCCACCGGTCATGGAGCTTAAGTCTGTTGCATAGGTGAGGACTTCGCTCATGGGCACGTTGGCATTGATCACCTGGTATTTTCCCTGGCTGTCCATGCCGAGCACGCGGCCGCGGCGGGAGTTGAGATCCCCCATGACATCGCCCATAAAATCATCGGTCACAATGACAGACAGCTTCAATACCGGCTCGAGCAGTATGGGGCCGGCCTGCTCAACAGCCTTCTTGAATGCAAGGGAACCGGCGACCTTAAACGCCATTTCCGAAGAATCCACCGCATGAAACGATCCGTCATCCAGGGTCACTTTGAAGTCAACGGTTTTAAACCCGGCAAGGAAACCGCGCTCGGCGGATTCCACAATCCCTTTTTCAACCGCCGGAATAAACTGCTTGGGAATGACACCGCCAACAATTTTGTCAACAAATTCAAATCCGCCGCTGCGGGCCAGTGGCTCCATCTGAATCCAGCAGTCACCGAACTGGCCGTGACCGCCGGTCTGCTTTTTGTGGCGGCCCTGCACCCGGACCTTCTTGGTGATGGTTTCCCGGTACGGTACCGTGGGCGGGCTGATCAGGATATCAAGGTTGAATTTTCGTTTGACCTTTTCGATGGTGGCTTCGATATGAACCTGTCCCATGCCGGAAAGGAGGGTCTCGCGGGTTTCGTTGTTGCGTGAGAGCTTTAGCGAAACGTCTTCTTCGAGAATACGGCTCATGGAGTTGGCCAGCTTGTCTTCATCATCCTTTGACTGGGCGGCGATGGCAAACGAGATAACCGGATTCATGGGTTCAACCGGTGCGAGGGTGACTTTCCGGCTCTCATCGCAGAGGGTGTCGCCGGTGGTGGTTTCCTTGAGCTTGGCAACGGTGACGATGGCACCCGGTCCGGCGCCTTTGATCTGTTTTTGTTCTTTACCTGCCATATACAGCAGCTGGGAGAAGCGTTCTTTGGTATCTTTGGTGGTGTTGAAAATAGTGCCGTCGCTTCCCAGTGAACCGCTGATGATTTTGATCAGTGTCAGGCGGCCGGCATAGGGATCGACGATGGTCTGGAAGACGTATCCGGCAAAAGGCGCATCCGGATCCGGCGTCAGCGCGATGACCTCACCGTTTGCATCTGTCGCTTCCACGGCCGGGCGTTCAAGCGGCGAGGGAAAGACCGCATTCACAAAGTCACAGAGCAGGTCAACACCGATGGTTTTTGTGGCACTGCCGATGAGGATCGGTGCGAAAATCCGTTCTTTGACGCCCTTTTTCAATGCCGCAACCAGTTCTTCGTCAGTAAGGGGTTCTCCTTCCAGATATTTTTCGATGAGGGCATCATCGGCTTCTGCAATATTTTCAACCAGTTCTTCCCGTTCCGCTTCAACGGTGTCTGCCATGTCAGCCGGTATATCCGCAGGTGAGAGCTTGCCGTCTGCATCGGCAATGTACGCTTTGTTGGCGACAAGATCGACAATGCCGTTGAAGTCGGCGCCAGATCCGATGGGAAGGTGAATCTTGATGGGTTTGGGATCAATGCTTTCCTTAAGCGCCTGAACGGCCTCTTCAAAATTGGCTCTATCCCGGTCGAGTTTGTTGAGAAATACCGCACAGGGCGCAGATTGTGCGGCGGCAAACTCAAGGGCCTGTTCAGTGCGGATTCCTGCGCCATCAACGGCATCGACAACAGCGATCACGGCATCGGCACCAATCAGGCAGGTTTTGGTATTGGAAAAAAAGTTGAGATCACCCGGCGTGTCGATGAGGGAAATGGTATGCTTTTGCCATTCCAGCTGATGAAAGCCGCTGAGGATACTCGTTTGCCGCTTTAATTCTTCCGGCTGAAAATCAAGGGCGGTGTTGCCGTCTTCAACGCGGCCCAGTCTGTTGATCACACCGCTACGAAACAGCATGGCTTCTGCCAGAGACGTCTTACCGGCCCCCCCATGAGCCACCAGCGCAATATTCCGCAGTTTGCTTACATCACTCATTGATTCTCCTTTCTCAATAAAGCCGGAACTATAGAATTTTCTTTAAGTTATATCTTATCGACAGTGTCCCTTCGACCCATCATCCCCGCCGACAGATTGTATCGGCCAGATTTACGCAATCATATTAAAGAATCATAAAAGATTTTTGATTTCAACCTTAATGTGCGGTTACCCGTAATTCAGTCAAATAAACCCGCCTGAAACAGCCTCGTAATTGGCTGTTTTCCGTGCTGTGTACCCGCACGTGTAGCCGGATTTATCACTTAGGATCCGGATGCGTCTTTTCTATTATATATTGACAAGGAATTTCTTCTAAACTCTGTAATAATAATACGTTGACAAATGATTGACAGATGAATACAATCCTTTCAAATCTTAATTAGGGAGCATACGAAACCATGTCTAAAGCACTGACAAAAGCGGATATTGTCAATACGCTGGTCGAGAGTATGGGATATCAGAAAAAACAGGCTGTCGATACGCTTGAAATCCTGCTTGAAATCATCAAGCAAACCCTGCAGGATGGGGATGATCTTCTCATTAGCGGGTTTGGTAAGTTCTGCATCAACGAAAAAAATGAACGCAAGGGCCGCAATCCAGCTACCGGTGATGATATGATGCTGAGCCCCCGACGGGTTGTCACATTCAAATGTTCCGGAAAACTTCGGGACAAAGTTAATGAGGGCGTTCACCAGACGCCTGCGGATTGACAATCATTCCCCCATTTTTTTGATGTGACGAACGGCTGCTTTATGAATGCTCAACCAAGTCTGCTCGGGTATCGGCTCCGATACGTGCTGTATATCCTGCTGGGTTTGTTTTTTCTGGTCTTAGGGGTTCAGGTGCTGATCCTTGCCTATGCGCAGACGGATCCGTTTAACTTCATCATGACGTTTTTTGCATCCAATTTTATGATCCTTTTCAGTCTGGCTTTGATTGCCGGATTTGTCATTCGGATATACCGATCGTTTATACCGCCGCGCCCGTTTGCTGATCCTGAAGAACTGCCGGAACGCTCCGCGTCAAACCCACCCAGTATATCACGACGTTATTAATTGTGTTGAGGGTAATTATCAACAGGAGGACACGTATGAAGGGTTTTAAAAAAACAGGTGCGATTGCACTTCTTTTTTTTGTGCTGCCGCTGATGGCAGCCGCTGCAGACAGCCGGGCACCGGAGGTGATGATAATGACCAGCCTGGGCGACATTACCGTTGAATTGTATCCGGATAAAGCGCCAGATACTGTTGCCAATTTTTATCATTATGTGGACAGTGGCTTCTACGCAGACACGGTCTTCCACCGCGTGATCAAGGGGTTTATGATCCAGGGCGGCGGGATGACAGAGAATCTTAACCGCAAACCAACGGAAAAACCGGTTAAAAATGAGGCTGACAACGGACTGAAAAACACTGTGGGCACCCTTGCCATGGCAAGAACCCAGGCACCGCATTCCGCCACCAGCCAGTTTTTTATCAACACAGCGGAAAACACCTTCCTCAATTATCGCGTAAAAAATCGTAAGGGGTGGGGGTATTGCGTGTTCGGAAAAGTGGTGGATGGAATGGATGTGGTTCGTGCGATCGAAGGTGTGAAAACAGGTACCAAAGGTCCGTACCGCGATGTACCGACAGAGCCGGTCCGTATTTTATCTGTAACCCGTGTTGACTAGTAGACAATATGTGAAGGCAGTAACCTATGAGCAGCAACGTGGCATATTCTGAAGTGGGCCGGCGTCTGAGCGCGGATGCCGGCATTCTCTCGCTGATGGACGATCTTGGCAACGCCATGGCCCGCGGCGGAATGATTATGATGGGTGGAGGAAATCCCGGACAGATTCCGGAAATCGAAGCGTATTTTAAAGGCGAAATGCAGGCCATTATCGATGATCCGGATCGATTCCGCCGGCTGGTGGGGATCTATGATCCGCCGAGCGGGGATGCAGATTTTCGCGCGTCGCTTGCCGCGCTCTTCAATAAGACCTATGGTTGGCCAGTCACGGAAAAAAATGTTGCCCTGACAAATGGCAGCCAGTCTGCATTCTTTATGCTGTTCAACCTGTTTGGCGGGGTGCATGCAGACGGCCGCCTGAAACCGGTTCTCCTTCCCGTGGCGCCCGAGTATATTGGTTACGCGGATGTGGGAGTGACGGCGGGTCTGTTTACCTCTATTCGGCCTGAAATTCAAATGGTGGATGACCGCCTGTTCAAATACCGTCTGGACACCCGGGCCCTGGATGTGGACGGTGAAATCGGTGCGGTGTGCGTCTCTCGCCCCACCAATCCGACGGGGAATGTACTGACCGACGCGGAAATGATGGAACTCGAGTCATTTTCAGCTTCCCGGAACATTCCACTGATTGTCGATAATGCCTATGGACTCCCGTTCCCCGGATTGATTTACAGTGAAGTGCAGCCGGTCTGGAATGAACAGATTGTTTTGTGTATGAGCTTGTCCAAGCTGGGACTTCCGGCCGTTCGCACGGGTATTGTGGTAGCGTCAGAAGCCATTATACGGTCACTGTCCGGAATGAATGCGGTCCTGAACCTGGCGCCGGGCAGCATGGGTGCCATGATTGCCGGGGACAGCATCCGGACGGGTAAACTGCTTTCCATTTGCGCGGATTACGTAAAACCCTACTACGAACAGCGGGCCCGGGATGCCGTGACCCTGCTCAGGGATCTGTTTGACGGCATGGACGCCTTTGTTCATACGCCCGAAGGTGCCATGTTCCTGTGGCTTTGGTTCAAAGATTTGCCCGTTTCAAGTCTGGCGTTGTACGAGCGTCTGAAAGCACGGGGGGTGCTGGTGGTATCCGGTCATTATTTTTTCCCGGGACTTGAAAATGATCCCTGGCCGCACAAGACAGAATGCATCCGGGTCACCTATTCCCAGAACTGGACGGATGTGATGCGGGGGCTTGAAATCATTGCCGAGGAAGTCAAGGGCATCTATAAAAAAGGGAGATAACATGGCTGGTGCGCGCGTGGAACCGCTGCAGGGATTTGTGGATGTCAGGGACGGCAAAATTCACTACCTGGACTGGGAGGGGGAGGGACCGCGCGTTCATTTTCTCCATGCAAACGGGTTTTGTGCCGGCACCTACACGCCGATTATTCGCGCGCTTAATGAATCTTTACGGGTTATGGCCAGTGATGTGCGCGGTCATGGGGATTCGGTGCAGATCGGTATACCGAAAATTACCCACTGGAATCTGTTTGCCGAAGATCTGCGCACATTGATCGAAAAAAAACTCACTCCGCCGGTGATCGGTATCGGCCACTCCCTGGGTGCTGTCGTGACCTGCATTGCCGCGTCCAAATACCCGCACCTGTTTTCCGGGATTGTCCTGATGGATCCGGTTTTTCTGCCCAGGCCGCTGTTATGGACCCTGGCTGTCATGCGTACGCTTGGCATTCAGGGCGCCATGCCGCTGGCAAAAGGTGCCCGGCGTCGGAAACGGTCGTTTAAGGGAAAAACAGAAGCCTTTAATCGTTTCACTGCCGGGAGGGGGATTTTTAAAACCTGGCAGGAAGACTTCATTGATGCCTATCTGGAATGCGGGCTTCTTGAAAAAACAGACGATGATGTGATTTTAAAGTGCGACCCTGAACTGGAAGCCCGGATTTTTGAATCGGTTCCCTTAAATGAATGGCGCCATGCCGGAAGAATTAAATGCCCGGTACTGGCAATTCGCGGTGCGGAATCTGATACGTTTATGGAAGCACCTGCCCGGACCCTTGAAAAGACAATCCCGGATATGGAGCTGGTGACCCTTGAACGGGCAGGTCATTTTGTTCCCATGGAGCAGCCAGAGGCATGTACCCGGCTGATCCTCGACTTTATTCAGCGCCGGATCAGACCTGAACGGTGATGATTTCGCCTGATCCGTATGTTTGCTGTATACTGTTATGGCGTGGGGGGACACTTCCATCGTGATTCCGATTGCGCGTATGCAAATGCAGTGGGGAATGCCTTCACATGACAACGGAGGGCCTGTGTTCGGTCTGCATTTTAAGAAATCAGTCGTTGACGAGAAACGGCTCGGTCAGGTGCTGATCGACAAAAAACTGATCACCGAGAAACAACTGGAGACCGCGCTTGACACGCAGCGGGAACGTCTGATCGTTGAGGGGCGTGCCCTTCCGCTCGGTAAGGTGATCTGCAGCCTGTCCTTTGCATCAGAGGCTGATATCGTTGCCGCCATCAATGCCTACTATGGCCTGAATGTCAGGTCGCTTTCCGATGATATTGTTGAATCCCTCAAGCGGATTCGCGGCAGTTTTGTCGACCGGATGCCGCGGCCCCGGATTCCCATCTGGGTTCAATTGTCGCTGACCATGGCGGTGGTCATTGTCACCACGATCATGATATTGAACCTCGCCATCCTGAATCGCCAGAAAGACCGGCTCTATGATCAGACCATCCGCATCGGCCGGGTGTCCCTGAATTATTTTGATAATACGGCCCGGATTCCGATGATCCAGAATGATATCCTCCAGCTCAACACGCTGATCCGTAATGCGACTGAGGTAGAGGGGCTTTTATATGCGGTGATTGTTGACACCACCAATCAGATCAAGGCCCACTCGGATCATTCTCTGATCGGCACGCCTTTGAAACAGCCCGATGCACTTTCTCCGCCGGAAACCGTCAATGATGTGACCTATTATCAGATCCGGATGCCGGACGGTGATATGGCCCTGAACCTGTCGAAACCCATCCGTTACCGGGACAAACTGCTGGGAGAGGTGCATGTGGGGGTTTCCATTGTGTTCATCCGCAGCCTCATCGCCGCAGAGCGGACCGCCATCATTTCCATTACCCTGGGGATCCTGCTGTTCGGCCTGTTCGTCGCCTGGGGGCTGGGGTACCGGTTTTCAAAACCCATCGGGGTCCTGGCCCAGGCAACAGAAGAGATTGTCAAGGGCAATTACCTGCACAAGGTTGATTTGAAGCGGAATGATGAACTCGGCAACCTGGCCCTGGCCTTTAATCGAATGGGCGCTGAACTGTGGGAAAAGAAGATGATTCAGGATTCCTTCGGGAAATATGTGGGAACCGAGGTCCTCAAGCTGATCATGGCTGCTCCCGAAAGTACCTGGCTCAAGGGGCACCGCAACGAAGCCACGGTGCTGTTTGCCGATATCAGGGGATTTACCGCGTTTTCCGAGAAAAACGAACCTGAGCGGGTGGTGGAGATGCTCAACACCTATTTCGGCATTGCGTCCGCCATGATTCTCAAGCACGGGGGATACGTAGACAAGTTTATCGGTGATGCCATCCTGGGGGTGTTCGGCGTGCCTGTTTACCGGAAAAATCATGTGAACCGCGCCGTACAGGCGGCCGTGGATATGCAAAACGCCCTGGATACCGCTGGTGGACCTGCATCCGGTTTTCTCTCTCAGGCCGGTATCAGCCTGCACACCGGCGTTGTGGTCTCGGGAAATATTGGCTCTGATACCCGGATGGAGTATACGGTGATCGGTGACACGGTGAATGTGGCGGCCCGGATTAACGGGATGGCAGGACCGGGCCAGATTGTGGGAACAAAGGCGGTGTGTGACGCCATGGAAACGGATCTTGATTTTTTGCATCTTTCTTCCGAATCCATCAAGGGGAAGACAATTCCAGTTGATATTTTTCGTATTTTCGGTATGAAAAAAAGATGAGTGTAACAATATGCCGGCACATAGAAAAAACATCCGTTGCGGTTTTTCTGATCAGCGGGATACTTTGGCTCCTGACAGGCTGCCTGTCAACTGACCGGGTCCGGGTTCTGGATGACCGGGTTTTTATTCCTGCTTACGCTGATTTTCCTCAAGATTCCACTGAACACACTGGGGAAAAAAAGAATCGGACCGTGGCCCGGGAAACCGCACGGCGGCTGAATCCTGACTGGTCTGAAACCTTTCCGGCAGCCATGCCGGTCATCCTTCCACAGACCCCCCTGTCTCCTTCAGGCATTCGTGCAGACCGGATCCAGACGGTGCCGGTTCTGGTCTACCACCGGTTTGCCGCAGCGGGAAATGACACGTATATTGTCAATGCCGAGCAGTTCAAAGCACAGATGCGCTACCTGAAAGACCAGCAGTACCATGTGGTGTCGCTGGATGAATTTGCCGGCTTTTTAAACGGCGATAATCCGCTCCCGGAAAAATCGGTGATGCTGACCTTTGATGACGGGTGGGCTTCCATTTATGCGTACGCGTATCCGGTGATGCGAGCGTTTGGTTTTCCCGGAGTCCTGTTTGTGTATACGGATTTTATCGGTGGGGGCAAAGCCATGACCTGGGCACAGATCCGGGAATTGTCCGAAAACGGGTTTGCCATTGCCTGCCATTCAAAAACCCACCGAAACCTGACAAAACGTCAGCCCGGTGAATCGATGACCGATTATTTGTCCGCTATTGCCGAAGAGCTGAACACCTCCCGTCAGGTTATTTACAAGAAAACCGGCGTCACTACCCAGTTTCTGGCATATCCATATGGAAAGACCGACCCGGTGATTGTGTCGCTGGCACGGCGTTTCGGATTCAAGGGCGGTTTTACCGTGGATCGGGGTGGAAATCCCTTTTGTCAGGATCCTTTTTTGATTCGGCGTAGCATGATTTTCGGGAAACATGATCTGGATGATTTTATCGACAATTTGGTCATCTCCCTTTCTCTAAAGGCAGTTGAATGACACGGTTCTGTCGTTTGATATCTTGTTGGCTGCTGGCCTGTCTGGTCTCCGGATGTGCCGCATCCGTCCCTGGGACCCGGTTGGCGCCGGATACACGTGCATACCTTGACAGGTTGGCCGATACCCATACGGCAAATGGGGATTATCCGTCCGCCTGTTTTATCCGTGAAACGCTGGTCCAACTGGAGCCCGGTAATCCGGAAACCGTTACGCAGCTGGCGGTGCTTCGGTCAGAGCAGGAGGCTCTGGCCGCACGCTATGTGGATAAGGGGCGTCAAGCAGAAGCAAACTCTCGGGGTAAGGCGATTGCCTGGTACTTAAAAGCCCTTGCCGTGCAGCCAGACCATGTTGCGGCCAAACAGCGTCTGCTGGCGTTGACCCATCATCGGTCTGACTATTTCCACCGATCTCCCGGGCTCGATACGGACCCACAGAAACTGGCTGCGGCGCTTTACGGCACCGATGCCGCTGTGGAACTGGTCCGTTTTTTGATGACCGCTAACGCGGCGCATCCCTTGCCTGCAGGTGGCACGCTGATCTTTCCCCGCCAGGTCCCGGATTCGGGCACGGATACACGAACGGACGCAGCTGAACGGCTGGAAAAAGCCCGAATCGCCAGCGAGGAAGGAGATTTTCCAGGGGCAATTTCACAGCTGGAATCGTTGATGGCAGATCTGCCGGGAAATGCATCGGCGGAAAACGGCTATCGTCAGGTTCGGTATGCCTGGGCGGTATCGCTTCTGGATCAGAAAGATATGTCCGGTGCGCTCAAACAGCTGGCTCCGATAATCGATTCCTATCCGCCGGCCCGTTCTCTTGCGGACCAGATACGGGTTCAGCAGGTGTCACGTCAGTGGATGAATGTGAAAAAAAAGGTGGACGCCCTGGCGTCCGGTGGAAACTATCAGGCCGCGCTTACGCTGATTTCGAAGTTTCGGGAAACGGCACATGATTTTGGTGCGGCGCGGGCCCGGGAAAACGATCTGAGAGTTCAGTTTTCAGGTGCACTGCTCAGATCCGGTCAACTGCTGGAAGCCAGACGTGTTGTTCAGGAAATTCTGCCACCAACGGCTGGTTCCGGGAAACTGCTGTCAGAGATTCAGGATGCGATCGTAAAAACGGCAGAATCCCATTACCGGCGGGGGGTTGACCTTTTTGTCCGTGAGCAGTTGGAAACCGCTATTTCAGAATGGCTGGCCGTGCTGGAATTGGTGCCGGATCATAAAAATGCCATCCGGGATCTGTCTCGGGCCCGGAACCTTCTGGAAAAACTCCGCCAGATCGACTAACCTTATCGGATTTCTTGACCGGCATTTCAAATGATACGCCCATTCCAGTATGACGATTCTCTTTTGTATTTTATCCGGCTTTTGTTAATATCTTGTTTTATTTTATTAAGTAACTGTTTGTAACGCATGGATCTGTCAATGAAGAGGAGTTGTGTATGCGACATCGAATTGGGCTGTTAACGGCAATATGTGTGTTCTGGAGTGCACAGACGGTGCTGGCAGCGGTGAATCAGAACACCCGGCTGCTCCAGAAAGCGGAATGGGATGGGGCGGTGATCGTTGGAAACTGGCTGTCTGGAGAATTCCGGTATCAACGCTATGATCAGGATATAGATGCGCTGGTTCTCGGCCAGACCTTTGCGACCGCCTTTCCTCGCCTGCCGCTTTTGGAGCTGGGGGGCCGGTTCTGGGTTATCAATGCTGACTATGATGATACTGACGATGAATTTGGCATCGGGGATATCGACTGCTGGGGAAAATATCAGTTTTTAAGCAGCGGCCCCCTGCAGGTTTCCGGTGGCATGATGCTGTCACTTCCACTCGGCAGTGATAAAGTGCTTCATCCGCGGGCCACCGGGGCGATCAATATGGAATTATTCACTGCCGCCCGTTACCAGGTCTCCCGTGAAATAATTGCCATCGGTCATTTCGGCATCCGTAAGAACGGGGATATGGACATTGATCTGGCAGGCGTTGACTGGGAGCTTGACGGCGAGATTCAGCTCGAACTCGGGGGCGGCGTCCTCGTTGATTTGACGCCGACATTGAATGTGTCTGCAGAATTGAACTTCGCCTCTGAACCCTATGATAGCAGTGACAACGACATTGAGTTGACCGGGGGGGCGGAATACCTGCTTCAGCAGAATATGTCCCTTACGGCCGGACTGGGTCTGGGGCTGGATGATGGTGCGCCGGAAGCGGAGTTAATCGTTGGATATACCCTGTCATTTTGATCTTAAACGGATTCGAAATGATTGACATTACATCGGTCACCGAGGCCATGGACATAGTCAACAAGCGGTAAACACAGGCAGGAATCAGCGATGAGAAAAGAATGGGTGACCCGGTTACTGACAGGGATGAGCGTTGTTATATTAACGGCGTCTCTGGCGGCGGGTGCGGAGCGCACGGTTCGCATCGGGATTGTGAGCGACGGGCCGGTGATACGGTTTGATCTTCAGGTGGATTTGATCCAGACGGAAATAAAGGCGCTGACCTCCGGAGAGTTTGCTGTTTTGTTTCCGGCGGATAAACAGGTTCAGGGCGATTGGACGGCACGCGGTGTGGTTTCGGCTTTTGATCAGCTTCTGTCAGATCCGGAAGTGGATCTGATTCTCGCCTTGGGTACCCTGGCCTCTCATATTGCCGGACATGTTCCAGCCTTGACCAAACCGGTGATCGCGCCCTTGGTGATTGATGCGGCACTGCAAAACATGCCGGTGAACAGCGATGGCACCAGCGGGAAAAAGAATCTTCTATATATTAACACCTTCCAGCATTTTGAGCGGGATGTCCGGGTGTTTCATGATATTATTCCATTTACACGGCTCGTGATCCTGGCAGATGAGCAGATCATTGCAGGCGTTCCCGGGATTCGGAAACGGGGCGGTGATCTGGCACGAAAATACGGATTTGAACCCCAGCTCATCACGGTGGCCCATGCGGCAGCACCGGTTCTTGAGCAGATCCCTTCGGATACCCAAGCCGTCATGATCAGCCCCCTGGTTCGATTGAACACCGCAGAAATGCAGGCCCTGATTGACGGCCTGAACGCATTGAAACTCCCGAGTTTTTCCCTGTGGGGACGACCTGAGGTGGAGATGGGGGTTCTGGCGGCCATGGCCCCGGAACGGCGGACCGATCGCATTGCCAGGCGAATCGCCCTCGATGTTCAGCAAATCCTGCTGGGAACACCGCCCGAATCCATACCCGTTGGGTTTCAGACCGGGCATCAGCTGGTCCTCAACATGCGTACGGCACGGCAGATCGGGGTTTACCCCCCATGGTCAGTTTTGATTGAGGCTGAACTTCTGTATGCAAAACAAGGCCAGACCCTGCCGAGGCTGACCTTATCAGAAGCGGTTCGGCATGCCCAAACGCATCATCCGCAGTTGAAACAGGCCCGGGCTCAAACTGCTGAAAAAGCGGGTGCGGCTGCAGCGGCCCGTTCACGGCTGTTTCCCCAGCTGCACGCCGGGCTTGGCCTTTCGCGGGTGGATGCGGACAGCGCAGCATCCAGCTTTGGCAGCAGGGCTGAGCAGGCACTTGTCGGAAGCCTCGGCTTCAGCCAGGTGATTTATCATGAACAGGCCTGGGCAAATGCCGCTATCCAAAAGATCGCGGTAGCCGCCGCAGACGCTGCGACGGCAGAACAGGAACAGGATATTTCGCTCTCCTGTGCGGTTTGGTTTCTGAATCTCTTGAAAGCCCAGACCCTGCTCCAGATCCGGAAAGAGGATCTGAAACTGACTATCGCCAACATGGATCGCGCCAGGGGCCGCCGGGCGGTGGGAATCTCGAGTCCCGCAGAAGTCTACCGCTGGGAAAGCGTGCTCGCGAACGCCAGAAAATCGGTGCTGGTATCCCAGGCCCGTGAACGTCAGGCGGCCATTGCGTTGAACCAGTTGATGGGAAAACCCATATCAGCAGCGTTCCAGCTGGTTGAACCGGCGTTGAAAGATCCTTTTTTCCTGATCAGTGATCCGCAGATTTTTGCAGTGGCCCAGTCTCCGGGAAAAAGTGAGCATCTGATGCATGCCGCTGTCTCCTGCGCGTTTAGCACCTCCTACCGACTGAAACAGATAGATGCAAAAATAAAGGCGAAAAAACGGGAGCAGACGGCGGCCAAACGGGCGTTCTATTTGCCGGATGTGCATCTTGAAGCCGGGCTGAGCCATCAGCTGAAGCGATCCGGGGAAGCTGCAGACGGTGTGACTGTTTCTGTCGGAACCGCAGCGTTTGATATGGATCCACCCGAAGATAGGGCGTGGAAGGTGGAAATCCTGGCCACCTACCCTGTGTTTGATTCAGGGCTGAGAAAGGCGGAAGCAGGCCGCATCAACGACCAGCTATCCGCATTACTGTTTACGCGAAAAGCGGTGTGCGTCCAGATTGAAACGGCGGTTCGAAAGGCGTTTCATTCTGCGGGGGCTTCGTATCCGGGAATCGGCCTGTCCCGGAAGGCAGCCGCGTCAGCCAGGAAAAACTTGGCCCTGGTAACCGATGCCTATGAACGCGGTGTCATGTCCATCATTGATCTTCTGGATGCGCAGAATGCGGCGCTTCATGCAGAGTTAGGAGCCGCCAATGCGGTTTTTGATTTTCTGATTGATCTTGCCAATATTCAGCGTCTCCTGGGCCAGGTCGATTTTTCAGCAGATCCCGATTTGAAGATACGCCTGATCAAGGCGCTGTCATACGGAATCACAGACTAATCGTTACCGGGAGAGACATTTATTTAAACACGTTGGATGATACTGGGCAAAAGGGGGACACGATGAAACGGGAATGCGGGGGCAACGTACGAAACCGCTGGCACGGACGACTGCTGGTGACGTGTTTTTGCTGGGTGATTTTCGGTCTCCTCACAGCAGGGTGCCGGACAGAGGCGCCTGACACGGTTGAAGAACAGATCCGTCCTGTTCGTTATACGGTGGTCACCGCTCAGAACGGAACCGTCTCCCGTGCGTTTCCGGGGGTTGCGCGAGCGGGCGTCGCCTCCCGCCTGAGTTTCCGTGTGCCTGGCACCGTGGTTGGCCTGACGGTCAACGTCGGTGACCGGGTAAAAGAAGGACAGGAGATTGCCCGGATTGATGCGGTGGATTATGAGTTGAAGGTGGAACAGGCTGAAGCCGCGCTGGTCCAGGCCCAGGCTCAGGAGCGGAATGCAGCCGCAAACTATCGGCGTGTACGGGGACTGTACGAAAACCGCAATGCCTCGCGGAACGATCTGGACGCGGCACGGGCTGCAGCCGAATCTTCGCTGGCAGCGGTGAACGCAACGGAAAAACAGCTGGCCCTGGCACGGCGCCAGCTCGCCTATACACGGCTTACAGCACCTGCGGACTGCATGGTAGCGGATGTGCCGGTTGAAGTGAATGAACATGTGATGCCTGGGAGTCCGGTGGTTCTGGTCCACTGCGGATCTGCCATCGAGGTCGGCGTGACCGTTCCCGGCGCACTGATCCGGAAGATAAAGCAGGGCGGAACGGCTGTGGTGGCGTTTGATGCCATTTCAGGGCGGTCCTTTACCGGATCCGTCACAGAGGTTGGGGTGTCCACCACGGGGATGCAGACCACATTTCCTGTCACGGTGCGACTGACCGAAGCGGAACGCCTGATCCGCCCGGGCATGGCAGCCGAGGTCACCTTCAAACTGATGGGCGATACCGGCTCTCAGGGGGTTTTCATACCGCCGGTGGCTGTGGTTGAAGACCGAAGCGGTAGATTTGTCTATGTGGTGATCCCCGCACCAGACGGGCTGGGGAAAACCCTGCGGCGTCCGGTGACCATCGGTGCCATTGGTGCTGCTGGTATTCAGGTGCTGTCCGGTCTGTCTGCGGGTGATCGTGTGGTCATTGCCGGTGTCAGCCGTATCCATGACAACCAGGTGGTGCGGCTGCTACCGGATCGTGGAGAGGACTCATGAGCCTGACAGAACTCGCCATCCGGAAAAACCGGGTGACGCTCATCGGCCTTGCCGTCATCTTGATCGGCGGACTGCTGGCCTATGCCGACCTGCCGCGTGACTATGATCCGGGATTTGTACTGCGTGTGGCGCGGGTCGTCACGTTTTTCCCCGGTGCTGGACCCGAACGGGTGGAGCAGCTGGTGACCGACAAACTGGAAAAGGTGATCCAGGAAATACCGGAGCTCGACTACATCAAAAGCCAGTCCAAGACCGGGGTGTCCATTGTGGATGTCTGGATTCAGGACAAATACAAGAACATGCGGCCTGTCTGGGACAATCTGAGACGAAAAGTGGACCGTGTCCGTTCAGAATTGCCGGATGCGGCCATGGAACCCATTGTCAATGACGAGTTTGCGGATATTTTCGGTATTCTCATCGCTCTGACCGGTGAGGGGTATTCCTATGCGGAAATGAAAACCGTGGCAGATGAAGTAAAAGACGAGCTGCTGCGGCTTCCGGATGTGGCCAAGGTGTCTATTTACGGGCATCAGGAAGAACGGGTCTTTATCGAGTACAGTAATGCGCGCCTGAAGGAGATCGGCCTGTCCCCGTATCATCTGATGACGCTCTTGAAAAGCCGGAATATCATCATCCCGGGCGGTGCTGTGACACTCGGGCCTGAACGGGTGGTGCTCGAACCATCGGGCAACTTTGATTCGGTTGCGGAGTTGAGCCGGACCCTGGTGCATGTTCCCGGGAAAACAGGTTCGGTCTATCTGGGAGATATCGTTGATATCCGCCGTGGCTATGTGGATCCAGCGTCCACCATGATGCGTGCCATGAATACGCCGGCCCTCGGCCTGGCCGTGTCCATGCGAAAAGGGGGCAACCTGATCGATTTGGGCCATCAGGTGAAAACACTAGTTGAAAGGCTGCAGGGATATTATCCCATTGGCATTGATTTTCGGATCATCAATTTTTCTCCGGAAGAGGTGGCGGATAAGGTGGACCGGTTCATGAAGAACCTGTTTCAGTCCATTGCGGTTGTCATGGCGGTTATGCTGATCAGTCTGGGCGTCCGCACCGGCCTTGTGGTGGCCACATTGATTCCCATGGCCATGCTCATGTCCCTGATGGTCATGCGCATACTCGGTATCGGAATCGATCAGATGTCCCTTGCGGCGCTGATTATTTCCCTGGGCATGCTGGTGGATAACGCCATTGTCATGACAGAATCGATTCTGGTGCAGATGCGCGAAGGAAAATTCGCAGTCAGGGCTGCCATCAATTCAGCAAAAGAACTGGTGATTTCGCTGCTGACCTCCTCGCTGACAACAGCCGCGGCCTTTCTGCCGATTTTTCTGGCCAAGTCCACCACCGGAGAGTATACATCCCCGCTGTTCAAGGTGGTGACCCTTACCCTGCTCTGCTCCTGGGGGCTGTCCCTGACCATGATTCCGCTGCTTTGTACCTGGTTTCTCCGGGTAAAGCCGGAACCGGCGTCGGTGTATGACACGGGGTTTTACCGGCTCTACCGACGCATGCTCACGCATTCACTTGCCTACCGTTGGGTGGCACTGGCGGCGGTGGCCATTGTTTTTTTTGTTGCCATGTCTACATTCAAGTATCTTCCACGGATTTTTTTCCCGCCCTCTGACCGGTTGATTCTAAAAGCGGAAATCAGCCTGGCACCGGGTACGGATATCCGGGTGACCGAAGAAACGGTTCAGGCGATTGATCGGTTCATCGCCGAGCATCTCACCGTGACGCCGGACCGTACATCGGGTGTGCGCAATTGGCTGGTTCATATCGGTCAGGGCGGGCCGCGGTTTATCGTCAACCACGAACCCAAGCAGGGAAAACCCGAATATGCACTTTTTATCATGAATGTGACGGATATTCCGGTGATGGATTCTGTGATACATTCCCTGAATGCCTTTGTCTATGAACGGTTCCCGGATGCCGATTTCCGGTTCAACCGCATCAAGAACGGCCCACCAGTTCAGGAACCGGTACAGATACGGGTTTCCGGCCGATCATCTGATGAGTTGTTTGTTCGAGTGGACCGGATCAAGGAAAAACTGGCCTCGATTGAGGGTACGCGGAATATCACAGATGACTGGGGCCAGCGGATCAAAAAACTCCGGGTTGTGGTGAATCAGCCCCGTGCCATGCGGGCCGGCGTGACCAGTCATGATATCGCCGTGTCTTTGCAAACCGGTCTGAGCGGGCTTTCTCTCACCGAATACCGGGAAGGTGACAAGGTGATTCCCGTATCGCTGCGCAGCCTGGCATCGGACCGGCTGGATATCGGCAAGCTGGACAGCCTGACCGTGTATGCGCAATCCACCGGCGCAACGGTTTCGCTCAAACAGGTCGCGGATGTGGTGGTCACCTGGGAACCGTCGGAAATTTTAAGACGGGATCGTCTGAAAACCGTGACCGTGAAATCTGACTTGCATCCGGGATTTACAGCCCATCAGGTGGTCAAACAAATGACCCCCTGGCTGGAAGCGGATAAACAGACCTGGCCTTTGGGTTACCGGTATGCGTTCGGTGGGGAAATCGAAAAATCCACCCAGGCGAATGCCGCGATCCGTGAGCAGATACCCATTGCCGGGTTCATTATTCTGATGCTCCTGGTCATGCAGTTCAATTCCTTTCGAAAAACCCTCATTATTATGGTGACCATTCCCCTTGGTCTGATCGGAGTGGTCATTGGCCTGCATGTGTTCAAGCTCTACTTCGGCTTTATGACCCTTTTGGGGATTGTCTCCCTGACCGGGATTGTCGTGAACAATGCCATTGTGCTGATCGAACGGATCCGGATCGAGGAAGTGGACAATGGGCTGGATCCCATTTCTGCGATCCTTGAAGCGGCCCAGCGTCGGTTACGGCCGATTCTGCTCACGACCGCGACGACGATTTTCGGCATGCTTCCCCTGTGGATTGGGGGCGGACCCATGTGGCCGCCCATGATCGTTTCGATCATTTTTGGGCTTTTATTTTCAACCCTGCTAACGCTGGGTGTCGTGCCTGTCCTGTATGCCGCATTGTACCGTGTACGCTGATCCGTATGGTTGATCGGTTGTTTGTCAGACACGTAGACACCTATCAAGGGATCTCGGCCATCAGTTTCCGGATCGCAACCTCTTTGGCCTTGGCTTCAACCTCTACGGTGATATCCAGGTTGAGCCAGTTTTTCGGTAGATCGTTGATGTCAATATAATCGTGGTGTTTTTTGGGGTCACTGGCATCCCATCCATCCTTGGGGGAAGAGAGGTGAAACAGGGGCTCCCGGTCCCATGTTTCTATAGCTTGCTCGGTGGCGGCTGTAACCGATAATGCATCGGGAAGGCATCTGTGATGATGCACATCATAAACCAGCGGGATACCCAGGGCGTGGCACACCGGCAACAGATCCTGAGGTGTATAGCTTCGGTCATCGTTTTCAAGGGTTAATCGTTTTTTTACCGCATCGGGCAAGGCGCGGATGGTGTCTTTCAGACGCCTCAGGGCAGCGGGCTTGTCATGATAGACCCCACCGGCATGGATATTGATCACATCCGCGTTCACCCATTGGGCCACCTGAGCCTGATACGTGAGATCGGCAATGGATTTTTCCACCACTTCTGGATGGGGTGAAGAGAGAATAACAAATTGGTCAGGATGAAAGGTGGTGCGGATATTGTGCTGGCGGCTGAATGCCCCGCATTTTTTATACGCCTCAATAATACGCTCCCCGTCTGGCAGATCGCCGAGATCATACCCCACCGTTGGATGGGTTTTTAACGGCAGAATCTGGCTGTTGATTCTGAACGCACCAATGTGGTTGTCTTTGCAGAACGTGAGCGCGTCCAAAAGACTTCGGGCATTCGCCGCACATAGCTCGGCCAGGCGTTGCGTCTGCACCGCTCTGGGGAATTTTTTCAGATAGGTTGCGGTGGTTCTGCGAAATTTCACCGGATGGTCTTTAAAAATACAGCAGAGACCGAATCTGATCATGGACATGCTTTCTTATTGGGATGTTGCAAACCGTTTTCTACCCACCACCAGAAACAGGGGATCCGAATATAAGAACTGGTTGGCATAGCTATCATCCGGGGGTCGCGGGTAACCTCTGACGGAAAACGTTTCGAGTTTTTCAAAACAGCAGGCGTCATAGAAGTATTCCATCACCAGTGCCTGACGTTCAAAATCGTGAAGTGCTTGCCAGATGCCAATGGCTTTTTCGGGGAACCACCGGTTGGAAAAAGAAACCGCAAACACACCGCCTGGTTTCAGTACCCGGCCCACGTGTTCAAAGACCTGAACAGGATGAATCAGGTATTCAACGGATAACGAACAGATCACGGCATCAAAAAAATGATCAGTGAAGGGAAGCACCGGGTTTTGATTCAGATCCTGGACCGTCGTCTTTGCCAACAAGGGATTGGCGTTAAGCTCATTGGCATTCATGCCAAGCCCGTGGATTTCTCCACTGGCAAAAGTTTCGGGCAAATGGCTGGTCCAACTGGCCATCAGATCCAGCACTTTTTGTCCAGGGGAAATGAGCCGGCCATAGTGTTTTGCCAGTAGCTGGGAGGCCGTTTCATCGATGTGAGGCACAAAACGGTCGGTCTGATAGAACAGCGGATCTGGTCGCTCATCTAGTCGTTGAAGTGCCGTGTCGACGATAAAGCGTGTGGGCTTTTCTCGGTTGATACGTTGCTGGATGCCGGGGCCGTCGAGTGCCACTTGGATCCAGTCGGTGCAGCTGCCTCCCCGTTCCTTATCCCGGTAATTTAGGCGGATGATTTCAATGTCAAGGTCCAGTGTATGCTTTGCCAGCGGGTGGTTGAGGTCAACGACGGCCTGGTTGTCATCAAGTTCAATCAGTCTGAATGGCGTGATATTTTCTTTGAAGACGCCGGGAAGCCCTGTGATCATTCCCTGGGGATAAAAACGGCCCACCCGCAGTTGTTGCCGATTCAGACGGAGTCTTTGGGTGTTGAGTCGCAGCACTTTTTCCGGATCATAGGCTCCGGTGATTTCTCCGGGTTTGCTCTGTATGGACAGGGTTTCACCCTGGGCGGCTCGCGTGATGGGAAAAAGGATACTGGCGGGGTCAAGGTCTCGCCAGGTGTTGAGTTTCTCAATAAAAAAATGCTCGTGATGGTCAACATCCTGGGATTGCCAATGGATATCCAGGGCCAGGGATATCTGTGCAGATGACAGGAACGGGTGCATTGTCTTTGCTTTCAGCCTAGGATTTGGGGGATCATATGCGAAAACGCTCAGGATAATTTACCGGACACTTACCGCACGGTTTTTCTGTATGCTTTGGGTGTCAGTCCTGTAGCATATTTAAATGCGGCAGAAAAATTTCCGTGAAATCTGTAGCCAACAGTCTGGGCGATGGATGCTATTTTTCTGTTGCCATCCGCCAGCATTTCCTTGGCAAGATTGATGCGAAGACGTCTGATATGATCCGATATGGTGGTGCCGTACACCTGCTTGAACAGGGCTGTTAATTTGGTCTGGCTCATGCCTGCCTGACGTGCCAGTGTTTTCAGATAAATCTCTTTTGTATAATGCGCGTTCAGGTATGCCATCACCTGGTGTAGATTGGCCAGATCGCACGCCGGGACAGGATTGTCCACCGGTAAAGACTGCCTGTCTATTTCCCGTTGCAGCATCATGCTGAACAGTTCTGTGACCTTGCTGTCATAATACAGTCTGGCAATGTTTCCGACTGGCCGGAAGCTGCTCAGCTGATGGAGGACCTCCGTCACTTCCGGGATAGCATCATTGTCGTTGATTGCCGTGAAAATAGGTTCCAGACTGGAAATCAACGGGTATCTTCCCGGCAAAAAATCAGTATAAAAATCCGGCAGAAAAGAGACACTCACATTCCGAACAAGGGTGCCCCTTTCAAACCCTCCCTGAAAGACATCATCCTGTCCCACATAGGTAAACAGGCTGGGATGCTTCTGGTCGACTTCCGGCTGCTGGTTGGGATGCGTGGCTGTGGTCAGCCCGATAAGAAAAAACGGTGAGTGCGCAAACTGTGCAGTCACATCGCAATTAAATACAAAATCAGACACGACAATGCCATACAGGTTGTCAACCCCGTAGCACCAGATGTTTCCCTTTCCCAACGCCGCATCCAGTTCGTATGAAGACCCGCAATGGCGGCGTGTTGCCGCCGTATCCACCGGATAGAAACCCGCCTCGGTGAGATAGGCGATATACTGCTGAAACATGGCGGCTGCTCCCGTTCAAAATAATGCTGTTTTACAAATTTCTTATGCTGTCCAACATATTTCCAGTCGGCCTGTTGACCTGGCGTGTTTCTGGCTTCCATAATCAAACAATTAGTAATTTATAGCTTAGTTGAAGCATAAAAAATCGTAAAGAACAACCTTTTATTCACAACAGCATAAACAGGAGGAAAGGATGAGAAAAAATTCCTTGGAGCCGTATGGCAGAAATAACTCATCTTGGGCGATTCTGGGCAGTGGTTTTGTCATCATATGGGTTTTCTGCCTTTTCCATCCCTGGGTTTCTTTTGCCCAGGGAGTAGCGTTAACAACCTCTCAGAAAAGGGAAACGGCTCAGCTGGAAACAATTACCGTTACCGCCCAAAAGCAGGAGGAAACTGTCCAGGAAGTGCCCATGAGTATCAGTGTTTTCGATGCCATCGCCATTGAAGATGCCCAGATGGAGTCCATGAAGGATGTTGCGGATTTTGTCCCCAATCTGATCATTATCGGACAGGGTTTTTCAGGATGGAATAATCCTTCCATGCGGGGCGTATACGCTCCAGGAGAGACATTGGCAGTTTCCACTGGATTATATATGGATGGCGTGCCGGTTCTTTCTATTCTGGGATATGATGACAGTCTTCTTGACGTTGAGAGAATTGAGGTTTTAAGGGGGCCGCAAGGGACATTGTATGGAAAGAATACCGAAGTGGGCGCCATTAACATTATCACCCGTCAGCCAGACAATGAATTCAGGGGGAAAATCGTTGCCGATGCAGACACGTTCCTATCTACTGAAACCGATGACGGTTTAGGTGGCAATTTGGGAATCAATCTGAGTGGGCCCCTGGCAAAAGATCGACTGTTCGGTAGTTTTTCAGGGCTATTCCACCAGCAACAAGGATTCATCGAAAATATCACTACCGGCGAGGCAACAAATGACCCGGAGCATTGGTATGGTAAAGGGCATCTGCGGTGGACGCCTGGGGATCAGCTGGATATTTCATTGATTGCCTCATATCTCAAATACGATGGTAACGGTCCCAATATGGGCATATCCGAGCAGGGATCAGCCATGTTTGGCCTCATGCCTGACAACTATCGCCAGAATGCATCCAATTGTGATGCATACGAGGATTCAAGTCTTCATTCTCAGGCGTTGAAAATTGAATATGATATTAATGCGTTGATGACGATTACCGCTGTTACCGCCAGAAGGGTTTACAACGATATAAAGTTGACGGATTACGATTTCAGTCCCTTTACGCTTTTCCATGCGAAAACAGACAATACATTTGAAATGTTCTCCCAGGAATTCCGACTGAATTACGTTAACGACAGATTAAAATGGTTAGTTGGCGTGTATTATGACAATGACAATAGAAAATTGCGCAGCGAAACCATCTCGGATTTCCCATTCATGGCAGGGATGTTGCGTCGTGATCTATACTTTGAATCCTATGCCGTCTTTGCCAATCTCAATTTTCCCTTAGGTGAAAATTTTAATATCGTTGGTGGGTTGCGCTATGAATACCAGAAGGGCGAAATGAAGGATCATATTTACGGTGCGCAAAACGATGATTCATGGGATTCCATATCACCCAAGCTTGCTCTGGAGTATCTCTTTTCACCACAAATCATGTCTTATATCAGTGTTTCCAAGGGCTTCCGTTCCGGAGGATTTAATATGTATGCCATGAACCCCGAATACTATAGTTATGATGATGAAGCATTGTGGTCCTATGAAGCAGGGATGAAAAGTGGCTTTCTGGACAACCGGTTTATTGTCAACGCCGCTATGTACTATATGGACATTGATAATATGCAGGTCAATGAGGCGGTTTCTCCACTGGAAACCTATGTAACCAATGCTGCCAAGGCAACCGGTTATGGATTTGAAGTTGAGGCAACGGCGAGAATACGCGACGGACTGAGCCTGATAAGTGGATTCGGCTATAATCATGTGGCGTTTGACGAATTCAAGGATGCTGCCGGTGATTACAAAGACAACCAGAATCCCTTTGCGCCAGAATATACCTTTAATATGGGTATCCAGTATCGGCATCATAACGGTTTTTATTTCCGAGCAGACCTGATTGGCAATGACAAAATGTATCTGGACAAGGCCAACACCTATGACCGTGATGCCTACCAAATTGTCAATGTCAAAACAGGGTATGAAATGGAACGATTTGATATCTATCTTTACGGCAAGAACATATTTGACGAGACATATGACATGGTCGGTGCCAGCGGAGGCTATTATACCATGTACAGCGATCCCGGCCAAATCGGTTTTCAGTTAAATTACCGCTTCTAAACATCGCAAAGCGTGGGAACCCGTTTCATGGCTGGTTCCCACGCTCAGGCAGCAGGGAGAATACACAATGAATCAAAAAATCAAGGTAAAAAAAGGTACTGTCGAGGAAACCCTTTTACTGCCCTTATGGGGCCGGGCCTATGAAACCCAGAAGGCGCATCCCCGCCTGATCGATGAAAAGGCCGTGGAAATCATCAGCGCCATT
>PDTL01000006.1 GCA_002748835.1 Deltaproteobacteria bacterium
ATATAAATATCAACATCACTTCAAAAAGCGATGCATTCATCGAGAGACCCGTTCTCTGCTTCCTTACTTGCTGTCACTATTCAGTTTTCAAAGATCAAAGCGTTCAGTATTTGTTATTTTTGATATAACTTTTTAAATCTATATTATAGGTGATTTTTTGTCAATCTCTTTTTGAAACGTAAAAAGGCCTGCATCCCCATCTGATGGCTGCATGCGCAGACCTGATTCACCAGAAAGAAACAGACCACCTTATGACGGCTGTACCTCAAACCGGTAATACCGTTTTTTTCCTGCGCGGAGGAGCAAGGCCCCTTCCTGCAGCGCAGTTTCGTCAATCGTCTGATCGATGGCCGTCACGCGCACATGATTGACATAGGCGCCACCCTGATCGATCAGCCGACGGGCCTCGCTTTTTGACTTGACCAGGTCCGCCTCCAAAAACAGATCCACAACAAGACAGCCGTCTGATAGACGACTGGCCGGAAGTTCACTTGTGGGCACAGACGCACTTACATCCGTCTTAGCGGCCCTGGGAATCGTGGAGGAAGGAAGCAGCGTTTCAGGGATTTCACGCGCGCCAAACATTTCCGCTGCCGCAGCCTGGGCCTTTTTCGCCGCCTCCGCGCCATGGGCCAACACGGTTGCCTCATATGCCAGGATGGCCTTTGCCGCATTCAGGGCAGCCCCTTCAAGCAAAGCAACCGCCGCGATCTCTTCTCCGGGCAGGAAGGTAAACAGAGAAAGGAAACGGGCCACATCCCGGTCATCGGTATTAACCCAGAACTGGTAATAATCATAGGGGGAGGTCCGCTCCGGATCCAGCCACACGGCACCGGTGTGGGTTTTCCCCATCTTGATGCCCGCACTGGTCATGATCAGAGGGACGGTGATACCAAACGCCTGCTTGTGCTGCATTTTGCGGACCAGCTCCACCCCGGCGACGATATTTCCCCACTGATCACTACCCCCCATCTGGAGGAGACAGTCATGTTTTTCAGCCAGCACATGGAAATCATACGCCTGAAGCAGCATATAGTTAAACTCGATGAAACTCAGCCCTTCGTCTGATTCAATACGCGCGCGGTAACTTTCCGCCTTGATCATCCGATTCACACTGAAGTTCCGACCGATTTCCCGCAGAAACGGGATATACTCAAGCCCGATCAGCCAGTCAGCGTTATCCACCAGCAAGGCCCTGCCCTCTGAAAAATCCAGAAAACGGCCTAACTGTGCTTTAATCCCCTTTTTGTTTTCCTCGATAATCTCAGGGGTCAGCAGCTGACGCATTTCCGTTTTCCCGCTGGGATCGCCGATCATGCCGGTACCACCTCCCACGAGGGCAATGGGTCGCAAGCCGGCCCGCTGCATGTGCGCCAGGGACATGATCGTGACCAGGTGGCCGACATGCAGGCTGGCACCAGTGGGATCAAAACCAATATAACAGGCGGCACCCGGGGTCTCCAGGTAGGTTTTCAGCTCTTGATCATGGGTGGTATTTTCCACAAAGCCCCGTGTTTTCAACACCTCAAGAATATTCATCGTCTTAGATACATCCTTTACTGCTTATTTGTTGGCAAACTCAATGGCTCGGGTTTCACGGATCACGACCACACGGATCTGACCCGGAAATGTCAGAGACTCTTCGATCTGCTTGGCAATATCCCGGCTCAGAATCACGGAATCCTCATCCGTAATCACATCACCCTCAACAATCACCCGCAGCTCACGTCCCGCCTGAATGGCATAGGAATTGGACACCCCCTCAAACGCATTGGCAATCCCCTCGAGATCTTCAAGGCGCTTCACGTAGTTTTCAAGGGACTCCTTACGGGCACCGGGACGTGCACCCGAAAGCGAGTCTGCCGCCTGAACCAGAAGGTCATACACCGATTCAGGCGGCACATCCTCGTGATGGGCGGCGATCCCGTGAATCACCTTGGGAGATTCACCATGTTTTTTGGCCAGCTTGGATCCGATCAAGGCATGGGGGCCCTCCACTTCATGATCCACTGCCTTGCCGATGTCATGCAGCAGCCCCATGCGCTTGGCGAGTTTCACATTCAGTCCCAGCTCAGCCGCCATCACACCACAGAGAAAACCAACTTCAACGGAATGCTGGAGCACATTCTGCCCATAACTGGTCCGGAACTTAAGACGGCCCAGCACCTTGATTAGCTCGCCATTAATACCGTGAACCCCCAGATCAAATGCCGCCTGATCGCCGGCTTCCTTGATCTCCTGTTCAACATCTTTGGTCACCGACTTCACCACCTCTTCAATGCGCGCCGGATGGATCCGGCCATCTGCGATCAGACGGGTCAGCGCGACACGGGCAACTTCTCTGCGCACAGGATTAAAGCCAGACAGGATCACCGCCTCCGGCGTATCATCAATAATCAGGTCAATGCCGGTTGCCGCTTCAAGCGCGCGGATATTGCGACCCTCACGCCCGATAATCCGGCCCTTCATCTCGTCACCGGGCAGCGGTACAACCGAGACGGTCCGTTCTGCCACATAGTCCCCGGCATATCGCTGGATAGCGGTTGCCAAAATTTTCTTGGCATCCTTGTCTGCCTCGTCTTTGGCCTCCTGGGTGATGCGTTTAATCAACTTGGCCCCCTCATACCGAGCCTCATTCTCCATGGCACGCAGCAGTAGTTCCTTTGCCTCGTCTGCTGTCATACTGGAAATCTGTTCGAGCTGAGAACGCTGTTCATCGAGCATGGTTTGATACTTGGCTTGATCGCGGGATATGGCGTCTGCTTTCCGCGCAATTTCTTTTTCGGTCTGAGCGATCTCACGCTCGCGTTTTTCGAACTGATCCGATCGTTTATCTAAGGCGTCACTCTTGTCAATCAGTCGCTGTTCCCATTGTTTGAGCTCACCCCGTGCCTGGTTTGTCTCACTGTCAAACTCGCTTTTCATCTTGAAGAGGCGATCTTTGGCTTCAACCTGCGCTTCTTTGATCAACGTATCCGCACGGCGTTTTGCATCCTCGAGCTGCCGTTTTGCCTCTTCCTCCTCCGCGTGGATCTGCCGCGCAAGGCTTCGGCGTTTCAGCGTATACGCAAGCCCAAGCCCCGCAGCAAATCCAACGCCACTCAATACGACAATCCATATCATTTCCATGTATATGCATCTCCTAAACGATAAATAAAAAAAAGTCTCTTGACAGCCGGTCCCTTGGATCCGGCAAAAAAAAACACCTGCGCATACATACGCAGGTGCCTTTGATCGCTGTCAATATCAGCACGATGCCCTAAAGACAAGTTACTGAATAAATCAGTACCCCCCACCTTGTGCCGTGTTGAAGGGTCCTTGAACCAGGTTAATTACGTGGGCGCCTCAATAGTTCCTTCAGGCTTTTCTATCCAGTAGAACATGCACACCAGAACAAGCGGAGGCTCCCGTTTTCTGTGAATTGGGTCAAAGCCACATCGAGCCAATCACGTACACGGCAGGGGGTATCAGTCGAGTCGACATACCCAAAAATCAATCCAAGCGCACAGTCGCTGAAGCCGTTATCGAAAGGGGGTTGTCAATTAACAAGCGATTCAGCCAAGTAATACTTCCAGTCAGCAAAAATGTATCCAAGCCAGATGCAGATTCCCATCATGATTGCTTACGCTCTCGGGGTCCACGCACGGTTATTCGAAAACCTTAATACTGCCTGCCCCGCTTTCTGATGCGATTTTCGATATATAACAGCAACGTCTGAAGCCTGACTCAGTAAATGCTTTCAAACGGAACTATCGTCGACACTCGGTACGATCAATATTATTCAGCAAATTGCCACAATGGCAATACCTGTTACTGCATGCACAAACACTATAATATCAGGATTGGATTGGCGTCAAGTCAATTCAGGTCCGCGTACATGTAAAGTAGCGTTCTGCCCGAATAAGGTCTGCTGGTGTATTCACCCCCATAACCGCAATGGGGTCCAGACTGACAGCAGGTGCTGAGACGTTAAAACCGGCCGCTGATGAGATGCTGACTATATCCGTCAGATAAAACTCCGATTGGGTGTTGGTACAGGAAAGCTGAGACAGAGCGCCGGAAAGCACCTGCCGTCTCACACAGTAAATACCGCTGTTCACATGACAAATCCGGCGCGTATCCCTATCCGCATCCGCTTCTTCCACAATGGCCCGCACCTGCCCGTCCGCACCGGTCACCACTCTGCCATAACCGGTCGGGTCATCCACGGTCACGGCAAGGACGCTCAGATCAGATGCCGAGGTCAGATGGGATTCGATCACGCCGTTTATAATGGCCGGCGTCACCAGGGGTGTATCGCCACAGAGAATCAGCACATGGTCCGAGGTTTCCGGACACGCCGACAGCGCACATTGCACCGCATGTCCGGTACCCAACTGTGCTTCCTGAACAGCATACAACACCCCAGGGTAATACCGTGTGATTGCTGTCCGCACCGCTTCCCGCTGATGACCAACCACCACCACGATCTCGTGGATGCCCGCATCTGTTACCGATCGAACCACATGCCGTATCATAGGAACCCCGGCAAGCGGATGCAGCACTTTGGCAAGATCCGATCCCATGCGGGTTCCCTTACCTGCTGCAAGAATCACAGCCGTTACCTGCATGTTCTTTTGCACGATGATCACCTTTGTTTATCATAAAAAAAGAACAGCCCGGCTCCGGACTGTCCTTTTTTATACGCTCAACGAGTGCGACCTGCCTCTAATACAGCCGGGTCGCCGGGCCATCGCCGCTTATTCGAGGATGGCCAGACGATGCGTGGCACGCAAAAGCGCCGATTTCGCTCTTGGAATATCAATATTCGACTCCGGCCCTCCTGCGTTCAGGCGACGTTCCGCACGCTCCTTGGCACGACGGGCACGGTCTAGATCAATTTGCTGCCTGCGTTCTGCAGACTCGGCCAGAACCGTGACCTTTTCCGGCAGCGCTTCTGCAAATCCGCCGCTGACAAAGACATGTCGTTCTGCACCGCCACTGTCCACAAAGTGCAGGCGGCCAACGGACAGGGAGGTCAGAAACGGGGTATGCCCTGTCAGTACACCGAATTCCCCGTCATAACCCGGAACCATGACAATCTTGACTTCTTCATCCACAATTGTCCGTTCCGGGGTCACGATTTCGAGTTTGATTGTATCAGCCATGAAGCCCCCTTTACGGATTATTCGCCCTTGGCCATCCGCTCCGCTTTGGCCCTGGCTTCTTCAATGGTTCCAACCATGTAAAACGCCTGTTCCGGCAAATCATCATGCTTACCTTCGACAATTTCCTTAAACGCCCGGATGGTGTCTTCCAGCTTGACGTAGGTGCCCTTCATACCGGTGAACTGTTCGGCCACATGGAAGGGCTGGGACAGAAAACGCTGGATCTTACGGGCCCGGGCAACGGTCAGTTTATCTTCGTCTGACAGCTCGTCGATACCCAGAATCGCGATGATGTCCTGAAGTTCCTTGTATTTCTGCAGGGTCATCTGACAGTTACGGGCAACAGCGTAATGCTCTTCACCAATGTAACCGGGGTCAAGGATACGGGAAGACGAGTCAAGGGGGTCAACCGCGGGATAGATACCGAGTTCAGAAATGGAACGGGACAGTACAACCGTACCGTCCAGGTGGGCAAAAGTGGTTGCCGGCGCAGGGTCGGTCAAGTCATCGGCAGGGACGTATACGCATTGAACAGAGGTGATTGAGCCCTTGTCTGTTGAGGTGATGCGTTCCTGAAGTCCCCCAAGGTCAACGGCCAGAGTCGGCTGATACCCCACCGCAGACGGCATCCGACCGAGGAGTGAAGACACTTCCTGGCCTGCCTGGGTAAAGCGGAAAATGTTATCGATGAACAGCAGCACGTCCTGGCCTTCTTCATCACGGAAATATTCCGCAACCGTCAGGGCGGACAAGGCTACACGGGCACGCGCTCCCGGAGGTTCGGTCATCTGGCCGTAAACCAGTGCACACTTGTCGAGAACCCCGGAGTCTTTCATTTCATGGTACAGGTCGTTTCCTTCACGGGTCCGCTCACCCACACCGCCGAATACGGAAATACCCCCGTGCTGCATGGCGATGTTGTTGATCATTTCCATCATGATAACGGTTTTACCCACGCCGGCACCGCCGAACATCCCCATTTTCCCCCCCCGGGGAAAGGGAACCAGCAGGTCGATGACCTTGACACCGGTTTCCAGCACCTGTACCGAGGTGTCCTGCTCGGTAAACTTGGGTGCCTCACGGTGGATGGGCAGCATTTTTTCATTGCTGACCGGCCCCAGACCGTCCACGGAACGGCCCACAACGTTGAGCACGCGACCCAGCGAGGCTTCCCCCACCGGCATCTGGATGGGGTTTCCGGTATCCTTGACCGGCATGCCGCGCACCAAACCGTCGGTGACGTCCATGGCAATGGTACGGACCACGTTGTCACCCAGATGCTGGGCCACTTCGCAGACCAGGTTATCTTGTGTATCATCGATGGCCGGGTTGGTGATCAGCAGTGCCGACATGATTTCAGGCAGGTTGCCCGGTTCGAATTCAACGTCAACAACAGGCCCCAAGACCTGAGTAATTTTGCCGATAGTATCTCCCATTGTAATGGTCTCCTATATGCATTCTTTCGAATGGGTTCTTAATGAATCTCGAAACAGGCATCAGCCTTTGAGCGCTTCAGCACCCCCGACGATATCCATCAGATCGCTGGTAATGGCTGCCTGCCGTGCCTTGTTGAACAGACGCTGGAGTTCCTTAACCATATCGTTACAGGCCTTGGTCGCGTTATCCATGGCCGACATCCGGGCTGCGTGCTCACTGGTAGAGGTCTCCAGCAGTGCGTTGAACACCTGGATGGCGATACTTCTCGGCAGCAGATCGTTCATCAGTTGGACAGGTGACGGTTCACAAATATGTTCCGCCTGATATCCTGTGATGTCGTTCTCTTCAGCATCACTGGCCTCGATGGGAGGAATCGGAAGCAGTTGCGCCAAGGTTGGAACCTGTTTTCCCATGCTGACAAAATGGGAGTAGATGACATACACTTCATCATAGGTATCTTCAAGGAAACGGCCAATCAGGGTTTGGGCCGTTGTTGACGCGATACCAAAATCCAGCTTGGTTCCGACAACACCTACATACTCGGCATCCAGAGCCATCTCTTCCTTGCGACACCAATCCCGGCCTTTTTTACCAAAGGCGGAAAAAGAGACCTCCACATCCCGGTCCTCCAGGGATGTGAGGAACGCCTCCGCCTGTTCGATAAGGTTGGCATTGAACCCACCGCAGAGGCCGCGGTCAGAGGTCATCAGGATCACATGAATCCGCTTGACCGCCTCCTTGGCCTTCAGAAGCGGGACATCCAGGTCCTCACCGGCACGGCTGGCCAGACTGCCCAGTACCTCGGAGAATTTTTCCGCATAGGGGCGGAAGGCTTCCATCCGGAGTTGGGTGCCACGGAGCCTGGATGTGGCCACCATCTTCATGGCATTGGTGATCTGCTTGGTCTTCTTGATGCCGGATATTCTCAGCTTGATCTCTTTAAGTTGTGCCATTTAGCATTACCTTTATTTAGTGCAGATCGGTTACGCACAGTCAAATCCGAAACAAGAGACTACTTAACTGTATCTTTGAACACTTCATCATAGGCCTTGAGCGCGGTATCCATCTTCCCTTTCAGGTCATCACCGAGGGCCTGTTTCTCCTCAATTTCAGAAAAAATTTCCGGATAATTGGATTCGATAAAGGGATAGAGACCGGCTTCGTATTTGGCAACCTCATTCCGGTTAAACGCATCGAGGAAGCCCTGGGTACCGGCGTAAATGATGACGATCTGCTGGGCAAGGCTCAGCGGCTGATACTGGGGCTGTTTGAGGACTTCCACCAGGCGCTGACCCCGGGTAAGCTGCTTCTGAGTGGCGGCGTCCAGGTCACTGCCAAAGGCGGCAAAGGATTCAAGCTCTCTAAACTGCGCAAGATCCAGGCGAAGGGTACCGGCAACCTGTTTCATGGCCTTTGTCTGGGCGGCGCCCCCGACCCGGGATACAGACAGACCAACGTCAATGGCCGGACGCACACCGGCAAAGAACATGCCTTTGTCCAGATAGATCTGACCGTCGGTAATGGAGATCACGTTCGTCGGGATATAGGCGGAAACGTCACCTTCCTGGGTTTCGATGATCGGCAGGGCGGTCAGGGAACCGGCACCCAGGTCATCGTTGACCTTGGCGGCGCGTTCGAGCAGACGGGAGTGGTTGTAGAAAATGTCGCCCGGGAAGGCTTCACGGCCTGGCGGACGGCGGAGCAGCAGGGAAACCTGACGATAGGCAGCCGCCTGCTTGGAAAGATCGTCATAGATGATGAGGGCATGTTTGCCGTTGTCACGGAAGTATTCCCCCATGGCGCAACCGGCATACGGTGCGAGATACTGCAGGGACGCAGGGTCGGATGCACAGGCAGATACCACCGTGGTGTATTCCATGGCGCCGTGCTTTTCCAGCACTGCAACCACCTGGGCAACGGTGGACTTTTTCTGACCGCAGGCAACATAGATACAATAGACATCCTTGCCCTTCTGGTTGAGGATGGCGTCAACGGCAATCGCTGTTTTCCCGATCTGACGGTCACCGATGATCAGCTCCCGCTGGCCGCGGCCAATGGGAATCATGGCGTCAACGGCTTTCAGACCGGTCATCATCGGCTCATGTACGGATTTACGGGCGATAACCCCCGGCGCGATCCGCTCGATACGGCTGAACTGGGCACCTTCAATGGGGCCTTTGCCGTCAATGGGCTCACCCGTGGTCGTCACCACCCGACCGAGCACCGCTTCACCGACCGGAACTTCTGCGATACGGCCGGTGCGCTTGACCCTGTCCCCTTCCTTGATCTTAGTGTCATCGCCCATGATGGCGACACCGACACTGTCTTCTTCCAGGTTGAGCACCAGTCCCAGGATACTGCCAGGGAATTCCACCAGCTCCATGGACATGGCTTTTTCCAGACCGTGAATCCGGGCGATACCGTCACCTACGGACAGAACGGTACCTGTTTCGCTCAGTTCGACTTTCGTGTCGAAGTCCTTGATCTGATCTTTGATAATCTGACTGATTTCTTCTGCTCTGATTTCCATTAGACGCTCTCACCCCTTTTAAATGATTCACGCATGGTTTCCAGTTGCGTTTTAATACTGCCGTCCAGTACAAGGTCTCCAATTCGGGTCACAATCCCGCCAATCAGGCCGGGATCCTGATGAATATCCAGCTCGACCTGCCGCCCGGTTCGTTTTTCCAAAGCACTGCGAATCTTTTCTATGGCTTCCGAAGACAGTTCAACGGCCGACGTAATGCTGGCACGTGCCACACCCTTGAAGTCATCACACAGACGGGCATAGGCTGCCGTGACAGGTTCGAGCAATGAGAATCGCTTCTTGTCAAACAACAGGAGCGCAAACGATTGCATCACATCCGATGTTTCCATGGCCTCCAGAACGGCCTTGAGCACGTTACGCCGTTCACCTGTGTCATACATGGGGTTGTTCAGCACCTGGGCCAACGCGGCTTCCTGGCTGACGATACCGGCAAGAGCGGAAAGCTCTTCCCGATAGTGATCTGACCGACCGTCCTCGGTTCCGATAAGAAGCAACGCCTTGGCATAACGTTTTGAAACAACCTGATTTTTCATTATGCCACCACCTTATCTAAATAGTCATCCACCAACCGGTCCTGATCCGTCTGACCGATATTTTCCTTGACCATCGCCTCTGCCTGCTCAAGGGACTGGGCGATCACGGACGCCTTGAGCTCCGCTTTGGCGCGCAGGATCTCGTTGTCCAGATTCCGTTTGGCCTGGGACTGCATCTTTTCCGCCGCTGTTGCAGCCGCTTCCAGGATCCGTGCCTTGGCTGCCTCTCCCTGGGTGACATAACCGGCCAGAATGCTCGCTGCCTCTGCTTCCATGCGGGCAATTTTCTCCGCATATTCCGCCAGCGTTTTTTCCGCTTCGGCCTTCTCGTGCTCAAGCCGTGCCAGTTCTTCACGGATACCGTCGATCCGGCCGCGAAGGGCAGTGGCTACGGGTTTACGGGCCACCAGGAAAAGCGCAACGGCCAGAACCGCAAAGTTCATGACCCTGTAGGTATCTGTCGGCTGCCAGCCCCCGCCTTCGGCGCCATGCCCGCCGCCTGAAGACGCAAGGGCCATCCCTGCAAAGCCGGTCAGCAACACAAGCATTACGAACAGAATGTTTCCTGTCCGTCGTTCAACAGGAACGCGTCGACTCATCAAGCTGCCCTCCCCAGAATTTTTGAAAAAATCGCCTCTGCAAAAACACCGACCTCTTTTTCGAGCTCTGCTTTTGCCGCATCCGCTTCCCGGGCAATCGAGGCTTTGAGTTCCGCCAGATCCGCCGCTGCTTTTTCATTGATCTGCTGCATGAGCCTGGCTTCTTCCGCTTCGCCTTCAGCAATCAGCCGTTCTTTCTGTTTCATGCCTTCGACGCGTGCCCCTTTGATTCCCTCTTTATAGGCCGCTTCAGTTTCATCAGCGCCTTCAAGAGCGGCTTTCACAGATTGCTCGAGTCCCTCAATCTGCGTCTTCCGTTCTGCCAGCCCCTGTCGAATCGGCTTGTAGAGCACTGCATTCAGAATAAAAATCAATGCGACAAAATTGATAATCTGAATGATTAGCGATCCGTCAACGGAAATCATACATCATCCTCCACACGTACTAAGTTAGTAGAATATACCTGGTGCAGCATCCAGACCAACGGCTGGAAAATTGCTGCAAATTGCCGAAAAAATGTAGGTTTAGAGGCCCAACAAAATTTTTTCCATTTATCATTGTTCAACCTGTTTCGTCAACCTGTTTTTGGAAATGAAGTCACTTTCTCCGGTGGGTCTCTGCCGCCTTTTGCTTATGTCATTTCTTTCGTTCGTTTTTGATCACGATGTTATGACCGATGCGCGATGGATCGCCAGTAGCCCTCCTTTTTTTACCGATACACCTTCCGTATCCGAAGCCCCTCGTCAATCCACCATAAAGCGCCGCATACTCACATTCATCAGCAGCCCGAGTGCCATCAGGTTGGTCAGCACACTCGATCCGCCATAGCTGATCAGCGGCAGTGGAACGCCAACCACAGGCAGCAGCCCCATCACCATTCCGCTATTGATAAACACCTGCCAGAAAAACATGGCAACAATGCCGACAGACAGAATGATGCCAAAATGATCCCGGCACCGATAGGCGATATTCAGACCCCACAGCAGCAAAAGCAAAAACAGCGCCAAAAGCGTCATTACCCCTAAAAATCCCCATTCTTCCGCCACCACGGAAAGAATGAAGTCGGTATGCTGCTCAGGTAGAAACGACAGGGCGTTCTGTGTACCCAGCAGAAACCCTTTTCCGGTGAGCATGCCCGATCCGATGGCAATTTTAGACTGAATGATATGGTAGCCTGCACCCAGTGGATCACGACCCGGATCCAGAAACGTCAGCACCCGCTGTTTCTGATAGCCCTTTAACAAAAAGAGCCAGCCCAGCACCCCAACAACCAGTGCCATACCTGACAGGTACAACAGGGTTCGATGCCGAATTTTCACAAAGAGGCTCATGGTGCCGGCAATCAGAAAGATCACCATGGCCGTGCCCAGATCCGGCTGCTGCACAATGAGAAAAAACGGAATCATGACCAGGATAAACGGCCGCACGAGTTCGACCATCCCCATGCCCAGGGTTGACACGTTCCGGGCATAATACCGGGCCATCATGATGATGGTTCCCAGTTTCATCAATTCGGACGGCTGGAGGGTCAGCGGGCCCAAGGCCAGCCAGCGACGTGATCCACCCACGTATTTTCCCACAAAAAACAGCATCACCAGGAGCAGGATGCAGCCCACGAAAATACTGAGACCCCACTGCTCGTATAGTTTGTAATGAAACAACATCATGACGCACATAATACCTGCGCCGATACCGTACCACATGATCTGCCGATAAAACAAATGGGGCACGCCGTCCGGATTCCCCGCCATGACGGCACTGTAGATATTCAGGAGCCCGATCCCCATCAGAGACAGGATCAGCAGCAGCAGCCCCCAGTCGAAATTCTCCACAAGACGTCTGTCAAACATGATCATGGCTGCGCGTGCGGCTCCGTGTCTTTTGTCTGTTCAGAAGATAGATCCGGTACTGACCCCGGCCGGTCGTTCGCACCGTTTTTACCATTCAGATACCTGGTGATCAACGCTCTTGCAATGGGGCCCGCAGTGCTCGACCCATGCTCGCCGTGTTCTACCAGCACCACCACGGCGATCTCCGGTGAGTCGGTCGGCGCATATCCGGCAAACCAGGCATGGGGCCTGAATTCCAATGGGATTTCGCCGCCGTTCTTCCGGTCTGTTTTCCGGCGGCTGACCACCTGGGCGGTCCCGGTTTTTCCACTGATGGAAACGGTGTCCACCTTTACGCTCGACCGCGCTGTGCCGTATTTTTTTGCCACCGCATCCGCCAATCCCTGACGCACAATCTTTAGATTTTTCGCACTCACCGGCAGCCGGCCCATCACTTCCGGGCGGTTCTCAAACACCACCTCCCCCTCTGCGGTTTGAATCCGCCGGATAATCCGGGGCGTGTATCGGGTTCCGCCATTGGCGATGGCTGCGTAGAGGTTGAGCGCCTGTAGGGGCGTGGCCAGGTTGTATCCCTGACCGATGGAGACGTTCAGCGTTTCTCCACCCTGCCAGGCCTGCCTGTAGACACGGCGTTTCCAGGCAGCGGTGGGGACCAGTCCCGATGATTCATTTTCAAGCGGAATGCCGGTGGGCGAACCGAACCCGCCCCCCCGGGCATACCACGCCAGACGTTCCACGCCCAGCTTCTGGCCCAGCTGATAAAAATAAACATCACACGAGACAGCCAGTGATTTTTCAATCGTCACGGCCCCGTGCCCCCATCGCGTCCAGCAACGGAACATCCGGTCTCCGTATCGGTAATAGCCGGGACAGTTGATTTTCATTTGTCCGTCTGCGATCGTTTCTTCCAGACCGGCCATGGCCGTGATGACTTTATAAATGGACGCGGGCGGATACTCGGCATGGATTACCTTGTTTTCCATGGGCCGCCGGGGATCATTCCGCAAAGCATTCCACGCGGTTTCCGACATACCGCTGACAAAGGCATTTTGGTCAAAGGAGGGGGCACTGACCATGACCAGCACATCGCCGGTCATGGGATCCATGGCCGCAACCGCACCGGTCCGTCCTTCCATCAGCGTTTCCGCATGGCGCTGCAGGGACGCGTCAAGGGTCAGTACCAGATTGTATCCCGGTGTGGCTGGCACGGTTTTGAGCACCCGCACCACCCGGCCCCTGGCATCCACTTCTACCTGGCGGCCGCCCCGTTTCCCCCGCAACGCTGTCTCATAGCGTTTTTCAACACCGAATTTGCCCACGTACTCTCCACCCCGGGTGTCCGGATATTTACCGCTTCTCAGTTCTTCCGCGCTGATCTCCCCCAAATAGCCCAGCAGGTGAGACGCGCTTTTCCGATGAATATAGTTTCGCCGGGGTGTCACCCGGACTTCAATGCCGGGCAGTTCCAGCCGGTGAGCCTCGATCACGGCCAAAAGATCCCGATCAATATCCTGAATGAGCAAAAAGGGTTTGTAAGAGACATGATGCGCATCCCCGTATGCCCGTTCCTCGAGTACCGCACCGTCGATCCCCGTATGCAGGGCCAGACGCGTGAGGGTCTCTTTAACAGGTTTGGCATCCCTGAGGGTGATGTAGACATCGTAGGAGGGACGGTTATCGACCATCAATTGATTGTTCCTGTCAAAAATCAGCCCACGGTAGGGCAGAATGCTTTTTAAACGGATACAATTGTTTTCCGACAGCCGCCGCAGTTCCTTTCCCTGAATGATCTGAAGATAGAACAGACGGATGGCCAGAATGCAGAACGCTGCGGCAATGGCGATAAGGCATCCATAAAGCCTGGCTTTGAACCAGTCGCTATCCGGTGTATTCAGACTGACGTTCACAGCATATCCTGTTTAAATGGTGGCTGGATGCACGGAAGCCGGTATCAGGCATCCGGTTCCGAGGCTAGTGTTCTGTCTAGATGCTTGAGCAGGGACATGGCGACCGGGCTGGCCGCACCGCTCAGCAGCAACTCCCTCACCAGCAGTCGCACCTCTGCACTTGTCCAGATACCGGCACCGGTCATGAGCAGGATTGAAATGCCCATCATGGCGTTTTCCAGGCAGATCCCCAGCCAGGTGATCCCCACCACCAGAAACGGATTGTCTGGCCGAAAAAAATGGATCAGCCACCGGACAAGGCAGCAGAGGGTCATATACGTGATCAGGTAAACGCCAAAGGGAGCCGCAGACACACCATCCATGAGCAGGGCCAACAGGATGGCGGTGGCAAGAGCCTCACGAAACGGCAGAAACAACCCGCAATACACAACAAACAGCAACAGCAGATCCAAACAGCCCGTACACGGCAGATAAAAGGGCAAAATGACGGTCTGGCAGACGATCATCAGCATGCAGATCAGCAGGTGCGCGATGGACCGTTTCATGAGGTTGGCGTACTCTGGGCATCTTCAGAAATATCCATCTCCAGCCGTTTACCGATGGGATTGAGCAGCACCAGCACCTCCTCGAGTTTTTCAAAGGACACATTCGGCGCAATTACCACATCCTGAAAGATACCGGCACTGGTCCGGCGGATCCGCGCCACGGTTCCCACGGCAAGGCCCTTGGGATAGACACCGTCAAGGCCCGATGTAATAATGACATCACCTGCCATGATATCTTCTTTTCGAAGTGCATACGAGAACAGGCAGTCTCCCTGCTCACCGCCCTTCACGATGCCTCTAGCCCGGTTCCGCTGCACCAGCGCGTCGATGGCGCTGTTTCGGTCATTGATCAAAAGAACCCGGGAATACTTTCGGGATGTTTCGGCAACCTGGCCGACCACGCCGTCAGGCACCACCACCGGCATTCCGGCAGTGACGCCGTCGGCAAGGCCCTTGTCGATCACCACGGACTTGAACCAGAAAGAGGTATCCACCCCGATCACCTCGCCGGCCACATAGTTGCCCGTGATCTGATCCTGAAAATTCAAAAACTCCCGAAGCCTCCGGTTGGAGCGTTCGGTCTCCTCGCACCGCTGAATCCGACCTTTCAGCTCAGCCAGCTGCTGACGGAGGTCAGCATTCTCCCGGGAGGCGGCGACCAGATCAAAATAATGAATCCAGATATCTCTGAAAAACGTAAAACCCTGATGCACCGCCTGCTGAAAAGGGGCGATCAGGGCAATGGCTGGCCGGCCGCCTGCAACGGAATCCGTCCCCGGACGGCTGTTGAAAATCACCACGATAATCATCACAGCGACGAGCGCTGCAATCATGATGACACCCATCATTCTTCTGGAAAACATATGAGGTTCGAAATCCTTGCGTGATAAAAAAACACAGCCGGATACATCCGCAGATCAAACAGCCGCGCGCCCGTCATCGTACGGTTACGGAATCATGACCTGACTCAGGATTTCAATGGTTTCAAGCGCTTTTCCCGATCCAATAGCAACGGTATCCAGCGGTTGTTCGGTCACCGTAATCGGCAGACCGCATTCTTCGCGAAGCAGCTTGTCCAGATTCTTCAGCAGAGCACCGCCGCCGGTCAGGACAATGCCCCTGTCCACGATGTCCGCAGCCAGTTCCGGCGGTGTCTGCTCCAGGGCGATTTTGGCGGTCTCGACAATACTGTCGATCTGTTCGGAAATGGCAACCCGGATCTCTTCCGAATCAATGGCCAGAATTTTGGGAATACCGGAAACCAGATCCCGTCCTTTGACCTCGATGGTCTCCAGATTTTCCGGTTCCGGGTAGGCGTTGCCGATGGTGGTTTTAATGATTTCAGCGGTTCGTTCACCGATCAGCAGGTTGTATTTCCGTTTAATGTACTGCATGATCGCCGCATCCATCTTGTCACCGGCCACACGGATCGAGCGGCTGTAGACGATCCCGGAAAGAGAAATGACAGCGACTTCTGTGGTGCCGCCGCCGATGTCGACCACCATGTTGCAGGTGGGCTCGGTGATGGGCAGCCCAGCCCCGATGGCGGCAGCCATGGGTTCCTCGATCAGAAAAACTTCGCGCGCACCGGCAGATTCTGCCGATTCCTTGACCGCCCGTTTTTCCACCTGGGTAATGCCGGAAGGAACGGCAATGATGATCCGGGGACGAACAAAGGTGCGACGGTTATGTACTTTATGGATGAAATGCCGGAGCATGGCTTCGGTGACATCGAAATCCGCAATCACCCCATCGCGCATGGGACGGATGGCGACGATATTCCCAGGGGTACGGCCCAGCATTTTCTTGGCCTCAAGCCCCACAGCCAGGACCTTGTCTTTCATCCGGTTGTCGGTACGAACAGCCACCACCGAGGGTTCGCTGAGCACAATTCCTTTTCCCTTGACCGCAACCAGTGTATTGGCGGTTCCCAGGTCAATGGCCAGATCGCTTGAAAACATTCCCAATATGGAATCAACAAACAGATTCATCTTTGCCTCATTCTATCACGGAAGATGCCGTGCAGATTAAACGTGAATAATTGCAATTCTCTAATCTTCCCACAGCTATCAGATTCAAAGGTGCATGACAAGGGGAATTTCAGCGTCAGGTGCCGTTGAACGCTGGCGTCTGTTCCCTAACGGACGGTCCCTGCCGCCGCCTGCATCACCGCGTCATGGATTTTTGGCCTGAAGTCCCGGATCGCGGTCGCGTCCCGGCTCGGATGCACCCGGTTGGTCAGCAGGATCACCGACAGATCCGCTGCCGGATCCACCCAGAATGAGGTTCCGGTGAATCCCAGGTGGCCCACGGTCGCCGGACCAAAGTAACGGCCGCTGGACGGTCGGTCGCCAGACGGCGTATCCATCCCCGGTGTCCGGCCGCTGACCGGATCCTTTTTCCAGAACTGCTGCATGGTTTCCCGGGAAAGGGGCCAGCCTGTTTGACGGCCCTGAAACGCCTGCGTCATCACCTGGATCAGGCGTCCCAAGTCGGCCAGACGGCCGAACAACCCGGCATGTCCCTGATAGCCGCCCGCCGCATAGGCCGTGTCGTCATGCACCTCCCCCCTCAGGACATAGCCCCGCCACGGGCAGGCTTCGGTGGCAGCGTAGGCCGCTGCACCCCGGTGTGAACCGATCCCCGGAAAATGCAGGCCATCCGCCTGACAGGGATGATACAAACACCGCTGCACATAGGTCTGGAACGGCGCTCCTGCCACAGTTTCCACCAGCCAGGACAGACACATATACCCGAGATCACTGTAACAGGTGCGTGTGCCCGGCGGGGCTTCGGGGACGGTTTCCTTGAGCAGCTGTCTGAGGGCCGCCGTCCGGTTTTCAACGGGCATCTGCCGCAGGGTTTCATGGAACGGCAGGTAAGCCGGAAGTCCCGAGGTATGGCAGAGCAGCTCCCGCAGGGTGGCGTTTCCGCACAAGAGGCCGGGAAGATAATTTTCAAGGGGCGCATCCAGCACCACGTCACCTGTCTGCGCCAGCAGCCAGACCGCGGGTGCCGTTGCCAGGGGCTTGGTCAGGGAGGCCAGATCAAACACGGTCGTTTCATCAACAGGGAGCCGGTCAGACAGATCCCGTACCCCGTAATACCCGGTGAATTGCACCGCCGCCGCAGTCTGAACCTGCAGGCAGCCGCCTGGAAACACCCCCTGGGCTACAGCGGCGCGCATCATCCGGTCCACCCGGTGAAAATCAGGAGGTGTCATGGCAGGCACGTCAGGCACCGTTTCTCTGAACACACGAAAACCCGTGCCCCCACCGGCAGACAGACATTGGTGGTTCCATGACCCACCGGCAGCCCGGAAAAAAGCGGCACATCCAACAGGGCGGTTCTCAGCAGAAACAGCTGCGCCACATCAGCGACCGGCGCACCGTCCGTAAAGTCGCCGAGGAGGATACCGCGGATGCCGTCAAAGCCGCCGGCCAGCATCAGCTGCAGCAGCATCCGGTCAATCCGGTAGAGCGGCTCGCCCACATCCTCAAAAAAAAGAACCGCACCCTCGGTATCTGGAAAAAAAGGGGTGCCAACCATGCTGGCAAAAGTGGCCAGATTGCCGCCGAGCAGCCGGCCTTCGCAGTCCCCGTATCTGAGCACGCGGAGTCCGGGTATCTGGATCATATCATCTCCGTCCAGGATAGCTGTCACAGAGGCGAGGGTCCGGTCATCCGCATCTCCCAGCTGCGTCACCACCGGCCCGTGAATTCCCACGACACCGGCGCGATCTGGCAGCGCATTCAGCAGGGCCGTGATATCGCTGAACCCCATGATCAGTTTGGGATGAGCGGTGAGCTGCGTCCAGTTGATCTGCGGAAGAATGGCCAGGCTTCCGAACCCGCCCCGGGCGCAGATCACGCCGCCGATGTCCGGATCTGCCAGCATTCGGTTCAGGACATCAGCCCGAGCCGATTCAAGCCCTGCCAGATGCGGGGGCCAGACAGGGCCTGGAATCTCTGGTATCACACGCCGGCCGGTACGCGCGCTGAGCACAGTCAGACCTGCTTTTAGCGGTTCCGGTGCCGGCATACCAGCCGGGGCTGACACCCCCAGACATGCGGTTTTCGGGACCGGCGGCGGAAACATCGCTTTTTTCCTGACAGGCTCAGGCATTCTTGTTCCACTTCTCAAATACGGTGTTGACAACCCAAAATGATCATGGTAGGTACCCTCTATCTTTGGCGGGGCGTAGCGCAGTCTGGTAGCGCACATGCATGGGGTGCATGGGGTCGGAGGTTCGAATCCTCTCGCCCCGACCAAACAGCACCACGAAAATCAAACCCGCCGCCTGAATAAATCTTCATACAGCGTTGACAGCACCTTTCCCGGTTACGCCTTGAGGAAGGTCGTTACCCTACCCCAGCGGCTTTACCCAGATGTTCCTTTGTTTGTTTTATAACGCCGGAACACACAGCCGCAGCCACCTTTATCATCACCGCCTGGGCATCTGAGCCCCGCGTATTGCAAAAAATCACAAACCGCACCGGTCCCCCCCGATCCGGAACATCTATATACCCGGCCCGCGCGGAAATACCAGACAAGGTGCCAGTCTTATAGGACAGGTTCCTTTTCCGGACCAGCAGATCCCGGTACGGCAAAAAAGCAATGAGCACCCGGTCCATATCCGCACAGGAGATCTGGTTTTCCCGGGAGATCCCCGACCCTTCCACCAGTCTTGCCGTCTCGAGTTTCAAAATGTCTTGCGCATACCGGTTGAGCTGATTTCGGCCAGCGGCCATCGTGTCTGCCGGCTGTTTTGCATCCGGCTGTTCGCGCCCCAGGGTCAGTATCAGCTGATTGGCAATAAAATTATTCGAATACTGCATCAGCCGCCGGACCCCCTCATGCAGGGTCCAGGGAGACGAGAATTCCCACGTGCGGACAGCCGTCTGATCCCGGGACCATGTCGCCAGCCGGACCGGACCGCTTACCGAAATCCCCGCTTCAGCGAGAAAAGCGGCCAGCAGATGTCCCGGATAATACCGGAACGCATCCTGTTCCGGTGACAGATGAATCCGCCCCCCGGTCTGACCGGTTGCACGGATCCAGGGTTTTACCCAGTCGACCAGGGGCGTCTGCGCCTCTGCCGTCACCAGGGATCCGTCTGCGGCGGTCTTGAACACCACGGTATTGAAATTGGCGCAGAGCGCGCCGTTCGGCGCATCATACGGCTGAAGGGACCCGGAAAGCACTCCGGGAATCCGCACGGGCTGGGGAATGGCGGCATCATCCAGGCAGACCCCGGCAAGTGCGTCAGATCCGGTGGTGTCGCGTACCCCTCGGGCAAGGGTCTCCGCATGGGCGGCGATCACTTCTGAAATATAGAGCGGATCTCCGTATCCGGTCACCCACAGCCGCTGACGGTCATCTAACCGGTACCGGGTCCGGAACCGGTAATCCGGTGTCAGGTAATGAAACGCGGCAGATGCGGTCAGCAGCTTGATAACCGATGCCGGAATGCGCGGTACATCCGGCTTCACAGAAAACAGCACCCGTCCATCCGGCCCTGTCACCAGGAGGGAATCACAAGGGCCCAGGCCAAAAAGGCCTTCACCGGCCTTGCACCTGCTGCCCGGTACCAGTACCAGCAGGCTGCACAGGATGAGCAGAACCGGGATCGGTTTCAAATGCCGCTTCTCCAATTGCAATCCCCTTTATCTCCATTTATAATAAGCATCCAAACACACACCGGCACCACGGCATCCCTGTCCACCAGACCGTGCGTGACCGGCAACCGTCTGCAGCCCAACCGGCGTCGTGAAAGGAGACTGCCATGCCGACCCACTTTCTGCAGCGCGCCCCGCGCATCGAGATTCAGGCGTATCGTCCGCCTCCGGAAATCGGGTCCCTGCGAAAAACCCATGTACCGTTCACAGGGTCCCCCCGCAAACACCCGCTGGATCCGGAAAAAGTCATTCTGATTGCCGACCCCTACAGCACCCAGCCATTCTATTATGAGTTTTTTGCCGCTGACATCGCCTATGCGGAAGAGCTGCCGAGCATCGTGAACATGGACGGCGAAACCATTCCCATTGCGCGGATCTGGGTGAAGATGCACCGGGTGGGCATCAAATGCATCCCGTTCCGGGTGGAAGCCCTTCACCTGGATACCCCTGAGTAAAAGGGAGGGAGTCTGTTTTGTCAAGAGGCGGGTGGGATGCGGGTAAGCGTTTTGTGCGGTGACACCGTGCGGGCGGACTCAAACACAGGGACGTTGGCGGAGGTAACCCTCTCTTTCGATGCCACGCCCCACTGGCTTCAGTCACCCGGCCTCCGGCAGAACCGGAGGCCGGGTTTCAGTTAAAAGAGCGTTGAAATAAAACAGGAATCATTGCCACTACCCGCGCCTTCACCGGCGCCACCGCCCACAAACACGACCTTGGCCGGGTTCAGATCAGTGGAAAGGCTTTCATCAATGGTATCTGTTTCCGTATTCAGAATGTCGATCCGTGCATCGGTCTGATTACAGACCCAGAGCATCTTGTTCTGATCCGGATAGACCCCGCCTTCCATGCCGGAGATAGCGATATGGGAAAATCCCTCCACTGCCCCCATGACCGCACCGGTTGAGGGATTAAACCGGTACAGGGTGTTGTCCTGCCACCCGTCATACCCGACAAAGTAGCCTTTCTGGTCTGAAATCAGCGCCATGCCGCCAATACTGCCGTAGGGATGGGTTACGTCATCACCGTCATCCAGCACCATGGCCGTTGCATACCCGTTGGGTGAAATGGATTCAATCCCGCCGGTATACGCCTTCGGATTTCCGTAGGCATTGCCGATCCCCTGTACATACACCTTGTCCGTGGCCGCCAGATAGATAATAGAAAGCGGATTTTGTACGGTCAGGGGTATTCCCGGAAGGGATGCCGTGCCATTGGATGTATCGATCTCCGTATCAGTTGCCACATCAATCACCGCCACATAGGCCGGCCGGTCGGTGCTGAGCTGATAAAATTCCTGGCGCTGCATCACGACAAACAGTTTTTTCCGGTCCACAATCACACCGCCGCAAGCTTCCGGAGAGCCGTCTGCATCGGCATAGGCGGAAAGATCGATCTCACCGGTTTTAAAGGCGCATCCGCAGGTTTCAACAGAGGGATTGATAATCCAGATTTTCGGCGACCCGTACCGGATCACGTAGGCTTTTTCCTCACTGACAAACAGGATATCATAGGGATTGGGCGAGGTGTCGCCGTCGGCTTCATCTTTGACCGACCGCTGCCACACAGGGGTATCCGGGGCATCCACATGAAACTTGGTGACGTTGTCTGCGTCATACCGCTCCAGGCGATAAAAATGATCCCCGTAGGCAACCACCGTGATATCCGAAATTGTCGGCAGCAGGTTGGTCTGAATCGTCCGCGGGCCGCCTACCGGATCCACGGTCGCCACCGCATGTGCGCCACTGGTATAGTCACTGGCCACTGTCGCGATCACGGCTGTCTGGGCATCGTTCGCCCAGGCCATCTGCCCTGCCCATACCAGCCCTGCAGACAGCAGGCCAGCCCATGCCAAATAGCCCCATCTTTGTTTCATGTTTGCATCCTTTCTTTGTGTTGTCCAAAAGATCCATTATAATAGAGACTGTCCAACGGGCCCGGTTTCGCCAAAACGGTAACGGATGGACACAAAAAACGCCCGTCCCGGAACCGGGTACCCGTTAAACGCTTCATACGCGGCATCGGTCACATGGGTCACATCCAGTTGCATGGCATACCGGCCCCGGTCAATGGTCAGGCCCGTATTCAGCTCACGCCTTGCTTTTGCCGGCAGCAGGTTTGCCGTGTCATAATACATGCCGTTTGCATACCGGTATTCGGCATACCACCGCACCGGCGCCTTCAGCACTTCCACCCGCCCCATACCCGACCATCTGAACTGACCGGCCAGCTGTTTTCCGTCAAAGGCGCCGATAGCAGACCGGTTCTGGGTATCCTGCCAGGTCAGATTCCCCGACACGCGAAGCCAGGTATCCAGAAAAACAGATCCCTCGGTCTCGATCCCCACAATCCGGGCCTCGGACACGTTTTCCGATTTTCCGACCCCCCGGGAATCATAGGATCGGGTGATGAGATCCGACACATCCGTATAAAACCCGGTCACCCCTGCCTGAAGAGAATGCAGGCAGCCCATGGCGGGCAGGTTCCAGTGGATCCCCGTATCCAGATTCAGGCCTTTTTCCTCGTCCAGTGCTGGATTGCCAAGAAAAAAGCCGCGATCCCCGAACCGCTCAAAAAACGACGGCTCCCGGACAAACCGTCCAGCATTTGCCTTGATGCGTACACGCGGGGTCATCTGCCACCGCACACCAATCTGGGGGGCGGGATGCAGCCGGACATCTGTGCTGTCGGCAACCGGATTGCCCCACCTGTCCGCACCGCTTTCAATCCGGTCTTCCAGCCAGGTTAACCGCAGGGCCGGGGTCACCACCCAGCGTCCGTTGTCAACGATCATGGCATCCTGGCACCCGGCCATCACCTGCACCCGGGTGTTCTCAACTGCCGCCAGATCGACGTTTTTTGTGACCACGGATTCGTCAGCATCATAGGTTTCACAGACGGTTTCAAAAAACAGGCTCAGGGCATGCCGGTCAGAAACCCATTCGGCATAACAGTCCCCGCTGTACCGCCGGTTCCGGTAGTCGGTCTTCTGGATTCCCAGGCCAATATGCCCGTGGGAATCGTCATAGCACTCGTTTTTATGGATATAGTTCAGCCGCATGCGGACATTCCCGTTGCGGTACACGCCCTTTTCTTTTGACCACTGAAGGGTGGCCACATGCCGGCGGGTATCCAGGCGGGTGTTTGCTGCCGGCGTATTATCCCGCGCTGGCAGCCCCTGCGCCTTGTCAAAATACTGGTATGCTAGATCCAGTTTTCCGGAAAACGGGGCCTTCCACCCAGCCTTTGCCAGCACGTTCAGCTGCTCCACATCCGCATTGTTCCGGTCTTCGGTCCGGTCATCATCGGTGTTCCAGGTGGTGCCGTTATCGTTTTCAACGGGAAAATCATTCTCGCTTTTCAAGGCGTCGATGGAAACCAGGTACCGGCCCTGCCCTGTGCGGTGATTTCCCAAACCGGAAAAACGGCAGGTGCCAAAAGAGCCGCCACCCAGGCTTACCCCGCCGCCGGTGCCCGGGTCGCATCTCAGGGTACGGATATTCACGGCCCCGCCGATGCCGGCATTGCCCAGATTCAGCGGTGTCATGCCCCGGTAGATTTCCAGCGCGTCCACATCTGACACGGAGAACCGGCTCAGGTCCACACCACCGCCCGAGGCGTCATTGAGCAGGATCCCGTCTAAATAGACCCGGATCTGCTCACGGGCCGCTCCGCGCAGGGTCATGCTGGAAAAGCTGCCGATGCCGCCGGATTCCCGAATCTGCACCCCCACGGCCCGTTCGATGCAGTCCGACACATTCTCAAGACGTCCCTCAAAGGCGTCCCGGTCTACCACACTGCAGGAGATCGGGGTCAGGTTCCTGTCCACATCCCCGATCTGATAGGTATCCGTCATGTGATCACCATTTACGACCAGGGTGTCAAGGGTATAGACCGGCGACGGTTCTGCTGCCTGTACCGGACCGCCGAGAACCCCGGCCATCAAGGCGGCACAGGCCGCTGCGTTCTTGAAAAAAACCTTTATCAACAAATTTGCATCCCTGAAAAAAAAGACCCCCCGGACCCGCTGCTGCCAGCGTATCCGGGGGGTTCCGTATTCAAACCCGCGATCATGGAGCACCTCACCTGCGCGACGTTCGGGTCTGTACCGCTTCGGGCAGCCTGCCGATGCGTCGTCTGTGTCAGTACTTCCTGAGGGTACTGAACCGATGCGTCGTCAGTGTCAGTACCGAAAAGAATGGCAGGTCTTCTGGCTTCCGGATCATCCGCTGCCTTTGCACCTTCCCGGCCTCAGCAGCCAGTGGTCTTTTGCAAAAGCGCGTCCCCGATTACAGCGGCGGGCCCGCTCCCGATTTACACGGGATTCCCGTATTGAGCCTGTTGGCACCATTCTCATGTATGTGTCGTGTCGAAACTTAAGGTTGTTCCTTTCAGATGGATCATTCGGTCAATAACAACATGTCAATCCCCGCCTGCGTCGTCATTAAGGCGCAGGGATACATGCTGCATATGGTTTCAAACCCCATTTTCCCGGGGCGATGAAAAACGGTAAAGTTGTCCGCGCAACTGCGGAACACATGTGAACCGAATTCGCCGGGCGCGTCCCCCAAAAAGAGGGCGCGGGTCAAGCTGCTGCAATAGCTAAACGCGTACTGTGCTATGGACGTGACACTGCCGGGTATCGTCACGCTGGGCAAGCTGCTGCAACCCGCAAACACCCAATCGTGTATTGACGTGACACTGTCTGGAATCGTGATGCGGGTCAAGCTGCTGCAATACTCAAACGCGCAACGGCCTATGTCCGTAACACTGCCGGGTATCGTTACGCGGGTCAAGCTGATGCAATCCTGAAACGCGTGCTGGCCTATGTCCGTGACACTGCCGGGTATCGTCACGCGGGTCAAGCTGCTGCAACCACGAAACGCATGATTTTTTATGTGCGCCTTGTTAAACAGCACGCCGGATAGAGTTGAAAAGGCTGCATTGTCAGCCTCCACATTTATGGCAACTAGCGTACTGCATGAGGCAAAGGGATTCTCTCCTATAAACATGACACCCTCTGGAATCGTCACGCTGGTCAAGCTGCTGCAACCCATAAACGATAGATGTCCTATGGACGTGACACTGTCTGGAATTGTCACGCTGGGCAAGCTGCTGCAATCCCTGAATGCCTGACCTCCTATGGACGTAACACTGTCTGGAATCGTCACGCTGGGCAAGCTGCTGCACCCCATAAATACCCGATATTCTATGGACGTAACACTGTCTGGAATCGTCACGCTGAGCAAGCTGCTGCAATCCTTAAACGCCTGATCTCCTATGGACGTAACACTGCCTGGAATCGTCACGCTGGGCAAGCTGCT
>PDTL01000007.1 GCA_002748835.1 Deltaproteobacteria bacterium
CGCCGATGGTACTGCAAGGGCAGCCTTGTGGGAGCGTAGGACGCTGCCGGAATTAGAAAACCCCCTTCAGACGATGATGTCTGGAGGGGGTTTTTGCGTATGAAGACCTTCCCGCCCTACCCTACCGATTTAGCGAGTAGCCTTTTTAGTTGTTTGCGGGTCGTGTTATGACATAAGATAGGTCGCCTGAAGTCGACACCAGGACAAAAATATAGAGCGTGGGCAGTTGATAGTAAGGTGGGCCTAAACGGTAGGAGGGGCTGATGACGCATGATGAAAAGCGGAACATCCTGCATACGGCAGGATTGAATCTCGTCAAAGCGGGGCTGGTGGCCCGGACTTGGGGAAATATCAGCATTCGCCTGGATGACGACTGGTTTCTCATCACGCCCAGCGGGCGCACCTATGAAACCCTGACGCCGGGTGAGATGGTGGTGGTGAACAGGGTGGATCTGTCTCATGAGGGCACTATCACGCCCTCTTCAGAAAAGGGTATGCATGCGGATATCTACACGCGGCGACCGGAGATAACTGCGGTGATTCATACCCACCAGCTCCAGGCATCCACGGTGGCTGCTGCACGGAAGACCGTAACCGGCCTGTCAGCGGATCATGCCGCTGTTCTGGGAGAAAGTGTATTGTGTGCGGATTATGCGCTTCCGGGAACCCGAAAGCTGGTACTGGCTGCGGCAAAGGCCCTTGTCCATGGTCGTAATGCAGCGCTTTTGGCCAATCATGGTGCGGTGTGTATCGGTGAGACCATGGAAGCTGCGTTCACTGTGGCTGTGATTCTTGAGGCCGCCTGTGAAGACTTTATCAAGCGCAGCTTTGAAAAAAAGTATGGCGCCTGCGGGTTGACTGTTTCCGGGATGCATGAACACTATCTGACCCAAATGAGTGCATAAGGCGGTATGATGAGTCGCGATACCCATGCCAGAAATCAGCTCTGCAGGTGGGCGGAAATCCTTGTCAAACGGGGGATCAGCACCCCTGAAACCGGATGCCTCAGCCTTCGTGTGGGCGAGCGAATGGTGATTTCACCGGAAGAGATACCGCTGTCCGGGCTTGCACCGGATGATGCAGCGATTGTATTGCTGAAATCCTGCACTCCGATTTCAGGCCGGAGGCCGGATCACCGGTTTCCCCTGCATGCCGCAGTCTACCGGAAGCGAAACGACTTTTCCGCGCTGCTTCATACGGACAGCTTGTCGGTGATGACTGCGTCCCGGGCAGGCAAAACCGTACCGCCGCTCCTGGATGACATGGCCCAGATCATCGGCGTAACGGTCAATGTGGCTGAAAACAGGCCGTATCAGGGCGGGCGGCCGGTGATCGCTGCCCTGAAACGGCGGAATGCGGTGCTCCTGGAACAGGCAGGCGCCCTGTGCGGGGCGGGCTCTGTTGAGGATGCGGTGGCAGTGGCCCAGGTGCTGGAAAAAGGGTGCAAAGCATTCATTGAGTCGCACTTCATGGGAGGCGGGATCGTGATCAACCGGTTCGAAGCCCTGCTCATGCGGTGGATGTATCTTTTCAGGTATTCAAAAAAAAATGCCCGGAACAGGTATAAGCATCAAAGAATTCAGACAGGACCTCGATGACCTGGTTTCCCATCACCGGAAAGATCGGGTTGGTGGGGGATGCAATCAGAAATATATCTCTCATGATACTGCTGATAAAGGAGAGGTTTGATGCAGGACCGATCTGCTGTTGGTGTTTTTCTGATTTTTCTTCGACTGGGACTGACCTCGTTTGGCGGTCCGGTCGCACACCTCGGGTATTTTCGGGATGCGTTTATCCATCGCCGCAAATGGCTTACTGAACGCAGCTATGCGGATCTAGTGGCGCTGTGCCAGTTCCTTCCAGGGCCGATCAGCAGCCAGGTGGGGATCGCTCTGGGGCTCTCCCGGGCCGGTTTTGGGGGGGCGATGGGGGCATGGCTGGGATTTACCCTGCCATCGGCCGTTGCCCTGATCCTGTTTGCCCTGGGAATAGCCAGATATGGGGACCTGCTACCTGCCGGGGCGTTGCACGGATTGAAGGTGGCGGCCGTTGCGGTTGTGGCCCAGGCTGTATGGGGGATGGCCACAACACTCTGTACGGACCGGATCCGGGTTACCCTGATGACCCTTGCCGCCTGTTTCGTTCTCTGGGTTCCCACTGCATGGGGGCAGGTTGGGGTGATTCTGATGTCCGGCATTCTGGGTGCTGCCTTGTTTAAGCCGGTACAGATGACGGATCATGATGCCATGCCGCTGACTGTCAGTCGTAAAACCGGACTGATGGTGTTGTGTCTCTTTTTTACGCTTCTTGTCGGCCTGCCTGTGGGGACAAAAATGATTTCATACCGCCCGCTGGAACTGATGGATGCGTTTTTCCGTTCCGGCGCGCTGGTATTCGGTGGCGGACACGTGATGCTGCCGCTGCTTCAGGTGGAAGTGGTTCCCACCGGCTGGGTTAGCAACGCAGCTTTTATGGCCGGATATGGTGCGACCCAGGCCGTACCAGGTCCGCTGTTTACGTTTTCTGCTTTTCTCGGGGCCTCAATGACGGGCGAGCCCACCGGTTGGACGGGGGCTTTTCTCTGTCTATCAGCTATTTTTCTTCCGTCGTTTCTGCTGGTGGTCGGTGCGCTCCCTTTTTGGGAACAGATACGACGCAATGCCATGATGCAGACCGCCTTGTCCGGCATCAATGCCGGGGTGGTGGGAATTCTTCTGGCAGCCCTGTTTACCCCTGTATGGACCAGCGCCATTGTAACGCCCCAGGATTTCGGCTTGGGCTTGGCAGCCTTTATCGCGCTGCGTTTCTGGAATCTGCCGCCCTGGCTGGTGGTGGTCGTGACCGGAGTGGCTGGCGGGCTGATGGGCAAGATGTCCTGATTCCGGCAGGCGAATGCGTGCCAGATAGCAACCCGGCGTTCCTGGCGGAATCTGCGATGCCTCCATCCGGGGCTGTTTCCCTGTCTGCGGAAACGGGGGATATTCTGTAACCTCCAGCGATGCAGGCACATTTTTTTGTTGCATCCCATTCCCACTCATGTCAAAAGAAATACCAGTGTAAACGCCTGTCTGCTCCCCGCCAGTCGATCCCGGCGGCTTTTTTTTGAAAAATACCTCAGGGTGGATGGCACCGCATTCCATCGGCCTCCAGCCTGGAATGCCCGTGGATTGACTGCGTTCCGGATGACATGACAGATCGTACCCATCTCCGGGCCCGTGACCGTCCGGAAACCCGCTTTATTTATTGCGCAAAGGCTGCCCCATTGATTCAACTAATCCTGAATAAAATAAAGACGTTGTTCTCATCCGCGTTCTCATCCGCTCCTGAAGAAGATACGCCTGCACCGGCAGCAGCACCTCCGGTTCCCACACCGGAACCGCCGCCCCCACCCGCATCCCCGCCTCTCTGGACACCGGATCTGTTTGTGGTGCCGCCCGAAGAAGGAAAAGTCCGGTTTCATGATCTGGATCTTCCGGATCCGATTCTCCATGCGATTGCGGACCTGGAATTTCAATACTGCAGCCCGATTCAGGGCGCGCTCCTGCCAGATACCATCAACGGATCCGATGCCACAGGGCAGGCGCAGACCGGAACCGGAAAAACAGCGGCTTTTCTCATTGCCATTTTTACCCGGCTCACCCGGAATCCCTTGGGGGGGAAGCGACCCAACGGCACGCCCCGTGCCCTCATCCTGGCCCCCACCCGCGAGCTGGCCCTGCAGATCGAAGCGGACGCCAAAGGACTTGGAAAATATATTGAGATATCAACGCTTTGTGTTTTTGGCGGTATGAAATACGAGCAGCAAAAAAAAGCCCTGCAAACCCGGCGCATCGATGTAATTATCGCCACGCCGGGCCGACTTCTGGACTTCAAAAACCAGGGGATCCTCTCCCTGAAATCAGTGGAAATTCTGGTCATTGACGAAGCAGACCGGATGCTTGACATGGGCTTTATGCCGGATATGCGGAAAATTGTTTACAGCACGCCCCATAAGGACAAACGCCAAACCCTCTTTTTCAGCGCCACGGTCACCCCGGATGTGGAGCGTCTGGCCTTACAGTGGACCCGCAAGCCCGTGCATGTGGAAATCGAACCGGAAAAAATGGCTGCGGAAACCATTCACCAACGGGTCTATCTGGTCACTCAGGATGAGAAATTTGTCGTGCTCTGGAACCTGATCAAGAGCAAAAAACTCCAGCGGGTCATTATTTTTGTCAATACCCGGGAGGCAGCGCGTCGGGTGTCGGAGCGACTGTACCGTTACCACATCCAGTCAGCGCTGCTTTCCGGAGATCTTGCCCAGCAAAAAAGAATCAAAGTACTCGAACGCTTCCGAAACGGAGAAATCCAGGCCCTGGTCGCAACGGATGTGGCAGCGCGGGGGATTCATATTGAGGATATTTCCCATGTGGTCAACTACAATATGCCCCAGGACCCGGAGCATTACATCCACCGGATCGGCCGAACCGGCCGCGCAGGCGCGGAGGGCACCTCCATCAGCTTTGCCTGTGAAGAAGACTCCTTTTACATCCCTGCCATTGAGGCCCTGCTTGGCCACAGCTTTGAATATGACTATCCGGCGGATAGCCTTCTGCTGCCGATTCCCATAGAACCCCGGCCCCTGCCGCGCTCACAGGGATCCGCGAACCGGGGAAAAAGAAAATCAAAAGGCGGCAGTAATCAGCGTCATCGGCTGCGGCATAACCGATCCCGCTCTGGTCAGCACAAGGGCGGCCCCCCTCCCAAAACAGGTGACACCCGTCGACGTCGGAAACGACCGCCTGCCAGAAATCGGAACCGATCCGCTTCACAGAGCGGAAATCAGCATGCCGGATCCTGACCGTATGTAGATATTTTCTTGCGTCCATTGGTAATTGTGATATGAAAAATAGGCAGTATCAGGACTCCGCTTGCAGCTTGCCGTTACAACATTATTCCGCATTTACATCATCGTGAACAGGGCATGCGAATAGTGGAGTGAAGCGTTTTCTGGCGACTACGTCAGGATGCAGGGCAAACAATCTGTCAAACCCAATTGATCAACGGGAACGAATGAAACAGACTCTGGACCCTAAAATTCAGTTGATTGCGGACGTGATCGAGTTCCGTGGCTATGAGATTTCGCCCGCTAACAACGGAATTCAGGCCAAACTGGGGGAAAGTGACTTTTCAGATGACAGTGTCTCGTTTTATGTCCTGAAAAATAACCCAGACCATGTTCGGGCGAAACTCCAGATTAACAGTCCACTTCCCAACCAGATGGAACGGGATCTTACCAATATCCAGAAACAGCTGCAGGACAGCCTTGACGGGGTCGCCGACATTGATACCTTCCACGCGTTCGGCAGCCGCCGCGGAATGGATATCTATTACGCCACCGTCACCATGCGCGACACACCCAGCCCAGTCATCAAATTTCAGAAGACAGCAGGCACGGCGTTCCAGCAGTTCAAGGGGATAGATTCAAAGATGTTCCGCCAGAGTTTGGACAATCTGGGCCTTCCCCGATCTAGTAATCTACGCCTTGCCCTGACCCGGATTTTCAGGGAATCTTTGTCAGCAGCAGACCTCTATGCGGCCATCCAGGCAGAAGCCGGGTGCCTGATTTCTGATGAAGATGTTGCGGCCCTTGAATCAATTCTTCAGCTGGAAAAAGTTCCCCCGTTTATCTCCGGTCTAATTACGCTCATGAAAGCCATGCATGAATCGCCGGAACTGGCATCCCAGCCCGAGGAGAGAACCTCAGTGGTGGGGGATGACCCTGCAAATGGTGTTGATTCATAATTAATTTGATCATTTTTTACCGGACGCTCTTTTGCGGGTTCCGATTAGGGTGTTCTTACGGCCAGCACACTGCCGCATTCGCGGGAGTCGATTTTCCCATTTTTACGTCCGTCCGGAGACAACACTGACACAATATGCGTCCACCCGTCAGCATAGCTTGAAAACTGTGTAGATGACCAGTACCAGCGGCTTTCATCTTCCACCGGAAAAACAGGTGCTGTGCGAAAAATCCCCGCCAGCTCCTGCTGGGTCGGGAGCCGCCAGTCCGTATATCCACCGAACGCTAAGGCTTTAGTATAGTCTTTGGCGTCATCAAAAGACAGACAGGTCTGCCGAATCTGACTGGAGTCGAGCAGCGTCCACATGAGGCCTGTCTTTCCATCTAACAGCACATCTGCATTCTGAACGGTAAACCGGGAACGGGCAGCAGCGGAAAACTGGTTCATCACAACTGCTCTGGCTGCCGCGATCCGCTGGCCTTCGATTTGTCGGTCTTTTTCCTTTAGCCGGTTTGCCAGGGTCTTTTGCAGCCATTCATCAGAATAGGGGTAGGCTTTCAAATGATCGGCGTAAATTGCCTTGGCAGCCACATAGTCTTTACCCAGTGCAGCCGCTTTTTCATCCAGGGCCTCAAGCACTTCGGCATCCCGCCTGCGGAACTGGTATTTCTGGCGCAGTTTTTCCATCTTTTCGGTATGGCGGTGATTCTCCTTGTAGACCTCAAGATACCGTGCGGACAGTAGATAAGCCGTCTCCCACTCCTGTTTTTCCGCAAACAGATTCACGGTCTTTTCGATGAACATATAGTACTCTTCGCGCATTTCATCAATATACGCACGAACCTCCGATACATGCCGGCCTTTGGGAAACCGGTGCAGATAGCGCATGTACATTTCGATCCGGTCGTCGCTTCCCAGGGTGAGCCGTTTTTCGTTGATCGTATCAAACGCCTGATCATCGGCAGCCTGGGCAATGGATTCCCGCTTCTTTTTGAGTTTGCCCACATCCGGGTTACCGGCCAGTTGTTTGATGGCGGCACTCAGCCGCTGGTCTGCCGCCTCGAATGACCCGGCTGCAACCAGTTCATCCACGGCACTATTCGCCGCCTCAAACGATTTACGTGCAATCTTCCGGGTCAGGATGTCTGCCCGGGCCGAAGCGATTTTACCGTTTTCCGTGTCTCCATAGACATCCGCATACCGCATCAGGAGTTTCCGCTTTTGCTCCAGATCTTGGGTTTCCTCCACCTGAATCAGAAGATTTTCAAATTCCCTTGCCGCCATCTGTTTGGACCGTAATAAAAACAGACTCGTAATCACGAGCACACCAGCCGCCACCAGAACACAGAGAAGAATCAGGAAAAAATACGCCGGACGTCTGCTGACCGACCCGGTATTCAGCTTCCATTTGCGCTTCCGGCAATAATCGGTGATATAGGCTTCTGCTGCATCCGGATCCATACCGATGGATTCGGCACGCTTCATCAGTTCCCGAAAGGTGCCGGGCTTGATTTTCCCGCCCATGCCGGCAATATCGATATCACCGTCAAGCTCCTCCAGGCGAGAGGCAACACGCGCCTGATCATACATGCGGCGGGCTTCGGCTGTTTTGAAGAGCGTCATACAGTGACCGGTCAGCACAATACCAGCCGTGGTGGTGGCATCTTTTTTCGCCATCCTGTCATAGTCGGCCTTGACCGCCAGGGCCTGTTGCTGCAGTTCCTCCAGAGTGGCAAGGGGAGAAAGACCCAAAAAATCATACAGGGAGCTCTTACCCACAATTTTCAGGTTATCCGCAATTCCCTTTTCAATACTTTTAGCCAGCCGGGATTCGGGTTCTGTCTGGAATCCGGATTTTCCTTTTTGAATCGGCACGGTAATTCGCTTGCGGATCATCTTCTCCGGCAGCCCATGGGTCTGGGACAGCGTGGTTATTTCATCCGGGGTCATGAACCCTTTGGCGGAACGGGTTTCAATATGCCGATCCAGAAGTGCGGTTTTTTCCTTCATCTTCTTTGCGATCCGCCCCTGAACCGCCTTCGGCTCCAGGCCGGTTTTTTTCGCAAGATTAAAGATCTCTTCTTTGGATATCCCGCCTTTGCTCATCAGAATATCGATGAACCGGTCCACCTCCGCAAAGCTCTCCGCTTCCTGACGTTCAGCTGCTTTGGATGCCCTGACGGCTTCTTCATCGCGCAGCACATCATCAAGCATCACCTTACGAATATCCGAAATCATGCCGATCAGCTGTTTGGCCTGCGTGCCCTTAGTCGGATGATTCCGCAGGCGGCTCCACTCGGCTTGTTTCTTCGTAATTGCCGCTTCAATGACCTGCGCATCCGTTTCAGGTGGATCCACCTGCAGTTCCAGCAAAATAAAATAATTTTCGCGTGTCATAGGTATGCTCGTATACTCCGGGGGGGTGAAAGAAACGAAAAAAAGGCTGCCGTTTTCTGCGGTCAGGATTTTATTTCAACATCTATCAGACCCGTACAGGGCTGAGCCGATTTATTTTGGGGTGTAGAATTGATCATACTGCCGCGTATCAGTGAACGACCAAGTTCTGGCAACGGGCCTTTGCCTGTTCCAGCGCCTCGCCGCTGATCACGGAAGAGGTGTCGATGGACACGTCTACCTGCTGAGCATTCTGGGTCTCCACAGCGGTTATCTCCAGACATCCCTCCTCGTCCAGCTTGAATGTAATGTCAATGGGCACATCCGCAGGCAGTCCCCGGGGAAGCATCAGGGTGGCGGTGCCAATTTCCATGGCATATGCCAACGGCACCTCGCGCTCGCTCGTTTCGCTTTCCATAATACGGATCAGGACGCTTTCCTGGTCAGCCACCGCTGTATAGAAACGCTGATCAACAGTGACCGGCACCTGGGTATTCCGGACAATCAGATTAAAGACAATCTCATAATTGTGTTTATTGTGCGCCACAACCCCGAAACTTTTACTCGTCACATTCCGGACCTGAACGCGTGCCCGCTGGATCGTCGGTAGCGAATACCCGGTGGCATCTGCCACTTCCTGCTCCACTTCCCGCAGTTTCTCTGGCGTTACCGCCATTTGCCTTGCAATGGCCTCGATATCGCCGGAGCCGTCATTTTCCACTTTCAGGTCGCTCTCTTCAGACAGCCGCTGGATCAGACCGTCATTGATCGATAGTTTCCAGCCGTAGATGGCCGCGCCTTTTGCCACTGCCTCGTCCGGCTCAAACGTCCTGGGCGTGGCGTTGAATTCCGCTGCGATTCGCTCTGCGACCTGGGGCATCCGGGTGGACCCCCCCACCAGAATAATGTCGTCAAACCGGTCATATCCTTTTGACTTTGCCTCTTCCAGCATTTCCCGGGTAAACACGATGGTCCGCTCAAGAAGGTCAGCGGTCAGTTCCAGAAACCGGACCCGGTCCAGCTCGACCTTGACCCGTTCGCCGGCATGGGTAATGGAGATCGGTGTCCGATCCCGCTGGGACAGCACCTTTTTGGCTTTTTCTGCCGAAATCTGAAGATCCTGGCAAGTGTCCGGATCTTCTAGAATATCTTCCGAGGATCCGGTGGCCTGCTGGAAGGCCTCTACCAGAAACGCAACAATCCGGTCATCCCAGTCCTTACCGCCTAAATTGTGGTCCCCGCCTGTACAGATGACGTCAACCGACTCGGGCTTGATGTCGATGAGCGTGATATCAAAGGTTCCCCCGCCCAGGTCGTATACCAACACGACCTTGTGTTCAGTGCTTTCAACAGATCCGTAGGCAATGGCGGCCGCAGTTGGTTCATTGATAATCTGGCGGACATTCAGACCGGCGATTTCTCCTGCCTTTTTCGTTGCCTCACGCTCGTTGATCCCGAAATACGCTGGGCAGGTGATCACCACATCCGAGATCGCTTCCCCCATTCGTTCCTCAGCGTCCTGAATCAGTTTTTTCAGGATATAGCTTGAAATCTCTTCAGCCCGATACGTGCTGCCGTTATAGTCAAATAGAAAGTTTGGCTCCCCCATGGACCGTTTTACGAAACTCACCACTTCCTCGGGATAGATTTTGGAACTCTCTTTCGCCACATCGCCCACAACAATACTGTCGCCATCAAAAAAAACCACAGAAGGCGTGATTCGCTGATTCTCTGAGTTGGGAATAATCACGGCCTTTCCATATTCGTCCACGTAGGCAATGGATGAATACGTGGTTCCCAAATCAATTCCGAATACTCGCTTCATGGAATTAGTCATCCGTTCTCCTTAGCGCTGTTCTGTGGCGGCACCATTTGGGTTCGCGTCATATATACCGTGACCATTTCCGGCCTCAGCACATGTCCGTCCCGTTCATACCCCGGTCGCACAGTTCCTGCAACCTTTCGATCCGATTCCGGATCATCGGTTTCAATTTTTTTCACAATCCGTTGCCGGCTCGGATCAAACAGATCGTTTTCATAGGTAAATGCCCTGACACCCCTGAGAGAAAATATGTCCTCAAGATCGGACGGTATGTCTTCCAGCATTCTAAGCAGTTTTGTCGCATCTGCCTCGACAAGGTCCCGGTTTTGATAATGCCGCACCATTTTCCGGATATCATCAATGACCTTCACGAAATCCATGATCAGAGATTCCATGTACCGGTCGACCAGACCGTCGCGATACGACTGGAGCTCTTCATGCAGCTTGTCAATGATCGTTTCTTTGTGCTTATCGTATTTCAACTTGCTCTCAAATGCCTGGTTCAGCCGGTTCAGCGCTTCGTGCACGCCGGCCAGACCGGTTTCAGGACTGGCTGACGTTTCTGTTTCTGGCTCCAGGTCATCCAGCACGGCTTCAGGCGCATCATCCGGATAGGGAAACACCGAATCTCCCACAGGATCGACAAGTGCTTCCCGCGCCAGCGCTTCTGGGACATCCTTTCGGAAACCGATTACCGGAGGGGCAGGTGGAGGAGGCTCACGGCGCTTGGGTATCCCCTCCGCAGGGTCGGAAGGAGAACCGCTTTCAGGCAGATCTGCTGTAGTGCGCGTATCCCCACTTTGTACAGGGGGCAATTCCGGGATATCTGGAGATGCGTCTTTTTCCAGCACCAACTTGTCATCCTCCACTTCGGTCAGTTCGATCAGCGTATCCTCACTGTCTGAAGATATCGGTTCCGAAGGGACAGGATCTGGAGCATCAGCCGACGGGCGCCCGGCCGTTTCATCCTTTAGATAGGCATCCAGGGCTTCTCCCACTTCAAACGCGTCGTATTCTTTCGTCACGCGATACAATCTCCCTTATCTAGTCAATTCAGATGAATTGAAGGCCGGAAAGATAATGCTTATACAAAACATTAAGTTTGACCATATTCTCAATCATGCCAGATTGTCAAGGGGATTGTATGATTTTGAAAGCATTGTAAAAGTAGATTCAGATAGAGACGTTTTCTACTCGATTTTCATCACCCCGTACAATTAAGGTGCTCAGTGAAAATTCAGTCTGGACGTATGGATTGAATTTCGCTATAGAAAAGGTTCTATTTCCGCAGGCCATTTCCTCCTGTCGGGATCCTCAGAATCGAAACTTTTCGTCAAAGGGAAATCATGACTTTATCCAAAATGATTACCTATATCGCTGTACTGGTGGCAGCGTTGCTGCTCGGCAAGTGGTACGACACGGAACGGAAAGCCCTTCTCGTCAAAGGGGCGCCTCTGAAAAAACAGTTGACCACCGTGCCGGCAATCCTTATCGGTATTATTCTCATCCTTATGCTTTTTCTCCGCTTTTATCTGGACAAGTCGTGAGCCGCTGCCATTTTTTTCATCTTCCGTTCCCATAATCAAGGGATACCGTTTCGCCGGCCCTAGGCACAGCCCCGGTATCCATCCCATAAGCGTCGCTGGCGCGCGTTGCTAAAAACGCCTCATATGCGTCAATCTCAACAAGTATGGCCGCTGACTGGGTCAGTCCATTCAGCCGTTCACGGAACTTCGCGCTTCCGAAAAGCCCCTTCACCAACCAGCCCAGCCGACTGCGTAGCATGAAGGGGGCGTTGTTTTCACCGCAGGCAAGAACCGTATCTTCGACAAACCGGCGCATGGCGTCAAACCGTTCCGCACGAGTGACCACCGGAGGCGTCTTTCCTGCCAGCGCCGATTCCACACGGGAAAAAATGGCAGGATCCCCCATGGCGGCACGACCGATCATCACGGCATCACAACCGGTTTCCGCCACCATGCGCAGGGCGTCATCCGGCGTCTTTACATCTCCGTTCCCGATCACCGGGATGCGGACCGCCGCTTTCAGCAGGCCGATCAGCCCCCAGTCCGCTTCGCCACCAAACCCCTGGGTTGCCGTGCGAGGATGAAGGACCAGCGCATCCACCCCTTCGGATTCCGCCGCCTGTCCAAGGGCGAGGGCCGCGTCACCGGAAGCATCCCAGCCTTTGCGCAGTTTGATGGTGAGCGGTACACGGATCGCCTTCCGTACGGCGCCGATGATCGTCCGGGACAGGTCAAGATCCTTCATCAGGGCGGCGCCTGCACCGGTTTTCAACACCTTTCGCACCGAACACCCAAAATTGATGTCAACAATATCGGCGCCTGCGGCTTCAGCTGCGGCTGCGGCCCGGGCCATCCGATCCGGGTGTGCCCCAAAGATCTGAATCGATACAGGGGCTTCATTCGGTGCACAGGCCATCAGTTTTTTTGTTTTTTCAGATCCATAGGCCAGGCCGTTGGCACTTACCATCTCCGAACAGACCAGACCGCACCCGAATCTCCGGACCATCTGCCGGAAGGGCTGGTTGGTCACACCGGCCAGTGGCGCGAGAACAGTACGGCCAGGAATCTCCACCGATCCGATAAAAAAAGAACGTGTCGCTGTCACGGTCATAACAGAACCTGCTTTCCGGCAGTTTTTGCCGGTGCTGCGTAACAATAGAGGCAATGATGATAACACGGATGTCCGGCATAGGAGCCGATATCCGTTGATCGGGTGCACCCGCACCCCTGGGAGCGCCGCTGACCCGTGTCTTTTGCTGCAGACACCCGTCCCGGTTTGAGCTGTTTCAGAAGCGTTCCATCCACACAGGCGGCAGCCGAGACCGGCAGCGTTTTTTCTGCAGCTTTGCACACATCCGGTTCACAGCACAGAGCCAGGTCAATCTCAAACGGCGAGAGTACATGCACCATGCGCCGAATCACGGACGATTTCCAGTCCGGCGAAGGGTCTATCAGCACCAGGTGTTTATCAGCAAACCGTTTGCTTACTTTCCGGTAGGGATCGGCAAAACTGGTGATACACCGGTGGATACCGGCCTGGGATGCTTCGCGGGCGATGAGCGGAAAATCAGACAGATTGTTCCGCATACGTCCGCGCGGATCCTGATACCGGCACACCGGATCAAACCGCCAGATCACCCGGTCTGCCCCGAATCGTTCCGAAAGGGTGTGCAGTTGTGCCAGGCGGTCTTCGAGTGGCGGCACGCAGGGTTCAAGCAGGGAATCTGCACTGTTTACGGTAAACTGAAAAAAAAGGCCATACCCGGCGTCGCGCAGCCGCTCTCCGATGGTTCGCGTGAGAAACGGTCCGAAATTTTTAGACCAGAACACAAAAGAATGAACCGTCTCCGGAGACACGGGCACCCGAGACACACGTCCGGATCGCGGGTTTCTGACATCAAACCGGCCCCGGTCCATACCACGCTGAAACCAGTCTAGATAAAAGGCCGGGATATCCGTTCGCCGGGAAACGGACAGAACCCGCTGCATTAGCCCTCATTTTTCCGGTGACCGAACAGGGCGATCACGTTGCTGTTTTCGGATGGGGGTTCCATCTGCCCGGCTGCGTTTCCCTTCCGATCCTCATCGGTCATCTCAGGTATCTCTGGGGGAATCACGCGTTCCAGGCGCATTTCCTTTCCCCCCATGGTGAACGTGTCGCCATCAATATACCTATCTTTCAAAATCCAGATCACCACCTGAAGCGGAACCTGCAACAGGAGCAGGCGTACATGATACCAGTTTTTCTTGACATCCGGCAGGATGGACTCCACCCGTGCGTAGGTCAGGGGAACACCTTCCAGATAAATCAGTACCAAATCATTTTCACCGGTCATCTTTTTCATGCCCTTTGTCCGGCGATTTTCGCCGGCGTTAAATCAGTCATGGATGGTCGGAAAAAACACCGAGCGAAGCCAGGTGAACAGGGAGTTTTCCTTGAGTATTTCCATATCCATAATATCAAAATCATTGTAAATCCTATCTGGATCCGCACACCAGTCTCCCCGGGTTTTAAATGCCGCATCCGGATCCAGCTCCCGGATGACCCGCGCCGGATTTCCTGCTGCGATCACATTGGGCGGAATATCACCGACCACCACGGCGCCGGCGCCGATAATGCTGTTTTCTCCAATGGACACCCCCTTGCAGACAATGGCACTGTCGCCCAGCCAGACATTTGGCGCCAGATGCACGGGCTTTGAGGTGCCGATGGGCAGACTGCGGTCATAGATCCCATGCCAGTCCGAGTCGGTGATATACGCGCCGCTCGCCAGCATACAGTTATCCCCGATCACCACTTCAGTGGCGGCGCTGATGCGCACCCCCGGACAAATCAGGCAATGGTTTCCGATATCAATCCCCCGGATGGCAGTGTCGCCGGACCAGATGGAAAGCCGCACCCGTTTGTCCGGCGTGGCAATGACCGTGGCACAGTCCCCCAGCCGAATCGGTTCACCAAAAATCTCCACATACCAGGGTTTCATGAAGTTGTGGCCTTTGCCAAAGGACTGGAACTGGGGCCGGATATACCGCCGGGTATAGAATGCCTGCAATTTCAGATACGCTTTTTTGACCCCATAGGGCCGCCGATCTTTACGCACGGGTCTTTCCTGTCTTCTGCAACGTTACACGCGATAGGTGTTTACAACAGATGGCCGATACGGCTCTGCTGCCACACTGTATGAGAGAAAAAGTCCCAGGCCGGGGTGAGCCGGTACAAGGCATCTGCAGCCATGAGCACCACCGCATTGGTCCATGTCAGACGCTCTTCGGGCCAGATGACCATTTCCGGGTAGGTATACCCGCACCAGTAGGAGCCGTCTTCATACCGCCGATCCTGTATCCAGTCAAAGACGATCCGGGCCAGTTCATCGTTTCCCATGGCAAACAGGGCAAGGACGAACTCGGAAGATTCGGCAATGGTGATCCAGGGTTCGTCTGACACGCATCGGACCCCTTGCCCGTCATACACGAACTTTTTCCAGTATTTCTCCACCCGTTTCTGAGCCGCTTCACCGGTAAAGGCACCGGACAGAATAGGGTAGAACCAGTCCATGGAAAACCGGGATTTCGCGATATTATACAGATGGGGGCGTTCTCTCAGCGACCCCCCCAATTGTTTGAGGGCGATTTCCCATCTGCTCTGCGGTTTTTCCAGAAGATCCGCAATCATGATGGCGCATTTGAGACTGAGGTAGATGGAGCTGGACCCGGTCAGAAGGGACATGGGGTCCACTTCTCCTTCCGGACTTTTCGCCCAGTAAATAGAACCGCCCGGTGCCTGAAGTTCCAGGGCAAAGGCGATGGCGCTGTACAGGGTTTTCCAGTAGCGTTCCAGGGCGCCCCGGTCTCCGGTCACCCGGTAGTAATAGTAGAGACCCACGGCAATATACGTGGACATATTGGTATCCCGAGTGCAGTCTTCCGGCTGTCCGTCCCGGTAGGCAGCATACCAGCTGCCGTCATCCAGCTGGCAGTCTGCCAGCCAGTCAAAGGCCCGCAGGGCATCTGACTCGTAACCGGCGATGGTCAGTCCGATGGCGGCCTCGACCATATCCCAGGGATCGGTTTTTTCTCCATCACACCATGGGATTTCGCCGGATGTCCGCTGAAAGCGGCGAATCGAGCCAGCCACTTCCTTGATATCCAGCACCAGCCCACGCGGTACCTGACGCGATTTAATATCCATCCAATCTGCCTTCCTGTCGCATATCATCCCTATGCCTATCCTGTACGGATAAAATTTTTCTAATAAACCATAACGCTTTCGGAAGTAAACAAAAAAGGCGATACGCCGTTCACCGCACAGCAACGGCCGGGTTACCCCCCGCTCTTTCTTGCGATTCCATGCCGGTTCTGTTATCACCATACGGGTTAACACAAACGAGGCCGGTCTCCGGCCCTGAAACATCTTAACATGAAACGCCAGAGGCCGTGTACATGAACAAGCTGGATCAACACGAAAACCACACGAAGCAGAAACGGCTTTCGCCTGGCCGCGTCGCCCTGAAACTGTTTCAGTACCTGATCTGGATGGGGTGTTTTGCCTTTCTGACTGCTGTTCTTTCCGGTGCCGGACTGTTTTACCACCTGTCCCGGGACCTTCCCCATATTGCAACGCTCCGGGACTACCGCCCCCCAACCATCACCACCGTGCTGGCCGATGACGGCACCAAGATCGGTGAATTCTACAAAGAACGCCGCCTGGTGATTCCGCTTGCCGATATGCCGGACACCCTGATTCAAGCCTTTATCGCTGCCGAAGACGCCCGGTTCTACTCGCACCGGGGCATTGATATCATCAGTATCATCCGGGCTTTTTTCAAAAATCTGGAAGCTGGTGCCATTGTCCAGGGGGGAAGCACCATCACCCAGCAGGTCACCAAATCTTTTTTTCTGACACCGGAAAAAAGCTACAAGCGTAAAATCAAAGAGGCCATTCTTGCGTACCGGCTGGACAAGAACTTTTCAAAGGAAGACATCCTCTACCTGTATCTGAATCAGATCTACCTGGGCCACGGGGCCTACGGGGTGGAGGCGGCAGCGGAAAACTACTTTGCCAAGCCGGCGGCTGAACTGAATCTTTCCGAGTGCGCCATCCTTGCCGGACTGCCCCAGGCGCCCAGCCGGTACTCGCCGTTCCACTATCCGGAGCGGGCCCGCCAGCGCCAGCATTACGTGCTCAACCGGATGGTGGAAGAGGGGTTTATCTCACAGACCGATGCAGATGTGGCCAGGGCATACCCCCTTGATATTCAGCCGCGCCGTAACTGGTACATTGAAAAGGTGCCCTGTTATACCGAACACGTCCGCCGGTACGTGGAGGCCAAATACGGAAAAGAACTTCTGTATAACGGCGGCCTTCAAATTCATACGGCCGTGAATATCGACATGCAGCGCAGCGCCCGCGCTGAAATATCCGACGGGCTCCGGGCCATTGACAAACGGCAGGGCTACCGCGGTCCCCTGCGCTGCCTGGCGAAAGCAGATATCGAAGCCTTCTGTGAAGAACGCCGCAAAGCGCAAACACAAACGCCCCTTGCGCCGGGCATGTCAACCCGTGGCGTGGTCATTGATGTCAGCGACCGAAAAGGCCGTGTCACGGTCCGGCTGGGAAACGCCCGCGGTACCATCGCCCTCAACTCCATGAAATGGGCGCGAAAGCCGGATCCAGAACACGCCGCCTGGGAGCAGCCGGTCCGGCGCCCCGGACAGGTGCTGAAAACCGGCGACGTGGTGCTTGTCAAGCTGATCCGGCAGAATCCGGCATCTGGTGCCTGGGAGCTTCATCTGGACCAGGAGCCGGCCGTTCAGTCCGCACTCCTGTGCATGGAAGCGGAAACCGGCCATGTCAAAGCCATGATCGGCGGCCGGGATTTCATGAACAGCCAGTTTAACCGTGCCATCCAGTCCCGCCGCCAGCCCGGATCCGCATTCAAGCCGGTGATTTTCGCAGCTGCCCTGGACAAGGGATACACACCGGCATCAGTGATCATTGATTCGCCGATCATTTTTAAAGACGCGGCCCACGACTTTACCTGGAAACCCCAGAATTACGAAAAAACGTTTTACGGCCCGACCCTGCTCCGGGAAGCCCTGATCTACTCCCGGAATATTGTCACGGTGAAGGTGCTCAAGGATATCGGTATTGATTACGCCATCCGTTATGCGGACGCGCTGGGAATTCATTCCGAATTGAAACGGGATCTGTCCATTGCCCTTGGCTCTTCAGGCATTTCTCTGCTGGAACTCGTCCAGGCCTATTCTGTGTTTTGCAATATGGGATTTCGCATTGAACCGGTATTTATCACCGGAATTCTCGATCGGGACGGGAATGTGCTCGAACGGAATGATCCTTTGAAGAAAAAGGTGATGGAAATGAGCACCGCATTCATCATCACCCATATGCTCGAAGACGTGATCAAACGGGGGACCGGGAAACGGGTCCGGGCACTGAAACGGCCTGCGGCCGGAAAAACCGGAACCACCAATAACCTCTTCGATGCCTGGTTTGTGGGATATACGCCGCGGTTCATCACCGGCGTCTGGGTGGGATTTGACGAAGAAGCCTCTCTGGGCAGGTATGAAACCGGATCCAAGGCCGCCAGCCCCATCTGGCTCGGGTTTATGCAGAAAATCCTCGAAGGAAAGCCGCCACGGGTCTTTCAGGTTCCCGAAGGCGTGGTTTTCAAGAAAATCGATGCGGAGACCGGTCTGCTGCCCATTCCCGCCTCCAAAAAGACGGTCTTTGAGTGTTTCAAGGAAGGCACAGAACCGACGACGTACACCCCTCAGCCGGAAACCGGATTTGAAGACGAGGCCTTTTTTAAGACAGAAATGTACTAATGCGATTCATCAGGCAGCAGATCGGCCAGACTGACCCGGAAGCCATTGACCGTCACTGTTTCCGGGGGCAGATCCGCTGCGGTCACGCAGACGGCTTCAATGCCGTATGTCCGTTTGAGCACCGCAAGATTGTGCCGTCGCTGACCCATGCAGGTGGACTGGTATGGGGCTGCCACACCAAGGGTCAGGATGCGGCCTGCAAACCCGCTTTTTGAGAGGCCGTGCCGGATAAGGGCCAGATACAGGCGCGACTGAACCAACTGGCCAAATGCCGGATGATAAGGGCCGGCAATGATATCCGTCCCCGCATCCAGATCTGCGGTGGCCTGCAGCCCCATTCGGATCACCGGAATACCGGCCTTTCGGAACCGCACATACGCCGGAAACGTGGCCTCGACCGCCTCTGTTACCGAGAGGGCCTGATACCGGCCGTTCCGGTAATCTGTCGCCAGCGGGCTGCCGTTCACCACCAGGGTCGGATACAGGCGCAGAAAATCCGGTTTCAGCGCAATCACCCGGCATACGGTTTTTGTCAATCGTTCCGGCGTGTCTCCGGGCAGTCCTACCATCAACTGCACCCCCAGCTTCAGCCCGTGGTCCCGAACCACCCGGACCGCATGGACCACATCAGCGGCCGTATGCCCCCGGTTGCTCATGGCAAGTATCGTATCATCCATGGACTGCACCCCCAGTTCCACTGTCCGGACCTTGTATCCCCGAATCAGGTGCAGGGCGGCGGTCATGTCCGGGTCTGGCCGGGTTGAAAAGCGGATGCCGTGCACTTCGCCCCTGTCAATAAAGGCCTGGGATGTATCCAGCAGCAGTTTCAGGCAGTCTGGATTCAGAGCGAGAAAGGTTCCCCCGTAAAAGGCGATCTCGATATCCGTATACCGCCGGGACGCGCTGTGGCTGATCCAGGACCGGACGGTCGCTTCAAGGGATCGTGACAGATCGCCGGCAGAGGGCGCTGTTCCGGAGATGACCCGCTGATTGCAGAAGCGGCACTGATGCGGACACCCCTGGTGGGGAATGAAAAACGGGATGATCAGGTGGGTGGAGTTAGCTCTCAACTTTTTGATTTTTAAACTGTTTTATGGCATTTCTGGCAGCTGTCTGCTCTGCGGCTTTCTTGCTCCGGCCCACACCTTCGCTTTCGATGGAGCCGGCTGTGAGCCGGATGCGAAATGCCTTGTTGTGGTCTGGCCCGGATTCTTCGACCACCCGGTACACGGGCACCGACCGGAAATGGAGCTGCACCAGTTCCTGCAGCCGGCTTTTGGGATCATGGTGCAGGACCGGATCTTCACCGGTGGCAAGCACATCGGCAAACAGTGTGCCCACAAAATCGAATGCGGCGGAGAAACCGCCGTCCAGATAAACAGCCGCGATCACCGCTTCCATGGCATCTGCCAGAATCGACGGTTTTTCCCGCCCGCCGGTCTGGATCTCTCCCCTGCCCAGCTGAACATATCGGCCTAACTCAATGGTGCCGGCCACCACCGCCAGCTGATATTCATTGACCATGTTGGCCCGCATTTGGGACAGGTCGCCTTCCTTTAGCGCCGGATACGCATCCATGAGCAGATGGCCGATGCACAGGTTGAGTACCGCATCACCCAGGAACTCGAGGCGTTCGTTGTCTTCAATTCCGAGCGCGGGGTTCTCGTTGACATAAGAGCTGTGAAACAGGGCTTTTTGAAGCAGCGCCCTGTTTTTGAACGGGTAGGGAAGCAGGAGGGCAAATTCCTCCATACCAATATTTTCCTGCATGGTATCGGGTGTCCAGTAAAAAAAAAGCGACATGGACGTGTGGCACACTCGCAAAAACGCCTGAAGAGAGAATGCAAATCATCAGGCGTTTTTGAGATTACACCGCTGCATGTGCGCAAATGGGTTTCAGGCCGGATGATGCCCGGTGTTCCGGCCGGTTCTGTAAATGATCCTGCAACACTTCAAACAACGCGTACGGAACCTGGAGACGACCGTCGCCCAAGCCCATCCGGATCGGGCTGTCACTGGATCCATGATAATCAGATCCACCGGTGACCAGCAGATCATGGTCGCGGGCGACCTGGCGCAGCATGTCTGTTTCCTGCGCCGAGTGCCCGGAATAAAAGGCTTCGATCCCGCCAAGCCCCATTGCCTTCAGGTCTCCCACAAGCGCCGATAGGGCTTCCGGACCCTCCAGCTCCAGAAGGAGCGGGTGTGCCAGCACGGCAATACCGCCCGCGCTCCGGATCAACCGGATGGCGTCCGCACAGGGGATTCGGGTCTTGTCCACATAGGCGGGGCCGTTTTTCCCCAGATACCGGTCGAAAATCTCATCCATAGATTCTGCCCAGCCATTTTCAAGCATGAACCGGGCAATGTGCGGGCGCCCCACCTGTGCATCACCGGCGTGTTCACACACCGCTTCAAGGGAAATGTCAAACCCGAGCCCCTGAAGCTTTTCGACAATCAGCGGATTCCGGTTTTTCCGGGCGCTCCGCTGGGCATCCAGGGCCTGATTCAGTTCCGGATGAGACACATCCATGCCATATCCGAGAACATGAAAACTGCCGGATCGGTTGAGTGACAAAGGCGGTGCGGCGCTGATCTCCACGCCGCTTACAAAGGCAAGGCTGTCCGGAATGCGGGTTTTAAAAACGGCCTTCACCCCTTCCATGGAGTCATGATCGGTGATGGATAAGGCGGAAAGGCCTGTATCCACTGCCATCTGCACCACGGCCGCCGGTGTCAGCAGACCGTCGGACGCCGTGGAATGAACATGAAGATCGATCCGTCTTTTCACGGCATCAGAGTCCCAAGGCCTTTTCCAGTGCCTCTTCCTTGGTTTTGCAGTTGATGCACTGTGTGGTTACCGGTCTTGCATTCAGCCGATCAAGGGAAATATCTTCTTCGCAGGTTTCGCAGATGCCAAAGGTTCCCAGTTCGATCCGGTTCAGCGCCTTTCTGATTTTTTTGATCAGTTTGTGCTCTCGATCCCGAATCCGAAGCATAAAATTCCGGTCCGATTCATGGGACGCACGATCCGTGGGATCCGGAAAATTTTCTTTCTGTGAGGTCATGCCGGAGACGGTATCGTCCGCCTGACCCTCAAGGTCTTCCAGACGCTTGAGTAAAAGCGCTTTGAAGAAATCAAGATTCTTTTGATCCATAAGTCCTCCCTGGCTTTACCATCTCAACGCAAAAATGATAAAAAAAAGCTTAAAAACTTAGGCATACTTCATTCTGTTTGTAAAGTACAAAATCTCTCTGCGCCCTTGATTTTGCGCTGGATTTCATCTTCGGTGAGGTTCAGACGCACACTCATAAACAGAAGATCGCATATGACGTCTTCACGACAAGGGAACGGTTCCCATTCGCCGGAGTGTCTGTTGTTTCAGGACCCGTCCAGATTAAACAACACACGGAGCGCATTGAGGTAGGCAGACGCATTTCGATGCGATCCCGATTCTTTAAGAATCCGGATGGGATCATGCATGATTTTACGAACCACCGCATCACCCATTCGCGAAAAGGCCTCAACCCCTTCAGGATCCGGAACGCTGCCGGCAAGGGTCCGTGCCAGTTCAGCGTCCATGATGGCCTTCAGCTTGCCTCTCAGATCAATAATCGTCGGTACCACATTCAGGGCCTCCCGCCAGGACCGGAACCGGGCCACTGCCTCATTGATGATTCGCTCCCCCTTGACCGCCTCACGCTGCCGTTCTTCGATATTTTCCTCGATCACCCCCTTGAGGTCATCGATGTCATGGACAAACGCGTTATCCAGCTGGTTGATGGCCGGATCAATATCCCGAGGCACGGCGATGTCGATAAAAAAGAGCGGACGGCTCGGATGACCTTGGACCGCCCTTTTGACCTGATCTTTTTGAATCACCAGGCCAGGGGCGCCGGTTGAACTGATGACAATGTCCACCGAAGACAGCGTTGCCGCGATGGCTTCAAAGGCGATGGCCTGACCGTTGAACCGTTTTGCCAGGGCCACGCCGCGCTCAAATGTCCGGTTGGCCACAAACACCCGGCCGACCCGGTGGCGCATCAGATGTTCCACGGCCAGCTCGGCCATCTCACCGGCGCCTACCAGCAGAGCCCGTTTACCCTCCAGACTGCCGAAACGTTTCCGGGCCAGCTCGATGGCGGCATAGCTGATGGATATGGCATGATCACCGATACCGGTTTCCGTCCGGATCCGTTTGGCCGTGTAAAACGTCCGGTGCAGTAACCGATTCAGCACCACCCCCGATGTGCGCAGACGGGCGGCTTCTTTGTAAGCGGCTTTGATCTGTCCCAGGATCTGGGGTTCTCCGATCACCAGTGAATCAAGGCTTGCCGCCACTCTGAACAGGTGCCGGATTGCGTCCTCTTCCCGATGCAGATACAAACAGGATGCAAAGGTTTCAACCGGCACATGTTGAAACTGGCTGAGAAACCCCTGTATGGCTGCCGGCGCTGCTTCACTGTCATGGGTGGTATAGAGGATTTCCACACGGTTACAGGTGGACAGCAGAAACACTTCCGCTAGTTCAGGCAAGGCCCGCAACGCTTCCAGCGCCGCTGAAAGCCGTTCATCGGAGATGGTCAACTGCTCACGTATATTCACGGATGCCGTTTTATGGTTGAGACCGACCAGCTGGATCTCCAGCTGGGCTTCAATGCCGCGTGCATCCTTTTCCCGTCTCGGGTTGCGGGCACTACACATGCCTGACGGCGGTTCTGTCATCGAATCATTACAAAGTGTTAACGCAACCATCTTGCCCCTGCATGAAAAAAGTTATACCAACTTAACATACCCATCATCCATCTGGTGATCGCGGTCCCGGCAGCCTTACAACTGGCCATTCCACCGCATCGCCCTGCACCTGCCAGCCAGCATCGGGTCAGACCGCATTGGGATCCCGGCGGTCAGCGTTACTGTCGCACACGGCCCTCAACCAACGCTGGATCATCTGAATCCATCACATCCATGCCGGTTTCCCTACGCAGCAGTTTCGATACGCCCGACCGGTCGTTTGCCCGAAGCATCGAGAGCAGACCGCCTTGAAGAATACGGGCAAAGGTCCTTCGATGTCCATCGGGGTCATGCCCCCGGGCCAGCAGGCGTTCGCGCAGCACCCCTAAAATCCGGGCAGCAACAGCATATTCGTCGCCCAGCCATTGCTCCAACTCCTGGCGGATCCGCCGGGACAGGGCCGGGCTGTTGCCGCCTGTGGAGACGGTCAGCACCACATCCCCCTTCAGCACAAGGGCGGGCAAGGTGAAATCCGAGGCGTCCGGATCATCGGCAATGTTGCAGAGAATGCCCCGTCTTTGCGCATCTTCAGCCACCCGTGCATTCACCTCCCGGCTATCCGTGGTCCCGAACACGAGAAACACACCGTCCATATCACCGGTCGCGTACCTGCGGGCAACCCAGTTTACACGGCCGGCCGCGGCCAGTTCGGCCAGTTCCGCATCTATATCCGGGCTCACCACAGTCACCTGCGCCCCGCAGGAAATCAGCCGGGAGACTTTACGGGCCGCCACACGGCCACCGCCCACCATCAGGCAGGCGCGTCCGGTCAGGGAGAGTTGAATCGGGTAGGGTTGTGTCATGGCGACGCTGCCTCCATCCATTACCGTCAAACTTTAATAATAAGCTTTTTAATCCATTTTCGCAACAGACAAATAAAACAGTGTTAGAAACAAATAAACTGTCCTAAGCAAGAACAAATAAACTGTCCGGTTTGTTAAAAGGGACCAGAAAGGAGGTCCCATGAAACAGACACAAGTA
>PDTL01000008.1 GCA_002748835.1 Deltaproteobacteria bacterium
ATTATTAGAATTGAGTATATCATGTCGACTTCAAACTTTCAACATTATTTAATAAATTCGAATTGTTAAAATTCATAGGCTCTTAAGTTAATGACATTGCGCTTTCCCTTGCAAGAATATGCAGGAGGAAAGGGCAGGGGAGAACCGTGAAGATCAAAGCGGTTGGCAGGGAGGATTAGAGTCCCATCCGTTTGAACAGCCGTTCGGGTATGGACTGGATGGCTGTCATCACGACACGCCAGAATCCGGGTACAAAGATGACATCTTTTTTCGTGCGCCAGGCCTTGAAAATGCGATCACCGGCAGCTTCCGGCGTAAGCGCGAGATACCGGCGTACAGGATCTGTATGCGATTTATGGGATAGTGGGCCGGCAATCACCGTCATGACCGGAATATCTTCAGCACTCAACCGATGGCGAAGACCTGAAAGATACGTGTGGAATCCGGCTTTGGCGCTTCCGTAAATATAGTTCCGTTTACGGCCTTTGACCCCGCTGACCGATCCGATGCCGATAATGAATCCGGTTTTTCGGCGTTGAAAGTCTGCGGCAATGATTTCAAGGATGGAAATGGGCCCGATAAAATTGGTGGTCAGTATGTTCAGCTGTTCCTTGGGGTCGGATTGAGCGGCGTTCTGATTCCCATAATACCCGACCGCGATAATGACACCGTCCGGAGCAGTGGAAAGACTGCGGTAAAACCCCTCGTGACTGGCCCTGTCACACGCATCGAAATACGCCGTGTGTACAGGAGATCCACAGGTCGCGTTCAGATAGGCTGCGTTTTTTGAGAGCTGTTCCTGATTGCGGGACGCCAGGGTGATTTCAGCCTGGTGATGCGTTGCAAACAGGCCCGCCAAATGCACAGCCATCGGAGAAGATCCGCCTAAGATAAGAAGATGCATAGAAAAATATACCTGGAATGGTTCCGTTAGCTAACGTGAGCACACCCTGGTGAGGCACGTATCATTGTGACACTTTAAAATAAACCTTTTTCGTTCAAAAACACTCACCAGATCTTGCATGGATCTGGTCATACTGACTCAAATTTTGTGAATGGATACGTAGATTTTTATGGATATCTGGATTGTTTCGACGATTCTCATTGTTGCGGTATATTTTCTGATCATGGAAAAGATTTCTGTTGACCTTACTGCAATTGGTATCATTGTGCTTTTGGTGGTTTTCAGAATTCTCACACCCAAAGAGGCTGTTATGGGATTTGCCAATCCTGCGGTGATTACCATTGGCGCGATGTTTATTGTCTCTAAGGGGCTTATGCGTACCGGAGGCGTAGCGTTTATCGGAAGACAACTTATCAGCCTTGCCCGGGGAAACTATACCCTCGCGCTGATTGTTGTTTTATTTACCGTTGCCCTGGCGTCTGCCTTTATCAATAATACGCCCATTGTGATTCTGGCCATCCCGGTGGTGATGACCCTGTGTTGCGAATACGGGTTAAGCCCTGCAAAATTTCTCATTCCGATTTCCTATGCATCCATCCTTGCCGGAACCTGCACCCTTATCGGTACATCGACCAATATCATTGTCAGTGACCTGAGTGTGGCATATGGGTTTGGTGAAATAAGCATGTTTGAGCTTGCCTCTATTGGCGTACCCATTGCTGTGATCGGTATTATTTTTCTTGTAATTGCAACGCCAAAAGTGATCCCCTCCCTTGCAAACCCGGTTTGTCACCTGGGAAACAGTGAACACCGGCAATATCTGGCAGAGTTAAAGATACCGTTAACAAGCAGGCTGATCGGAAACCGTTCTGAAAAAATTTTCGGGAACAGATACAAAGGGATGGAAACCCTGGAACTGATAAGAGACAGCAGGATTTACCATCCGGCCCGTGAACCCATGGCAGTAGAGGGCGGTGACAGATTACTTATCAAAGCTGAACTGAGCGATCTTGTGACGATGCTGCACCAGGAGGATGTTGAACTGCCCGGCTCAAACAGGGAACTGATGCTTGGGGCTCAGAAAGATGCTTCGATTGTTGTGGAGTTAGTGATTACACCCCACTCGTCTTTCAAAGGGCAGCCTCTGACCACAACCGAACTTGCAGATGACCCGGAAGTCAATATTATCGCTGTTCAGAGGCAGAGTTTTCACATGACTGAAAAAGAAATCCATGATGTGATACTCAGAACAGGGGATATCCTGCTTGTCTGGTGCAGCGAAAGCAAGCTTGCAGCAATACGGGGTGAGACCGATTATCTGGTTGTTGAAGATGTTTATGAAGAGCTGGTTCATAAACGTAAAGCCGTATGGTCGGTGGTAAATTTTATCGGCATGGTGGGCACGGCAACTTTGGGGCTGGCTGATATCATGACCTGTGCTCTGACCGCAGCATTTCTGATGATCATTACAGGCTGCCTGCAGATGCGCGTCGCATACAAATCACTTCAGGGAGATGTTTTGCTTCTTATTGCCGGAACCATTGCCCTTGGCACTGCAATGCAAAAAACAGGTGCCAGTGCATTCTATGCAAATGGGTTTATCAATCTGTTTTCCGGGGCGTCACCGGGGATGGTTTTGGGGGCCATGATTCTTTTAACCAGCGTCAGTACCCATATTTTGAGCAACAATGCAACCGCTGTTCTTTTGCTGCCCATTGCCCTATCAACAGCCATGGCCATTGGCGTGGACCCGAAACCATTTATCATCGGAATCTGTTTGGGTGCCAGCGCCTGTTTTGCAACGCCAATGGGCTATCAGACCAACCTGATGGTATATGGCCCCGGCGGTTACCGTTTTATTGACTATTTAAAACTCGGAATGCCGCTGAACCTGCTCGTGATTATTGTTGGTACGCTTTTTATTCCTGTGATCTGGCCATTTTAAAATGAAAGCGTAGTATGTAAAAAAAAGAGTATTTTTTGGCTGGATATACCGGTTGGCCGGCCAGGTGAATCCCAAACTTGTTTTTCTGCTTGGTATGTATTCTGTCAAATACACTGTAATACAACTGTTGGAGGTTCCCAAATGAGCTTAACCGTTTTCGCGGTTTTGAAATCTTGCAAAAATCGGGGACAGGAAAATTTAACATCCTTTTTTTAAAACAAATAAAATTAATGCATATAGTTTATCAAGAGAGACCTCAATAGCAGACGCCTTAACAAACGGCAAAAAAACGACCGCTTTAACTGTGACACCATCAGTATGAAAGTGGAAACGGGGGTATCTCCGTGTGTGCGTAATGTCGATATCATTTCTTCGCGGGGTTTCGTTCAGCCGATGCTTGACAGACACTTGCCTTCCCCGATATAAATGCCATCAGAAAATAGGAACCATTCAGACAGATCATCTCTGAAACCACTGAATCCGGTACGCTGAACCCTAGACGAGATACGGTATGATTGAAGAAATAAATCAGAAAGTTGAAGAAAACCATCTGCTGATCAGCAAGGTCCGAGAAGAAATCGGCAAGGTGCTGGTCGGCCAGCGGGATCTGATTGACGGCCTGCTCATGGGTCTCCTGACCGGCGGACATATCCTGATTGAAGGGGTTCCGGGCCTCGCCAAAACCAGTGCGGTAAAAGCCCTGGCAGATACGGTCCGGTGTGATTTTAAACGGATCCAGTTTACACCAGACCTGCTGCCGGCAGATCTGGTTGGAACGGAAGTCTATCGACCGGAAACCGCCGCCTTTGCCATCAAAAAAGGCCCTGTCTTCCATAATATGATTCTGGCAGACGAGATCAACCGGGCACCATCCAAGGTACAGTCGGCCCTCCTGGAAGCCATGCAGGAACATCAGGTAACCATCGGGGATGAAACCTTTGCGCTCCCGCACCCCTTTCTCGTGCTGGCCACCCAGAATCCCATTGAGCAGGAAGGGACCTATCCGCTGCCCGAAGCCCAAGTGGACCGGTTCATGCTGAAACTTCAGGTGGCCTATCCCTCGCGGGAAGATGAAAAAGAAATTTTAAAACGGGTGGGATTTGATGCGTCTGCGGCAATCCAACCGGTGATGCTCCAGTCAGACATCGAACGGATGTCAGATGTGATCCGGCATATCTATGTGGATGATAAACTGAAAGACTATATTGTGGATCTGGTCTTTGCTACGCGCCAGCCCCAGGATGTTTCACCGGATATCGCCGATTATATCCAGTTCGGTGCGTCTCCCCGTGCGACGATTTTTCTGAGTCTTGCCTCGCGGGCCTATGCGTTTCTCCAGGGCCGGGCGTATGTGACACCACAGGATATCAAAACCATTGCACCGGATGTGCTGCGTCACCGGATTCTCCTGACCTACGAGGCGGAAGCAGAGGACATTCGTTCGGAAATGATCATTTCCCGCATCTTTGATACGGTTGAAGTCCCCTGATCGTTTCGCCGTACGGCACTATAGGGTGAGCGTTTTTCAATGATGGATCCGGACGTCATAAAAAAAATAAAAAAAATCCACATCAAAAGCCGGCGCCAGGTGAACACGCTGATGGCAGGGCAGTTCAAGTCTGTATTCCGCGGTGCCGGCATTGAATTTGAAGAAGTGCGTGAGTATTCTCCCGGCGATGATGTCAAACATATCGACTGGAAAGTCTCTGCCCGGATGGGGCGGCCGTATGTGAAACTCTATACGGAAGAACGGGAAAGCATTGTCATGCTGCTCATCGACATGAGCGCCTCCAACCGGTTCGGCACCACCGGCACCCAGAAAATTGAATCAGCTGCCGAGATTGGCTGCACGCTGGCATTCAACGCCATCCGCAACAATGATAAGGTCGGGGCTGTTTTCTTTACGGACCGGGTGGAAAAGTACATCCCTCCCAAAAAGGGGAATGCCCATATCTGGCGGGTGATCAAGGAAATTTTCACATTTACGCCAGCTCACCGCGGAACGGATATCCGTGAGGCGGTCGAGTACCTGAGCCGGGTGAGCCGTAAACGCACCATCAGTTTTATCATTTCCGACTTTATTGATGAAGACTTTATACGATCCATGCGCATTGCCGGCAGGCGGCATGAAATTATCGCCGTGATGCTGTCGGATCCGGCAGAATTCAACCTGCCGTCAGCGGGTCTGTTTTCGGTTGAGGATTTTGAATCCGGGGCGCGGTTTACCGTGGATGCATCCAGTGCCCGGGTTCGCGAACACTTCAGCCGTCTGCAGGCTGACCTGTACCGCGACCGACTCATGGCGTTTCAGCATGCGGGCATCGACTGCATGGAGCTTCGGACCAACGGCGATGTGGTGGATGTACTGACAAGGTATTTCAGACTGCGTGAAAAACGTGTACGATAATTCCATGAACAGCGCAACTGCCTGGCGGGGCCCGAGGGTCTTGTTGCCTATCTGCGTATGGCTGATCCTGACAGCCGTGCTGCTCGCACCCGGATCCCGTGTCCAGGCCGCAAAACAGACCCCATCACCGCCTGTCACGACATTGGAGACCTGGGATCCGTCACAGCCGGATGCACCAGGATCTGTGGCACCAGATACCTTGACTGATATTCATGATATCCGGCCGCCGGTGGAAGTGACCCACTACCTGTCCTTTGTACTTGCCGGACTGCTGGGCGTTCTGATACTGCTACTCCTTGTGACGGTGGCAGTGCTGATCAAAAGATGGCTTCAGAACAAGGGGGGATCAACTGCCGGCATCCCCGTGATACCCCCGGATGAAGAAGCCTTAAGTGCGCTGGATGCGCTTGATTATACCGCCGTATCAAATGTTAAAAATTTTTATTTTCGTCTATCGGAACTCCTGCGGCGGTATCTTGAACGGGTGTTTGCCTTTCACGCCCTTGAAATGACCACCGAAGAGCTGCTGCCCAAACTCTCCTCGCTTGCGCTGGCGCACCCCCACAAACAGATGCTCAGCACCTTTTTTAAGCAGTCTGACCCCATCCGGTATGCAGGGGCCTTGGCTGCACACGGACAGCCGGAACAAGACTGGGCAGCGATTCGGGCCTTTATCATCGAACATACGGCAGCCTGCCGGGTAGCGTCGGAACCCGGCATTGATCCGGTTTCGGAAAGGGAGTAGGGCGGATGTTTCGATTTCAGTCCCCCATCTGGTTTATCCTGCTCCTGTTGCTTCCTGCAATCGGTTTCTGGAAGGCACGACGCGGTGCAACGGCCCGCCTTCGGGTCTCTTCCGTGGATACCCTTTCACTTTTGTCCGGGGGGGTCTGGCTGCACCTCAGACGCGCCATGCCAATTTTGCGCATCCTTTCACTGACATTGCTGATCACTTCCCTGGCAAGGCCCCAGTGGTGGATCAAACAGGTCAGCGTCAAGACCGAAGGCATTAATATTGTCGTGGCAGTCGATGTGTCTGAAAGTATGGCTGCCCTTGATTTCAAACGGCGGGGAAAAATCGTCAACCGGCTGGAAGCGATCAAGGGCGTGATTGAATCCTTTGTTTCCAGGCGGGACGGGGACCGGATCGGCATGGTGGTGTTCGGTACCCATGCGTTCACACAGCTTCCCTTGACCCGGGATTACGCCGCCCTGACCTTTGTGCTGGACCGGCTCCAAATCGGGTCTGCCGGTAAAAATACCGCGATCGGGGATGCCATCGGCATTTCCCTGAAACGGCTTTCCGATATTGAAAGCGACGCCAATATCATCATCCTGCTCACCGACGGCCAGAGCAACGCCGGAGAACTGTCTCCGGATGCGGCGGCGCGCATCGCAGCGGATCAGCAGGTGAAGATCTATACCATTGGTGTGGGAACCCGCGGCAAAGCGCCGTATCTGGTCAAACATCCGGTGTTCGGTGAGCAGTATGTCTATCAGCAGGTGGACATTGATGAAAAAACACTGACCGCCATTGCCGAGAAAACCGGCGGCATGTATTTCAGGGCCCAGGACACTGAAGCGCTTGAAGCGATCTACCGTACCATCGACCAACTGGAAAAAACAGAGGTGGAAGTGGAGACCTTTGCGGAATACCGTGATCTGTACCGGTATACACTGGTACCAGCGCTGATGTTGATGTTACTTGCTGTCCTGCTGACACAAACCCGGCTTCTGAGGATTCCATGAAGTTTGATGTTGTCGAACTGCTGTATCTGATCTGGCTGATCCCGTTTTTGATGGGACTCTATTATTACGGCATGCGCCGTCGTCAGTCAATTCTTGCTGCCTATATCACCGAGCGGAGCCTGAACGCGGTCAGAACCGGACAAACGAACCGCCTGCGCAGGGTGCGGGCCGGACTGACACTGATGGCGTTGATCTGCATAATCACGGCGCTGGCCGGGCCCCAGTATGGATTTTCCTGGAAAAAAATGGAACAAAAAGGGGTGGATATTCTGATCGCCATTGACTGCTCACGGAGCATGCTGGCAGGCGATATCAAACCCACCCGTCTTGACCGGGCCAAACGAGAGATCATTGATCTGTTATCCATGCTCAAAGGTGATCGGGTCGGGTTGATTGTGTTTTCAGGAGTTGCCTTTCTGCAATGCCCCCTGACGCTTGATTATGAGGCGTTTTATATGTTTTTAAATTCCCTGTCCCCGGCGTTGGTGCCGGTGGGCGGAACCCGTATTTCCGATGCCATTGATACTGCGATCAACGCATTTGATCCAGACACCGCCACGGAAAAGGCGGTAATCCTGATCACAGATGGTGAAAGTACCGGCGGTGACCCGGTTGCGTCTGCGCGCGCGGCAGCGGAAAAAGGGATTCGCATTTTCACCATCGGCGTGGGCCGTGATGACGGTATTCCGGTTCCGGATTCCGAAGGCGGGTTTAAAAAAGACCGTGAAGGAAACATTGTACTCACGCGATTAGACGAAGCCATGCTCAAAAAGGTCGCAGCCATATCCGGCGGCACCTATGTCCGTTCGGTGGCAGGGGATATGGATCTTGACCTGATTTATACACGGGATATTCTGCTCACCATGGACCGAAGCACCCTGTCGGATGGAAAACGCCAGGTATGGGAAAACCGGTATCAGTGGTGTCTGGCAATGGCCCTGGTACTGTTGCTTGCCGAATGGATGACCCCGTCTGTCCGGCGACAGGTGTATCGGGGCGTTATTGTGGCTGTGCTCCTGTCAGGTATGGTGACGGTGCCCCGCCTGGCGGCCGCATCAGATCCCATGACACAGGGGTATGCCGCGTACCAGGCTGGAGAATACGAGCAGGCCCTGAAATGCTATATTGACGCTCAGCTGGCAGATCCTGAAAACCCTCTGATTGACTATAACATGGGTACGGTCTATTACCGGCTCGGTCAGTTTGACCAGGCGGCCGCGCATTTTAAAAAGGCTCTTGAACAGGAGGATGCACTACAGAAAGGCACGGCATATTACAATCTCGGTAACAGTGCCTTCCGCCAGAAGGCATATGACGATGCGATTTCAAGCTATGAAAAAGCACTTGAGCTGATGCCGGATGATGCCATGACAAAAGACAACTTGGCACTGGCACGTCAGGCAAAAGAAATGGCAGCGCAGACACCGCCTTCCACTGATTCCGCTGATTCAAACCAAAAAGGGGAAGAAAAGGAAAAAGATACAAAGACGGGTGATGATTCAACAGATGACACGGGTAAGGAAAAACAGCCATCAGGGGCGAAGGATACCGCGTCTCAACCAAATCCGCCGGATACCGATGATCAAAGCCAGGCGCCTCCTGCTGAACCGGACGCTAGCGATGCAGACACGAACCAGGGCAAACAGCCCCAGGATCCATTATCAGAGGCATCCTCGGAGCCCCAGCCCGCAGCTGCAGATGAAAAACCCGCTGACCGTGACCCGGATACGGAAAAGGTGTTGAACCGGCTTCAGGATCAGCCCGGCCAGGCCATGATACCCGTATACAGACCCTCGCAGGTGGAAAAGGACTGGTAAACCCATGCAGCACAGATGGTTACTTGCGATATTGCTTTTGTTGTTTCTGGTGCCGGCCAACGGATGGAGTCTGACGGCAACGGCCCAGGTCGACGCCCGGCAGGTGATCGAAGGCGAGTCCGTTGCCCTCACCCTCATCGTTTCCGAAGAAGGCGCGTCACCAGACCTGTCGGTGATCACGGATTTCAAGGTGGTTTCCCGAGGAACCCAGTCAAACATTCAGATCATCAACAGCCAGGTGACCCGTGAATTCCGTCTGAACTATTTGCTGATTCCCCGAAAAACCGGTCAACTGACCGTACCGTCCATACCCGTGGTCAAAGAAAATACGACCGTTCATACGAAACCTGTATCGATTAAAGTTACCCGGCGGACGGAAGCGGCGACAAAAGGCAACCGTCCGGATGTGTTTGTCACCGCAAACGTCTCATCGCTATCTCCGTATCAGCATCAGCAAGTCCTCTACCATTTCAAGGTCTATCATGCGGTACAGATTGCCAATGCCAACCTGGAAAAACCGGCGTTCAAGGGATTTACCGTCAAGGAAGCACCTGAAAATAAATCCTACAAGACGGTATTGAACGGACGGCGCTATCTTGTGACCGAAGTCCAGTATGTGCTGATTCCGTTTGAGGCAGGCCCTCTAACCATTGAACCGGTACGGCTGTCCTGCGATCTCCAGGTTCCTGACAAGCGCAGACGGCAGCGGGATCCATTTTTCAATGATCCGTTTTTTTCCCGGAACCGGTATGTGACCAGAACGTTTTCCACAAAATCGTTTGATATAACGGTGACCCCCCTGCCGGCATATACCGGAGACATTCCATTTTCCGGTCTGGTCGGACAGTTTACCCTGACAGGGCAGATGGATGCGGCCGAGGCCATGGTTGGCGATTCGATCACACTGAACCTGCACCTGTCCGGCACCGGCAACATCATCGATGCCGGTGAACCGGAAATCCCGGCGCCGGATGGGTTCAAGGTATATGCGGATATCCCCGAAGAAAAGATTGAAATCGGTCCGGAAGGGTATTCGGGAACCAAACGATTCAAACTGGCGCTGGTACCCATGGCTGCCGGTGACTATACCCTAGCGCCGATCCGCATGGTCTGTTTTGATCCTGAAACCCGGCAATATGCCGAGCTGACCACCGGAGAACTGCATCTTTCGGTATCACCGTCGCCGGATGCGGAAGCCATGACACCGGCACAGTTGTCCGTGGATGCACCGTCACCGGCATTCACCAAACAGGCAGTTGAATTCACAGGCCGAGACATTCTTCCGTTAAAGGAAGACCTGTCTGCGATCCGATCATCTGGCAGATTCACCTATGCCGCTTTTATCGGCGGACTCTTTGCACCGGTTTTCGTCTCCCTGATCTCCATCCTGGGGTGGCACCGGGTCCGGCGCAGAAAAGATCCGGCCGGCCGGATGTACCGAAAATCGCGTCAGGCACTTCAGGCCGCTGAAAACGCCACAGATAAAGATGCGTTTCTGGCAAACCTGTACCAGGCCTTTATTTCCAAAGTTTTCGGTTTGTGCGACGAAACCGGCGCCACGCTGACCCGGCAGGAGCTGATCGATCTTCTGACAAAAAACAGGTATCCCGAAACCATGGCAGAGCAGGCTGCGGAACTGCTCGAACAGATCGAGTCGGCCAGATTCAGCGGCGGGACCCTGGACAGCGGAGACCGGGATCGGCTGCTCGTTCAGACCCGCGACATGATCCGGAGGTTGAACCGATGATACTGACATGCAGGCGCCTTTTTGCTGTCAGCCTGATTTTTTTGTTTCTGATTCCGGCGGCGGTCTCTGCTTCCCAGGATGCCCGAATCTTTGTAACTGCCGTTGAAGACTATCACAACGGCAACTACAGGTCGTCACAGGACCGGTTTAACGAATTGGTCAACCGGGGCGTTGCTTCTGCTGAACTCTTCTATAACCTCGGAAACTGTTGTTTTAAACAGGAGGATCTGGGCCATTGCATCTGGTGGTATGAAAAAGCCCTTCAACTGAACCCCGGGGATCCGGATATCCGGTTCAATCTCGATTATGCCCGTACATTTGTAAAAGACACATCAAATACAGCGCCTTTTCCCTTTTACCGGATCTTTTTTTTCTGGAAGGAGTTGCTGCCCAGCAGTTTTCTGATGGTGGCTGCCCTGACACTCAATGGATCCTCCTGACGGTCCGATTCGTTCAAAACCGGAAACCGGTGCGCATGGCCGGCGGTTTGATACTCGGTATCACCGTCATCCTTACCTTAAGTGTCACCTATGATCAGTATGCACCCCGCCTGCACCGGGCAGGCATCATTCTGCCGGATGAAGCCATTGTCCGATCTGGTTTGTCAGATACCGCTGTCGAGCTGTTTCGTCTGCACGCCGGCACCCGCGTGAGCCTGGAGGAACAGCGTGGCGACTATGTGAAAATAACCTTTTCCGATGATAAAATGGGTTGGGTTCCTTTACGGGAAATAGGTGTACTTTAGCGACGTTAATCTGTTTGACGGTTACACTGCGCAGACAAAAAACGAACCGGAACATGGGGTAGGGGGCATGCCCATGAGAAAAAACAGCCTGAAAAAAGTTCAAATTATATTTGATTATTTGATGGGAATAGGTTACGTGGATAAATAAAATCGATTAGATACTATGAATAAACAGCTGAAACCAAGTTTTTTCTCCAGCCTGAAAATCGCAGATCACGTTAGGTCGAGCATCAACTTAGTATGCTGTTCATATTAACTTTCAAACAGTTGTCCGTTATGGATCTTATCCGGACGGACACCTGTGTGAAGGATAATTTTCATTGCATCAATCGATCCGAGAACGTCTGTTCATGTATCCGAACATGGGGCAGATTAAAGCTTACGCATTTATTTAGGAGAAAAGCAGTATGGCATCCGGAACAGTCAAATGGTTTAATGAAAGCAAGGGGTATGGGTTTATCGCGCAGGATGACGGGGGTCCCGATATTTTTGTGCACTTTTCCAATATCAATGGTACTGGCTTTAAAACCCTTGCCGAAGGCGAACGCGTCACCTTCGAAATCGAGCAGGGCCCTAAAGGTGCATCTGCTGTGAATGTCGAAAAAGGGTAGCCTTCCCGCCAGAGCAACCCGTAACGGTGCCTGTGGAGATGTAACGGCAGTTTGCCCCCCGCATATCTCTGTTCACCGATGGCGATACATGCATCCCCTGTCCACATGCTGGATCGGGGATGTTTTCGTTTTGGGTCATTGACTGTTCTAAACAATTTTACCGGTTCGCGCGACCTGTTCAAGCGCGTCCCGGTTCAATAGGGTGATATGCCTGCCGTCTACGGAAATTAATTTTTTTTCAGACATCCGGGAAAAAATCCGAGATAAGGTTTCAGGGATCGTCCCTAAAAGGGCTGCCAGCTGATTTTTGGTCATACTCAGCTGGATCGCATCGCTTTGCGCGACTGAGGACGCATGGGTGGTCAGAAAGGCGGCAAGACGACCGGGGACCTCCTTTAAGGCCAGGTTTTCTATCTGAAGGGTGAATTCCCGGAGCCGCCGGGCCAGAATACCGAGCATATTCATGGCCAGACAGGGATTATCGCCAATCAGGGTCATGAATGCATCCCGTGGAATAAACAAGAGGACGGTCGTATCAGTTGCGGCCGCGCTGGCCGGGAAGCAGTCGCCTGAAAACACAGGTACTTCACCAAAGGGATTTCCCGGACCATACAGGTGGAGAATCTGCTCTTTTCCTTCTGCCGATGATTTGAATATTTTTACGTGCCCCGATGCAACCACATAAAATCCGGTAGCGGGATCTCCTTCAACAAAGATCAGTTCGTTTTTTTTATAGCTCCGCAGGTGGGTGATGGCACAGATCTTTTCGATATATTCGGATGACAGCCCCTTGAAAAGTGCGGTTGTTTCGATTAATGTGCGTATATCCGTAGGCATGTCAGGTCTCCTTGGCAGGTTTCAGGAAACGGGTTTTCGTACGGGCAGCAGGCGATCAGACGATTCTGACATAGCATACAGCAGGTCAACTAAGCAACGATTCCTGATGAACCACGAGATGGCGATCGTAAAAAACGGTCATCATAATAGCATCGAATGGAGGGGGAATGCGGATTCAAATTTTGGAGATCTTAGATGAAACGATCAGTGATTAAAGGAACCGGCCGGTATATTCCGCCGCGTCTGGTCACCAATGCGGATCTGACACAGTGGATGGATACAACGGATGACTGGATCGTCCAGCGGACCGGTATCGAACAGCGCTATTGGGTGAGTGAAGAAGGAAACACTGGCGCATCGGATCTTGCCCTGGAAGCGGCAAAAATTGCCATGGAACGCGCGCAGTGGACCCATGACGATGTGGATATGATCATTCTCGGTACACTGAGTCCGGATATCAATTTCCCGGGATCGGCCTGCCTGCTCCAGGATAAGTTGGGGCTTGGGCCTGTGCCTTCCCTGGATATCCGGCAGCAATGCACTGGCTTTATTTACGGCCTGGCAACAGCGGATGCCTATATCAAGGCTGGTTTGGCAAACCGGATTTTGGTGGTGGGCACCGAAGTCCACAGTACCGGCCTTGATATTTCAACCCGCGGGCGGGATGTTGCTGTCATTTTCGGAGATGGCGCAGCAGTGGCCTGTGTGGAAGGGGTGGATACAAACGAGAATGTGGGTGTGATGGCGTCCGCCCTGCATGCGGACGGCAAGCATGCAGATCTCCTGATGCTCGAAGCACCCGCCTCACGCCTCCCTGAACGGCTGACCCATGAAATGCTCGACGAAGGGCGGCATTATCCGATAATGAACGGGAGTGCCGTGTTCAAGCAAGCGGTCAGAAGGCTGCCGGAAGTCACTTATGAAGTGCTTGAAAAAGCAGCACTTTCGATAGAAGATATCAAGCTGATTATCCCGCACCAGGCCAATCTTCGGATTAACCAGATGTATCAGAAAACCCTGAAACTGCCCGACGGGATTGTTTTCAATAACATTCAGAAATACGGAAACACCACGGCAGCGAGTATCCCCATTGCCCTGGATGAGGCGCTGGAAAAGGGGCTCATCGGTAAATCCGGTGACACGATCCTGTTTGTCGGGTTTGGTGCCGGATTGACGTGGGGAGGCGTTGTTTACCGCTTTCCCTGATAGATGAACAGAGAAACGCCGCATCCCCAAAAAACCGCCCTCAGACAATAACACTGCTGTCTTGGGGCGGTTTTTTGCGCTGCTCCTCATTTCTGCCAGGCACCGGCACTGACCGCACGGATATAGTCCGTACCTGTGGTGCGGATTTCCGGGAGTGAAGACGCTGGTAACGGAGCCGCCGGGTCCATTGCCTTGAAGGCGTTCCGGTAGTCTGCTGCAATGGTTTTTCCCCGTTCCACCCCAAACTGGTCAAAGGGATTGATCCCCCAGACAAAGCCTTCAAAAATGGTGCGCGCTTCGTAAAATGACAGCAGGGCACCCACTGTCTCGGGCGTATAGGCGTCAAGGGTCAGAATGGATGAGGGCCGGTTTCCGGGATAAAACCGGTTCGGATCCGATGGATGGGTAAAACCCAAGGCAAGGGAATCTGCCTGGGCAAGAAGGTTGGACCACATCTCCATATGACGGGTCACCCCCTCGGAGGTCAGGTTTTGGTCAGAGGCAAATACCGGGGTCAGGGTACCGATAAATTCAATGGGAAGGGGTCGGCCCTGATGGGCCAGTTGAAAAAAAGAATGCTGGGCGTCCGTTCCCACTTCCCCGAACAGAAAAACACTGGATGCCGCATCCGAAATGCCGGCTGCCTTGTTGGTTATCTGCTTGCCGTTACTTTCCATGTACAGCTGCTGCAGATGCGATATGAAGTCGCGAAGAATGGACAGATAGGGGACAACGGCAACGGCCGGGTACCCGAGAAAATGATTGTTCCAGACAGAAATCATGGCGCTGATCAGTGGAAGATTTCTGCCTGCAGGTGCTGAAAGGGCATGGTGGTCCATGTCCGCGCATCCCCGGAGAAACCGTCTGACCGTGTCAACGCCCAGCGAAAGGGCCAGGGGAAGGATGCCCACGGTTGACGTGACGCTGTAACGCCCGCCGATGGACGCTTCGACGATAAACCGCGCAAGAATATCGCCGGCACCGTCACCCGGAATCCTGTCATGGGCGTTCGCATTGCTGATGGTCACCCAGTGCTGTTCCGGTGACAGACCGTGCGATCTCATAAATTCCGCAACAAGGCCGGCATTGGAAATTGACTCGATGGTTTTGAAACTTTTTGAGATAAAGATAAAAAGGGTCTGATCCGGCCGCACGTCCTGTATCACCTGATGAAATTGACCGCCGTAGACAGAAGTCAGGAAATAGAGCCGAAACCGGGTGCCGAACAGGGGACTGAGGGCTGCGTGGATCGCTCGGGTTCCCAGATGAGAGCCCCCGATGCCGATCACCACAATGTCCTGAAAGGGTTTTCCGGTACAGCCGGTCACTGTTTCGTCGATAACGGATTCGGCAAAGGAAAGGATGCGCTCGCGCTCCGTATGGATGCGGGCGGCGGTGGACTGTGCCTGGGGATTCAGCAACAGCTTCCCTTCCTGATCCCGGCAGACCATATGCAGCACCTGCCTGTTTTCCGTCGTATTGACCGTTTCACCTCTTGCCAGTGCCTGGAAGCGTTCGTGCACACCGGTTTCCGCCGCCAGCTGCATCAGGGCATGAAAGACATCCCTGGTGATTCGCTGACGGGTAAAATCAAAGGCCAGTCCGCTGGCATGGCGCATGAAATCCGCTGACCGGTTGTCCTGTTCCAGAAGAGAGGCTAACAGGTGTTCCGGAGGATTCAAACGGGCTGCCAAGGCTGAAAGCCTTTGCCAGGCGGGGCTGTTTGTCTGTTTATCTGAAAACAAAGGGGCGTTCATCTGGTGTATGAAAAATCCATTTCACTATCTTTAATAAATTCAAGATATTATAATTTTCGGTGAGCGTTACCAGCCGTAAGCCAACCTGTCGCTGTGATGAATAGAACACGCTATTTATGTATAGTTTTTAGCGTTAATTGAAGCAAGTTATTTGTGACGCAATTTTTCAGGGACGAAATATCAACGATCTGTTATCAAAGGGGTCTCAAACGTAATTGCGGCGCCCTCTAAGGGGGGGGATTCAGCTGCCGCACCCCATGGCAGAAAGAATGTCCTTTCCACCCATATCCAGAATGGTTCTTGCCAGTTCGGTCCCGAGCTGATGTGCCGATGAACTGTCTCCGGTCACAGTTTTTTCAATGCGTCTGCTGCCGTCTGGTGCGACAATGCCCGCTGTCAACCGCAGCTGCGAATTGTCTTCAAGGCGTGCCAGTGCAAAGGCGGGAACACTGCACCCTCCCTCGAGTACGTTAAGAAAAGAGCGCTCGGCGATGACCCCGCGTTCTGCATCCGAATCGTTCAACACCTGGCGGATGGCATCCCGTTTGGCAGGATCCAGACCCACCGAAGCTTCCACGGCAATCGAACCCTGGCCAATGGCCGGGCAGAACAGCTGTTCCGGGATCACTTCGGTAATCAGATCATCATAGCCCATCCGGTGAACACCGGCATAGGCCAGGATCAGGGCGTCACAGTCTCCCGCATCCATCTTTGCGATACGGGTCTGCAGGTTGCCGCGCATGTCGACGGTCCGGGCATGCGGGTAATGATATTTTAACAGGGCCGTTCTGCGCACCGACGACGTGCCGATAGGGCAATTGGGGTTCTGGTCGGCAAAGGCGAGAGTGAATGAGGGATTGCGTGAAATCACAACGTCGTTGACGTGTTCACGCCGGGTAAATGCAATAATTTCAAATCCGTCCGGAAGGGTTGACTGCATATCCTTTGCGCTGTGGACTGCGATATCAATATCCCCGGATGCGAGGCGGGCCTCCAGTTCTTCGGTAAAAACACCTTTGCTGCCGATGGCGGATATGGAGACATCAAGGATTTTATCCCCTCGGGTCTCCATGGTGACCAGCTCTGAGGGCATACCGTTTTTATTCAGCATGTCTGCCACCAGCTCCGCCTGCCATAATGCCAGTTTACTTTTACGTGTGCCGATGCGAATGCCTTGTGTTGGTTTCACTGTCTACCCCTCTTTATTCTGATCTGCGATCACACAAAAACATTGCCATCTATACATGGAAATTATCTGAAAATCAATTACCGGCGCTGCACTGATTCAGGCAATAAAGCAGCCCCTCAGTGTTCAGGTCAATGACAGGGTGCGGGATGTGTCTGCCGTGAAGATCGCCTGACAGTGCGGCAAGACCCAGCGGCGGGTTTGTGGCCGTGTGACCGGCAGGTGAAGCAGTAAAAACATAGAAGGACTATTATCCCCAGTTGAGACGGCGGATTTCATCAAGCTGCGCTTCATGGATGAACCGACTCAGCCGCGCCTCCTGATTGCCGGAAAAGGGATGAAAGAAAAGACCCATCAGGGCATGAGTTTTATTGAATTGCATCTGAATGCGCACCACCCGTGCAATACCGGACAAGGTATCGATGGCCTCTTCCTGTTGCGATTTGAGTACCAAACCGATTTTAACCGAAGCGCCGACTGTAATGTTCAGAAACGGGTTGGGATGTGTCTTGAACAGTTTGGGTATCAGAATGGCCATGCCGGTATTGGAAATATCATGAACACCAAAGTGGTCTCCGGAATAAAATTCTTGCTTTCCATAGATGACTTTTCCCATGACAGAATAATGGAGTCCCGGTTTCAGGCGGAACGCGGAACGAATATTTACTTCCTTCAGCGGCGGAGAAATTAAAAGCTGCAGTGCCACCGTAAAAGAACCGTTTGCCAGTTTGTATTTGTTCATGAACCGGGTAATGCTGCAGGAGAGTCCCTGGCGTTTTTTTTCACCGGAACCCGTTGATTCAAGGGTGGTGACATGCATCTGGTCATAGGTAAAATTCGGTGTGACGGGGGGGGTTGTCTGGGCTGCGAACAACGTGTTATTTCGAAAATCGGCATCCAGTACAATCGAAGATAACGCACGCGGTGCGTCTGAGTCGATATTGAAAACCAAATCAATGCCGGCACCTGAATTGAATATATGTTCGATATGTTCATCCATCATCTGTGGGCACCTGCGGGGTTCACGATGGGTCTCCAAATGAAAACAAAAGATGGCTTATCCATAAAAAGACACTATGAATAAACCATCTTCGTAATACAATATACGCATCCATCTGGAGCGTTTATACCAAAAACTTCCGGGCGCGTAACTAAAACAGGGAGCGTGCGTTGCGAAACCTTAGTTCAGGGCATCTTTCAGTGCTTTTCCCGGAATAAATTTAGGCACATTCCGTGCTGCGATTTGAATCTCTTTGCCGGTCTGGGGGTTACGGCCTTTTCGCGCTTCACGTTTTGCGCTTTTAAAGGTACCAAAACCGATCAGTGTAACCGCATCCTTTTTTTTCAGCGCCTCTGTAATGGTGGCAAATACACAGTCAACCGCAGCCTGAGCTTCTTTTTTCGTACCAACAACCTTTGCAACTTCGTTAATCAGATCACCCTTGTTCATAAGTTCTCCTTTTATAAGCTTATAGTTTCAGTATATGGAGCAGGTGTCATTGAAAACACCACTGGTTTACTATGTATAAATAACGATCCGTTTACAAAGGTTTAAAATAGCGACGCTTTACCTGGCAAAGGTAACGTGTAATTGCTTAATCGCTGCATATCATGGTTGAATGTGTTTGCACTACGGTAGTTACGATCTTGATGACGTCGTGTCAAGCAATTATTGCCAGGATTGTTTAATTAGATAAAAAAAAGAGGTAATTTGTATGATACAAAAGAAAATACGGCCTAAAAGGTGCTAAAACAGTTTCTTCCGAATTCCTAATATGGTATTAAAACTATTTTTGAATGCTGCTGTTTGTTCCGCGCAAACAGGTTTGGATACGGTGTATTTTGGCGAATCGTATATTCATCAGAGAGGATGATCTGAAGTGCTGGACAGGATAAAAGCGCGATGCATGTTTTTTATCGGACGGATGGTGGTGGCCATCGTTGATCTGTGGCTGGCCTCGGTCTCCATGACCGTTCATCACGCAGACGCGGTCTGTCATCATCTGAAATCAGGACGATATGTGGGTGCCAGCTGGCACGGCCGCCTGGTTCTATTTTTCCTGGTTACCCGAGGCCAGAAACCCGCTGTGATGACCAGTCGGTCAAAAGACGGGGCCCTTGCGGCTCAGCTTCAGGTCTGCGGGGGATATACGGTGTTTCGGGGGTCTTCCCGCAAAGGCGGCAGGGAAGCCCTGGTAAAAATGATCAACTACATGCGGACCTTCAACCGGCCAACCCTGCTCTCGGTGGATGGCCCCACGGGTCCGGTGTACAAAGCCAAATCCGGGGCCGTGGTCATTGCATCCAAAACCGGGTTTCCCATCCTGCCGATCTCGTTTTCCGGGAACCGGCTGATCCGGTTTCGAAGCTGGGACCAGGCGGTTTTCCCGAAACCCTTTTCCAAAGGGCATGTGATTTACGGACAGCCCATCTCTGTTCCGCCCGACTGCACCACAGCCGACATCGAACGCTACCGTCTGGCGGTGGAGGCAGAACTGAACCGGATCACCCGAGAAGTCGAGCCGACGTTTAACCCATCAGACTGATGCGGTCTGCGGGAAGGCCGGTTTAAGAGGCAGACCGGCGGTCATACGCCGCATGTACATCTGCCAGCAGGTGGCGGGATAACATCTCTTGTGCGATATCTTCTGCTGCCTCCATATCATATCCGTCACTTCGGATACGGGTGAGGAGCATCATGTTCACCAACCGGGTTTTGGATTCAAGGTAGCGGATGGCGCGGTCAAGCGCGACCCGTGCGTCTGCGTTATCCGGGTCTGTGATCAGAATCTGCGGATCGGTTTCAAGACGATCAAACAGACCGGGCAGTTCTTTTGCCGGCAACCGCTTCAGGCGTGCAGGGAAGGGGGCCGGCAGGTCATCAAGGCTGACTGGCAGGGTTTCCGTCATCTGCGTCATGGTCTTTCTCCTTTAAAAATCAATTCGGTCTCACCCGGACACGCAGGTTAGGGTCTCATCCGAATCGCCATCCCATACACACATCCCGAACCTGTCAGTTCGCGGATCGCGATTTTTTTAGTTCACCGTCAGCTGGTTATGAGGCGCAACAGCGTGACAAACTCCCGGTTCCCCTTGGGGCCGAGAATCGGTGAATCCCATGTATTTGTGCACGCGAACCCGAGGGATGTTTCCGCAAATCTACGGATTTCTTCTTTTACCGCAGCATGAAGCGCCGGGTCTTTGACCACGCCGCCCTTACCCACACGGTCTTTTCCCACTTCAAACTGGGGTTTGATCAGGGCAAGGATCTGTCCGCCTGTTTTCAGGAAAGGCCGAACCGCAGGGAGCACACGCTTCAGGGAGATAAACGCGGTGTCGATGGTGACCAGGTCCACGGGTTCGGGAATCTGCTCCGGTTCAAAATACCGGATGTTGGTCCGTTCAAACACGATCACCCGCGGATCCGTCCGAAGGGACCAGGCCAGCTGACCATACCCCACATCTACGGCATAGACGCGTGCCGCACCGTGCTGGAGCAGGCAGTCCGTAAAACCGCCTGTAGATGCGCCCACATCCATACAGACGTATCCGGTGACATCAAGCACATCCCGGACAACCTTTTCAATTTTAAAACCGCCTCGGCTGACGTAGGGGATGTCTTCCCCCCGGGTCTCAATGACCGCATCCCGGTCTACCTGGGTGCCAGGCTTGTCCACGGGCACACGATTGACGAGAATCTTCCCTGACATGATCAGCCGCTTTGCGCGCTCCCTGGAACCGGCAAGTCCTGCTTTGACCACGCGTACGTCCAGGCGTTCCCTGACCATGGTCAGGTGGTTTCCCGGCTGACAAGACTGAAGGCAGCTTCAATCACCGCTGTTTCACTGATACCCCATATTTTTCGCAGTGTTGCCTGATCACCATGTTCGATAAACCGATCCGGAAGCCCCAGGCGTTTGACCGGAACACAGAGGCCTGCATCCTGGAGGAGTTCCAGAATAGCACTGCCAAACCCGCCCTGGCGGACGTTTTCTTCAAGGGTGATGATCCGCGGAATGCGGCCCGCCAGTTCAAGAATGGTATCCGCATCCAGCGGTTTGACAAACCGGGCATCGAGTACGGTGGCTGAAATCCCTTTCCCGGCCAGCTGTTGTGCGGCTGAAACCGCCGCATTCACCGGATGTCCCACGGCAATGATTAAAACATCATCCCCCTCGGTCAGGCGTTCCGAGGATCCAATCTCCACCACGGGTTCAGGGGAGGGCACGGGATTACCAGTGCCGATGCCCCGGGGATATCGAAATGCCACAGGACCGTCATGATGGATGGCGGTCTGCATCATGGCCTTGAGCTGGTGTTCATCACGCGGTGCCATGACCACCATATTGGGCAGGTGACGCAAATAGGAGAAATCAAAAACCCCATGATGGGTGGGGCCGTCATCCCCCACAATGCCGCCGCGGTCAAGTGCAAACACAACGGGATGTTTTTCAATGCAGACATCGTGAAGCACTTGATCATAAGCCCGCTGCAGAAATGTCGAATAGATGGCGACCACTGGCTTAAATCCGGATGCCGCCAGACCGGCCGCAAAGGTGACACCGTGCTGTTCTGCAATTCCCACATCAAAAAAACGGTCTGGATAGGTCTGTGCGAACCGGGTGAGGCCGGTGCCCTCGGGCATGGCGGCGGTCACGGCCACAATCCGTTTATCCGATGCCGCCAGGGAGACAAGGGTGTCTCCGAAGACTTCCGTATACGTGGGCACCTTTTGGGATTTCACTGCACTTCCGGTTGCCACATCAAATGAACCGACCCCGTGAAAATCGGTGGGATTGTTCTCGGCATGGGCATATCCCCTGCCTTTTCGGGTCATGACATGGAGCAAAACCGGTTCGCCAAGGGTTTTGATATTTTCAAGAATATCGATTAAATGCTGGAGGCGATGCCCGTCAATGGGTCCAAAATACTCAAAGTTGAACGCCTCAAAGAGCATTCCGGGTGTAACAAAGGTTTTAAAAGATTCCTCGGTGCGTTTCGCAATTTGGTACACGTCATCCCCGATCATGGGGAGTGATTTAAGAAACTCTTTGATATCCTTTCGCATATTTTGAAGCGATTTGGCGGAGAACGTACGGCTGAGAAACGAAGAAAGGGCACCCACGTTTTTTGAAATGGACATCTCGTTATCGTTTAAGATCACGATCAGATCCTTATCCGAGTCCCCGGCCTGGTTCAGGCCTTCATAGGCAATGCCCGCAGTGAGTGAACCGTCACCAATTACGGCAACGGTTTTATGCCGTTCACCGGAAAGGCAGGAGGCGGTGGCCATGCCCAATGCCGCAGAAATCGACGTGCTGCTGTGGCCGACCGTGAACGCGTCATACGGGCTTTCACTGATTTTGGTGAATCCGGAAATACCTCCGTGCTGCCGGAGGGTATGAAACCTTTCACGACGTCCGGTCAACAGTTTATGGGCGTATGACTGATGGCCCACATCCCATACGATTTTATCTTGCGGCGCATCAAAGACATAATGGATGGCAAGGGTCAGCTCCACGGCGCCCAGGCTTGACGCTAAATGGCCGCCAGTCTGAGAGACCACGTCGATAATGGTTTGCCGCAGTTCTTTTGCCAGCGCCGGCAGTACCTCGCGTGGGAGTTTTTTCAGATCTGCCGGTGATTCAATTTGGTCTAGATAGCCCACCGCTGCTCTCCTTTACTACCGGTTTCTTTTCAGGATATAGGTTGCAATACCACGAAGTGGATCCGCCTTTGTATCAAATTTGGCGAGCGCCTGCAATGCACGATTCACCAGGTCTTGTGCGTGCTGTTTTGATGCTGCCAGCCCGATAAACTCAGGATAGGTGGCTTTGCCACGGTCCGCATCTGTTCCAACCGACTTTCCGAGCACATCTGGATCGCCTTCCACGTTCAGAATATCATCAATGACCTGGAACGCAAGACCGATGCAGTCGCCGTATTCAGACAATATCATCCGATCATCGGCATCTGCCTGGCCGATAATGGCCCCAATGTCGATGGCAGCCCGGATGAGCATGCCGGTTTTCATCCGGTGCAGGGTTTCAAGCGATGCCAGATCGATGGTCTGTTTTTCAGAACACATATCCCGCATCTGTCCGTCGATCATTCCATGATGGCCAGACGCGTGAGCCAAAATCTGGATGATCTCAAGATAGGTGCGGCCCGCAACCGGATCCGGCGCAGATACCGTCATTCCGTAGTTGGCAAGCATGTAAAAGGCTTCGGTGAGAAGGGCATCGCCAGCCAGAACTGCGGTGGCTTCATCAAACGCCGCATGGCAGGTGGGTTTGCCGCGTCGCAGGTCATCGTCATCCATTGCCGGCAGATCATCATGGATCAGGGAATAGGTGTGGACGCATTCAATGGCGCAGGCGGCAGTGACAGCATCGGCAAACGGGACGTCATACAACGCGGACGTGGCCAGGCAGAGAATCGGGCGGAGCCGTTTGCCGCCTGCCTGAAGCGAGTAGTGCATGGCATCGACCACACGGCTGGGGTGGGGCAGGGCGGAGATACTGGCATACAGGGCCGGATTGAACCGGTCCCGGGTTTCTGACAGATAGGTGGAAAGGTCAAACGATGACGACATAAGCGTGTATCATCCCTGAATCATTCAGTGTCTTCCGGAGAAGACAGGGGTTCTTGGTCAACGGGCGTTTCGGTCAGAGTGCCGTCCGTTTCAGCAAGCATGACGGAAATTTTCTGTTCGACTGCTGACAGTTTTTCCTGGCAGAACTGCTTGATCTTCATGCCTTCTTCAAATTTTTTCAACGCTTTTTCAAGGGGAAGGTCACCGGATTCAAGCTCAGCGACAATGCCCTCAAGCTGGGTGATTGCCTCTTCAAAGGTTTTTCGGCTCATGGGGTGTGATCCTTATAATATCTGCCATAGCTGTCCCGTCTGCAAAAACCAGGGTGACACGGTCACCTTCAGCTAAACGGGACACCTGCTGAATGACAGTATCCGATTGCGTATTTTTTATCATGACATACCCTCTGTCCAGCACATGATGTGGACTCAGTCCGTATAACCGGTCGTTCAGGCCGGACACTCTGGCCTGTTCCCGATTTTTGAGATGCCGGAATGCGGCAGAAAAACGGGAAGCCAGATGGTTGACCTGTTCTTTTCCGGCATCCAGCTGAAAGCTCACCAGACGGCCGGTGGATAGATGATAGGCGGATCGGCTGAAGATAAGTTCACAGCGGTGCTGATGGCGTGTCATGGCGTGAACCAGGCGTTCGGAGAGGATATCCAGACGCTGGATGTTCTCCTCGAGCTGTCTGCGCGGATGGCGGAGGCGTGTTTCAAGGGTATCCAGCCGTGACTGAACGGCTTTCAGCCGGAAGGTCATGCCAGCGACCAGACGGGTGCTCTGCTGATTTAGATGCGCAAACACGGCAGCCTGAACCGGAAAAATCAGTTCTGCAGCTGCCGTGGGTGTGGGGGCCCGCAGGTCAGCGACAAAGTCTGCAATGGTATAATCGGTTTCATGCCCGACAGCTGACACCACAGGAATCTGCGATGCAAACACCCGGCGGGCCAGGTGTTCGCCGTTAAAGGCCATCAGATCTTCAAGGGAACCGCCGCCCCGGGCAATAACGACAAGATCACACAAGTTGTCTTGATTGATCCGGTCAAGGGCCCCTGCAATCTCTGCTTCCGCACCATCTCCCTGTACACGCACCGGAAAAATCCGGATCCGGGCGCTCGGGAACCTGCGCCGGGCTGTTTTGATAAAATCATGCATCACTGCACCGGTACCGGAGGTGATCAGACCCACACACCGGGGAATGAGAGGGAGCTGCTGTTTGGCAGCGGCATCGAAAAGTCCCTCATCATGAAGCCTTGCCTTGAGCTGTTCGTATGCCAGCTGCAGCGATCCGGTGCCTGTTGGCTCCACATATTCCACGAGAAGCTGGTAATTTCCCCGGGGTTCGTAGACGGTGATGCGGCCCAGGGCCGTGATTGCCATGCCGTCTGCCAGCTTGAATTTCAACTGCCGGCGCTGACCGTTGAACATCACACCCGAGATCTGGGACCGTGCGTCTTTTAGGGTAAAATAGGCATGGCCGGAGGACGGAATCCGCAGATTGGAGATCTCTCCGGAAATCCAGACAAAGGGAAAACCGTTTTCAAGCAGATCACGGATACTGCGTGTGAGTTCGGAAACACTGAAGATGCGCCGGCCTGGCAGGTCAGCATGGGGTTTCTGGCTCGGGTTTTTGGATACTTGCATGCTCACAAAAAAAACGTTCCGGCAAACTAAAGGTAACTGATAGATATGCTACTAGCATAGAATCGTGCGCGTTTCAAAGGTTCCCTTTTGTTTTTAAAGTATTTTTTTCAGCGCGTTGGGATCAATGCCTGTGCATTCGCTGATGAAATCAATTTCAGCTCCCTTATCCAGCATTTTTTTTGCGATTTCCATTTTTGATTGTCGGGATCCTTCCTGCCTGCCTTCCTGCCTGCCTTCCTCTCTTCCCTTTGTGCGGGCTTCATCCACGCCGGTGGCATAGTCCCGTTTCCATTTCATATGAGCTTCGTAGGCATCTACCAGTTCGGAATCCAGGGTAAAGGAAACGTATTTTTCATGGGCCTTTTTCAGATTTGGATTTTCTTTTAACAGGATGCGCATTTGTTCATCCTCCTCTGGTTTACCTTCATGCTTTAAATAGTACAGCCATTTTTCGAGCTCGTTATCTGTATGATAATGGGAAAGTTTGGGTAGTTCAAGATAATGAATCGCCAGATGATCAGTTAAAAACAGTTCCGGATCTTTCAGATCCCTGAGCATAAAGCAAAGATGGTACCGGCTTTCATCTGAGAAGAGATTGAAATCAAGAATATTGATGCAAATAACAGGATGTAGCACCTTGTATGCCTTTCCCTGTTCCAGTTGCGCGGTATAGAGCTTTGACCAATAATACAGAGAACGATTTTTAAAAATTTCATTACCGGATGTCTGCACCTCGATATTGAAGATTTCCCCTGTCTCGGAAATCGCCTTGATGTCCAGCACAGACTCCTTTTCAAAATGGATGGTTTTCAGGTTAAAGGGATTTCTGACGGTAAGACTTTTGATGCGGGGCAGGTCATACTGTTGCTGGGTGGCATTGATAAAGTCCTTGAGCAGAGGACTATCCGCTTCCATGCCAAAAAGGTATTTGATAAATATGTCCGAGGTCGGGTGTATGTATTTCATGTTGATACCCTTCTAACGGGCCTGAATCCCGATCAGCAGCGCTTCTATGGCAGACACGTCTGATTCCTGTAATGCCGTGTTCTTATCGAAAGAATAACATGATCGCGGGGAAATGCAAAGAAAGAGGAGATTTCCAGGACGTGTTTGTCGTATCGCGGGGCGCCATTGCGGCGATTATCTCATTAGAATTGCCGGAGATTCCGCAATAGAGCTGAAAGAGATCTGCGAATGGCGAAAGTAAAAACAGAAAATTTCAGGGTGTTTTCGGAAAGTAGACGCCCGGGCTTACTGCAGGATTTCAAGCTACCTTCAATCCATGACAAACCAGGGAATCAACCCGCTTGTCGCTATTCAGATGGCGTTGGCTGGCGACATCCCTCAGGTTGAGATTGGTGGGGGTGAGGCGTTACTCCATTTTTTTTCACTATGTCTGATAATATGTATTATGTAAACTTTTTTTTAAAACAGCATTGAAAACTACACCCGCTGCGTGGTTCTGGCCGTGTGTTTACGCTGTTTTTCCAAATACGCGCGTACAGCCGGAACTAGGAACCAATCCCCTTCAAGGAGCGGCGTTGCCACAATACCGGTGATGAGTTTGAGTTTGATCCGAATGGGCAGCCGTTTGTCCATGATATATTTTTTTTCCTGGTGTACCCGGCAGAGACCGCTCTGAACCGGCAGTCCGGAAATCCGAAGATTCTGTTCAGATACATGGATGCCGAGCTGTTCAGCAAGCCGGATCAGCTCCCGGTATAAATCATCCTGTTTCATCTTCGTCAGTGTGCTGAAGGTTTGAAACAAAAAACAGCGTGCAAAGAAAACGTCCGCCTTTGCACGCTGTGTGCGTGGTTACCGTTGGCGTCAATCGTGACCGGTCATGATGTGGCGATTTCCGTGATCATGGCAGCAGCCGTTGCCAACGCGGCTTCCAGCCGTTCAGGTTTGCTGCCGCCCGCCTGGGCCATGTCCGGCCGGCCGCCTCCGCCTCCGCCGACTTTTTTTGCTGCGGCCTTGACAATGTTGCCGGCATGAAAGGTCGGGATCAGGTCTTTGGTCACAATGGCAATGAGCAGCGCCTTGCCGCCAGACGGCGCGCCGAGCACCACCACACCGGACTGAAGGCGATCCTTGAATTTATCCGCCAGATTCCTGAGTTCTGCCGGCGAGTCCACAGCGACCACTTTCGTGACCATGGAGACGTTTCCGGCTGTGCGGATATCCTGATCCAGATCATCCAGAGACGCTGCTGCCCTGTCTGCTTTCAGGGCCTCGAGTTCTTTTTCAAGCTGTTTCTGGGTAGACAGGAGTTTTTCAATGCGTTCCGCCAGGCCGTGCGGCGCTTCTTTGACAAGCCCGGCTGCATCAGACAGCAGCGTTTCGGTTGCCTGAAGCTGGGAAATCGCCGGTGCCCCGGTCACCGCTTCGATGCGCCGAACACCGGCGGCAATGCTGGATTCACTGACAATCTTGAAAAGACCGATGTCGCCTGTGCGCGTTGCGTGCGTTCCCCCGCAAAACTCCATGCTGAACGGCGGCAGCGAGACCACACGGACCCAATCTCCGTATTTTTCACCAAACAAGGCCGTTGCGCCGGATTGTGTGGCATCCTCAATGGACATCTCTTGTGTTTCAACCGCCACATTCATTCTCACCCGTTCGTTGACCCGGTGTTCGATGTGTTTCAGTTCTTCTGGCGTGACACTGGAAAAATGGGAAAAATCGAACCGGAGCCGTTCCGGTGTGACAAGGGAGCCCGCCTGTTTGACGTGGTCTCCGAGCACCTCCTGGAGAACCGCATGGAGAATATGGGTGGCGGTATGATTGCGTGCGGTGGCTACCCGGGCCTCCGTATCCACTGTCAGGGTGACGGTATCGCCGGTGGAAAAACGGCCGGAATCCACGGTTCCGCGATGGATGGTCAGCCCGTTGGGATCCTTCAGGGTGCCTGAAATCACGATCCGCGCTCCAGTATCCGCATGGGTTATCTCGCCCGTGTCTCCCACCTGTCCGCCAGCTTCCGCATAAAACGGGGTTTTTCGGGTAACAATTTCCACGGCCTCGCCCGCAGCCACAGTGGTCCGCCCTTCCCCGCCCGATACCAGGAGAAGAATCTCCGATGTGCCCGTGGTGTGTTCATACCCGGTAAATACCGTTTCCACCCCCTGAGAGGTCAGGGCCTTGAACGCGGCAGCACTTTCGGAGAACGTCACCTTTCCTTTGGACTGTTCCCGCTGAGCGTCCATACAGGTTTCAAATCCATCCATATCCATTTGGATGTCGGATCCCGCAGTTATGTCCTGAATAATATCCACGGGAAATCCAAAGGTGTCATAGAGCTTGAAGATCACTTCCCCGGGGATTTTTTTCTGTTTCTCCGCACGGAGCGTGCCAAGTGTTTCATTCAGCAGTTTCAGTCCATGGTCCAGGGTTTCGGAGAACCGATGTTCCTCGTTAGTGATCACGTTGACAATAAAGTGTTCTGATGCCTTTAACTCCGGATAGGCGTCGGCCATGATGTCCATCACCACCTTGGCCGTAACATCAAGAAAGGGCTTGTCAAGACCGAGATGGCGGCCGTACCGGATGGCCCGCCGCATGATTCGCCGCAGCACATAGCCTTTCCCGTCATTGGATGGTAGCACCCCGTCAGCAATGAGAAAGGTCGTGGCCCGGCTATGATCGGCGATCACCTTCATGGCCACATCGACCTTGGGATCACTACCCAGTTTTTTTCCGGTCAGGACTTCGAGCTGTTTCATGATGGGCATGAACAGGTCGGTTTCGTAGTTGGTCGGTGCATTCTGAATAACCGAAACAATCCGCTCAAGCCCCATACCCGTATCAATGCTCGGTTTGGGAAGCGGCGTCATGGAGCCGGTCTCATCGCGGTAATACTGCATGAACACGAGATTCCAGATCTCAAGATATCGGTCACACTCGCATCCCACCGCACAATCCGGACGATCACACCCAAATTCAGGACCGCGGTCGATATGAATTTCACTACAGGGTCCGCATGGTCCCGTATCGCCCATGGCCCAGAAATTGTCGTCTTCGCCCAGCCGGACAATGCGGGATTCAGGCACGCCCTGCTCATCCCGCCACAGGTTATATGCCTCATCATCGTCCTGATAGACAGACACCCAGAGTTTATCTTTCGGCAGTCCGTACCCGTTGGTCAGAAGATCCCACGCAAAGGCAATGGCCCGAGATTTAAAGTAATCACCGAACGAAAAATTTCCGAGCATTTCAAAGAAGGTATGATGGCGTGCCGTGTAACCGACGTTGTCCAGATCGTTGTGCTTGCCGCCAGCCCGGACGCATTTCTGGGACGTGACCGCTGTGGTATATGCCCGTTTGTCCTCGCCCATAAATACCCGCTTGAACTGGACCATCCCGGCATTGGTAAAGAGCAGGGTCGGATCATCCTGCGGAACAAGAGACGAACTGCGGACATGCTGATGCTGGTGCTTTGTAAAATACTCGATAAAAAGGTGCCGCGCTTCATTGGCGGTCATGGCGTTTACCGTCATAAATCCTCTGTTTGTTATGCGTCAGAAAGGGTTATCTGTTCTTTATCGGTGTGTTTTCCTTTGCCATCACCGGCAGCCGCTGAATGTGCATGATCAGGATCTGGTGCCAGGCCCAGGGCTTCTCTGACCCGGGAAAGGATCTCCGTGAACACCACCGGATGATCTTTCAGGTATTGTTTGGCGTTTTCCCGGCCCTGGCCGATGCGTTCTCCGGAATAGGCGTACCAGGCACCACTTTTGTCAACAATCCCCTTGTCAACGCCCATATCCAGCAGATCACCGGTCAGAGAAATGCCCTCGCCGTACATGATATCGAACTCCGCTTCCCGGAACGGCGGGGCCAGCTTGTTTTTCACCACTTTGACCTTGGTCCGGTTTCCCATGGTTTCAGAACCATCCTTGATGGCGGCAGACCGCCGGACTTCGAGGCGTACGGATGCATAGAACTTGAGCGCGTTACCGCCGGTAGTGGTTTCCGGATTACCGAACACCACACCGATTTTCATTCGGATCTGATTGATGAAAATGAGAACCGTACCTGTTTTTCCAATGGTGCCGGTCAGTTTCCGCAGGGCCTGGGACATGAGGCGGGCCTGTAGCCCCATGTGCGAGTCGCCCATCTCGCCTTCAATTTCAGCCCGAGGAACAAGCGCGGCCACCGAGTCAATAATAATAATGTCAATGGCGCCGCTGCGCACCAGCATATCGGCAATTTCAAGGGCCTGTTCACCGGTATCGGGCTGGGACACGAGCAGCTCATCACAATTGACACCCAGACGCCGGGCATAGGAGACATCCAGCGCGTGTTCCGCATCAATAAAGGCGGCAACCCCTCCTTTTTTCTGGGCCTCTGCAACGGCATGGAGTGCCAGTGTGGTTTTACCCGAAGACTCGGGCCCGTATATCTCGATCACCCGGCCCTTGGGCAGGCCGCCGACGCCCAGCGCCCGGTCCAGTGCAAGGGATCCAGTCGAAACAACGGGTACATTCTGGGCTTCCACGCTGCCCAGTTTCATGATCGCCCCTTTGCCATACTGGCGTTCGATCTGCGTCAGGGCATTCTGAATCGCTGCGGACTTGTCGTCGTTTTTCATCACTAGGGCTTTCTCCTTATATATAGCAGGTCAAAACAATAGAATCAGGTGCAGAGTCAGATTGGCCATGATACCCGCCGCAATATCATCCAGCACAATGCCGGTGCCGCCAGAAAACCGTTTTTCAAGAAAACCGGCGGGAAACGGTTTAAAGACATCAAATACGCGGAACAGCAGAAATCCGATGACCACCCCGCTGACGGAAAATGATATGCCTGAAAGCGTGATCACCATGCCTGCAATTTCATCAATGACAACGCACCCGGGGTCTTTCATATCCATTTGCAGGGCCATTTCATCTGCTGACCAGATGGCCAGAATGATCAGTCCGGCGACTGCCGCTGCATAAAACGGCCCCAGCGTCCAGGTAAAAAGCGCCCAGATCGGGATGCCGACCAGGGAGCCAGCCGTGCCCGGCGCCACGGGTGCGTATCCGCTAAAGGCCCCGGTTGCGATACATTCAATGACCTGATCTTTATTCATCATCATGGGGTTTTACTGTTCCTGACCAGGGTTTGTCAAGCTCCCTTGGCAGCGGTCAGGCTATTTGCCAGTGAAGGTCACGTCAACCCCTGATGATCGATGGTCATCGGGTTCAGGCGTGTGCATGCAGGTCGATCATGGCAAGCACCAACTCTGCGGTCTCAATCATATTTTTTAAGGAAACCGTCTCATGGGTGGTATGGACATCGGTCATACCGGTACCGATAACGCCGGCCATGATCCCGTTTGACAGCAAGATATTTGCATCCGAACCCCCTCCGATTGTTTTCGCGGCCATCGTCCGGCCGAGTCTGGCCGCTGCTCTGCGGGCCAGGACCACAACCGGATCATCTTCCGGGATATGGGTCTGGGGAAAATCAGTTTCCACGTGAACCGTCACCCGGGGCCGTGTCGAATCACCTTTGCAGTGGGCACTTGCCTCTGCGGCAGCGGATTCAAATGCAGACACCATCGTGTTTGTCACCCTGTCAAGCATTTCCGGGTCGTGACTCCGAATCTCGCCTTCGAGAATCACCGTATCCGGTATGATATTGGTCGCTTCACCCCCTCGGATGGTACCGATATTACACGTTGTCACCGCATCGATTCTGCCCAGCTTCAGTTTAGAGATCGCAGTGGCTGCGATGGCAATGGCGTTGACCCCTTTTTCCGGTTCGGCACCGGCATGCGCCGATTTTCCGTGCACCGTGATGGTCAGATGATTGGCACCGGGTGCCCGGGTAACGATCCCGTCGGTTTCCGTGGAGTCGAGCACATACCCCATGCGGGATTCTATCTGTGAAAGATCAAGATGTTTAGCGCCCTGAAGCCCGATTTCCTCACAGACCGTCAGAATCAGCTCCAGAGGGCCGCAGGGAAGCTGATGCGCTTCAATGACGCGCAACACTTCGATCATAATGGCAATCGCGCTTTTATCATCAGCACCGAGAATGGTCTCCCCTTTGCTGCTGAACACACCGTTTTCAAGCACCGGTTCAATCCCCCTGCCCGGCTCCACCGTGTCCATGTGTCCACTGAAAAACAGTGGCGGTACAGCCCGGTTTCCCGGATAACGGGCGATCATATTCCCCACATTGCTGCCTGTGTATGTATGGGCATCGTCAAATCGAACTTGGCAGTTCAGGGATTCCAGGATGGGGACCAGATAATCGGCCACCTGTTTTTCTTCTTTTGAAACACTGTCGATACGGACCAGCGCCAGAAAGGTATCGGCCAGTCGCTTCGGGTTGATCACGCTGATGCCTCCTTCTTGAAGCAGAACTCCAGCTCAAACGGCCCGAACGGTGTTGAAAATGGAACGGCCAATACCGGGTAATCGCCTATATGGGGAATGCTGTGCGATGCGGTCATGAGCACAGACTGGAGTTCTGACTTGAGTTCCGGATGCGTTTCCCCGATTTTCAGGTTGGCCTGTCCGCAAATCATATTGACGATTTCACCGACTGCATCCCTTATTTCATCATCGAGTTCCGTCATTTCTTCACCGAACATGGCAGAGACAATATTTAAAATCGCAGATGTGGTAAACGAGAGAGACACTGTGGCCGCCATGCTGCCGGATACCCGGATGAGGCCAGATACATCTCCGGCGGCCAGGGCGCCGTTTTTTTTATGATAGGCTGTTTCGGGTGTAAACGTTAACGCGGCGGTTGTCTCAAGCGTATTGAGCGTCGCTTCGATAAACGGATTGACCAGATTGACATCCATCTAAACCCTCTCTTTTTATTGCACGTGGAACGATGACTCAGTATATCCTTTGAGTATACATGATTCATCAACAATCAAGAAGCCAAAAGAACGATTAAGGAGTACGCCATGAAAAAAATTGTTAAAACTGATGCCGCACCGGCTGCCATCGGTGCGTACAGCCAGGCTGTCATCAGCCATCCCTTTCTGTTCATATCCGGTCAGATAGGAATTTCACCAGACACCGGTAAGCTCGTGGATGGGGGCGTTGAAGCCCAGGTGAGGCAGGCACTTTGCAACCTTGAAGCAATACTCACAGCAGGCGGTGCTCATAGTGGTGCCGTGGTGAAAACGACAATTTTTTTAACTGACATTGATGATTTTCCGATTGTAAACAAATCTTATCTATCTGTTTTTAAAGAAGATCCTCCATCAAGAAGTACTGTCCAGGTTGCGGCATTACCCCTGGGCGCGGCGGTTGAGATTGAAGCGATTGCCGCCGTTGACTGATCCTCAAAACACGTCAATTTAGCAAGGTGCAGACTGATGCCGGCCGATTGTTAACGTCGAAAGGAAAATTCATCCTGTTGGCTGCTGTTTTTCTGTTGACAGGTTGTATTTATAATGTATGTTAAAACTATTTGGAATATCGTTAATGGAATTTAACATGAAGCCCAAATCTATTTTACTGATTGAAGATGAAAAAGACCTTCTCTCCAGCCTTGAAGGCACTGTAAGGGAGTTAGCCGCCCAAATTTTCACGGCCACCACTGCCGAACATGCCATGGCCTTGCTTGATGAACATCCGATCAACCTGATTATCATTGATATTGACACCATCCATGAGAAAGGCATCATAGACTTTGTCAATGCGCTCCACAACCGAAACAGACGCTTGACTATTATTGTGATATCCGCCTATGGGTCCCCCCGCTCGCTTCGAGAACAGGCACTTGCGGCGGGTGCTGTTGGATATATTGAGAAACCGTTTGATCCTGAGGATTTTAATGCCTTGGTGCAACAATATCTCGCCCCACAGGGATTTAATGGCGTCGGGGTGCACGGCATGAATCTTTTTGATCTTCTTCAGTTCATTGAAATGGATAACAAATCTATCTTGCTCAAAGTACGTAACAATCATGCAGATGAGGGAAAACTCTATTTTGATAAAGGAATGCTCGTACATGCAACGATGAAAGAAAAGGCCGGAAAAGAAGCGTGTTATGAAGTGATGGCATGGGAAGAGGGAAATATCACCTCGTTACAACTACCCACAGAGTTTCCGACCACCGTTTTCGATCCTGCCTCCTTTCTGATGCTGGAGGCGATGCGCATCAAAGATGAACAGGAAAACGATCTAACACACGTGTTCGAAAATTCAGCAGAGCACCCCACCGCTACAAAAGCGGTGGGGTGCTCTGCTGATACCTCCGCTAAACCCGAAAAAAAAAGAGTGAACCGTATCTCCGAAAAAACAACAGCCGATTCTGCTTTCACTGGAACATCTGTTCCGTCATCATTTACTCTATCAAAGGAAACCATAATGACACTTCAGCAAATTCAAGAACAATTCAAATCCGAAATTCAAGGCTTTATCTCAGGGGTTGTGGTAGATACGGAACAATCCCTCCTCCTTGCAGGAACCTCTGCGGATCCGTCGTTTGATACGTCGGTTCCTGTCGGCTTTTTCAATGAAGTCGTTCGGACGACAAATAGTGCCCTTGATGTTACCAACTGGGGTATGCCAGAGGATATACTTAGTATCTGTCCAAAAATAACTTGAACAAATAGGCATAATAAGTTATATTTTCTGCATGTCTATAGAGAACGAAAAGATAGTACGAGAAAAATTCACG
>PDTL01000020.1 GCA_002748835.1 Deltaproteobacteria bacterium
TGGTACTGCAAGGGCAGCCTTGTGGGAGCGTAGGACGCTGCCGGAATTAGAAAACCCCCTTCAGACGATGATGTCTGGAGGGGGTTTTTGCGTGTGAAGCCCTTTCCCACCCTACCGATCTATCGTCACATCCATGGAATCGGTGCATGGGTTTGAAAATCGTGAATTTTGTAAAAGCCATGAAATTTATTATTACTCATTTCAAGTCGGCTGAGTTGTTCCAGAATGCGAAAAAAAACAATAAAAAAGGACTTACCGCAGCTGCTGTAAGTCCTTGAACGCCTTGGTAGCGGGGGGAGGATTCGAACCTCCGACCTTCGGGTTATGAGCCCGACGAGCTACCAGACTGCTCCACCCCGCATCAGAATGAACCGAGTATAGTCCCAGGGAATGGTCCGCGTCAAGGTATTTTGTGGGGCCCTCAGCAGAGGCTGCAGATACGCTCGATGAGTGCGGTTTTACCGCCAGGATAGGTGTCTGGTTCCAGGATCCGCATCCGCTTGGACCGGCTGGTGTGGCCGGAGATAATCTCGAGCCGTGAAGGCGGCAGTGAGAGCAGCTTTGCCATGAGCTTTATACACATCTTGTTGGCAGCCCCATCCACGGGCGGTGCTGTCAGCCGGACCTTGAGGGCGTCGCCGTAATAGCCGGCCACCGCATTTTTGGACGCTTTGGGCTGGACATAGAGGGTCAGCTGCACGTCTTTTGTGTCCGTTTTCAGAAATGAGGCGGTGGTGTCCATATCCGGCGGTTACCCTGCTTGGGTCAGAGACGCCTCTACCCGGGTTTTCAGGTCAGCATAATCGCGGGTGACCGGAAATTCAGGGTGATCGGCAATCACGTTGTCTGGTGGTGAAAAGAGGATACCGGTATGGGCGGCTTTGAGCATGCCGATATCGTTATACGAATCCCCAAATGCTGTAATCCGGTAATTCAGGCTTTTTAAGGCCTCCACGGTTTTTTTCTTGGCATCGGGCTGGCGCAGTTGATAATCGGTGATCCGATTGTCTGCATCAACGACCAGAGAATGGCAGAAGAGGGTGGGCATGCCCAGTTTTTTCATCAGCGGCCCGGCAAATTGTTCAAAGGTATCGGATACAATGATGACCTGGGTCTGGCCGCGGAGACTGTCAAGAAAATCAACTGCGCCGTCAAGGGGATCAATGGTGGCGATCACATCCGTGATGTCTGTGAGCGTAAGCCCTTCACGATTCAGGATGCCAAGTCTTTTTTTCATCAGCACAGTGTAATCCGAAATATCCCGCGTGGTAAGCTTGAGTTCTTCGATACCGGTTTTCAGGGCTACGTTGATCCAGATTTCCGGGACAAACACCCCTTCAAGGTCAGAGCAGACAAGATTCATCGTATTCTCCATCAAGCAGCGGCTGTGAACCGCACCGTTGCATTTGCGTGTTGAAATATCCGTAGTTGAACGGGGGAAGAGACGCGCTAATCGTCTGTTTCCTGCAGGGCATCTTCTTCCAGGATCCGGATCATGACCGGTTCGCTGATCAACGTCGGGAGTTCCCGTATCGCATCCAGGGCTTGCTGTACTTCAGCCTCTTTTGCCATGTGGGTGATCATGACAATGGGAATACCGCCGTTTTTCTTGCGTCCCATTTGTTGAACGGACTGGATACTGATGCCGTATTCTGCCAGTATACCGGACAACCTGGAAAAAACACCCGGGCGGTCATCCGCAGAAAACCGGAAATAATACCGGCCTTCCGTGGCCATGATGGAAACGGGTCTGAGCTGTGGGCGCCTCGGATCGATCATACCGGTCTGGATAAACCGCAAACCGGATGCGGAAAGCAGGTTTCTGGCCTGGTCAACGGTATCGCTGACAACAGCGCTGGCCGTCGGCATCATGCCGGCGCCATGGCCGTACAGTACCATCTCACCAATGGCATCGGCCTTGACGCTGAGGGCGTTGAAAGACCCTTCAACGTTGGACAACATGTCGTTCAAGGGGATCATGGCCGGGTGAACACGGGTGCTGATCTTTCCGTTTTTGTTTTCCGCACGCGCAATGAGTTTTACGCGGTAACCAAACTCGGATGCATAGTGAACATCCAGATGGCTCAGCCCATTGATCCCCTCGACATACACGGCGTCCAGATCAATCGGTGTTCCCCATGCCAGTGCGGAGAGCAGGGCGAGTTTATGGGCAGCGTCAATGCCTTCAATGTCCAGCGTGGGGTCTGCTTCGGCAAAACCTTTATCCTGAGCTTCTTTCAGGGCTGCTTCAAAAGAGGCCCCGCTATGGGTCATCCGGGTCAGGATGAAGTTGCAGGTGCCGTTCAGGATACCGTTCATGGAGAAGATTTCGTTGCCAACCAGTGATTCCCGGAGGGTTTTAATGATGGGAATGCAGCCGGCAACACTGGCTTCAAAGGCAATGTCGACGCCCTTTTCACGGGCAAGCGCGAAGAGGCGGTTGCCGTCTTCAGCCAGCAGCGCCTTGTTGGCTGTCACCACCTGCTTGCCGTTCTGGATGGCAGCTTCGACCAACTCGCACGCGATGGTGGTGCCGCCGATGAGTTCGATGATAATATCGATTTCAGGATCATTGACCACATCATAGGCATCTGTGGTGAACAATGCCCGGGGAATGGGATGACTCCGTTTTTTATCCGGTTCAGGGTCGGCAATACGTTTGAGCACCAGCATGGCGCCAACACGGGAGGCCAGGAGGTCTTGCTGACTGAGCAGAATGCGTGATACGCCCGTCCCGACGGTTCCGCATCCGAGCAATCCAATATTGATCTGTTCCATAGAGTAATCCAGATAGTTAGATTTTATTTCTTTAGTTCATTTGTTAATGAGTGAAATTGAAGTGGCCTTCAATGTATCGATACCTATTTGTAATTATTATTTAATGACATAGAACACATGCGCTTTGATGATTAAATAATGATCAATGAATACAATAAGAAAGCGATATTGTCAAAAAAAATGTTTTGACTTTTTGGGTGGTTGTGGATAATTTAATCTGGATGGAACTTCATTCATAAGGGAGTGATCAATGACCCAATCGATGTCGTATGCCGATGCGGGTGTCGATATTGACAAAGGCAATCAGCTGGTACGTGCAATCAAGGAGATTGCAAAGCAGACCCCCAGGTCCGGTGTGATGGGTGAAATCGGCGGCTTTGGCGGGCTTTTTTCACTGAGCCTTGCCAATATTGAAAACCCGGTGCTGGTCAGTTCTACCGACGGTGTGGGGACCAAACTCAAAGTCGCTTTCATGATGGATAAGCATGACACGGTCGGCATAGACCTGGTGGCCATGTGCGTCAATGATATCCTCGTACAGGGCGCAAAACCGCTTTTTTTTCTGGATTATATTTCTATGGGCGTGCTGCGGACCGAAACAGCCACTCACATTATTTCCGGCATTGCCGAGGGGTGCCGTCAGGCCCAATGCGCACTGATTGGTGGAGAAACCGCCGAGATGCCGGACATGTATCAGCCGGGAGAATATGATCTGGCCGGGTTTGCCGTTGGTTTGGTGGATAATGAAAAGATTATTGACGGCTCGGATATCCATGTGGGTCACAAGCTCATCGGACTCGCCTCCAGCGGCCTGCACAGTAACGGGTACTCCCTTGTCCGTAAGATTTGTTTTGACCATCTGGGACTTACCGTGGATTCCCATGTGGAAGCCCTTGGGTGCAGCCTTGGTGAGGCGATTCTCACACCGACCCGGATTTATGCGGAAACCCTGCAGCAGCTGGTCAAGCGTCAGCCAATTCATGGGCTTGCCCATATCACCGGCGGCGGTATTGGGGAAAACGTGGTCCGGGTGCTTCCCAACCGGTGTAAGGTCCGCATTGAAAAAAACAGCTGGGAGATACCCCCTATTTTTTCTTTTCTCCAGGATGCTGGAAACGTTGCGCCGGATGAAATGATGCGTACGTTCAACAACGGTATCGGGATGGTGGTCGTGGTGCCGGACAAATGCGCCCAGGATGTCTTTGATATTTTTAATTCCATGGAAGGTGAAACCGCGTTTATGATCGGTGATGTGGTCCAGCGCGACAGTGATGCCGATCCACAGGTGGCATGGGTCTAACCGGCTGTCATGATCGTTCTGGGTATTGAATCTTCGTGTGATGAGACCGCCGCTTCCGTTGTCAGAGACGGCATGTCCGTTCTTTCCTCTGTGGTTGCCACCCAGATAGATGTTCATCATTCCTTTGGCGGGGTTGTGCCGGAGCTGGCGTCGCGACAGCATCTTGAAGCCATTGTTCCGGTGGTAACCGAAGCCCTTGACACTGCCGGCATCGGTCCGGAAGGGATTGACGGTGTGGCCGTGACCCGCGGACCCGGTCTGGTGGGGGCCCTGCTTGTGGGCTATTCCTTCGGAAAGGCGTTTGCCCTTTCCCGGGGGATTCCCTGGATCGGTGTGGATCATCTGGCCGGGCATCTGCATTCGATTTTTCTCGGTGATCATCCGCCGGAATATCCCTATGTCGCACTGCTCGCCTCAGGGGGGCATACCGCGATCTATTATGTGAAAAGCCCCATGGATGTGGAATGGATGGGACAGACCCGGGATGATGCAGCCGGTGAAGCCTATGACAAGGTCTCTAAAATGCTCGGCCTCGGTTACCCGGGCGGCAGGGTGATCGACGATCTGGCCCATGCGGCGGCTGAAAAAAACACGGTACCGGTGGTGACATTTCCCAGACCCTTTCTGGATAAAAACGGATTTGATTTTAGTTTCAGCGGCCTTAAATCAGCGGTTAGCCGTTTTATTTCCGCAGATCCGCACACCCAGCCGGATGTGGCTGAAATTGCACGGGCGTTTCAGGCATCCGTGGTTGACGTGCTCAGTTGCAAACTCATGCATGCGGCAGCAGTGAAGTCCTGCAGACATGTGGTCCTGGTGGGCGGCGTTGCGGCAAACCGGGGTCTGCGAAGCCGTTTGTCAGAGGATGCGGAAAAAGCCGGCAGGCAGTTTTATGTTCCCCCGCAGCACTATTGCGGAGACAATGCTGCCATGATTGCCTCACTCGGGTATCACTATCTCAACGCGGGAATCACCAGTCCTCTTTTAGAAGATGTGTATTCCCGATCACCCCTGCGTCCCCCGCTGCAATGCTGAAAAAACCCGGATACCCTGGCAACGGTTTTTTTATTGATTTCAAGCAGCCAATCGCCCTTGGTAAACGGATGGCATGAACGGGAGGGTTACCGTCGCAGCTGGTATTTAATCACAGCTTTGTTGTGTTCACGCAGGTTCTTTGAAAAGTGATGCGACCCATTTTGTTTTGAAACAAAAAAGATGAACTCCGTAGTTTCAGGATAGAGGGCCGCATGGAGTGCTGCTGCACCGGGATTGGCAATGGGGCCGGGCGGAAGCCCGTTGATCCGGTAGGTATTGTAGGGCGTCCAGGTTTTCAGGTGCTTGCGGGTGATATTGCCGTCAAAATCAGGGATGCCGTAAATCACCGTGGGGTCTGATTCCAGCCGCATCTCGCGTTTCAGGCGGTTGTGAAACACCGATGCGATCCGCGGGCGTTCCTCGGGGGCGCCGGTCTCCTTTTCAATGATTGAGGCCAGGGTCACCACCTGATGGGGGGATAACCCAATTGTTGTTGCGCGTTGCTTCCATGCATCTGTAAATACAGAAGAAAATCGATGGGCCATGGCGCTCACCACCGCGTCAGCATCCGTTTGCAGGGGAAAATAATAGGTATCTGGAAACAGGTAGCCCTCAAGGTTTTGTGTGGGAATCTGAAGGCGGTTGCGCCAGGTTTCTGCGGCTGCAGCTGCAATGAAGTCCGCTTTTTTTATTCCACAGGGCAGGGCCGCGACACGCCCGGCAATCTGCGAAAGTGTGAAGCCTTCTGGAATGGTCAGCCGATAGAGTCGGACCTTTCCCTCTGCCAGATATTTCAGGAGTTCGATGGGGGTGAATCCGGTGCTGATGTAAAAATCTCCGGCATGCAGCTGGGTGTCGTATTTTGTGTATCGGGCAATGAGTCTAAATTTACGGGATGAGATGTCCAGACCTGCCTCACGAAGCGTTGCAATGACATCAAAGAGCGTGTCTCCCTTGCGGATGGTGAGGGAAATGTGCCGGGCATCGGTCTCGAGCGGGGTGTTGGCATAGGTTCTCATGTGCTGCACGCCCAGAGACACGCACACGGCTGACATGATGAGAATGATGACGGCAAGCAGGATGAGCCGTTTCAAAATCTGCTCCTTCTGGTACGTCGATACCCGTATGCGGGAACGCAGGTTTCCATCGGGATCGATTGGAGGGGTCGTGTTGCATGAGAGATGTTAAATAATCCGGAACGGGCGCTTTGTAAATGGAAAAATCGTAAAGATTGCCATGCTTTTTTTTGTTTAACGTATCTCGGGTGTTGTCGTGGCATTTGAGCCGAGACCGTCGATGCAGGACCAAATGCCTTGCAGGTTTGTCGATGGAATCAACGCGACGGTTGTCTTGAACCCCAAATGATCAGGGAGCCTCCATGATCTTCTTTAAAGCCCTTGCCATTGTCTTTACCTTATGTGCCGTGTTCGGCTTTTTGAATGTCCGGTTTCTCAAACTGCCGCCGACCATCGGGCTGCTGATATTTTCCATTGTGCTGGCGATCTGTGTCCGGTTTTCCGGGAGCATGGGCGTTCACCCAGGCCTTGAAACCTGGATTCAGGGAGTTGATTTCAATGAAACCCTGATGGTGGGGCTCTTGTCATATCTTCTGTTTGCCGGCGCGCTCCATGTGAACCTGGACGATCTCTGGACGTACAGGGGAGAGATTGGTATGCTCTCAACCATCGGTGTGCTGGTGTCCACGTTTCTCGTGGGGGCTGCCATCTACGGCATTACCTGGGCGGCCGGCAAGCCCCTGCCAGTGATGTATGCCTTGCTTTTTGGTGCCATGATTTCGCCGACCGACCCCATTGCCGTGCTCGGAATCATGAAACAGGCAGGTGCCCCCCATGATCTATCGGTGAAGATTTCCGGCGAATCTCTGTTTAACGACGGTATCGGCGTGGTGGTCTTTCTGGTGCTCGCAGGGCTGGCAACCGGAACCAGCCATCTGAGTGCCGGCCATGTAGGCCACCTGGTGGGTCTGGAGATCGGTGGCGGAATTCTGCTCGGACTGGTCCTGGGCGGCATCGCATTTGTTGCATTGAAGTCCATTGACGATTATCCGGTGGAAATTCTCATCACCCTGGCAGTGGTCACAGGCGGTTATGCCCTGGCCCTGATCTGGCATCTCTCCGGTCCCATTGCTGTTGTGGTGGCCGGACTGATGATCGGAAACCATGGCCGCAGGCTGGCCATGTCTGAAAAAACGCGGCAGCATTTGGACCTGTTCTGGGCCTTGGTGGATGAAATTCTCAATGCGGTTCTGTTTGTGCTTATCGGGCTTGAAGTGGTCCTGGTCTCCATCGCGGGCTGGCATCTGATTATGGGCCTGGTTGCTATCCCGGTTGTGCTCTTTGCCCGGTATGCGTGCGTCAAGGGAACGTTAGCACTTTTCAAAGCCAGTGCTTCCGGCACTGCGGGTGTGCTCACCTGGGCCGGACTGCGGGGGGGGATCTCGGTAGCGCTGGCCCTGTCGTTGCCGGCGTGCGAGATGCGGGAACTCCTGCTCACCATGACCTACTGCGTGGTGGCGTTTTCTCTGGTGGTCCAGGGGCTGAGTATCAGGCGTCTGTTGGCGTGGTATATCCAGGGTGTTGACGGACGATGACGCTGTGCATACAAGATCCCCAGACAACAGGGAAGATCGTCATTTTACGCAGGAGACGCAAACGACCCTGTCTTGAAAAACAGCCGTTGGTTTCTATTTGCTCAATTCGTCCGGTAAGAGGAAACGCCGATACCACGCGCAGGCGGTATCCAGAAACACCGCCTGATCCGCAGCCGCGCTCATCCGGTGGTCACCGCCTTGAAAGACCACCAGCTGTTTGGGTGCGGTTGCGGCTTTAACCGTTTCCTGCCCATTGTCCACCGGAACAATGTCATCCGCATTGCCATGAAAAACCAATAGATGGTGTATTGCCGGCAGCCGGTCTGAGATGTCGAAATCCAGATTTTTCCGGTAAAACGCAGGGGTCAGTACTGCAGCGTCGGCATTTTCATGCTCCGGAGCTTTGGTGAGCATACGGCTGCGAATGGGCGGTGCGATCACAACAATGGCTGCTGCCTCGGGATGATCCTGAAATACGGACAAGGCCGTGGCACCGCCCAGGCTGGAACCGAAAAGGGCAAATCGGTCTCCGGTTTCTGGCAGGGATCGCGCGTATGCGATGGCGGCAGTTAGGTCTTCGCACCGGTTCGGCAAGGTGGTGACCGATTCAAAATGCCCTTCACTGGTGCCGCAGCCTTTATGATGAAACCTGAAATAAGCGATACCGCACGTATTCAGCTGCTCAGCAAGGGCGATCTGCTTGGCGGAGTTGCCGTCACTGGCAAGCCCGTGACTCCCGATCACCACGGGTGGGGCGGCAGCGGTCTTTTTCGCGGGAAGGTGCAGAAAACCGTCCAGCCGAAATCCGCCGGACGTAAATGATAGGGGATGGGCGGCTGTTTGCATGGGCTTCTCCTTGCTATAAACACAACTGTTCTCTATACTAGGTCGCTTGTAAAATCGAGAGCAGACCGGAAATGTCATCTGCTGCCCCTATTTAAGCAGGATTCGGGTTCCTCTGCAAGCCGCATGAGCGGTTGCGTCGCTTTTTATCGGATCCGGTCTTTTATGCAGCGCAGCAGATGCGGCAAAAAACACACGGGGTTGATTGTTTCTAGCGGTGTCATGGATGATATCAGTCGGGTCACGAAACGCTGACGTATTTTTGAGATAAGGATTTGTGAACGTATGAAAATAAAACGGGGTGCGTTGGTGGAGCTGGACGTGACAGACCTTGCGTTTGGGGGCAGGGGACTGGTCAAAGTGGACGGCATGGCTGTATTTGTCGAGGGCGCGGTGCCCGGCGACCGGGTACTGGCCCGCATTACCAAGAAAAAAAAACAGTATGCGGAAGCACGAACCCAGGCGTTGATTTCCCCTTCACTGGACCGGATTGAGCCGGTATGCGCATATGCGGGTTATTGCGGTGGCTGCAAATGGCCGTTTCTGAGCTATGAAAAACAATTGCATTACAAAACAGCCCAAGTAGCGGACACGCTGGCGCATATCGGGGGGATCACGGAAGTGACCGTGCATCCGGCGCTGGCATCTCCCAGGACAATGGGGTATCGCAATAAAATGGAGTTTTCCTGCACCGATCGCCGATGGTTGCTGCCCTCTGAGATGAACCGCGACCCGCAGCCCGAAGCCGGCTTTGGCCTGGGCCTCCATGTGCCGGGTACGTTTAACAAGGTCATAGATATTCATACCTGCCACCTCATGCCGGAAACCGGCAACCAGATTCTGGCGTTTATCCGAAAGGCCATGTTGGCTTCCGGCAAACCCGCTTACGGGCTGAAAGACCATGAAGGCTTCTGGCGATTTGCCATGCTGCGTCATTCTGTGAGCAGCGATCAGTGGATGGTTAATCTGGTCACAAAGGAAACGGATTTTGATACCTTAAAACCGATTGCAGAGGCGCTGGTTGCCGCCTTTCCGGAAGTGGTTTCCGTGATCAACACCGTGACTGCCCGCAAGGCCGGGGTAGCCATTGGTGAATCTGAACACCTGCTTGCCGGTGAATCGGTGATCATCGATCAGCTGGGGGCCTATACCTATGAAATCTCAGCTGGTTCATTTTTTCAGACCAATACCCGGGGGGCCGAGAACCTCTACGCAGTTGTCAGTGCGTATGCGCAGCTCACCGGAAACGAGCGTGTGGTCGATCTCTATAGCGGAACCGGTACCATTCCCATCTGGTTGTCGGAAAAAGCCGGAGAGGTGATCGGGATGGAAATCATCGAAAGCGCGGTGACCGATGCCAAAAGGAATTGTGAACGCAATGGAGTAACAAATTGCCGGTTTGCATGCGGGGACATCAGGGATGTACTTCCGGGGCTCGGTATGACACCGGATCTCATGATCATCGACCCCCCGCGTGTGGGCATGCACAAGGATGTGGTCACTACCGTCCTCACCCTTTCACCGGCACGTATCGTCTATGTCTCGTGCAATCCTGCAACCCTGGCGCGGGATCTTCTGGCGCTTAAAGCGCGGTATGATGTTCTGGAAGTACAGCCGGTGGATATGTTTCCCCACACCTATCATATCGAAGCCGTGGCACACCTTCAGCTTCGCTAACGGCATTGAACCGAAGGCGCTGCGATTTTTTACGGTTTCTGTTTAACGGCTAATGGATTTTTTCGTATTTAAAATCGTCATCAGCGTTTTTTTCGTCATTTTTTCATCACGCGTTCGGTAAGGATCACACTGATTTTGGGTTACATTTGACAAAAATCCTCGATTTGATAAGATAAAAATATAACACATACAATAAAAATATACTGGCGGCGATAACCGGCGAAAACCGCCGGCGGTGAATCGTTTATATGAAAGAACGAAATTAACCGATTCGTTTCTTTCATAATTTGTTGTGGGCAAACCTCGGTGAAAACCCAGGTCGGCCCATGGCTGTTATTGGAAACATGAATCGGATTCACCGGTGACCGTTAGACCAGAGACGGCTGCCAGGACGATGAAAGGAGATACCGCCATGCTTGACAAGCTGAATTGTATGCAATCAAAAAAATTCAAATCCTATTCCAGACACAACCTGGACCAGCTGCTGACGCTGAGGCATCTGCCTGAGGATGTGGTGACGGCCATCCGGGTTGTTTCCGCAGTATTTCCATTTCGGATCAATGCTTATGTAATCGATGAACTGATTGACTGGTCGAATATTCCGACAGATCCCCTGTTTCAGCTAACGTTTCCTCAGCCGGGCATGCTAGGTGCGGCAGACTATCGTGCGCTGGCGCATCAGATCCGATCCGGCGCTTCTGAAAAGGATATCCGGTCAATGGCCGCCAGAGTGCAGTCTCGGATGAATCCGCATCCGGGAGGCCAGATGGCGCTCAATGTTCCCCGGATGGGTGGGGAACCGGTACCGGGGATGCAGCATAAATACACGGAGACCGTTCTCTATTTCCCGAGACAGGGACAAACCTGCCATACCTATTGCACCTATTGTTTCCGGTGGGCTCAGTTTGTGTGGGGAGGTGCTCTGAAGTTTGCCGGTGATGATCCATCGACACTGGTGCGATATCTTGATGCGCATCCGGAAGTGACGGATCTGCTGCTCACTGGCGGTGATCCCATGGTCATGTCGGCAAAACAGCTGCGCAAGCACCTGGGGGGGATCCTGAAAAAACGACCGGGAAATCTGTCGACCATCCGTATCGGTTCAAAGGTGCTGGCCTACTGGCCGTACCGGTTCCTCACCGACCGGGACGCAGACGATGTGATTCAGCTGTTTGATGAAGTGATCAGCGCGGGATATCATCTAACCGTGATGTCGCACTTTTCCCATCCCCGGGAGCTTTCAACCGAAGCAGTCCGGCTGGCCATGAAACGCCTGATCAATACGGGCGTGACCCTCCGGTGCCAGGCTCCGGTGATCCGTCACATCAACGATCATCCGGATGTGTGGGCTGAGATGTGGCGACGTCAGGTCGCCATGGGGGCCATCCCGTATTACATGTTTGTGGAACGGGACACGGGGCCCAGGGACTATTTCCATTTGCCCCTGGCGTCGGCATATGAGATATTTACCCAGGCCTATCGCCAGGTATCCGGACTCTGCCGGACGGTTCGCGGGCCGTCCATGTCTGCGACACCCGGCAAGGTGCTGGTAGACGGGATAACGGAAGTCGCGGGTGAAAAGGTGTTTGCATTGAAGTTTATTCAGGCCAGAAACCCGGAATGGGTCAACCGGGTCTTTTTTGCCCGGTTCGATGGGCAAGCCAGCTGGCTGGATGCGCTTAAACCGGCATTTGGCGAAACGCGATTTTTCTTCGAGACCGGATGCGGACAGGGACGGTAAAACGACCAAGGGGGCAGCTGACAATCAGCTGCCCCCTTTTCCGTGGGCCGAGCAAACCCAGTCGTTGAAAACGAACATCATCAAGAGACGGAGATGAACTTGTTCACCTGTCTGTTGATGGAATGATAGATTTCATCATCCGATCCGAAAATGTCGATCACATCTTTGTGGTCGATCATGGTTTCGATGACAAAGGCCGTGACATATAGACTGACAATATTGGCATCGGAAACAAGATTCCGGAACGGCGCAACTTTGAAGTCGATATCAAAATCATCCATGTGAAGCATCTCTTCAAGAGTCATTAAGATCTGCTCTTCTAGGGAATTTTTACTCACCGTTTCGACCAGATGTTCCTCGACAAGCTTTGACGCAATGGCATTGCTCATGGGTGCAGCCTGTTCGCGGATCGCCTGGATAGAAAGCCGGCGGGTGCGTTCCCGGGATGATTCGATACGAGAGAGTATCCGGGATTCCCGGCTACTGGGTCGAAACACCTTGGCCATAGAATCTCCCTTAGGTTCGGCACTGAAACAGCTCAGTGCAGCCGGTTGAACAATTCAACAGAAAATAATAGGGTCGTTTGCCTAAAAATAGCAAGTAAAAACTCAGTTTTTTCTCATGTAAACAAATTTTAATTTTAAGATACAGCCGGTTAACCGGTTGTCGGGTGCAGCTTTTACGATACCGCAGCCAGAATGGAGAGGCGGACCCGCTGCCGGCCGTTCCAGTCATTGATGCGCATATGATAGGCGATTTTTTCAAAAACGACACGTGCAGGGAACTGCTGGGGTCCGTTGAACCAGACCGCTTCAATTTTGTAGGAGCGTCCGCTTACGGTCTGCTCGAGCATGAGCCGCCAGTGACCGCCGGTGCCCAGGGGCGCGGCGTGAATAACGTGGATGTGGTCTGATTGAAACACCGGTTCGGGATTTGCTTCCCCGAAGGGTGCCATGCGGGAGATTTCCCGGATGCTGGCTTCCGTGATCCGGTCAAAGGTGATAACCGCATCAATGGACAGCTCGGATACGGCGGCCGTCATACCGGCGGTCTGCGCGTCAACCGCGGATCGGAATCTCTGATTGAACGCAGGAAGATCTCGGGCGTCGAGCCGGACCCCGGCAGCCATGGCATGACCACCGAATCCGGTGAGATGGTCGCTGCAAGCAGAAAGACAGGCGACAAGGTCAACACCCGGGATGCTCCGGCCAGATCCCTGGCAGGCAGCGTTTTTCACCGCAATGAGGATCACCGGTTTATGATAGCGGTTGACCAGTCGGGAGGCCGAAATGCCCAGAATACCCGGGTGCCAGCTATCGTCTGCCATGACAAGACACGGGGCTTCCATGAGCTCCGGGTTGGCATTGATGTGGTCGATGATGGACCGGGTAGTTTCCCGCTCCATCTGCTGGCGCAGGGTGTTGATCCGTGTTAGTTCATCGGCGATGGGCGCGGCTTCCGCAACACTGGCAGCAGACAAAAGCGCCAGCGAGACATCGGCCCGTTCAATCCGGCCCGGCGCATTCAGGCGCGGAGCCATGCGAAAGGACACGGCTTCACTGTCAATGGACGCTGGTGTTACCTTGCTGGCGGCCATCAAAGACAGAATGCCCGGACGCGGGCGGGTTCTCATTACCTCCAGTCCGGCCCAGGCGAGGATGCGGTTTTCACCGGTCAGGGGGACAATGTCTGCAATGGTCCCCAGGGCAACAAGATCGCAGAACGATTTCAGGTTGGGTTCTTTGCGCGTGCGCCAGAAGCCTTCGGTTCGCAGCCGTGCCCGGACGGCGATAATCAGGTAAAATGCCACGCCGGCGCCGGCAAGATTGCGAAGGCCGGAATTGCAATCCGGCTGCTTGGGGTCGATGATGGCAATGGCGTTCGGCAGGGTGTCCCCCGCTTCATGGTGATCGGTGATGATCATATCAATGCCTGCGGCATTGGCGGCGTCCACAGCCGCGTTGCTGCCGATGCCGCAGTCAACGGTAATAATGAGGCTGACCCCCGCGTCCATTGCATTTCTGGTAATATGGTGGGGTTTGATGCTGTAGCCGTCCTCGACCCGGTGGGGGATCAGGGGGATGACCGGTGTGCCGGTGTGCTCGAGAAATTCCTTGACAATGAGGGTTGCCGTCACACCGTCTACATCATAATCACCAAAAATCATGATGGTTTCGTTTTTGTGAATGGCAGCGACCACGCGGTCAACCGCTGCATCCATGCCGTAAAGCGCGTCCGGGGACCGGAGCTGAGCAAAGCACGGATGCAGCCAGGCATTGGCTGCGTCGGGTGTTTCGACCCCGCGCGAGACCAGAAGACCGGCAAGCAGTGGAGAACAGCCCATGTGCAAACAGAGGTCCCGAATCCGGTCCGGGTTGGGTGCGTGATGTATCCAGGCAGGCTTCATAGGTGGAGTGTATATCATGCAGGGGTGCCATCAGGCAATGGAGAAACGCAGCGGAAATGAGTCGGGGGCCCCATGCCTGTTATGTCGGATTTGTAGAGAATTTTCATTGCAGATCGGTAAGCCCGGGTGATAGTCTGATAACGTGTATAAAGGAGGATAATGGAGTCTCGGGAAACAACGTATCGGGTTGAAAAAAAAGATATCGGCTATATCCGGTATATTGTTGAAGCCTCAGACGGTATCGGAACCGTGACCACACTGAATGCGGCTGATGGGCTTATCCTGATCCGAACCGCGCCCGGTTGTGAAGCGGCTGTGCATCAGGTGATAACCGGACTGTCTGAAGAAATCCGCATTGAACCGTCAGACTGACGGGTGTTAGCGCTTTTTTCGGTTTACGCCCGGCATATCATCCCATAAACCCGTTTTTTTAATTTCTGGATGCGCGGGAAGATGCCTATTCAGGAAATGGTTCAAATCACCCCATACGCCAACAAGATTGGATACATGAAACAGCTATATATCTATACGATCGGATGTCAGATGAATGTCTATGACTCTGATCAGTTTGCGCGGCTTCTGGCCGAAGACGGGTATGAAGCGGTGGATACCCCGGATACTGCGGACCTGATTCTGGTCAATACCTGTACCATTCGTGAAAAGGCTGAGGAAAAAGCCTTTAGTTTTCTGGGCCGCACAGCCCAGATGAAAGCCAAAAAGCCGGATATGATTGTCGGTGTGACCGGGTGCGTTGCCCAGCAGGAAGGCGAACGTCTGCTCAAACGGATGCCGCATGTGGATCTGGTTCTGGGAACCGATGCCGTGGGCCGGCTGCCCGAGCTGGTCCGCCAGCAGGAGGCAAACCGGTCCTCCCGGGTGGAGACCGGGCTTTGTCATGAGATCGACGAAGCACGGTATCCTACCCGCATTTACGGGAAAACACCGGTATCAGACTTTGTCACGATCATGCAGGGGTGTGATAATTTTTGCACCTACTGCGTGGTGCCGTATGTGCGCGGCCGCGAAAAAAGTCGTGAGCCAAAAGGGATTATCGATGAAATCAAACGCCGGGTTGCGGCGGGAACCCGTGAAGTGACCCTGCTCGGCCAGAATGTGAACAGTTACGGCAAAAAAGAAGGCCTGCCTGATTTTTCCGAGCTGCTCTGGAGGGTGAGTGACATTGACGGGCTCGAGCGCATCCGTTTTGCCACGTCCCATCCCAAGGACCTTTCCGATGCTTTGATCGCGGCCTATCGGGACATCGAAAAACTGTGCCCGCATATCCATCTGCCGGTTCAGTCCGGTTCAGATGCTGTGCTCAAGCGGATGAACCGCCATTATACCCGGGAGCGCTATATCGACCGGATCGAGCGGCTGCGCGCGGCCCGGCCCGGACTGGCCGTGTCATCGGATATGATCGTCGGCTTTCCCGGAGAGACGGATGACGACTTTCAGATGACCCTGGATCTGGTGAAAACCATCGGCTATGATGGATTATTTGCGTTCATCTATTCAGACAGACAGGTGGCACCGGCGGCCCGATTTAAGAAAAAACTGCCCCTGGCGGTTCAAAAAGAGCGGTTGGCACGGCTGCTGGCGCTTCAGGATGAAAATACCCGCATGCGGAACGCCGCCTATGTGGGAACTGTCCAGAGAGTGCTGGTCGAAGGAGTCAGTAAGCGGAGCCAGAAGGAAAACCGGGACAGGCCCATCCAGTGGAGCGGCCGGACCCCGCACAACAAGGTGGTGAATTTCACAGCAGCGCCGGGGGCGGATGAATCAGACCTGGTCGGTCAGTGCGTGCGTGTCCGGATCGATACGGCAAAACCCCATTCCCTGTCTGGCAGTCGTGTCTGACAGAACCGCATCGCGGAAACAGACGCCTGCAACGACAAGAAAAAGGGCAGGCCGTGAAAGGAGGAGACCATGCGGGTTGAAATGCAGATAGCGACAATCACCCTGGATCCTGACTCGAAAACGCCTATCCTGGTTTTAAAATCGATCATCGGAGACCGGACGCTGCCCATATGGGTCGGGCTTCCGGAAGCGGCGTCCATTATCTCGGCCCTTCAGGATGTCACGTTTGAACGGCCCATGACCCACGATCTGTTCTGCACCTTCATTGATCAGGTAAAAAAAGAGTTGACCCGGATAGAGGTCTGTGATCTCAAGGGAAATACGTTTTACGCCCGGATTTTTTTTAAGGATGAAAACACGGAATTCAGCCTGGATGCCAGACCCAGTGATGCCATTGCCCTGGCGGTCAGGCTTAAAGCCCGCATTTATGCTGCGGAACATGTTCTCAATATGTCTGAGACGGAAGTAAAAACCCCGGAGGGCGAAATCGAGGATGACAGTGAAGAAGGTAAAAAATGGGCAGAATATCTTGCCGGCCTGTCACCGGATGATTTTGGAAAATACAAGGTTTAAACGATGATCGATCTGCATACACATACGTTTTTCAGTGATGGAGAGCTGGCACCGTCGGAGCTGGTGCGAAGAGCCGAAGAAAAAGGCCTCAGCCATATTGGGCTTGCCGATCACGGGGACATGTCGAATATTGACTTCATCGTTCCCCGTCTGGTGAAGGTCGCAGATGCGCTCAACCAGGTGCTGACCCAGATAACGGTCATTCCTGCCATCGAAATCACCCATGTGCCGCCGGCCCTGATTGCAGACTGTGCTGCCCAGGCCCGGGACTGCGGGGCACGGATCGTCGTTGTACACGGAGAGACCATTGTGGAACCGGTGGCGCCGGGTACCAACCGTGCGGCTATTGAAGCCGGCGTGGATATCCTTGCCCATCCGGGCCTGATTTCGGATGAAGACGCGCAGCGTGCAGCGGAGCGTGGTGTTTTCCTGGAAATTTCCTGTCGGGGCGGTCACAGCTTTACCAATGGCCATGTGGCCCGGGCCGCGGAACGTACCGGTGCAAGGCTTGTGGTGAACACGGACAGCCACAGTCCGAGAGATCTCATGGATGCAGCCATGGCCAGTCAGGTGGTCAGCGGGTGCGGACTTCCGGAGACCGCTTTTCAGCAGCTCCAGGAGAATGCCCTGGACTTGCTGGCCCGCCGGAAGTGACACGCGGATGCCCTGCGCGTGGATCTGGAAATCAGCTGAACCTGAAAATTAGGCTTTTCAACAGTGATGAAACCATACGATGGTAAATGACATTTAAAAAATCACCTGCCATGCGTCCTGAACTAACCTGTCGTCAGACAGCCGCCAAATAATAGACCGAAAAGACATTGCGGGGAAAAGAGGGAATGTGACACAGAAAGAGCCAATTAAAATCAAGAAATACGCGAATCGCAGGCTTTATGATACCCGGCAGAGCCGTTACATCACCCTTGCAGAGCTTTCTGACATGATTCGGGAAGGAAAACAGGTGGAGGTGTATGACTCGAATACACAGGAGGATGTGACGGCCTTTATTCTCACCCAGGTGATTCTCGAAGAGGCAAAGAACAAAAAAGCCTTGCTGCCGTCGCCGCTGCTTCACCTGATCATTCGGTACGGCGACAATCTCCTGGTGGAGTTTTTTGACAAGTATCTGCTGCAGACCATTTATACCTACGTCTCCCAGAAAGCGGCATTTGACGAACAGTTCATGCGCATGCTTTCCATGGGAACGGACTGGTCTGAAATGACCCGCCGGACCATGAGTGGGATGCCGTCCTTCAAGCCGTTTATGGACCTGTTTGCCGGCGGCGCGTTTGATACCCATCCGGCGGCCGGTAAAAAAACGGGGCCGGATGGGGATTCAGATACACGAATGGGAGTTACAAACATAGGAAAAACGCAAGATGACGGCAATAGGAGATGAAACATCCACGTATAATTTCCGTATAGATATTGTTGAAATTTACAATAAAGTCAAATAGATAAATTATTTAACATTTCATTTTTTCTCTATTTTCATTTTCGCTCCCAGCGAGGACATTAGAATTTATATGAAGTATAAATCCTAAAAATATTATCATCATTTTTTAATGTATTAAAATCTGCACTTTCATACATCATTTTGGCTGAAAAATTTTTAGTAAAGGAATATTGTGCAAAACCACCAAATGCATCAATTTGACTATACGGAAGTGAGAGATCATCTGTATGCACTTCACCATAATAGCCCACTAGTGTAACACCTGCTAACTTTGTACCGATAATACCAACTATCGTATTTGTCTCTTTGGTATAAGTTACACTTCCCCCGTGTAATGGTAACGCTGTAAATGATGGATCCGCACCTGAACCAACACCACAATAAAGCGCGCCATCATCATCTGTCGTTGAGTAAAGTCCTGTCAAATTAACGATTCCGATATTCCCGCTAACTTTAAATCCATATAGTTTACCATCTACATTTCCATTTGATGTATCTAGGTATTGAGCGGCGACAGTAAACCCTTTAAGAGCATAGCCAACCTCCAAATATGCTGCGTCTTTATCACTGTTTGCCGCGATACTATTTACATCTAAATATTGTGCTTTTAATGTAAGATTTTCAATTGAACGATTTTCTGCATGAATAGTCCATGCCCCATCTTCGAAGTGGTTAAAGTTTCCTGGATTTCCGTTTCCATCTGTTCTGTCTTGATACTTATCGATATAAGCCAAAGTTAAAATAGTATCAGGGATATCTTTACTTATAATAGTAACACCTTCAAAAGATTGCTTAATCATTCTGGAATCAGAACCTGCCATTAAATTTGTAGCAATATATTGTCTTCCAGCTTTTATACTCGTATTTGCCAACGTGTATTGTAAGTAAGATTCAGACATTACTGCCCCAGCGGCATCCATTGTGGCTACAAAATTATTTTCATTTTTAATATCAATATGTTCGACATGAGAAGCTTGAAACGTTACGCCCGCATTAAAACCATAATAGTTTTCTGTAACCCAATTTAAGTTGCCGCCAAAGACAAAGATACTATCATTTTCCTTATCCAAAAAAGGTTCTATATTAAAGTACTGTGCCTTAATTTCACCTTTTATTTTTGAATTGGCAAAAGCGTTTTCTAAAGTATCTGCATATAATAGGGTGCTAAAAGCTAAATATACAGCTAAACTCAATTTTATAATTTTTTTCATATTCTCTTTCCCTCATTAGATTTTGAAAAAATGGATATGGAGAAAACCTTTTTTTTGTTTAGCAAAGTATGACAAATCATAAAAAGCTTGTCAAGGACCTTAAGCATGACTTTGTCCAGGCACAACTATGACATGTTGTTTCTGTGCCCCGGATGGGGTTTTCGGTGTTACAAGTTTATATCTTTTTCCTTGGTACGTTACTTGGTCAGGCAATTGGGCACTGTTTTTAGTAGGGTGGATTTGGGATTTTGAAAAGCAGGATTGTTTTCGGTCAGGACATTTGATAAACAACGCTCGTTACTGGAGAGAAAAATGGGACGATATTCAGAAGCCGACCTGACAGGCGTACGGACATATTCCGCGGCGGACCGGCCGTCGAAGGTACAGACGTTTTTTGAAGCAAAACCCCTGCACGCGGGGATGGCGGTCTCGGCCTTCCTTGATGCCCTGCCGGATATCCTCAGGGCTAAAGACTTAAAAACGGTTGCCGCCGCCATTGTCCGGGCACGTCAGGATAACAAACCGGTGATTGTCATGATCGGCGGTCATGTGATCAAGGCGGGCTGTTCGCCGGTGCTGGCCGGACTGATGGACGCCGGGTTTGTCACGCATCTAGCATCCAACGGGGCGGCCGCCATTCATGATGCGGAGCTGGCCCTGTTCGGACACACCTCCGAGGATGTGGGTGCCCAGTTGGAAGACGGTTCCTTTGGCATGGCCGCTGATACGGCCGAACTGGTGAATCGCGCGGCCGGGACAGCCGCCCGGCAGAGCGACGGGTTTGGGGAAACCGTGGGCCGGTTGCTCGTCGAAGCGGATCCGCCCCATCTGCAGCGGGCCCTGATCGGATGCGCCTATCAGAACGGCATTCCCTACACCCTTCACGTGGCCATGGGAACCGACATCGTTCACCAGCATCCCACAGCAGACGGGGCTGCCATTGGCGAGGCCTCGCATCGGGATTTCCGGATTCTGGCCGCGTCCGTGAGCCATCTCACCGGCGGCGGGGTGGTGCTGAATCTGGGGAGCGCGGTGATCCTGCCAGAAGTTTTCTTAAAAGCCCTGAGTGTCGCCCGTAATCTGAAACCGGGGATAACCGGTTTTACCACCGTGAACATGGACATGATCCAACACTATCGGCCGTCGGTGAATGTGGTCCAGCGGCCGGTCATGACCGGTGGCGCGGGCTACGCCATTACCGGTCATCACGAGATCATGATCCCCCTCTTGGCGGCAGCTGTGTATGAAATTGCCGCTCGAACATCCTAACTAAAGGCACAGCCATTGTCATCTATGTTTAATGAAATCTGCACAGAACACGCCCGGCTCCTCGACCAGGTGCGCGCCATGGAGCCCCTGCTCACAACGGTGGGAAAACGACTCGCTGAAACGGTTCTCAGCGGGCGAAAACTCCTGATCTGCGGCAACGGCGGATCTGCCGCTGATGCTCAGCACTTTGCCGCCGAGGTGATCGGCCGGTTTGAAACGGATCGTCCGGCCTTTCCGGCCATTGCCCTGACCACGGATACCTCGGTGATGACGGCCGTGGCAAATGACGATGCCTTTGAGCAGGTCTTTGCCCGCCAGGTGGCCGGGCTGGGGTGCCGGGCGGATGGGCTGATCGCCATTTCCACCTCGGGAAATTCCCCCAATGCGAATGCCGCTCTGATGCAGGCAAAAGAAACGGGGTTGATAACGGTGGCGCTTTTGGGAAAGGATGGCGGTATCATGGCAAAAAACGCCGATTATCCGGTGATCGTCCCCGGCCGGGTGACGGCGCGGATTCAGGAAATGCATATCCTGATCCTTCATTACTGGGCCGGCATGATTGAAACGGCGATCTGCCGGGAAACGGAGGCCATCTGATGCGTCATCTTCCGGATTTCAGCCAGGCAAAACTGCTGGTGATGGGTGATGTTATGCTTGATCGCTATGTGTGGGGAACGGTAAACCGGATCTCCCCGGAAGCACCGGTGCCGGTGGTGCGGACACAAGAGACCACGGACGTACTCGGCGGTGCCGGCAATGTGGCCGCCAACCTGTCCAGTCTGGGCTGTCAGGTCCAGCTTTTGGGGATCTGCGGGACAGATGAGCCCGCTGATCGATTGTACCATCTGTTTGATGAAAAAGGGGTGGACGGCCATCTGGAAGTGGCGGATGATCGGCCCACCATCACGAAAACACGGATCATGTCCCAGGGACAGCAGCTGTTCCGGCTGGACAAAGAGTGCGACCACCCCATACCGGAAACAGCCGGTGACCGGCTGATGGAGGCATTTGAAAAGCGGCTTGTGGATGCCGATGGGGTGATACTGTCCGATTACGGAAAAGGGGTGTTTGGGCGCAGTGGATTCACTGAAGCCGTAATCGAAAAATGCCGAAAGGCGGGTGTCCCGGTGTGTGTGGACCCCAAGGGGACGGATTGGGAGCGGTACTGCTACGCAACGGCCATTACGCCGAATACGGCTGAGTTTGAAGCCGTTGCCGGCGCAGGTCTTGACCGGGTCCCGTCTGAAATGAGCAACGCGGCGAAAACCCTGTGCCGGAAATTCTCTCTGGATGCCTTGCTGGTGACCCGGGGCGGTAAGGGCATGTGCCTGGTGACAGGTGAGCGGCCTCCGTATTTTATCCCATCCCGGGCGCGAGAGGTTTTTGATGTTTCCGGTGCAGGCGATACGGTCATTGCCGTGTTTGCCGCCGGTCTGGCGCTCAGAATCCCCTTTGCTGTCGCTGCCGATCTGGCAAACCGGGCAGCCGGAATTGTGGTGGGCCAGCTGGGAACCCGGCCGGTAAACCTCGACGCGCTTGCCGCCGATTATGCTTACGGAGATCCGGATGACGGTGTGGGACGTCAGGACAAAATCCTGTCCCGCGATGCGGCTGCCTGTCAGGTGGTCGAATGGCAGGATCGACGGTTCAAGGTGGTTTTTACCAATGGCTGCTTTGATCTGCTGCATCCGGGGCATATCCAGCTCCTCGAACAGGCGCGTGCCCAGGGAGACTGCCTGGTGGTGGGACTGAACTCGGATGCATCCGTGAGACGGCTCAAAGGCCCTGCGCGGCCCATTCTCACCGAACGGGATCGGTCTGCCGTATTGAGTGCGCTTGCCTGTGTGGACGCGGTGGTGATTTTTGAACAAGACACCCCCCTGGAATTGATCGGCGCCCTGAAGCCGGATATCCTGGTCAAAGGATCGGATTACGCCCTGCATGAAATCGTTGGCCGCGATGTGGTCGAAGCCTATGGCGGCGAGGTGCGGCGGGTTCAGATTCTGGACGGCTATTCGACCACACGGATAGCAGACCAGTTGAGCCGGCGCGAATAAAAGCATCCATGCCACCGGCAGATCCGCCGGAGGCATGTTGCTGCTTATTTAAACGGTTTTACCAGAATGATCAGCTGAGGCAGCAGGGTGAGGGCTGCGAACAGGGCGATGAACATGGCCAGGCTGGTGAGCAGCCCAAAGTAGAGCGTGGGCATGAAGTTGGAAAGTGCCAGGATAGAAAACCCCATGATGATGGTCAGTGACGTATAGTACATGGCATGACCGATACTCTCGTGGCACCGGTGCATGGCAGCGCGGTAGTCCCTGTCTTTTGGAATTTCGCTTTTGAAACGATGGATATAATGGATGGTGTTGTCAACGGCAATGCCGACACTGATGGCAGCGATGGTGATGGTCATCATATCCAGCGGCAGCCCTGCCCAGCCCATGAATCCGAGAACAAAAAAGATGGCGAACAGGTTCGGAAAGATGGCGATGAGGGCCACTTTCAGGGACCGGAAGAGAATGAGAAACATGATCATGAGAGCGAGCACCACAAAACCCAAGGTAAGGATCTGGGACTGGTAGAGGCTCTGGAGCATGTTGTTGTATAGGACCATCATGCCGGCCAGCTTGTATTGGCCGGGTTTCAGACCGATTTTCGTCTCCAGCTCGGTTTTGACCTGGTTGAGAAAGGCGTTGCGGCGCAGACTTTTTTCTGAATCCACGATCCGGACGGAAAACCGTGCTTCGTCGTTTGCGATGGAGACATAAGGCGTCAGCACCAGGTTTTTGAACGCGTCAGGAATCGCTTCGTAGATCAGGGCCAGCTGGAAGGTATCCAGGGGGGTTCCTTCATTGAAGGTTTCCGCAATGGCCAGCATGGTGCCTAAGGAAAGCACTTTTCCGGTGGCGCTGAGGGATTCTAAGTAATCGTGAACATTTCGGATGATCTCCATTTTATCGGAGGTGAACCAGTATTTTTCGTCATCCTCTGCGGTTTGAAATTCATTGAAATCATCGAATTCAGCAAATCCATCCTCAAGGTCATCGTCAGCGGCTGCTGGATCAGAGGGTACCGTATCGGTCCGGGATGAAACGGCGGGCTGTGCGGTTTTTGTTTCTCCGGGTGTCTGGATGCCGTCCGGGGAAAAGGAGACGATGACATCCAGGGGGGTGGTGCCGCCCAGTTCCCGGTCGATCACCCGCATGCCTTGATAGATTTCCGTTGATTCCTTGAAATAATCGATAAAACAATTTTCAACCTCGAGCCGCTTCACACCGATGATGCTGATGATAAAAACGACCGCGCACACGATGACCACCTGATTTCCAAACCGGTCGGTAAACCGGGCAAGAATGCCGGTGAGGGAGATCCGGGAACCACCGCCGCCGCTGCCAGCCTGTTTTCCGATGATGAGCAGCAGGGTGGGGAAGAGGGTGAAGACGATGAAAAACGATACCGTGATACCGGCGATCATCATCCAGCCGAAATTGATGATCGGCAGAATGTTTGAAAAGACCAGGGAACCGAATCCGGCGAGGGTGGTGAGCACGGCATATAAACATGGCTTTACCATGAACCGAACCGTCCGGAGAATGAGATCCCGCTGGTCTGCGTTTGGCGTCTCGCGGAGCAGTTCCCGGTACCGGACCACGAGATGGATGGTCAGGGCCATGGTGATGATGAGCTGCAGGGAGATGAAATTCGACGAGATCACCGTGACTTCCCACCCGGTGAGTCCGAGAATGCCCATCATGGCAATGGCTGCGGAAAAACAGCAGATCAGGGGGAGGACCACCCATCGCACGCGTCTGAAAATGAGCGACAGGGTGAGAATGAGAAACAGCAGCACACCGATGCCGAAAATGTTAAGATCGCTTTTCACAAAGGTGATCATGTCATCTGCGATCATGGTGACGCCGCCGAGGAAAAGATCACCGTGTTCCCGGTACTGGTCCATGATGGCCCGGATGTCCGCGATGTCATTGTGGCGCTTTGCCCGGGCCTGATCCCGGTACTGATCAAATGCCATACTGACAGCGGCTAGCTCTGCTGCAGATGCGGCGGAAAAATCCCTCTGGTGGGAGGCATCCCGGAGGGTGTTTCGCCGGTTAAGCAGCTCCCGGTACCGGGTGTCTTCCGGAAAGACCACCTGGAGGGCCGTGGTTTTGAGGTCCGGGCTGACCAGGAGGTTGGGATACAGGGGGCTGTTTTTGAATTCGGCCTGGGCCAGGGTGATGTCTACATCTTCGGATTCCAGATTCCTTATATTTTGGGCAAGTTCGCTCAGGGGAACCGGCGGACTTTGCAGCAGGGGCACGTCGAGCATGGACGTGACCGATGCGACCGACGGATGGGCGGCCAGCGCGTCTCGGAGCACCGCGAGTGCTTTTCGGGTTGTTTTTGAAAACAGATCCCCATCTTTCGGGGTAAAGGTGATAATGAGATAATCCTGCTCTCCGTAACGCGCGACCACCTGGCGCAGATAGGCGAGATCCTGGTCGTTTTCGAGCACCAGGGTTTCAGCGGACGCGTCCAGTTTGAAGTGGGTTGCCTGATATCCGAGAACGATGAAAACCAGGGACAGTATCAGCAGACAGGTCTTGGGATATCCGAGAATAAAACGGTCATACCCGCGGGTGAGGGATGTCTCTAGAGAAGCGATCATGAGCCTTTGCCTTCAGTGGGCCAGATTTATACCTAAACGCCTCTCATTTCTGACGACAGGCGTTTGGATATCGGTCTGGTTCTGGTGGTTACGGGTCAGGAGGATGCCGGGTCGTTTTTTCCCGTACCTGAATCCGGAAGCGTATTCATTTTTTCAAGTAGTGTTTCGGGTGTACCGTCTTTGAGAATCCCGTTAAACTGTTGACGGTAGGACTGAATAAGGCTGATGCCTTTAACTGACACATCATACACCCGCCATGTGTCTTTTTTCAGGTACATTTTGTAGATGATGGATACGTTTCCGTCCGGAGTGGTGATGGTGGTGGGCAGCACGACCTTTTTCCCGTTGGCTTCGATGGCGCCAAAGGAGACGGTTTCGTTGGTATAGCCTGCGATCTTATCAATATAAGCGGTTTTGAGGCGCGTCTCGAATTGGGTGAGAAATGTCTGGCGCTGGTCGTCGGAAAACCGCTTCCAGTTTGTTTTTCCTAAGGACAGCTTGCCCATGAGAGTGAAATCGAACAACGGGGCAACGGTCTGAATCACGTCCTCCACCCGTTTTTCTTCAGGCGTCTCCTTTTGACTCAGGATGCCAATGACCGTGTCAAAGGTATTTTGGAGCAGGGTCTGGGCAGGATGCAGTTTTTTTGTTTCAGCGGCACCCGGGGGGACAACAACGCCGAAACATCCCAGAAAAACCAGCAGAATAACGATACCCCGTTTCATGGTAAACTCCTTATCTATCTCTAAAGTGGCCGTCAGCGTGATACAGAGAACGTCTGACGGTTCCCGGTTGTATGTCATATTTACTATTTCCAATTCAGGTCAAAATGTCAAATGCCAAATAGACAGATGGATTGAACGGTCGATAAGGTGGTCCGATAATTGGGAATGGCTGCGGTGAGCATCTGAATCTAACGGATTTTCTTGCATTTTATTAAGGTAATGTTAATATGGCCTGAACAATACGCAGTAGATGGGGATAGCGGCGCGGTCATGTATCGCTGTATATCTCTGGATTGTCAATAAAAATGGAATGATAAGATATGAAATTTCAAGCATATAGGAAAACAGCGGTTTTTTTTATCTGCCTGATGGGAACCGTGCTCTGCGGTGCCTCTGTCCAGGCTGCAGGAGACCGTCTCCTGCCGGTGGACGCACGCCGTGCAAAGGCCCTCGCCCAGCTGGAATTGATGACCCTGGTCGCTGGAGACCAGTCCGCTGATCCAGAAGCACTGACAGGGGATAATCGGCTGGGGACCGATTTCCCGGATTTGCTCGCGCAGCTGATGAAGACCATTCCAGCTGCGCGGCTGAACACGGGTGAAAAAACGGCGCTTTCGGATGCGGACTGGGAACGTCTGAAAAAACAGGTGCTCGAAGACTTTTCTCGATTTGACCCCCGGATGCTGCTTCGGGGGCTGTACCGACTTGAACGCCAGGTCGAGCAGACCGGTCCGGATGCCCGGCTGTTTGCTCAGGCGGCCCGGGGGTGGGCGTTGCTGTTGATGACACGGCCAGCTGCGCTGTGGCCTGAACAGGCCGATGAATGGGCGGCATCCGGATTGTCCTGCCTGGCCCTTGCCTGCCGGATTGATCCGGCGTTTCAACATTCAGGCGCTTCCATGGTGCTGGCCTACGCGACTGGCTATACCGGCTTTGCCGGTTCTCTGTCACGGAAAATCGGCCCTGAGGGGGTGCTTTCCGAAGACCGTGCGGTACAAGCGCTGATAACGACGGATTTTCAGGAGATGAATTCGCTGATGGGGGACAACCCGTCACTGTGTGTGTCGATTCTGTGCATGCGGCTGCACCGGTCGTTCGGGGGGTATGAAACGGCGGACCGGTTGTCACGGATGCTGCTGAAGCAATATCCCTGGCATGCGGAATCTGCCTGGATCAGGCTGGCCGCGACACCGGCGGACAGTATTTTTACCGATGCGGTGGCTCTTGCTGCTGCCATTGATGAACAACAGCAGCGGGGACGGTTTTTTATCGAGGAGGCCACCTGGAAAGAAGCCCGCGATGCATTTATCAAAATGATCGGTGATAAAGACGCGGTATTTCCTGAAAAACAGATTGTTTCGGATGTGAATCCGGCAGAGAAGACCGGGATCCGTCTGCTTACGGATAGTCAGGTCGATTCGGTTTACCAAACCTGGATCCGGGATGCGGTCCGGTTGGGCGGACGGGCGGTGTTGAGCCGTGCAGGCGGCGGAAAGGCATTCACAAAAGGGGTGAACACCCACTTCGGCGGTGTGCAGCCCTCCTGGCTGTATGTGTCAGCAAACACGAATGGCGCGCCGGCGTGGCTGGAGGATTCAGATCTCCCCTTTTCAGCCCTTGCCGCGTATTATGAAGACGCTCAGATGCCGGCGGACATGTATACCGGATTTTCTCATATGACGAGAAATGCCGACAACCGGCCGGCGCACCAGCTGAGCGTGGGCCATCTGTTGCTGAGCGCGGGATTTGCAACCAGGGCAGAGGCGTATCTGGTCGAAGGAGGTGCACTCTGCCCGACAGATGCCGGTGGGGTGATTGACCAGGTGGTGGTGGCAGGCGGTGATGACAGGGTGTTGCAGGATGCCATGAAGGCATGGCCGAATAGGTATGGGTTGTTTCTGGCCGCAGGCGCCTATTATGCCGGGTCTGATGATCAGAAAGCAGCCACAGCGCTGGGTCATGCCATGACACTTGATCCCCGTCAGACCGATGCTGCCGTTCAGATGGCGAGACTTGCCGCCAAAGGCGGTCATCTGGAAATGTCAGAGGCGGTACTGAATCACTTTTTTGTAGCTGCCGGCGCCGGTTCGGACCGTTGCCGGTTGACCCTGGCCGGGATTTATCTGAGTGCGGGTGACTCAGCAAAAACCCTGTCTACGCTTAGCAAGCTGAACGTTCCTGATTCACCTGAGGGACTCGAAATGCTATCTCTGTGCCTGATTCGCATGGGAGATGCGGATTCAGCACGGGCCGTGATTCTCGAAGGACAGAAACGCTACCCCCACCATATGACCTGGCAGACACTGGCCTTGCTGCTCCATGCGCATCAGGGTGGAATGGCGTCCTGGGCCCAGGAGTTCTGTAGGCATCTGGATCGTGTGGAAGCCCGCGAGCTGGCAGACCGGGTCATGAAAAACTGGCATCCGAACTCGAGTATTGACTATGACCGCCTGGCAGAAGTGGCGCTGCCTGCGGAAGCTGCGATGGTGCTGGGTCGATTCATGATCGACCGGAAACGGCCGGATGCGGCATTTCAGCTGTTGAACCGGGCTGAGGGCGTGACCCGGGCGTTGAATCTTGAGTGGATGTACACGGCTTACCGGGCCCTCGATACCTGGAAACCATCTGCCGCTTCCGGTTGGTTGAACGCCCACGCGGATCCCGGAAAGGTGATGCAGCTGGCCGCCAGATTCTATGCAGATGGTGAATGGAATGCCGTGATTCGGATTTTGGCCGCTTCCGGCGCATCCGCATCAGAGTATGCGGATTACGGCCGTCTCCTGACCTTGATGGCATGGAAGTCGGGTGGGACGTTGAGCGCGGAAGCACAGGAAGCCCTGGTAACCGGGTTCTCAGCCCAGCCTGCACACATTTATAAGGTGGCCGGTCAGCTGCTTTTGGGCACCGGCTCTGAAAGCGAGCTTGAACCGTATATGCAAGCGGCTGTGTCCCAATGTGAAGGGGCGTATTACCTGGGCTTGTGGAACCGTCTGAACGGAAATATCAGCGCTGCCGAGCGCTGGTATAGACGGTCTCTGGAAACCGGCCTGTTACAGCAACCCGAATGGCAGTTTGCGCACGGTGATATAAAGCGCCTAGGATCCGGTCTGTGAACCGATGGTCAGAAAACGATGCGGGCGCTTTTAATCAGTCGTATTCAGGCGTTACGACGATTCTATCAAGGATTTTCCACTGCTGAACGATTGCCCTGCAACATCTTTCAACGCCCAGTATTCCCGTGATGTGGGCGCGTAAACAAAGGGGTTGACCTTGTCGATGGCCGGTAGCCCCTTAGCGTTGAGGACATTCTCATCGGCCTTGATGCCGACGATTTCACCGACAAACTGGACATGCCCGCCAATCTCAACCACATGCCTGACCTCGCACTCGAAGATGAGCGGAAATTCCTCGACATAGGGGGCGTCAACGCGCTCTGAGCGTGTTGCCGTAAGTCCTGAAACCGCGAACTTATCAGTATCCCTGCCACTGACCATACCGAAATAATCGGCTTCTTTGAGATAGGCCACGGAGGGGATCGACACCGTGTAGCACTTGCGCTGCATCAGGGCCGCATAGGTGTAGGTGACCTTGCGGATGCTTACGGTCAAATGGGGCGGCATGGAACAGCAGATCCCCCCCCAGCCAATGGTCATGATATTTGCCTTGCCATTTTCATCATAGGTGCCAACACACCAGGTGGGTGCCGGGCAGGCATAGGTTCCTGGATCAATATCTTTTTTCATGGTTGTGCTCCTTTTTTGAGGTTGGTAAACGGAAAGAACGCATGGTTGCCGGGATGGCAGGGTTACCGCTTTTTTTAATACCTGACGCTTCAGTTGGTGTCAAAAGAAACCCATACGGTGTTTTTTCCCGATCGGGATATTTTTTCTCCCGGTATTGGTAGTGACGCCGATGAAAACAGGGTATGATTTTTTAAAGTTGGGAAATTACAGACACAGGCGGTTTTCACCGTCAAGGAAGACCCTGATGATTTTTTGTCCTTAAGAGGTTGCCATGCATACAAATCATATTCCCCTCGCGGGATTTTTCGCGGGCGTCAGCGACCATGTGTTAAGAAAACGCGGGTGGTATCTGGCGGGCGTTATCCTGATCACCCTTTTTTTTATTTTCCAGATGCGCAGCCTTCGTTTTGATAACTCTTCGGAGATCTGGTATGTGGAGGGACATGCTGCCCTAACGGCCAAGGCCTATTTTGATGAGGCCTTTGGGAATTATCAGTTTGTCTATCTGCTTTTTACCAAAGAAAAAACAGACTTTACCCCTGAAAATTTCAGACGCATGGCCGAACTTGCCGATGCCCTTGAAGCGACAGTTCCCTACGTGAAGCGGGTGCTCTGGCTTGGCAATGCCGAACGCATCCGGGGTGCAGGGGCACAGGATGTCCGGATCGCCCCGTTTTTTGAAACACCGCCGGCAACGCGGCAGGAGATTGACGACAAACTCGATGAAGCGATCCTGGAACCCAGTTTTGTCGGTGATCTGATCTCACCGGACAAAACCGCCTTGAGTATGGTCGTGGAGCTTGATACCTATCCTTCCAAAACAGCGGATCTGACCCCGCAGAAAACAGTGGCGGATGCGGTGGATGCTGTTCTGGCCCGTCCCGAGTTTGCCGCGTTGGCCCCGTTTGTTTCCGGCACGCCGCATTTTAACACCCAGTACAGTGCGCTGGCCAAACGGGATATGGGAAAACTTTCCTTAGCCGTTGTTTTGGTGCAGATGGTGCTGCTGTTCTTTTTTGCCCGGGGCATTCGCGGCGTCATTGTTCCCATTGGTATCACGATGCTTGCCGTACTCTGGACCCTGGGCACCGTCGCGTTGCTGGGGTTTACCCTGAATCTTTTGTCTTCGGCCATCCCCGCCATGTTAATTTGCGTGAGTATTGGTGACGCCATGCACGCTATTTCCGCCTTTTATGGCGGGCTGCAGCGGGGGATGTCCCAAAAAGAGGCCTTGCGCGCTGCCTTTGCAGAAGTCGGATTGGCGCTGATGCTCACCTCCTTGACCACGGCCATCGGGTTTTTGGCCTATCTCAGCTGCGAAGTGGTCCCTTACCGGGAAATGGGCGTCTATGTGTCGGTTGGTGTGCTGTACGCCTTTTTGCTCACCCTGGTGCTCACGCCCATCTTTTTTTCCATTGGGACGGTGCGGCCGCCTGCCCAGAAAACCCGTTCCTCTCAGGATCTTTTTTCCCGCTGGCTGCTGTTCTGCTGTGATCAGGTGACCACCCGCCCCCTGACCCTTGTGCTCGGGTTTTCCGCGATCATGCTGCTCACCTTTGTTGGGTATCTGAACATGAAGGTCGAGTCCAACACCAGCAAACTGATTTTTAAAGGGGAGCCCTTGCGGGATACCCTGGATCTGGTGGATGCGCGGATGGGAAACAGCATTACCCTAGAATTTTTGATGGATACCGGTAAACCGTCAGGCGTCAAGGATCCGGCGTTCATGAAAAAACTGGACACCCTGATGCAGGATGCCGAAACCTATCCCCAGGTGACCAAAGCGACGTCCGTCACCTCGGTACTCAAGCAGATCCGCCGGGCTTTGTACAATAACGATCCAGCCAGCTACACCCTGCCCGATTCTACTGAGGCCATCGCCCAGTACCTCTTTCTCTACGAAAGCTCCGGCGGCGGGATGCTGGATCGCCAGGTGGGATTTCTCTATGATATGGCGCGGCTGAGTCTAAAGGCACCAACCATTGATACTGCCGACGCCCGCAAGCTGCTGGTGGAGATGCGAAAAAAGATCAAGACGCTTTTTGGCGATTCGGTTAAGGTCGTGGTCTCTGGCGGCATGTTCAATTATATCGAGCTCACCGATATTCTTTATTCAGGCCAGCGGCACAGTTTTATTGCCGCGTTGTTGGTCATTTCCGTGGTGATGATGGGGGTGCTGCGCTCGGTACGGCTCGGTCTGCTCAGCATGATCCCCAATATTTTTCCGGTGTTTTTCACCATGGGCTTTCTCGGCCTTGTGGGGTATTATCTTGATGTCATCACCATCAGTTATGCTGCCGTGATTATCGGGGTCGCGGTGGATGACTCCATCCATTTTTTCACCCGGTTTCGCCAGGAATTTTCGGTCTGCGGCCGTTATGCAGAGGCCTTGCGGGTGACCTATCTTTCGATTGGCCGTCCGTTGACCCAGACAACCCTTGTTCTGGTCATCGGAAACCTGATGCTCATGTTTTCGTCCCTGCTTGGTTTTTTCAAGCTGGGGCTGCTTTTTGGTGTGGCGTTTTCCATGGCGCTGCTGGCTGATCTGCTGTTTGCGCCATCGTTGATTATGTTGCTCAAACCTTTGGGGAAAGAGAAAGGAGACCCCGCTCTTTCCGCATGACAGGAGATCCCCATGCGTCATCTGTTTTTCTTGATTCCTTTTGTCTGTTGCTTTTTTTTCGCTGATGCTGCCGGGTGCACCCCTACCGGCAGGGAGATTATGTTACAGGTCGACGCTGTCGATACAAGCCGGGACAGCACCCTTGAAGCCAGTATGGTGATAGAACGCGGCAAGCGAAAACTGGTACGAAAGCTGGAGATCGTTTCCAAACGCTATGGCGAAAACCAGCAGGATCAGCGGACCCTGATCCGTTTTTTGACGCCTGCCGATGTGCGCGGCACCCGCTACCTTACCTGGGCGTGGGATGATGCGGCAAAAGAAGATGATATGTGGGTATATCTGCCTGCGGAAAGCCTGGTTCGCCGGATTTCCGGCGGCGGTAAGAAGGGGAGTTTCATGCGGTCTGATCTGGCGAACGAGGATATCGAGCCGCGGGCCGTGGATGATGATATCCATACCTTGAAAGGGTCGGAAACCCTCCATGGTGCGGATTGCTGGGTGGTGGAATCGGTGCCGCGGCCTGAACTCAAAAAAGAGACCAACTATGGTAAAAGAGTGGTCTATGTGCGCAAGGATATCCTTTTGCCGACAAAGATTGACTATTACGATAAACGGGGGCGATTGCTGAAAACAGCCACCTTTGGCGGCTTTAAAGAAATAGCGGGTATCTGGACCATCACAAAGATTCTCTTTGAGACCCCGGCCCGTAAGACCCGTACCCTCATGGAACGCACCGATATTCGCTATAACCAGGGGCTGGATGACAGTCTCTTTTTACAAAGCAATTTGAAACGGTGACCCGGGTTGGCATATACCTTCTTGTCCTCCTGATTTTTTTTGCAGATGGAGACGGCGCTCGGGCCGCTGAAGCCGGGGCGGGGCGTGCTGGCGAGCCCGTTGCCGACGCTGATCGTCCAAAAGAGGCGCCGTTAACAGGCGACCCCTTTGCCCCCGCCACCCGTCCGGCCGATTCTGCGTTGATCGGCGATCCGTTCGCGGAAAGCGATGTCTTTCAAGACCAGCGCGTTGCAGCGGTGCCGGAGAACACGCAAAACACGTTTCTGCAAAAAGGCTGGCTGGAGAGCCGAAACCAGTTTTGGCTGCGTAACAAACGCCCCTTTTCCACACGGCAGCGGGTCTGGCTTGAGGGATCATCGGCCCTGAATTTCGGCGCCCCTGCTGAGGAGACGGCGCCAGGCATTGCGTCAGCCCGTTTTTTCCTCTCCGGCTCCCTGGATAGTGACCCTGCAGCCGCAGACCTCTCCGATGATCATGACACGGTGTCGGCCATACTCCACGAGGCCTATCTGACGGTGGAAGGCACATCCGCAGATGTGTTCATTGGCAAGAAAATGGTACGTTGGGGAACGGGAGACGGCGTTAATCCCCTGGATCTGATCAACCCTCAGGATCATCGTGATCCGCTGGCCTCGGGCCGGGGCGATAACCGTCTGGCTGTTTTATTGGTGCAGGGGATTGTTTCACTTCCCGCCCCGGCACCCATTCAGGAACTCTCCCTGGAGGCGGTGGCGGTTCCGTTGGCAACGATCACCGCCCTGGCTGCAGCGGGTTCGGCCTTTGAGCCTGCGGCTTTAAGAGAAATACGCGCAGCCGAGCAGCAGGGTGTATTGCACCTTGTCAAGCCTGAAAAGCCGGAACGCTGGTTTGCGGATGGCAAGTATGGCCTGCGCCTCACCGCAACGGCCGCTGGCTGGGATCTGGGCCTGGCCGGATATTTCGGGGTCAAAAATACCCCCGTGTTCACTGGCGAAGTCGATGCCGACCACCGGCTGCGGCTCAGGCCTGTCCATCCCCGCATCCGTGCTGTGGGTGTCAGTTTTGCCAAGGGCATCCATCGTACCACCCTGCGGGGCGAGCTGGCGATCAAACCCCGGTATCCCCTGCAGAAAGCAGCGACGGGGCTTCCCGGATATTCACGCCGTACCCGGATCGAAGGCGTTGTTGGCGTTGACCGAACGTTTGGTTTGAGCCGCTATCTCAACCTGCAATATTTTGCCGAGGCTATTCCGGAAAATGACGGTGTGACCGGCCGCAGGTACAGCCACGGACTCACCGTTGCGTGTTCTGATCTTTTTTTGAATGATGATGTAAAACTCGGGGTGAGCGGTGTGGCCGGTTTTTCAGGCCAGGGGTGTGTGGTGCAGCCTTACGGTGAATACTATATGGGAGATAACTGGCTGCTGGCGGTGTCTTTTTTTCTGTTTTACGGGGATGAAACCGAACGGTACGGCCAGTTTGCCGAGCAGGACTTTATCTCTCTGCGTCTGCGCTACAGCTTCTAATCAAAAAAATGGCTTGTTAATCTAAACCGTTTCACGTTTCTCAACAGGAGATGCATCTACCCGCCCGGAATCCAGGGTAAAGGAGCCGTATTTTTCATGGGCCTTGAAACGGTTTTCGGAACCCACCGCCATGTTGTGCCTTAAATTCCCGCCATGTCATCCACATCCATCCGCGAGGGGGCGGCACTCGTTTTCAGGTATTCAAGCCGGTTCAGGCCGTTGATGTAGGCTTTGGCACTGGCGGTGATGATATCCATGTCCGCGCCTTTTCCAAGGGCGATATAATCCCCTTCGCGCAGCCGTACCGTCACCTCCCCCTGGGCATCGGTGCCGCCGGTGAGGGCACTGATGGAGAACCGGAGCATTTCTGATTCGGTTCCGGTCAGGCGGGCAATGATGTTGAAGACCGCATCGATGGGGCCGTTTCCCTCACCTGCGCCCTTGAAACTGCGCCCGTTGATCGTGAGGGCCACGGACGCGGTCGGGTAGACGGTGGTGCCACTGGAGATGTGCAGGTATTCCAGCTCGAACAGCTCCGAACTCCGCAGGATGCCTTCGTTGACCAGGGCTTCCAGGTCTTCGTCAAGCACGTGTTTTTTCTTGTCAGCCAGATCCTTGAACTGTTTGAAGATCAGCTGCAGTTCCTCGTCAGACAGGTCATATCCCATTTCCTGCAGCCGGGAGCGCAGGGCGTGCCGGCCGGAATGCTTGCCCAGGACCAGCTGGCTCTTGGACAGGCCCACAGTTTCCGGACGCATGATTTCGTAGGTCATGGGGTTTTTCAGCATGCCGTCCTGGTGAATGCCGGACTCATGGGCAAAGGCGTTGGCGCCCACGATGGCCTTGTTCGGCTGCACCATCATCCCGGTGATCATGCTGACCAGCCGGCTGATGGGATAGATATGGGTGGTGTCGATACCGGTGGTCATATCCATGAGATCCGGCCGGGTATGCATGGCCATGACCACTTCTTCCAGCGCGGTGTTGCCCGCGCGCTCGCCGATCCCGTTGATGGTCACTTCCGCCTGACCGGCACCAGCCTGAATGGCCGCGAGCGTGTTGGCGGCGGCCAGACCCAGGTCATTGTGGCAATGAACGCTTAAGATGGCCTGATCCATGTTGGGCGTGTGTGCCATGACATACCGGATCAGCTCACTGTATTCTTCGGGGATGGCGTATCCCACGGTATCCGGCAGGTTAACGGTGGTGGCGCCGGCATCAATGACCGCCTCAAAAACCCGGCAGAGAAAGTCCCGGTCACTGCGGGAGCCGTCTTCTGCGGAAAATTCGATGTTGTCTGTCAGGGTTTTGGCATAGGCGACCGCGTCTCTGGCCGCGTTAACCACTTCATCCCGGGACATGTTCAGCTTGTATTTCAGGTGAATGTCCGATGTGGCGATAAAGGTATGGATGCGGGGGTTGGCCGCATGCTTAACCGCTTCCCAGGCCCGGTCGATATCTTTTTTATTGGCCCGGCACAGGGCCGCGACCTGGCAGTTTTCTACCTTGCCAGACACCTGGGCCACGGCGTCAAAGTCGCCTTGGGAGGCTGCCGGAAACCCCGCTTCAATGACATCCACGCCCAGGGCTTCCAGGCGGGAGGCAATGCGCAGTTTTTCTGCCATGTTCATGCTGGCGCCCGGGGATTGCTCACCGTCCCTCAAGGTGGTGTCGAATATGATGATTTTCCGTTTGTCTGTTGTCATTCTGTCCCCATTTCTTTGGCCAGCTTGAACTGGAAACTGTCGGTCAATGCCTGCCAGCTGGCTTCGATAATATCTTCAGATACCCCCACGGTGCTCCAGATCTCATCCGCGTCCCGTGTGGTGATCAGGACCCGCACCTTTGCGGAGGTGCCGTCCCGTCCGTCCATGACCCGCACCTTGTAATCGATGAGATGCATGGTGTCAAACCGGCCCGGGAAAAACATGTTGAGTCCCTTACGCAAGGCGTTGTCCAGGGCGCTGACTGGTCCGTGCCCCTCGTCTGCCGTGATCTCCTCCTGATCATTCACCGCAAGCTTGATGGTGGCATAGGAATGACAGGCGCTGTCTGTATCCCGTTCCGAGCCGATACGAAAGGATTTGAGTTCAAAGTAGGGGGAGAACTGCCCGGTCACCTTTTCCATGAAAATTTTAAACGAACCGTCCGCCACGTCAAACTGGTAGCCTTCCTGTTCAAGCCGTTTGATCTCTTCCACAATCTTCCGGCTGTCAGCACCGGCGTCGTCCAGGTCGATCCCGAGTTCTTTGGCCTTGTACTCCACATTGCTCTTGCCGGAAAGATCGGACATGAGCACCCGCTGGGCGTTGCCTACCCGCTCGGGCGGGATATGTTCGTAGGCCCGGGATTCCTTCATGACCGCAGAAACGTGTACCCCGCCCTTGTGGGCAAAGGCGCTTTTTCCGACAAAGGGCCGGCTGGCAAGGGGGATCATGTTGGCGGTTTCACTGACAAACCGGGAAACCTTCCTGATTTTTGTCAGGTTATCGTCGGAGATGCAGGTTTTATCCGGCATTTTCAGGGCGATGATGGGGATAATGGAGGTGAGATCCGCGTTCCCGCAGCGCTCGCCGTAGCCGTTAATGGTTCCCTGGACCATGGTGGCGCCGGTGCGTACGGCTTCGATGGTGTTGGCCACGGCCAGACCGCTGTCATTGTGGGTATGGATGCCGATGGCCGGCAGGACACCGGTGCGTTTTTTCAGTTCGGTTTTTACGTCATCAATGATGTCGACCACTTCACTGGGAAGGGAGCCGCCGTTGGTGTCGCATAAAACCAGAAACGCGGCCCCGCCTTCCTGGGCCGCTGCCAGGGTGTCGATGGCATAATTCCGGTTGTCCTTGTATCCGTCGAAAAAATGTTCGGCATCATAGATCACTTCACGTCCCTGGCTTTTCAGATAGGCGACCGATTCGTAGATCATGGTCCGGTTTTCTTCCAGGGTGTTGTTCATGATGGTTTGCACATGCAGATCCCAGGTTTTTCCAAAGATAGTGATCACCGGCGCTTCGGACGCAATCAGGGCCTGTATGTTGGGATCCTCCGCCGTGTTGGTGCCCGGTTTCCGGGTGGCGCCGAACGCTGCCAGTTTTGCCTGGGAGAACGTAACCTCCTTTGCCAGCTCGAAGAACTGCATGTCACGGGGGTTGGATCCGGGCCAGCCGCCTTCAATGTAATGCATACCAAAGTCATCGAGGCGCATGGCGATTTTAAGTTTTTCTTCTGCGGTAAAGCTGATGTTTTCTCCCTGGGTGCCGTCACGCAGGGTGGTGTCATATAGCCATATAAAATCCATCGCAGGCTCCTCTAAGGCTAACCTTGATAGGGGGGATGGGTAAAAAAAATCACCGGCCAGGCAACTTGATCAGGATGTGCGCGTGGCCGATGAAAAAAAAGGTCCGGATACAGACGCCGGATGTAGCCGGCAGCGGGTGAATGCTGCCGGCTGCCACTTTATCTTTTCGATTCCCGGGACAGGGCGATACTCCCGGTCCGTGCCACTTCCTTGATACCCATGGGTGCCAGCAGGGTGAGAATGGCTTTGAGCTTGTCCTCATCACCGGTGATCTCGATCATGTAATGATCCAGACTCACGTCAACGATCTTGCAGCGGAAAATGTCCACAATACGGAGAATCTCCGCGCGAAGCTCCGGCCTGGCGTTTACCTTGATCAGGGCCAGTTCGCGCAGCACGTAATCGGTACCCGTCAGATCGTGCACTGTGATGACGTTGATCAGCTTATGCAGCTGCTTGGTGATCTGCTCGATAACAGGTTCCGAGCAGATCGTGACCAGGGTGACCCTGGAAATGCCGGCATCATCGGTTTCCGCGACGCTCAGGGAGTCGATGTTAAAGCCCCGGCCGGAAAAAAGACCGGTGATCCGGGAGAGCACCCCCGGTTCGTTGTCAACCAGTATGGAAAGGACATATTTGCGTTCTTCAAGCATGAGCAGTTCCTCGCGTGATGTGAAGAGTTAAACCAGCAGCATTTCCGTAACAGCCGCACCCGCCGGTACCATGGGATAAACGCATTCCTCACGGTCGACAATGAATTCCATGATGACGGTACCCGGACGGGACAGACCGTCTTTGAGCACCCCTTCCACTTCGGCGGGCCGGGTCGCCCGCAGACCGGTCGCCCCGTAGGCTTCGGCCAGTTTGATAAAATCCGGCGCATGCTCCATGGGCGTGCTCGCATAGCGTTTGTCATAGAAGAGTTCCTGCCACTGGCGGACCATGCCGAGGAACTGATTGTTCAGGATCACGATTTTCACCGGCAGGTTGTACTGGATGAGGGTGGCCAGCTCCTGGATGTTCATCTGGATACTGCCGTCACCGGCCACATCCACAACCAGGGCATCCGGGCAGGCCGCTTTTGCGCCCAGTGCCGCCGGCAGACCAAAGCCCATAACGCCCAGACCGCCGGAGGTGATAAAGTGGCTCGGCTTGTTCAGATGATAATACTGGGCGGCCCACATCTGATTCTGGCCAACTTCCGTGGTGATAATGGCGTTGCCTTCCGTCACTTCATACAGCTTTTCAACCACATACTGGGGCTTGATCACATCGTCGGTCTGGTGGTAGCCCAGGTTGTTCTTTTCTTTCCACGACTGGATCTGTGCAAACCAGGGGGCGCGTGCGCTGGCCAGATCCCCCATATCGGTAGTCTCCATCATTTTGTTGATGATGGAAAGCGTGGCCTTGCAATCCCCGACAATGGGCACTTCGACCGGAATGTTCTTGTGGATCGAGGTAGGGTCGATGTCGATCTGGACAATTTTCGCGTTGGGCAGAAAATCGCTGATTTTACCGGTCACCCGGTCATCGAACCGGACACCCACCGCGATCATCAGGTCGCATTCGCCGGTGCACATATTGGCCCGATAGGTGCCGTGCATGCCGATCATGCCCAGCCACAGGGGATCATCCCCCGGATACGCGCCCAATCCCATCAGGGAAGAGGTGACCGGAATCTGCGCTTTCCGGGCCAGGGTGCGGAGTTCATCGGACGCCTGGGACAGACGGACCCCACCGCCGGAGAAGATCACCGGTTTTTTCGCTTCCTTTATCATTTCCACCACCCGGGACAGCTGTTTTTTGTTTGGGGTATAGGTGGGGTTGTAGGTTTTGAGTTCAATATCGATATAGGGGGTGAACTCGTAGGTTTCATTCTGAACGTTCTTGGGAAGATCAATCAGAACCGGTCCCGGGCGTCCGGAACGGGCGATGTGAAATGCTTCTTTCACGATACGGGCCAGATCTTCAATTCGCTTGACCAGATAGTTGTGCTTGGTGCAGGGACGGGTGATGCCAACAATATCGACTTCCTGAAACGCGTCGTTGCCGATCAGAGAAGTGGGCACCTGACCGGTGAAGATCACCATGGGAATGGAGTCCATGTAGGCGGAAGCAATACCGGTAACCGTGTTGGTGGCGCCGGGACCGGAGGTCACCAGCGCAACTCCGACACTTTCCTTGGCGCGTGCATAGGCGTCTGCCGCATGGATGGCAGCCTGTTCATGACGCACCAGAATGTGGCGGATGTCGGTGTTCATCAGTTCGTCGTAAATGTCGATCACCGCGCCTCCGGGATAACCGAAGATCGTGTCGACACCCTCTTCCTTGAGGATTTCCATGAGGATTTGTACACCTTTCAGTTTCATCTTGACCTTCCTTATTCGCTTCATCGTGTTGGTGATGTTTGTCAGCTTCTGTTTGACTGAAACACAGCGTACGCCGTCCGGCCCCCGATGACTGTCCCAGCCGATATCGGGCACTCGCTGCCGGACGGCTAGTGCACGACAGCGCCCTCACTGGCCGACGAGACCTGTTTGGCATAGCGTGACATATAGCCCCTGGTGATGCGCGGCGCCGGATGGGTCACGGCCGCAAGACGCGACGCGATCTCCGTTTCCGGCAGATCCAGGGTGATCGTTTTTGCCGGGATATCGATGATAATGGTGTCGCCTTCCTGGACTGCGGCAATGGGGCCGTTGTGCATGGCTTCCGGAGACACATGGCCGATGGACGCGCCGCGGGTACCGCCGGAAAAACGGCCGTCAGTGATCAGGGCCACGTGAGCGTCCAGCCCCATACCGGCAATGGCGGATGTGGGGGTCAGCATTTCACGCATGCCCGGTCCGCCGCGGGGGCCTTCATATTTAATGACAATGACGTCGCCCTTGTTGATCTGGTTGTCCATGATGGCCGCAGAAGCCGCCTCTTCAGAGTTAAACACCCGCGCCGGTCCCTGGTGCTGAAGCATGGATTCGAGTACGGCAGACTGTTTGACCACGCAGCCTTCGGGGGCCAGGTTGCCGAACAGTACGGCAAGGCCGCCCTGGGCGTGATACGGATCTGACAGGGGACGGATGACATCCGGATTCAGCACACACGCAGACCTGATGTTATCTGCCACGGTCTGGCCTGTGGCGGTGATGCAGGTGGTATCAATCATCCCGCCCTCAGAGAGTACCTTGAGCACGGCCTGAATGCCGCCGGCATGGTAGAGATCCACGATATGATCCTTGCCGCCCGGGCTTAAGGAACAGAGATGGGGGGTTTTTTCACTCACCTCGTTGATCAGGGAGAGAGGCACCTCAACGCCAGCTTCGCCGGCAATGGCTTTGAGATGCAGTACGGTATTGGTCGAGCACCCCAGCGCCATATCCACGGCAAGGGCGTTTCGGAAAGATGCATCAGTCAGAATATCAGAGGGTTTGATGTCTTTTTCCAGCAATTCCATGACTTTCATGCCAGCGAGTTTGGCCAGACGGATGCGGGCGGAATAAACCGCCGGAATCGTTCCGTTGCCGGGGAGCCCCATGCCGATGGCCTCGGTGAGACAGTTCATGGAGTTGGCCGTGAACATGCCGGCACAGGAACCGCAGGTCGGACAGGCGGCATCTTCAATGGACAACAGCGATTCTTCGGTCATTTTACCGGAGGTGACAGCGCCCACCGCTTCAAAGACCGTAATCAGATCGGATTTTGTGTTTTGCCCCGGATACCGGCCTGGCAGCATGGCCCCGCCGCAGACAACGACGGTGGGAATATCCAGCCGTGCGGCGGCCATGAGCATGCCCGGCACGATCTTGTCACAGTTGGGAACGCAAACCAGGGCATCAAAGGCATGGGCGGTTGCGGTGACCTCAATGGAGTCGGCAATGAGTTCCCTGCTGCCCAGGGAATATTTCATGCCCGTATGGTTCATGGCGATACCGTCGCAGACACCGATGGTACTGAACACCATCGGTGTGCCGCCGGCCGCGTAAACACCGGCCTTGACCGCGTTGACCACCTTGTCGAGGTTGATATGGCCGGGGATAATCTCGTTGGCGGAACTGGCGATACCGATAATCGGCCGCTGGATCTCCGCATCGGTGTATCCCATGGATTTGAGCAGGGATCGATGGGGGGCGCGGGCGATCCCTTTTTTCATGTTGTCGCTTTTCATTTACACTCCCTGAATAAAAAAACCGTTATCAGTTCGGGTTGACTGATAACGGTTTTGGGTGTTGAGCCGATTAGGGGTTAAAAGCCATTATCAATCTTCAGGCTCGTGGAGGGGAAGGAGAATACTACCCACCACGGGGATGATAAACACGGAAATAAGCGGATTGATAGCTTTTAACGACTTCATTTTTAACCTTTTTTACTTTTTGGAATGCCATTATTAGCAATGGTACCATCCCCTTGTCAAGTCTTTTTTTCAGGATTCGAGGCAGGCGGCTGTTTTTTCTGCAGGTCAATTCGCGTGTTGGAGGCCGGCATCAACGCGCCGGTGTCAGGACGGATTCAAGTGCCAGCCGGAGGGATTCCGGATGCGGCGGATAGCGGAGAATCACGTCTGCTTCCCATTGGTTCACCGCTCCTTTTTTCAGGTTCGTCAGTGACCGGGACTGCTGATAGGTTCCCGTATAATCGGTAAACGGTGAAAAGAGCAGCAGGGGAGCCTGTTGCCGGGGAAGCTGTTTTCGAATATCCCGGAGCGCATCAGGCGCTGTTTTCCCGTTTACCCAGATGTCGGCGATCAATGCTGCCGGTGTGGCTGCATCAAGCATCTCTGTTGCCGCAGACCAGCTTTTAAAGGAAAAGGGGGCATAACCGGCCGTGTGGAGCCGCGTCTCCACCATGTTCCGGATCAGGGGGGACCGGCAGATCACGTAGATGATCTGTTCGTGAGCCGCATCATCCTGAGGCGGCAGCGCGCGAATAATATTGCCGGCAAGGCTAACGTTGCCGGATCGCCGGAGCCGGTTAATATAGGTATCCCGGATGATGCCCGGTGCCGTGTTTGACAGATAGCGCGTGGCCTGATGGGTGAAGGCGTCGGATCCGATCAGGGACATGAACAGGTTTTCCGCACCGGCTGTAATGATGTCGCCGACGATCCTCCTGGGCAGGGGGCCGGTCTGCTCGATCAGGGACTTGAACTGCGAGGTGATAAACGGTGTCAGGTTGCGGCTCATGACCAGAAGGGTTGCCATGCGGATGGCTGGCTCGGTTTCTTCATAGATCTGGCGCACTGGAAACAGCTCTTCCATCTCGACGGTGTGATGTTGCAGGGCATCCAGACAGGCAAAACGGATCGCTGTATCGGTGTCATGTTCCAGTAGTGTTTCGATGAGCAGACCGGTTGCCGTATCGTTATGGATCCGGGCCAGTGCGTCGATTGCGGTGAGTTTGAAAAATGGATCCCGGTTTTGGATGAGTGCTTCAAGCAGGTCCATCTGGCTGGATCCCACAGCCGCCAGGGCGGCCTTTGCGCCGTATCGGACGTTCAGCCAGTCGGACTTGAGCAGCCGGACAATCCGGCCGGGGATCTGTTCGGCCGGCAGGGCGGTGAAGGCCTGTCCGGCAGCAGTATGAATCGCTTGAAACAGCTGTGAGGGGTCGGCGTGAATCGGGAGGGAGGGATACGGCGCCAGATCCGCTCCGGATCCGTCTATACCCGGGTGCAGCAGAAAAATCTGAGGCGGTGGACCACCGATGATTTCATGGAACCCGTCGAGAAATGTCCGGGTTTCCAGAGAATCGAGGCAGGGACTGCACAGGCCTGCACGGGGGACGTAGCGGCAAATCATCCGGACGGCGTCCTGCACATTTTTTATGGCCATCGGCATCAGGCCGGCCTTGAAGGCGTGTTTTTTCAAATAATACCGGATCGGCTGGGAGGGATGGAGGATCCAGATCACCGGGTGGGTGTCGGGTGAAGGCGGCATCCGGTCAAACTCGACGGCCCGGGCAACCGACATCATGCCCCGGTCGATCAGAATCCCGATATAATGATCGCGGATAGCCGGATGGGCTTCATGGGATAAATGGCCGACCGCATGATGCATAAACGTGTCTGAAAGCAAAAGACCTGAAAACAAACGGTCCGCTTTTGCGTCGATAATGGCGCTGACAATTTTCGCAGGCGTTTTACCGCCGGATTCAATACGGCTTTTGAGACCGGCCAGATGCACGTCGGAGCCATGCACGTTGACGGCTGTGGCTGCGGCAATGCGCACCCGTTCATCCCGATCTTCCATGCCGTCAATCACACGGACAGCCACCTGTTGTTCCGGCAGTTGGGCCATGGCGTTATACAGCCAGAAGGTCATGGGAAAAACCGGGCGCGGTGTTGAAAAAAGTGTGTTTTGAATGATCTGCATCGATGTTTCAGCAGGCATGTCCGGCAGCACCTGAAGGATAAAAAAACGCGTCACATCCTCGGCGGCTTCAAACATATCATACAGCTGCTTATCGCCGCCTAGTGCCCGGAGCTGTTCGATACAGGCAAACCGCTTCTGCCCGTCTTCGGCGGATAGATCGCCCAATAAATCGTGTCGTGGGGATATCGGTACCCCTGCCGGAGGCGTTTTGTCGCCCTGTGCCGGCGGTGTTGCTGCAGGTTGCGTAGAAACGTCCGGCTGTGGGGCAGTGGTTTCCCTGAACCGGGGAGCGGTCGGCATGCTAACGCCCGATTCTGCGGGCTGCTGTGTTTCATCTGCAATCTGATATTTATCCGCCGGCAGGGTGGATTCGATACTGTCGATGGATGCCTCGATGGTATCTATTATTAGCTGGTTGACCTTGACGGTGCCGCTGACTTTCCTGAGCGCAGCCAGGGCGTTACGGGTGCCGATTTCAGCAAGGCCGAAGAGGGCCGTGTTTTTCAACTCTTCGTTATCATAAAAAATAAATTCAGCAATGGTGGGCACATGCGCGTCATTGCCCAGCTTTGCCAGCGCCTTGAGCGCATCCTTGAGCAGTGGGACATGGGTTTCGATGGTCAGCAGCCCCACGATGTTCGGCAAGGCGTCGCGCAGGCGCATATCCTGAATGACGCGAACGCAGATCCTTTTGTTTTCCGGCAGCCCCGCTGACAGCAGCTCAACCGGAAGGTCCTGATTCCGGTAGGACTGATCAAGCAGGACTTCGTAGAGCTTTTCCCGGACGGCCACTTCCTGGATTTCGATTCCCAATAGATATTCGAACAGGTACAGGGCAAACGCCGGGTTTGCCTTGCTGATTTCATACAGGGCCCGGCTCTGGAACGGGGCGCTGATTGTGGGGAAGAACTGCAGAAGGGCTTTTGCCTTGATGATATCCGCTTCCCTGATGCAGAAGGCCAGTTCGGTGATAAAGTCTTTTTCCTTTAGATGCGACATGAAATACTCCATGGTGATTGACACGCGGAGGTTTATTGAACACTGCTCAGGGATTGGCTCCGGTTGTTATCGACAGTCAAACGGGCAGCCGGGATATCATAACGTCGTGGCTGTATGACGGACTGCCGGTAATTCGTATGCGGCCACTATAAACAGGCGTCTCCGGGATGTCAAATACAGGTTTGTCCGTACACGGGGGAAGATGGGGATGCCACATGGGATAATTCGATGCGAATCCGTTTTATCTGTGATAAAATGAATTTTATATGTTATAGCCAGAGGGCAACTGTTTTTAGAAAGGAGGTTTGGATGGCTGAAAAAATAAACGTCGGGTGTACGCGGCCAACCAGTGCCCCGGTAGATGAATCTGAACAAAGCGAAATCGTCAGTCCTGTTGAAACCACGGTAAAGGAGGTAGGTCCCATGATTATGCCTGGTAAAAAAGTTCCGGATTTTACAGCGCCGGCGTATCAGAAAGGTGAATTTACATCGGTGCGTCTTTCCGATTATCTGGGGAAATGGGTGGTGCTCTGCTTTTATCCCGGTGATTTTACCTTTGTCTGAGCGACCGAGATTTCGGCAGTTGCCGAAAAACATGCTGAATTTGAAGCACTGGGTGTTCAGGTGCTTTCCATGAGCACAGACAGCGTTTTTGTCCATAAAATGTGGGTGGACGATGAACTGTCTAAAATGGTGGCGGGCGGTGTTCCCTTTCCCATGCTGTCCGATGCGGGCGGAAACGTGGGAACCTTGTATAAGGTATTTGATCCCGAAGCGGGTGTGGATGTCCGCGGCCGGTTTCTGATCGATCCAGACGGTATCCTCCAGGGCTATGAAGTGCTCAGTCCGCCTGTGGGCAGAAATGTGTCAGAGACGCTTCGTCAGATTCAGGCATTTCAGCTTGTTCGGGAGACAAAGGGGGCAGAAGCCACTCCGTCCGGATGGCGGCCGGGTAAAACGACCCTGAAACCGGGTCCGGAGCTGGTCGGTAAGGTTTGGGACGCCTGGAAAACGGACATGGCCTTTGACTAGGATCTGTACCTGCCTTTGTTCTCTTTGCCGGTAAACGGGAGCCTGTCCTGTTTGCCGGCTTTTTTTGGGGGATCCGTCTCAGACCATGGCCCCGGGGATGTCAATTTATACGAACACTGGTCAGCAGAGGATCCTGATTTCTAAAATAGCTATTGACGTTACAATGTTTCTTTCAGTAAACAGAAAATCAACGCCTCGTGAATCAATTGAGCGGCACCGGCAGCCCACTGGTGGTTGATCAACACACGTAGAGATGCGAACACACCATCAGATACTGATATAACGGCTCATGGTGGGGAGACCTGCATGTTTAAAGTCATTGCTGATCCGAAAAAAAACCGTCTGTACCTGACGCTTGGGCGGATATCATCAACCTTGGAGACCGAGGCAATTATTTATCAGATCGAAAAAGCCGTTCAGCAGCTCACGAAAGGATTTACCTGTCTGAAGGATTTGCGTGAATATGATGTCTGTCCACCTGTCACCGAAGCCTTTATGCAGGATTGTCAGGTGATTCTCTGGGATGCGCAGATCGGTAAAACGGTCCGTGTCTGTAAAAACATCGCTGAATGCGATCTTTTTTCCTTTGAAACCAAAAGTATGGTTTGGCCGGCCTATGATGTCAGTAAGGTGGAATGTATGAAAGAGGCGGAAGCGATTCTGGACAGCCATACCTGCTGACCGTTTTGTTTCCCCGTAAAAAAGGGCCGGTGCCGGGTCAGAAAGCCTGCATGATGGCCATGAAGCGGCCCCGGGAAGTGGACGCTGAGCAACCGCGTGCCTCGAGCAGCCCGATCATGGCCGGATCATCAAAGCGAAGAAAGGGATTCACTTTTTTTTCATCTCCGAGGGTCGACATTACATGATGGGACGTGTAGGCATCCATAAACTGCTTTACGGCCGGCTCGCCGGGAAGTATGGCGTTTGCGAATGCGATGGATTCCCGGACATAATCGTGGCCTGCGTACACGATCGTTTTATCTGGAAGCGCCATGAGCCGCCGGAGTGAATTGTAGAATCCGTCCAGGTCTCCTGAAAAACAGTTTCCCACAGTTCCGTTGAAGAGCGTGTCTCCGCTGATCAGGGCGGTACCGGTGTAAAACACGATAGAATCGTCGGAATGACCGGGTGAGCGGAAAACCCGGATACGGTCCGTGTCCACGGTGAGGGATTCATTGTCTGTAAACGTGGTGCATTTTCGGAACGGGGCGCCGGTGAGTTGTTCCATGCGTTTGTTTCCGCACGTATGGTCCCCATGGCTGTGGGTGTTGGTGATCAGCGAGAACCTCAGGTGATGTGCGGCGGCAAACGCGGCCATCGCTTCCGGTGCGCCGGGATCGATAGCGATGGCTGTACGGGATCCGTAAACTAGATATCCAAAATTGTCCGCGTTGTATCTGAATTGTTTGACGGAGAGCATGGGGTGTCCTTTTTCTTTCTGTGTGCGTTCTTGGCTCTCGCTTATCATGTGCCAGGAAGGGGCGTTCTGTCAAATCGCCCGCTGATGCAGTTCTCTAAAAAAATAAATCAGGAAGTGGGAACAAATGAACCTGTTCGTTAACGGTGTGATGCTGGTGGCCGGGTTTGTGTTTTTGATCAAAGGTGCGGATATGCTCGTAGACGGCGCGTCCTCACTGGCAAGAACCTTACGGATTTCCGATCTGGCCATCGGTCTGACCGTGGTATCGTTCGGGACATCCACGCCCGAACTCTTCGTTAATATCACGGCCAGCCTTGCCGGCAACAACGAAATGGCGGTGGGGAATGTCATTGGCAGCAATATTGCCAATGTGCTTCTGATTCTTGGCGTGTCGGCCATCATCATGCCCTTGTCCGTGGGCAGAGGTACCATTTGGAAGGCGATTCCCTTTTGTTTGCTGTCCATGGTGGTTGCCATGGTGGCGGCAAACGACATTTTTTTTGATCAGAGTACTGTTTCGGTATTCAGCCGTTCTGAAGGCATTACCTTTCTGCTTTTTTTCATTATCTTCCTCTATTACACAGGGACCATCGCAAAAGATACAACCGTGTTCAGCCCCCTGGCGCCGGAAGATACCCGCCGTGTTCCCGTTTCCCTTTTTCTGATTGTCATCGGCCTTCTCGGGCTGAAATTCGGCGGGGATTTTGTGGTCAAGGGCGCCCTCGGGCTGGCTGAGATCATCGGTATTTCCGAAGCCGTGGCCGGGCTGACCATTGTGGCGCTGGGAACCTCGCTGCCGGAACTGGCCACCTCTGCCGTTGCCGCATGGCGGGGGCAGGTGGATATCGCTGTCGGGAATGTGGTGGGATCCAATATATTCAATATTTTTCTGGTCATGGGTATCAGTTCGGTGATTCATCCCATTCCCTTTGATACGTCCCTGAACCCGGATATGTTCATCGCGTTTTTTGCCAGTCTGCTCCTGTTCATTTTCATGTTTACGGGTATCCGTGAACGGGTGGATCGCTGGGAAGGGGGCGTTTTTTTGTTTATGTATGTCGCCTATGTGGGCTATCTGTTTCTGGGCCGGGTCCCGGCTTGAGAAACATGTTTCTGTAGCTTTTCTGGCCCTTGATGGTTTTTATTCCGGATCCTGACCTGCCTCAAATGGAGACCAGTACCAGCGTTTTACCGCTACCCAGGTTCGGTGCATGCTTTCACTGGTGGAGACCAGGAGCGCGTAGAGGACCGGCACCACTACCAGGGTCAGAAACGTGGCAATGATCAGCCCGAAAATCACCACAATGGCCATGGACCGCCACCATTGCGACGACTCGCTCACCAGAGACCAGGCCCCGGACCGGAAATCATAGGAAATACCGGTAACCATGGGAACCAGGCCCAGCACCGTGGTGATGGCGGTGAGCAGGACCGGTCTCAGGCGCGTGATACCTGCAGAAATAACTGCTGCCTGGAGATTTAATCCGGCTTCCCGGAGTCTGTTGATATAGTCGATGAGGACAATGGCGTTGTTCACGACAACGCCGGCTAGTGAAATCACACCCACCCCGCTCATGATGATCCCGAAGGGGCTTTTCAGCACAGTCAGACCGAGGAAGACGCCGCCCAGGGACAGCACCACCGATGTCAGGATAATCAGGGGCTGGGCAACGGAATTGAACAGGGTGACCAGAATGAGAAAGATAAAAAGGACGGCAATGACAAAGGCCCGGGAGAGAAACGCCTGAGATTCCTGCTGGTCTTTAAACTCGCCGGTGAAGGTCGCCGTGTAATCCGTTGGAAGAGATAATTTTTCCGCCAGCAGCTGTTCCGCTGCTTTTCTTGCGACCGCACCGGTGGTTATGGTTTCATCCACATTCGCCCTGACAGTGACGGTGCGTTTGTAGTCGACGCGCACAATATCGCCGATACTTCCGGTGAATGCCACCTGCGCGATGGAGGTCAGGGGGATCAGTTGGCCTTCGGGTGTGGGCAGCATGAGTTTATGCAGCACGTCGGTTACCCGGCGGTCTGCTTCACCGAGTCTTACGATGATGTCATAGTCGTCATCCCCTTCCTGAAAAGAGGAAATTTCAGCCCCGTTGTACGCGGTTTTCAGCGCAAAGCCGATGCTGCCGGAAGTCAATCCGAACAGGGCGGCTTTCTGGCGGTCGATGGTGATCTGAATGGAAGGGATGGCATTGATGTAGTCATCCTGGATATCCTTGATCGTGGGAATCTGTGCGAGCAGTCCCCGGACTGTTTTGGCCAGCTCACCCAGGACCCGGTGCTTGTCACCTGAAATTTCGATGTTGATGGGTGGGCCGGTAGGCGGCCCTTCTTCCTGCTGTTCGACGGTGATGCGGGCCCCTGGGATGTATTTCAGCCGCTGGCGGATATCCAAAAGGGTGTCGGTTGACGGGCGCTTCCTGTCTTTGAGGTCAATGAACTCAATGCCCACGTGGGTGGGCGTGTGGGTTCCAAACAGGGCGCCGACCGGATTTTCGATCGATTTTGCGTAGATATACTTAATGTTCGCCAGATCGCTTGGCCCCGTATACGGGCTGCCGTCTTCCCTTTCATGGGGTATCGGTGCCAGGACGCGTTCATAGTCCTCACGGCTGAGAATGCCGTCACGGGTCAATTCGGCGCACCGGGCATCGGCTACCGCCATTTCCACCTGTTTTACGATACTGTCGATATACGAAAGATCGGCGCCTTCGGGTGGTTTGATGTTGACATAGACATATGTTGGATCGACGGGCGGTAGGAATTCATTGGGTTTTTCCAGCCCCACAACCAGCAGCCAGATCAGGATCAAAACAATCACCAGGCCCGCGGATAGGCACAGCACCGTGATGCGGAATCTGAGCGCGGTCCGGAGCAGGGCGGTATAGGCGTTCACCAGGCGGTCCCGGGCTTTGACGGGTTTTACCACCACCGTGTTTATCGCACCAGATTCCGGCAGGGAACCGGAAACCGCGCCCCCTTTGAGCCGCATGAAAAAAGCCGCAAGGGCCGGGTTGATGACAAGGGCCACCACCAGACTGGATGACAGGGTGATGATCAGGGTAATGGGAAGGTAACTCATGAACTCGCCCGTGACACCGGGCCAGAACAGCAGGGGAACAAAGGCGGCAAGCGTGGTCAGGGTCGAGCCGATGACCGGCCAGGCCACTTCTGCCGTGGCACCCTTTGCAGCGTCGATGCGGGACATCCCCTGTTCCATGAACCGGTAGATGTTTTCAATGATGACAATGGCATTGTCAACAAGCATTCCCAGGGCCAGGGTCAGGCTGAACAGGACCACCATGTTCAGGGTGATTCCTAGGAGATGGAGCAGGATAAAGGAGAGCAGCATGGAAAAGGGGATGGCCATGGCCACAAGAACGGCATTCCGGATGCCCAGGGCAAAGAGGAGGACAACGATGACCAGGATCAGGCCGGACAGGATGTTGTTCTCCAGATCCGATACCATACTGCGGATATCCTTTGCCTGGTCCATGAGCTTGGTGACCTGGGTTCCAGGTGGCCAGTACGGCTTCTGAGACTGAATCAGCGCTTCCACCTGGTCGGAAATGGCGATGATGTTTTCTCCGGTTCGTTTTTTTACGGCAATGTTGATGGCGGGCTCCCCATTCAGCCTGGAACGGCTGTCCTCCTCCTTGAACCCGTCAATAACCTGCGCAAGATCCTTCAGATAAACCGGGCTCCCTTTATGGGTGGCCACTACCAGATTGTAGATCTCGTCGGCTTCGGTGAATTCTCCCGGAATCCGGAGCTGGTACCGGCCGTGTCCGAGGGTGATGGATCCTCCGGACGTATCGAGATTCTCGCTGCTGACCACCTGCTGAAATGTGGTGATGGGGATCCGGTAATAGGCCAGCTTGTCAGGATCGACCTCGATCATGATTTCCCGCTCAACGCCGCCGGTCACATCCACCTCGAGCACGCCGGGGATGGACTCGATAGCGTCCTCCAGATCGTCTGCAATCTCCTTGAGCCGGGTGATCCCGGCGGGTCCGGACAGGGAATAGATCACAATGGGCAGTTCCGACAGGTTGACTTCAAACACCGCCGGATCGTTTTCCAGATCCGCCGGCAGATCGGCCAGTGCCTCGTCCACCTTGTCTTTTACATCCTGGATGGCATCATCGATATCGATTCCCGTGATGAATTCAATGTTGATCTGGGAAAGCCCCTCGGCACTGACGGATTTGACCTTTTTGATGCCCTCCACCCCTTTGATTTTTTTTTCGATGGGGATGGTGATGGTGGTTTCCATATCCGGCGCCGCCACCCCCTTGTACGGGGTTGAAATGAAAACGTACGGGATGGAAACATCCGGATCGCTTTCCCGGGGCAGCACCTGATAACAATAAGTGCCGAATATCAAGATGATAGCTGCCAGAATTAGGACGCTGACCCGGTTTTTGACAGCGGTATCGGAGAGCAGCATCAGCGGAGCTCCCGGGTATCGGTTACCTGGCTCAGTACCCGTATCGGCTGACCGTCGGTTAAGTCACGCTGACCCACGACAATGACACGGTCGTCTTCAGACAGGCCGTCTGCGATCTCGACTTCCCAGCCGTCATGAATGCCCAGCGTCACGGCTTTCCGTGTGGCTGTGTCATCTGAAGCCACAAAGACAAAATGCCTGTCATCCTGTGAAATCACTGCAAAGACCGGTACACTGAGCGCATTGTCAGCCGCCTTTTTCACGAGGGTGACCCGTGAAAACATATCCGGGAGGATCTCTTCAGACGGGTTGTCGATCATCACTTCCAGCCGGTAGAGCTTGGCCAGGGGATCGGCGGACCGGGAGAGGTAGTATTTTTTTGCCGGAAACGGCCGTCTGTCGAGCGCGTCGATTTCAACGGTGAAATCCGTCAGGTTCCGGATATCGCTGATGTCGGATTCGGGTATCCCCACATTGACCTTGATCCGATCCAGCTGCAGAATGTCGGCGATCGGGTCTCCCACGGAAATATACTGTCCTTCTTCCACATACACCTTGTCAATGATACCGTGGGTGGATGCGGTGATATCGCAGCGTTCGAGCCGCAGAGCGGCCGTATCCATGGCAGAACGCGCGCTTTCAAGATCAGCGGATGCCGCATCAAGCAGGGACCGGGTCGACAACTGCTTGCCATGCAGTTCAAAAATCCGGTCATAGGAGGCCTGGGCGGTTTTATAGGCGGCGGCTGCCGCATGATGGCTCAGCCGATAGTCGCGTTTGTCAACGGAGCAGAGGGGGCTCCCCTGTTTGACAGGGTCCCCTTCACGGATCTGTTTTTTCTCTATCTTTCCGGTCACTTCCGACTGAACGGTCAGGCGCAGCCAGGGTTCGGTCATGGCGGGAAAACTGATGGCCTCCGTCAGGCGCTTGGGGACCATGGCCAGGGTGACCACATTCACAGGCGGAATTTCCGCACGGATTGCTGCGGCTTTCTCTGCTTTAAGACGTTTGCTTTCCGCTTTCACCCGGCCCAGCAGCACCAAAACGGTTACTGCCATGACCATGAGAATCACTACCGGGAGCCACCCCCACAGGGTGCGGAGCAGGTCGGAATTCCGTGGTGTATTGTTCATCAGGGTGCACTCTCTTTTTCAGGGTAAACGGCCTGTTTCACCTTCGCCAGCAGCTGGCCGGTGGCCCAGTCAAGGCCGATGACGGCCGTATGATAGGTATACTGCGCGTTGAGCAGTTCGGTTTCAGAGGTTGCCAGCAGGGTGCTGCTGTCCATCACAGCCACGCTGTCAACCAATCCGTAGCTGAACTGCTCAACTGTTGCCGCATAATTGGCTTTCGCAAACCGGACCTGTTCCTTCAGGGCGGCAAACGCATTGACCTGGGTGATGAGATTCAGGAACGCGGATGCCACATCCAGGCGAATCTGTTTTTTCTGTTCGATGATGGCCAGCCGGGCCTGCTGTGTCCGGGCGCGGGTTTCCCGGACCTGGGCTGACCGCAGGCCTCCCTGATACAGGGGCACGGTGAGTTCGATGCCGACCCTCACCGAATCCGAGTCATCATGACCGTCAGGGGCTCGGGCAAAGGCATCCGGGGACTGGGAAAAATCCGTGTATACGGCAGACAGGCCCAATGACGGCCAGTAGGCGCTTTTATCGATCCGGATCTGGTTTTGGACGGTTTTCACTGCGTATGCAAGGGCTTTGAGCTCGCACCGGTTGTCGAACGCCGTACGGATCAGGGTGTCCATGTCAGCTTCCGGCATGACCGGATCCTTCAGGGAGGGATGGGATACCGTATACGGCCAGGGAACGGCAACCAGCCGCGTCAACGCATGCCGGGCCAGCATCAGGTCGTTTTCCGACCGAATGACCGCTGATTTTGCGCCGGAAACTTCGGCATCCGCCCGGTAGATTTCAGGCTTTGTCACGTCTCCGAGAGCGACTCTGGCAGTGACGGCGTTCCGGTGCGTGATCAGACGCGCATGCTCCGCCTTCTGAATGGTTACGGCCTGCCGCGCGCGCATGATGTCATAATAGGCCCGGGAGACCTGGTACAGGTAAGTTGCCGTGAGCGCGTCCCGGTTGAACGCCGCCTCCCGGATCCTGTCCTTTGCCATGCCATAGGCGATCAGCTCCCGGCCGTTCAGTGTAAACCGCTGATCGAGGCGGGCGCCCCAGCCAGTGTACCGATCCGGCTGGCTCAGGGTGTCGTCCGTGTCCATATACGTGGAATGGGAAGCAAATCCGCTGAGAGAGGGAATGAGAACCGATTTTGCCTTGCGCAGGTTTTCTCTGGCGATGTCAACGTCCAGCGCCGCAATCCGTAAGGATTCGGCATGGGACAAGGCCAGACGGTAAACCGCGTTGAGCGGCAGGGCCGTCGGCGCATCATCTGCATTAGACGCACCGGCGAAGAACAGACACCACACAACTGCCGCCCGCATGCCGGCGGATCGAACAAAGCGCATAGACTGTCGTCCCCTAGGGTTCGAATATCGGGCCAGCCGATACCCGTTGGTTGTCTCTTTTTTACTGTTTTCCACTATATGAATGAAGAACAGGACGTGTCAATTGATTTAACAGGAGGGGAAAACACGGCTTTTTTCCAGATGGTTTCACTTGCCGGTGAACGCCGGGTGAGCGGTGAAAACCCATTGACATCGGGTATGCACGTTGGTTATCTTTGCAACATCAACACCGTCATTGCAGCTGTAATACCCACGAATCTCCGGTTGAACACAGCACCGGGAAACATACTTGCTTTTTCTAAAAAGAACCGATGAATACACAAGAAACTATAAGAAAAACAGGAAATTTCATCCGTACCTCTGTCACCCTGAAAATGATTTCAATTGGGATTCTTGTTTTGGTGCTGCTTATCCCCACCGCGATGATTTCATCCCTACGCAGAGAAAGGGAAGCAAGGCGGGATGCTGTGGTGCAGGAAATCAATCAGAAGTGGGGAAACCGCCAAACCCTTACAGGTCCATTTTTCACGGTACCGTATAAATCCTTTTACAAGGACAAAAATGATAAACGGCGATATTCAATCCGCTACTTCCACATTTTGCCAGAAAAGTTACACATTAAAGGCGATATCGCTTCTCACATACGGTATCGAAGTATGTATGAGGCTGTCGTGTATCATTGCCAACTTGAATTTTCCGGTGTCTTCACGGTTCCACGCTTCAACCAGTTGAATATCGCGGCTGAAAATATTCTGTGGGAAAAATCCATATTCTCAGTTGGCATGACAGACATGAGAGGCATTAAAGAGAGCATTCACATCGCGTTTGGTGAGAAAAACTATACGGTCAACCCGGGTTTGAAAACAAAAGACATCGCAGATGCAGGTGTCAGCAGCCTGATTCCATTGGCATCCACCGATCGTTCAATCCCGTTTTCTTTCAAGCTGACGCTGAATGGCAGTGACCAGATACAGTTTACGCCTCTGGGAGAAGAAACAACGGTAGCGATCCACTCTGACTGGGCATCGCCGAGTTTTAATGGCGCTTTTTTACCTGTCGAAAGAACTCTGTCAGAAAACGGCTTTACCGCAACATGGAAAATTCTTCATCTTAACAGGAATTTTCCGCAATACTGGGAAGGGGGACGATATCACGTCAACGCGTCCTGCTTTGGCTTTAAATTTCTTATCACAGCGGATGTTTATCAAAAAGCGACCCGCGTATCGAAATATGCCATCCTGTTTGTGATATTTACATTTTCCGCTTTTTTCTTTGCCGAAATTATCAACAAAAACAGGGTCCATCCCATTCAGTACCTGCTCATTGGTCTGGCTGTGATTTTATTTTATATCCTGCAATTATCCCTGTCTGAGCACGTGAATTTCGATGCCGCGTATTTGATTTCCGCAACAGCGATCACGCTAGTGATATCCGGTTACACAAAGGGATTTTTTAAAAAGACATCCTTTACACTCACCGTTTTTTCTCTTTTAACCATACTGTACCTTTACCTTTATATTGTTTTGCAATTAGAAGACTATGCCTTAATCATGGGGAGTGTTGGGCTGTTTGTGGTATTGGCCACCGTTATGTTCGTTACGCGGAAAATAGATTGGTATGCCGTGGAAAAAGACACCCCAAAAGCCTAAAATAAGACCATGATAAAGAGCCTGCTTATGCATCGGTTGTTGACATCTGTCCGGATCCTTTTTTTGATCGTATTCATGCTGCCCATTGCTTTTTATGTTGATGCGTCTACTGCTTCAGACGATGCACCTAGACAAGCGACTACTGGTCCTTCTGACCCCGGACTGGCTGACCCATGGCCGTCAGGTTCTGAACTTCCTGAAGAACAGTTGATCACCCGGATCCATGAAATGGAGCAGACCTCAGACCATGTGGCTGCGGCATTATCGGATCTCTCTACCGCTCAGCATCGCATCCACACATTTCATGAGGCCCTTTCCGATTTTGGCGTACGGAAGCAAAAGCTTTGGGTTGACTGGAAACAGACTGAGGCAGGGTGCCAGCGTGTGAACATGCTCCGGTCAGCGATTTCCGACTGGCACCACATGGCCGACACCGGTATGCCTGAGCTTAAGCGGGCTTCCGAAGCGCTCGGCCAGCGGGCAGCCGACATCTGCGGAGCTGCTGCACGCCTTTCCATGGAAGGCAAGGCGGTTCCGGCCCACGCCCGTCAGGTGATCGCGGATGCTGCAGAGATGATGATCCAGGTCCGCCGCATGTCAGAGCGGCTGGTTTCTCGCCAGGCAGCCCTTGCTGCCGGACGGCGTGCGGCACTATCGGCGGTGGATCATCTTGACACCCTTTACCGGGTGCGCCAGGACCGGATGCGGAATTTTTCTCAGCTCACCGCCCAGTGGGCGGGACTTCAGCAGGATGGGGCCCGATTGCTGAAACAGGTGCCGCTGCATGTCAGGGAAAAGGAGGCCGATATCCGGGCATGGCTTTCCCTGCTGTCTGTTATGGATGCGGACGTAAACCTGCGGGCAGAAAAACGGATGCCAGACGTATCTGCCAGTGAGCGGGCGCGTGTAGGGGATCGCATCCAGGCCGCGTCTCAGCGCATTGAGCGGCAGAAACAGGAAACAGCGGCACGCTCGCAGTCGATTCTGGATGCTATCGAACGGGTTCGCGAGGTGCTGGCCCGACTGGGGGCTGAAATGCAGTTTCCTGAGCATCCGGGATGCAGCGAGGATCACATCCGTTTGTTGAATGCTCACCCGGAGGCCTTTCCAGATCCAGCGGTGTTTGCCGAAACCGCTGCCCGGCATCAAACACAGGCTGAAAACTGTTTCAGGGTAATTGAAATCGTTGGTGGCAGAGATGTGGATACCGGTGCCGAAGCGCCGATCCGGGCAGACTGAATAAGGTCTGTTGCCTCCGTCAAGCAGGCCGCCAATCGCACCCAGAAACAGGCCTTCTCCGCCAAAGAAACGTCATTCACGTAGTGATCGTGTCAATTATCAAATAATACCTTATTTCAAATACCTTATTTCAGAAAAGAATGGGAAAACAGATGGTGCAGACGTTCTGGGACAGGCTCATGCCCAATCCGTTTCTGGACAGTGTTCAGGTAAACATCTCTACCCGGTGCAATGCCGCATGCCGGTATTGCCCGACCGGAACCGGAAAGCTTCCGCAGCGTGACCGTTTGATGGACATGACAACCTTCGAGGCCGTGTCTGATATTTTCCCGTATGTGAATTACGTTCACCTCCAGGGGTGGGGAGAGCCGTTTCTCCATCCGGATTTTTTTCGTATGGTGGCTGCGGTCAAAGCCGTGGCAGTGCCGGTGGGTGCCACCACCAACGGTGTGCTGATGACCGATGATCTGATGGAACGGATTATCGCTGCTGAACTTGATGTGCTGACCTTTTCTCTGGCCGGAATCGGTGAGGCCCATAACCGGAACCGGAAAGGGACAGATTTCCAGTTTATCATGGAGACCATCTCCCGGTTGAACGCGCTGAAAACCATTGCAGGCAAATTGCGGCCGCAGATCCATGTGGCCTACCTGCTTACGCAGTCTGATCGATCTGCCATCCCCGCACTGCCCACCTACTTTTCCGGCAAAGGTATCAGCGAGGTCATGATCAGCTCACTTGCCTGGGCACCGGATGCGGCGGTTCAGCGGGAGATGCTCAGCACCTTGCCGTTACCGGTATTCCGGAAACTGCAGCGGGAAATTGCCGGCCTGAATGCAGAACGGACCGCCCATGACCCGGTGTATCGGCCGTATCTGATTCATCCCCGGGCCGAGGGTACCGGGTGTCTTGAACATACGAACCGGTCCCTTGTCATCGGCGTGGAGGGGGCGGTCTGGCCCTGTATTATGGCGGAACCGATCTGCGCCAATGTACCGGCAAAAGGTATCCGGAAAAAAATTGTCGATTTTCAGGGGTTCGGGAATGTCAATTCCCGGTCCCTGGGCGGCATCTGGTGGAGCAGGGCGTACCGGACATTCCGTCATTCAGGCGGCGGAGACATGCGGCATGTATGCCGTATGTGTCCGAAAAAATGGACCGCATCCCCGAATGGATAGCGGGATGGCAATGAGCGGTTGACCGTGTTGTGGCAGGGGGAGATACGGTTCAGAAGAAAAGTTTCTCAGGCGGCCGGCGTTCGGGTATGTAGTCGGCGGGGCGGTTGCCGTTGTTCCATTCTTGTGTGACATACAGATTGCAGTAGCAGCTGCCAAATTCCTCCATGTCCGGTTCCCGGTAGTCACACGGGCAGATGATGTCCCGGTCTGCTTCCTTATCACCGGACGGAAGGCGGCAGGGACAGGCCATATATCCATAGCGAGCCTTGTTGTCGATAAGGGCCTGAAGGAGTTTCATGGTGTGGGCTTTATCGTTGTTGAAAAAACAGCCCTTGGGTTCCTGTGCCTTTTTCAGCATGCCATAGAGCGTCTCTGCATCCATATCAGCGTTCCAGAGCCTCCTTGATCTGCGCCTCCCTGTAACCGACAACCACGGTGTCTCCAATGACCACCGTGGGAAACGAGCACCGCGGATTGAGCTGCTTGAGATCTTCGAGCAGGGGCTTGCGTTCCTCTTTGTCCATCAGGTCCAGATCCACAAACGTAAAGTCGGCGGTGTGGTCACTGACCAGCTGTTTGGCGGCTTTGCAGTGGTTGCAGGTGCTGAGGGAATAAATCATGATTTTTACATCGTCTTTCGGGGTCGTTTCTGACATGATGAAATCCTTGTTTTAATAGATGGTTGTTTTTCTATCGCGTCATTTTTCACCGGTTATACCCAATGCCGTAAACGCTTGTCAATCTCTGGAACCTTTTTCAACCGCTTGTGCCGGACGTACCGGCGGAAAAAACGACCCGGTCCATCCTGCCATCAGACCGTTCTAAGCGCATGCAGATGATTGGCCAGCCGGACAAACTCGCTGACACTCAAGGTTTCGGCCCGGCGGACCGGATCAATCTGCGCTGATTCAAGGGCTGCTTCCACCGTGCTGGCGGACTGGGCCAGGTCGCTGTTTGAGAGGGCGTTTTTAAGGGTTTTCCTGCGTTTATTGAATGCCGCCTGCACCACCTGACCCAGCAGGACTTCATCATGAGCAGGGCAGGGGAGTACAGGGTGAAACAGGATCTGGATGACTGTCGAGTCCACCTTGGGACGGGGGAAAAAGAGGTGGGCTTTTACCTCGGCAATCCGTTTGACAGTTGCACAATACTGGGTCATGACCGACAAACGGCTGTAATCTCCGGATCCGGGCAGCGCGGCAATGCGCCGTGCCAGTTCCTTTTGAAACATGAAAACGCACGAGGAAACGCGATGGCGCTGCGTCAGGAGCCGGATGAGAACCTGGGTGGAGATGTTGTACGGGAGGTTGCCGATGACCATGATATCATCGGCATTATCCGGGTAACAGGATGTCAGGTCCGTATGCAGGATATCCCGGTTCAGGATACTGACATTGGTTAATTGCGCGTCTCGTACAATCCCTTCGAGCACAGGGATCAGATCCCGGTCTTTTTCAATGGCAATCAGGGCGTTGGCCATGCGGGCCGCAGGCAGGGTCATGGCACCCAGTCCGGGGCCGATTTCAATAAGGGTATGATGGGCGGCCACACCGGCGCGGGTCAGAATCATTTCCGATGTCGAGGGGTCTTCAAGAAAGTTTTGGCCCAGCTCTTTTTTGGCTTTCAGCTGCGCACGATTCAGGTGGCTTCTCGGTGATGGCATCTGTAACCTTTGTCCAGCGATGTATTCGTGCAAATCCGTTTCCGCGATGCGGCACTGCTTTTAAATACCCCTGTTACCGGTATGGGTCAACCGGATAGTACCTGCTTCAGTATTTTCGCGAATGCGAACCTGTCTGAAAATTTGCTGACAATCGTGTCTTTGAATTGTAAATCCTTATGCATCAGGTGTTCTGTTGTTTGCCGATGAAGTATTTTAGACGCAAGAAATTGTGGTATTGGCGACGCGTCTGTACAAGTTCTGGGTATGCGTTTTAGATCTGCTTAACTGATCAGAAAAACAGCGGGTTATAAAAAAACAAATCTTGATCGGTTTGATGTGCAGCTATCAGGATGTTAACTTTTTTTCGATTCGGATAGCTTAACATTTTTCTAAAAAAGAAATTTTCATTTTCTATTGACAACCCAGTCAGTCATGAGTAAATTCTTAAAAAGAATGATGACTGATTTTTGTCTTTTCTTGTTGAACCAACATGATGAACCTGCTAATTTTACGGGAGAACGTAATGGCTGCGAACACGACGAAAAAAAGGCGATCTGCCAGTTTTGACACGGTCGTCAAGACCTTTATCAAGGAACATGATATCCCCACCAAACATGACGTGGAAAGGCTGATGGAGCGTGTGGAAGCGCTCGAATCCATTATGCAGCAGATGCTCAATGTCATGTCAAAGAATCAGGGCGTGAGTGAAAAAATGCCTGCCGGTATGATGCGTAAGAACAAAACCGCTTCCGCTTCAGTGGTTGATATCATTGCCGAATACAAGGACGGAACGAACTTTGCCACGCTTCAGGACCGAACGGGTTTTGGTGATAAGAAACTGAGAAATATTATTTTCCGCCTTGACAAGATCGGTAAAATCAAACGACGATCCCGCGGCGTCTACGTATTGGCCTGATCCACACACTGCCCGGCTGGAATATTTTGTCCGCATCCGCTGTCCATCTGTGTTGAAACGGTACAGGTGTGTGAGGCACAGCGCGGTCTGGCGCTTTTATTGAATTAACGGACCGTCGGTGATATGCATGAGGAGATAATCGGTTGTGTGCCGGTTATCTCCTTTTTTTTATTCTGATCCGGTTCCAGGCCCAGGTCGCGAAACAGGGCTAATATCGGGTTATGTCTGCGGGCTTTCAAAAGCCCGTTTGAAGCAAGGGGGATGGATGGGTGAAGTGAACACGCAGGGGGATATTGCAGGATTTTCCGATGAACTGGCAGGTGCGGGATATCGCCTCCTGCGGCGGGAATCAATCGAGCTGATCGACGCAACTTTTTATCTGTTCGAGCACAGAAAAACCGGTGCCCGTCATGTGCACATTGACCGGGATGATGCTGAACATGTGTTTAGTGTCGCCTTTAAGACCGTGCCTGCCGATGGCACCGGTGTGGCGCATATTCTCGAACATACGGTCCTGTGCGGATCGGAAAAATATCCGGTCAGGGATCCGTTCTTTTCCATGCTCAAACGCAGCCTGAACACCTTCATGAACGCGTTTACCGCACCCGACTGGACCCTGTACCCCTTTGCCACCCAGAATCTGAAGGACTACGAGAATCTCATGGGGGTCTATCTGGATGCGGTGTTCAATCCGGTACTGTCGGAACTGAGTTTCAAACAGGAAGGACATCGTGTCGAATTTGATGAGGCCGGCCGGCTGACGTACAAAGGCGTGGTCTATAATGAAATGAAGGGCGTCATGTCATCGCCGAATCAGGTGATGATTCGCTCGCTGCTGAATGCGCTTTTCCCGGATACCACCTACCGGTTTAACTCCGGGGGGGATCCGGCAGAAATACCGTCTTTGACCCACGCTGATCTTGTGGCCTTTCACAAACGGCATTATCATCCGAGCAATGCCTTTTTTTTCACCTACGGCAATCAGCCGGTGATCCCTCTGCTAACGCGGATTGACCGGGAGTATCTGGCTGCCTATGCGCGTCTGGATCCAAAGACCCGGGTGGACATGCAGCCACGGTGGCACCAGCCCAGGACCTGTACCTATAAATATCCTGTTTCTCCCGAAGCGGATCTGGAGAAAAAAAGCCAGATCGCCCTTGCCTGGCTCACCGGTGACATTCAGGATGCCTTTCATGCGCTTTCCTTTACCCTGCTCAGTCAGATTTTGCTGGGCAATGCCGCATCTCCGCTTCGAAAGGCACTGATCGAGTCCGGCATCGGAACCGCCCTGTCTGACGGTACCGGATTTGATGCGGATAATCGGGATACCCTGTTTGCCTGCGGCCTGAAAAATGTCAATGAAACCGATGTGCCGGCAGTCGAATCCCTGATCCTTGACACCCTAGCGTCCATTGCCGAAAAGGGGATTGACAAGGCGGTCATTGATGCGGCCATTCATCAGCTGGAGTTTCATCGAAAAGAAGTTTCCAACTCGCCGTACCCTTACGGGCTCAAACTGCTGTTTACCTTTTGCAGCACATGGTTCCATGACGGCGATCCGGTCAAGGTACTGCGGATGGATGAAGATCTCGAGCGGATTCGTGAATCGGTCGCTGCCGGTGGATTTTTTGAATCCCTGATCCGGTCTCACCTCCTGGACAACCCGCACCGTGTCACCTTTCTTCTGAAGCCGGACCCGGACCAGCAGGCACGGACTGCCGAAGTGGCTTCGGCAGCACTCCAGGCCATGGCAGCCGGTCTGGATGAACGCCAGCGCCAGAAAATTATCGACGATGCGGCCGCGCTGAAATCCCTCCAGGAATCTCCGGAAGATCTGAGCTGTCTTCCCTCCCTCGGGCTTGAGGATGTGTCAACGGATATCTGGACATTGTCTGCGTCTGATGCCTGGCCGGACATACCGGCAGCCTGTTATCCGCAGCCCACGTCGGGGATTCAGTATTACATGATGGTCATGGGGGCCGGGGCACTGCCCGATCACCTGCTTGTCTGGGTGCCTTTTTTCTGCGCGGCGTTTTCCCGTATGGGCACGTCGAAAAAAGACTATGCACAGATGTCTCGGGAACTTGATGCCGTGACCGGCAGCCTGGGCATGGCCCCGCAAATCCGCACCCGCCTGGACGAAACACCGGTTGCCCTGATGGTGCTCCGGATGAAATGCCTGGACCGTAATCAGGAAAAAGCACTGGCACTGGCAACCGAACTGCTCACAGACGTCTGTTTTGACGATCACGCACGATTGAAAACCCTGCTGCTCGAATACCGCACCGGCATCGAGACCTCTATTGTGGAGAACGGACACCGCTATGCCATGATGCTGGCCGCGCGGTCGTTTTCGGCGGCTGCCGGGTTGAGCGAACGATGGTCCGGGATTCATCAGCTTCAAATGATCCGGACAGCCACAGACGACCTCACCGATGAGAAGCTGAATGCCATTGCCGGACACCTGCGGGAGATCGCCTCCCGGGTCATCTGCCAGGACAACATTCGGCTTCAGGTCACAGCAGAGCCGGATGCGCTGGGAACACTCCAGAAAAAAAACAGGTTAGCAGATCTCCTGAATGCGCTTTTGCCATCCGGAATGCACGGCTTTGATGCGCCGCCTCTGGAAACCGCCTTTGACGGATCCGTACGCGAAGGATGGCAGACCCAGTCCTCGGTGGCCTTTGTCGCATCGGTGCTGCCGGTGGTGACTCTGACACACCCGGATGCACCCGCGTTGAAAGTCCTTGAACGGGTATTGAAAAATGTCTATCTCCACCGTGAAATACGGGAAAAAGGGGGGGCCTACGGCATTTTTTCTGCCTATTCACAGGAATCAGGGCTTTTTTCCTTGTGCTCTTACCGGGATCCGCAGATTGCCCCGACCTTGCAGGTGTACGCGGATGCGTGTGCCTATCTGCTTGCCCACCCGCCGGCTGAGGTTGATCTTATCGAGGCGGTGTTGCAGGTGTTTTCAGAAATCGATCGGCCGGAAACCCCGTCGGTTGCCACGCGAAAGGCCTTTATGCGGGCATTCATGGCGCACGATGACGACATGCGGCGGGCGTTCAAGAAACGGCTGCTCGCTCTGACACCAGCGGATGTCATGAACACAGCCAGGCGATATTTTCAGGCACCGTCACGGGAGCCCGGTATCTCCGTGATCGCAGGAGAGGCGCTCCTGAGCGATGCCAACAGACAGATGAAAGATGCGCCACTGACACTGCGCCAAATCTAAATCGGGATTGTGGGTGGTGGATTCATGACACAGCGTGCGGCGGAAACGCTGAAAACATCACGAAATGCGCTGATCCGGACATGGACGGACACCGGGGAACCGTCTTTTTTATACCGGCATTCTCAAGTGATCGACGCCTATTTTCTGGACAGTTTTGGGGACAGTATCATCGGTCCGAAAATGGAGTTGAACAAGAATCCCTATGCCATCATTGCCCTGGGTGGATACGGACGTGAGGAGATGTGTTTTCATTCAGACATTGATCTCCTGTTCCTTTTTAAACATCAGGTACCGGACATGGCGGATGCGGTGATCCGTGAGCATATCTATCCCTTGTGGGATCTGCGTTTCGAGGTGGGCTATGCGGCCCGATCCATTACAGAATGCGTCACCCTAGCCGCTGAGGAACCGGAAGTCCTCACGGCTGTGTTAGATTCCAGATTTATCTGCGGCATGTCCCTGCTTTATACCGAACTCATGGAAAAAATTCGGAAAGAGATTGTCACGGTCCGCTCCAGAAAAGTCATCGCCTGGCTGATCGACCGCAATTCGAAACGCCATGAACGGTTTGGGGATTCCGCCTACCGTCTTGAACCGAACCTCAAAGAAGGCCGGGGCGGGCTCCGCGATTACCACACCATGCTCTGGATTGCCCGGGTGCTTTCTGATATCAAGCAAACCCGTGGCCTGGAGTACTTTGGGTATATGTCGCATGATGAGTATCTGACGTTCATGCAGTCCCTCGAATTTATCTGGGATATCCGTAACCGGCTGCACCAGCTGACCGGACGAAAATGTGACCAGCTTCATTTCGAATATCAGATCCGGATTGCGGAACGGCTCGGCTATACGGAGAAAGACGGCATGCAGCCGGTGGAACACTGCCTGGGTGACTTGCATGCCTGCATGGAGTTTATCAAACAGCGGCATTTCATGTTTCTCGATGATCTGGGCTATTCCAAACAGATCCGGCGCAAAAGACGGTCTTCAAAGCAGAGCCGCATTGACGGCATCCGTCTGGTGGACGGGCGCCTGACCTTTGATTCCATGGAAGTCGTGGTGCGGCATCCGGATAAACTCCTGCAGATTTTCCATGAAAGCCAGCGTCTGAAAATTCCCCTGAGCACCGAAGCCAAACGGGTGATGCGTGAAGCGGCCTATCTGGTGGATGACACGTTCCGGAAACAGCCGGAAACCCTTCGCGGAATTGAACGGATTTTGGTAACCGCGCTGACCCGGATGGATGCCTTGGATGAACTCCTCAATACCGGTCTCATAGGGGCCCTGATTCCCGAATTTAACCAGGTGATCAATCGGATTCAGTACAACCAGTATCACCTGTATCCGGTGGCGATTCATTCAGTGATCACCGTAAATAACCTCAACCGTATCGGGGTAGGAACGCTGAAAAGCCCGCTTGCCGGGTTTTACCGGGATATTTTCAAGAGCCTCAAAAAACGAAAACTGCTGCTCTGGGCCGGATTGCTCCACGATATCGGAAAAGCCCGGTCCGTGTCCAACCACTCACAGGTGGGGGCACGGATGATAAAAACGGTACTGGGCCGGTTTGCGTTTCTGCCCAAAGACATCGAGGTGGTGGCATTTCTGGTCCGGATGCACCTGTTTATGATCAAGATCGCCACACGCCGGGATATCCATGATGAGTCGACGGCGATCAACTGCGCAAGGAAGATCCGGAACATCCCCAATCTGAAAATGCTCTATCTGCTGACCGTGGCAGACTCGGTGTCAACTGGTCCTAAGGCATGGCATTTGTGGACGGAAAATCTGCTCAGGGATCTGTATCTGAAAGTCTTGAATATTCTGGAAAACGGCGAACTGGCCAGTCGTAAGGCGGTGTCGGATATCGCCCGGAAAAAACAGCGGATTCTTCGGATGGCTGAAAACCGGGAGGCCAGGAAACGAATCAAAGCCGCCTTTGTTCATCTGCCCCCCCGGTATCTGCTGAGCCATTCTGCCGATGAAATTATTCGTCATATGGCCTTGTTTGAAACGTTAGGCACACGGCCGGTGGCTTTTGAACTATCGAAACTGGATCCGGACACCCGGCAGGTTATCGTCTGCAACCGGAATGCCCCCGGATCGCTTTCGAAAATCGCCGGCGTCTTTACACTGAACAGAATTGAAATACTGAATGTGCAGTCCAATTCCTGGCATAATGACGCGGCCTTGTGCGTGTTCACCGTCAAACCGCCGCCGGATCGGATCTTTGAAGCTGAAAAATGGGACAGGGTCGCAGCGGATCTGATGCATGTGTTTACCCTGCCGGTGGATTTGTCCCGGCGAGTCATGGATCGGCTGAAGAAGTGGCAGGAAAAGCCGGGTGTAGACATGGATCAGCCCCTCGATGTGATCGTGGATAATCGATCCTCTGACTTTTTCACCATTATTGAGGTTTGCGCCTATGATTATCCCGGGCTGTTTTTTCGCATCACCGATGCCCTGTATCGGTTGGAGGTCGATGTGTATATCGCAAAAGTCGGTACAAAAATTGACCAGATGGTCAATATTTTTTATATTCGGGATTTAATGGGTGAAAAGATAACGGAAACAGACCGGGTGATTCGTTTGAAGGAAACCATTCAGGGAACACTGACCCTGACGAATTGATATACGGTTTGTTTGGGGTGAATACAGGGCGCATGATTTCCTGGCAGGGTCGCTGAAAAGGAGAAAAAATGGATGAAAAAAATTGAAGCTATCATCAAACCGTTCAAAATGGATGATGTCCGTGAAGCCCTGGGGGAAATCGGTATTTTGGGAATGACGGTCAGTGAAGTCAAAGGATATGGCCGCCAGAAGGGGCATACGGAGGTTTACCGCGGTGCTGAATATGTGGTAGACTTTATACCCAAAATTAAAATGGAAGTGGTGGTGGATGACGCATGGGTGGATGAGGTGGTGGACCTGATCGTGAAACGTGCCGGAACCGGTAAGATTGGTGATGGCAAGATATTCGTCATTCCTGTCGAAACTGCCGTTCGTGTCAGAACCGGAGAAAGCGGGTCTGACGCACTTTAACCAACAGATGACCGGTCCGGATGCTGGCTCAGAACGATACGGTCTGTTGAAAAACAGGACATAGTTCAAAGCGATGATCACTTTACTCGATTATGGCGCAGGGAATGTCCGGAGCGTTATCAATGCCATTGAAAAAATTGGCGAACAGGTGATGCTTGTTGAACGTCCCTCAGACATTGAAACGGCAGAACGGCTGGTTTTCCCCGGGGTTGGCTCCTTCGGAAATATGATAACGATGCTTGAGGATAAGGGCTATCTGGACCCGCTTAACGCCTTTCTTCAATCGGATCGACCGTTTCTGGGAATCTGCCTCGGCCTGCAGGTGCTGTTTGATGAAAGCGAGGAAGCACCGGGTGTCAAGGGGTTGGGCGTTTTCAGCGGAAGCGTCAGGCGGTTTGACATCAATGCTTCAGTCCCGCATATCGGCTGGAACGGTTTATCCATCCGCAAGCCCAGCGGACTGTTCAGCGGTCTTTCCGGCGAGGAAAATTTTTATTTTGTCCACTCGTATCATGTGGTTCCTCAAGACCCTGAGGTGATTTTGTCTACCACCAACTATGGGAAGCCATTTGTCAGCTCGGTTCAAAAAGGGAATATTACCGCCACCCAGTTTCACCCGGAAAAAAGCGGCGATGTAGGGCTGCGGGTGTTTTCAAATTTTATAAACGGTGTGGATGACAGGAACGCACCGGTCACCCCGGATCGATCTACGCAGCTGGCCAAGCGCGTGATCGCCTGCCTGGATGTCCGGTCCAACGATGCGGGCGACCTGGTGGTGACCAAAGGGGATCAGTACGATGTCAGGGAAGAAGGGCATGTCCGTAATTTAGGAAAACCCGTGGAACTTGCCGGCCGTTATTATGCGGAAGGGGCGGATGAGATCACGTTTCTGAACATTACCGGGTTTCGTGATTTTCCTCTGGAAGACATGCCCATGCTGGACGTTTTGAAACAGACGTCCAAAACGGTTTTTGTCCCGCTGACCATCGGCGGCGGCATCCGGAATTACACGGATGAAAACGGTCGGCACTATTCGGCGCTCGAAGTGGCTGCCGCGTATTTCCGGTCCGGAGCTGACAAGGTGTCTATTGGCAGCGATGCGGTGATGATTGCGGAAGCGTATCGGGATACCGGTGTAAAGACGGGCACGTCAGCCATCGAGGAAATTGCACGGGTATACGGCAATCAGGCGGTTGTGATCTCCGTGGATCCGCGGCGGGTCTATGTCAAACACCCGGATGCTGTGCCGCATCACGTGATTTCCACATCGATTCCCGGTCCGGACGGCGAGCGGTACTGCTGGTATCAGTGTACGGTCAAGGGCGGCCGGGAGGGGCGTGAGATGGATGCGGTAACCCTTGCCCGGATGTGTGAGGATCTCGGGGCCGGTGAAATTTTACTAAACTGTATTGACCGGGACGGCACCAACGCGGGGTTTGACATTGAGCTGGTCACTGCGGTCACGGCAGCAGTGACCATTCCGGTTATCGCATCCAGCGGTGCAGGCTGTGTACAGCATTTCTCTGAAGTGTTCACACAAACGTCTGCTGAGTCGGCCCTTGCAGCCGGTATCTTTCACCGGCGTGAAGTCCATATTTCCGATGTGAAACAGCACCTTGCAGAACAGGTGCCGGTTCGTGTCCTCTAGATAACGCTGTTGGGTTTGTGTGGAAAAAAAAGGCTGTCTGCAGTGATCTGCAGACAGCCTTTTTTGAAATCAGGATTGATTTTTTTGTGATTTTTTGATATAAGACCATATAATTATTCTATTAATTGAAAAGGAGATCGAGAAATGGCAACGAACAATCCAGATCAGAATTTAGAAGAAAAAAAAGCGTTTCAGGATTATTATGCGGATGATTATGCCCATTGTTTTGGATGCGGCAGGTTAAATGACAATGGATTTCAATTAAAAAGTTATTGGGATGGAGATGAAAGTGTCTGCCATTTTTCTCCAAAGGCATATCATACAGGCGGCAAAAAAAATATTGTTTATGGTGGGTTGATTGCAGCATTGATGGATTGTCATGGTGCGGCGACAGCGGCTGCAGCAAAGTCCAGAGAGCTTGGCGGTGTGGAAAAAACAGGAGAGATGCCGCGATTTGTAACCGCATATCTGAGAGTTGAGTATCTTTTGCCAACGCCTATTGGCTGTGATCTTGAGCTGAGAGGCAGAGTTAAGGAAGTTTCTGGGCGGAAGGTGTTTATTGAAGCGGATATTATTGCAGAAGAAAAAGTTTGTGCAAAAGGGGATATGCTCTTTATTCAGATTAAAGCCTAACAATATTAATACAGCGTGGTATCAGCCAGTTGTTTGAAAGGGGTGGTTTCATTAAATCGCCCCTTTTCTGCTAGGATAAAAGCGAATGATTCCAGAAACAGGTAGTTAACAGAACGCCGGGGCCTGGACAGTAACAGATGCGAGTTTGGGTTACGCCGGTTAAAAAGGCAAAGCGGATATGGGCATCGCCGCGGAGAACCACAGGCTGATTGAGTTGTTGCGCTGCATTCAGAATCAGTTCTGGGTCGTTTTTTATTTACCCTATTTCCCTGTAGTTTCCCGATTGCGGTGTTTTTATTCCCATATTTGGTAGCCTGTTTTTCCTTTTTGGTTTATTCTATAGCGTGGTAAGCGATAAATTCGCCATGTTGAATACGGAAAGCCATGGAAACGTGGGACAAAACACGGGAAGGAGTTTCTTTTCTATGACCATAAGTGCCACAGGACAAGACTATGGAAAGCGTGTTTTATGCACGGTACTGCTTGTTTTTTTTCTGCCTGCTTTTGTCTCTGCCGATGCGGCGCCCACCGGCAGGGAGATCATGACCTGGGTGGATGACCGTCCAGATGGTGATGACCGGCACGCGATCATGAAAATGACCTTGATTAATAAACGGGGCCGCCAGCGGGTCCGCGAGCTGGAGAGTTTTTCCAAAGACGAGGGCAGGGACAGAAAGTCGGTCATGGTTTTTAAGTCGCCGGCTGATGTCAAGGGAACGGCTTTTCTTTCATGGAACTATGATGATCCCCAAAAGGAAGATGACAAATGGCTCTATATGCCGGCCTTGAGAAAAGTACGGCGTATCAGCGGCGCTTCGAGAAACGAATACTTTATGGGCAGTGATTTCACCTACGACGATATGGGAGATCGCAATGTTGACGAAGACACCCATACCTTACTCGGGGAAGCGGTTATTGACGGCCATAACTGCTGGAAGGTTGCGTCCGTACCGGTGGACCCGGAAGACATGTATACCCGCAAGATTTTCTGGGTAGACCAGGAGAGCCTTCTGGTACTCAAGGGCGAATACTACGACAAAGACGGCCTGCTCAAAAACTACCGGGTTCATGCCTTTGAGCAGCAGGACGGGATATGGTCGATACTGCGTTCAGAGATGGATAATGTTTCGAGAAACCATAAAACACTGATGGAAACCCATTCCATTCGTTATAATACCGGACTCAAAGATCAGTTGTTCAAAGTTTCCACCATTCAGCGCGGGCGAATCCTTTGAGACACGCAGCCATTTTCTTTTTACTGACGGTGCTGCTGCAAGGCGCCGGGTCAATGAAGGCAGTGGCGGCTGAAAAACAGGAAGCCTGGCAGGAAAGGTTTGCGGTTTCAGGATGGATGGATGCGATCCAGTCCATGCGGCTGCGTTCACCCAACGACAGCCTGACCTCACGGGCGCGGCTGCGCCTGAAGCTGACAGCGGATATGGACTGGGTGTACGGATTTGTGTCGGCAGACGGTGAGAAAAACTGGAAGATTTCATCAGAAAGTGGGGCCAAACTCCATGAGGCCTGGGTTGAGCATGTGGCAGATACCTGGGATCTGCGGATAGGCAAACAGATCATTATTTGGGGCCGGGCCGATGGGGTGCAGATCACCGATATGATCACGCCGCCCGATTATACCGAATCCATCACTCGCGATCTTGATGAGATTCGCATGCCGGTAAGCGCTGCAAGACTCCGGCTACTCGGTGAACACTTTGATACCATGCTGATCTGGTTGCCTTTTTTTGAGGCCGCAGTCCAGCCGGAAGGGGACAACCCCTGGGCGGTCGCACCGATTTTTCCCGAGAATATGGACATCTCATCCGCACCGGTGGATGAACCGTCGACCGCTTTTGAAAACGGTGAGATCGCTCTCAAGATCTCGTCTTATCTGTCCGGTCTGGATCTGGCTGCATCTATTTTCCATACCTGGGATGATTTTCCGACCATGCATCGCAGGGTGAGTCTGAGCGGTGAGCAGACAAGGGTTGTGTTTTCTCCAAAGCATCATCGTCTCACCGTCTTTGGCTTGGAGGGGTCTCGTCCCTGGTCTGATTATGTCTTTCGCTTTGAGATTGCCTATTATACAGGGCGCTATTATGAACCGGCGAGGCTCGCTGGCAAGCCCTGCAAAAAAGACGCAGCCAAATGGCTTTGCGGTATCGACTGGAGTCCCGGCAATGACTGGATGGTCATGACTCAAGTGATTGGCGATCATGTGTTTGGCGATACCGATTTACTGGCGAGAAACAAAGACCCGTACATCGCTACGCTCAATATTTCAAAAAAACTCCTCAATCAAACCCTGACCCTTGCCAATATGGTCTACTGGCAGATGGATGCCGGTGAGATTTTTGACCGCTTTAAACTCACATACGATTTGAATGATGCCGTGGCCCTTTTTGCGGGTGTTGATCTGTTTTCCGGTGATGATGGAACCTTTGGCCAATATGAAGAGAACAGCCAGGCCTGGGTAAAAGTCAAATACAGCTTTTAAGGGATGGAATTGTCATGTTGAATATCGAAAAGATTAATACCCGTTTTCACACGATGGGCGCGTTTATTGTCCGCTTCAGGTGGGTCAATCTCATTTTTTTCGCCGTGCTTGTGGGTACGGCATGTTTGGGTATCCGTCAGATCGAGCCCGATGTTGATACCAAAAATTGGTTTCTGGAAGATGATGCCCTTCTTGCAGCTCGGGAGCGTTTTGAAAAGATTTTTGGCAATGATGATTTCTGCGCGGTATTGGTGGAGGCTGATGATGTCTTTACCCACCCGGTCTTATCAAGGATACGGGAGCTGGGCAGGGAGTTGCTGGAAAAGGTTCCTTATGCCGATGAAGTGGTTTCTTTAACCGATTTTGAATTTACCCTGGGTACGGAAGCGGGCCTTGAGATCATCAATCTGGTGCCCGATCCCGTCCCCACCTCTCCGGATGCCCTGCAAAAAATAAAACGGATGGCTGTTGCCAAACCTGCGATGAAAAACCGGATCGTCTCCGAGGATGGCCGATATACCTGGCTGGTCCTGCGCATGAAACCGATCCCTGATGACTGGCAACAAGAGCTGTCAGAGAACCCGGATTTTGCCGTGGGACGGATTTTCAATGCTGTCGTTGGCCAGGAAAAATACAAGATACTCCATCCCAAAACCACGGGGTTGCCCATCATCAACGTTGAAAAAATGTCTTTTTTCGCAAAAGAAACGCCGCGGACCTTCGGGATTGGCCTGCTTGTGACCATCGGTCTTCTCATTATTTTCTTGCGGAGTGTTCGCGGGGTCATCTTCCCCCTGTTGACGGTGATCAGCGCTATTAGCATTATCCTGGGGTTTGAGGGGTTCCTGGGGATTCGCTTTGATCCGTCCATGCTGTTTTTGCCACTGGCCCTGGTTCTGGCCATATCCATCGGCTATTCCATTCATCTGTTCAACTTTTTCACCCGAGAATTTCTGAAAACCGGCAATCGGCATCAGGCTGCGATTCATGCGGTACAAGAGACTGGCTGGCCCCTGCTGTTCAGTGCTCTGACCACCATTGCCGCACTGCTCTCCTTTCTCTTTGTTCCTCTCAGAGTGCTGCGCTGGGTGGGGTTAACCTCTGCCTGCCTGGTAGGGCTGACCTATATTCTGGTTCTTGTTTTGCTGCCCTCACTGCTCAGTTTTGGCAAAGACCGCAAACCCAATGCAGACTATATAAAAAATGGCGGACGCCTACTGGAACGGCTCATGGGGGGGATGGGCAGGCGGGTGCTTGCCCGGCCAAAACTGACCTATGCCATCGTGATCCTCATTGTCGTGTCCTGTTTTGTCGGTATTTCTCGATTTGATGTCTCTTTTGATCTGCGCCGCTCCATGGGCCTTGACGTCCCCTATGTCAACCGCCTCCATGCCATTGGTCAGACACCTGTGGGCTCGCTCTATTCCTATGATGTGGCCATTGAGTTTGATCAGCCGGATGCGATAAAAGATCCTGAGAATCTGCGTAAATTTCAGCAGCTCATAGAAGAGGTCAAGTCCTTTCAACTGACCAAGAAAACCAGCTCGCTGCTTGATATCATCAAGGATATGAACCAGGTGGTCAACAATGGCGACCCGGCCTATTACCGTATTCCCGAGACTCGGGAGATGATTGCCCAGCTGTTGCTGCTCTACGAAAATGCGGGCGGGGTAGAGGTCGAAAAATGGGTGGATTATGATTATCAGCGGCTGCGTCTCGCCGTGGAGGTTGATGACTATAACTCGGGCGAGGCCTCACGGGAGCTCAGGCAGATCCAGCAGCGGGGCAAGGCGCTTTTTCCCACAGCCAAGATCCTGCTCATTGGTTCGATTTCCCAGTACACTGTGATGCAGGACTACGTGACCTGGGGGCAGGTGCGGTCTTTTTTCATTTCCCTGGGGGTGATTACCGCCCTGATGATTGTGGTGCTTGGCAGTATCAGGGTGGGGCTGATTGCCATGATCCCCAATATATCCCCGGCGCTTGTGGTGGGTGGTATCATGGGGTTTGCCAATATCCCGCTGGATATGATCACCGTAACCCTGATGCCCATGCTGTTGGGGTTAGCGGTGGATGATACCATCCATTTTATCAATCATTGTCAACTTGAATATGAGCGTTGCGGCAGCTACCGGGAAAGCATCAGGCGGACGTTTACCGCCGTTGGTGTTGCCCTGGTGATGACCACGACGGTACTTGTGCTCAACTTTTCAGCCTGTCTGACGTCTGTTGTCAAGGTGTATGAGAACCTAGGTATCCTGATTCCGGCCGGTATCCTTGCTGCGTTGGCCGCTGATTTTTTTGTCACGCCGGTGCTGCTGGATGGGTTTCGACCGTTTGAGAAGCGTTTCATGGAAAAGCCAAAAAGATAAACTTCAGGAGTTGATTTTTTGGGTTTTTTTCTTTAGTATTCTTGATGCCGTCGTAAAAAGTCTGATTCTGCCATTTTTGACTTTTTACGAAACCATCATCTTTGTAATCATTTTTTATAATGATGATCAATGGGCTACCATCTGGTTACACTGTGCTGATTTGCTCTGTATCCAAATAGATGATGTCGAGGGGCAATGCAGGGGTTGCGTCATCTCTTTTTTTGTTGCGTATTTACTTCTTAGCAGCAGGATAACACAACGCAGTTTCTTGTCATCAATTTTGCGGTCAGCATGTAAAAAACACAAAACTAAAGGAGCCAAAGATGAAACAAAAACACCATCCATTATATCCGCTTGTATCGGTGCTGTGTCTGGTCTTTCTTTTAAGTGCCTGCGGCGTTACCCCTCAGAACAGGGACATGCGTTTAGTGGATAAAAAAATGGCCCAATTGAATGCACAGGAAAAAAATCTCGAACAAGAGAAAAAAGAGCTTGAACAAGAGAAAAAAGAATTACGTTTGCAAAAAAAACAACTTGCCAAGCAGGAAAATGAACTGGCGAGGCAGAGAAACCTGAAAAAAAAGGATGCCCCTGTTGCTGAAGATTTTGAAGCACCGTTGTTTCCTCCCAACGCCAAACCCGGTGAATGCTATGCCCGGGTTTTTGTTCCACCAGTATACAAAACCGTCACTGAGACTGTCCTGAAGAAAGCAAAGAGCTACAAACTGGAAATTATTCCTGCGACGTATAAAATGGTAGACAAGCGCGTCCTGGTCAGTGAAGCTTCTCAGAAACTGATCACTGTACCTGCCAAGTACAAAACAGTTACCAAAGACGTTCTGGTTCAGGATAGAGAGCTGATCTGGCGGACTTCGCTGGGCGCCAACAGCGCGAGAGCCAGCAAACTCTTGTTGGAAACAGCCCAGAAATATGGCATTGACCTGGCAGCTGCCAAACCGGGTGATTGTTTCCATGAACATTACCTGCCGCCTGAATATGAAACGTATTATACGAATGAGCTTGTCGCCGAAGAGAGCTTCCGCATTGAGGTCATTCCTGCCAAATATGAAACCGTTACCGAACGGGTGCTGGTGAAAGAAGCATCCAGTAAACTGGTAAATGTACCGGCGACGTATAAGTATGTTGAAGAAAAAATGCTGGTCAAGGAAGCCCATACAGACTGGAAAAAAGGCCATGGCCTCATCGAAAAAATCAATAACAGCACCGGTGAAATCATGTGTTTGGTGGAAGTCCCTGCTGAATATAAAACGGTTCGTAAAAAAGTGGTTGATGTCCCGGCCCATACCGTTGTTCAGGAGATCCCTGCCGAATACAAAACCGTTACCGTCCGTAAAATGGTGAGCCCGGCTTCTGAAAAGAGAATTGTTATTCCTGCCAAGTATAAAAAAGTGGCCAAAAAACGCCTGGTCAAGGAAGGGCGGATTATATGGCATGAGATCCATGCTAAGGGGTTTAGCAAAGACACCCGTACCGGTAATCAGATCTGCCTGACTGAAATTCCAGCAAAATATCGCAAAGCCAGTAAGAAAGTCGTTGTGACTCCGGCAAAAACACAGACGCAGACGATTCCAGCTGTTTACAAGACCATGAAAGTGAAAACCCTTGTGAAAAAAGCCCAGGAGCGTAAGATTGTCATTCCGGCAGAATATCAGCAGATCACCCGGCAGAAAAAGATCGCCGAGGGGCATCTGGAATGGCGTCGGGTCTTATGTGAAACCAACACCACGGAGGGGATTATTTTAAAACTGCAATCCGCCCTGGCTGAAAAGAACTATGACCCCGGTCCCCTTGACGGTGCTTACGGTTCCCAGACTGCGGCTGCTGTAAAAAAATACCAGATGGATAAGGGTCTGGCCACAGGCGGCCTGACCATTGAGACACTTCGGAGTCTGGGCCTGTAATGTAAACGACGATTGACTCGGTCAATTAACCGTTCCTAGGGCCAACGTTTCTTACGTGAAGCGTTGGCCCTTTTTACGGGTAAACGGATATTCTTTGGAGCGGGCCGATGTCGAGGGCCTTTTTTTATTCGTCACGTGCATCCGTTTCAGCGGGTGCTTCTTCCTTTCTTTTCGATGGGAGGATATTCAGGTTCTGAATCAGTCTTGTCAGGAGCCGAACACCGAAGCCGGTTCCGCCGGGTGCGCAGTAAGCACTGCTTTTTTTACCAAATGCCGGACCGGCAATATCGATATGGGCCCACCGTGTGGTCCCCACAAATTCCGAAAGAAACAGGGCTGCGGTAATCGAACCGCCAAACCGGCCGCCGGTTGTGGAGAGATCGGCCACGTCACTTTTGAGCATCGCTTTATATTCGTCAGGCATGGGCATGACCCAGCAGGGCTCGTGTACCGCTTTTCCCGCTGCGGCAATGGCGGCAGTCAAGGCGTCATCATTACCGAAAACACCGGCAATCTTTTCACCCAGTGCCACCACGCAGGCACCAGTGAGGGTGGCCACGTCGATCATCAGATCCGGCGCATAGGTTTTCACCGCATAGGCCATGGCGTCAATGAGCAGCAGCCGCCCTTCGGCGTCTGTATTACTGACTTCAATGGTTTTTCCGGCCAGGGTTTTCAAGACGTCTCCCGGTCGGTACGCATTGCCGGACGGCATGTTTTCGGCAATGGGAATGATGCCAATGACCTGTTTGCGAGGCTTGAGCTTTGCAATGGCCAGCAGGGCCCCGGCAACCGCCGCTCCGCCGGCCATGTCAAGTTTCATGGTTTCCATGGACCCGGAGGGTTTCAGATTCAGACCGCCGGAATCAAAGGTGATCCCTTTGCCCACCAGGGCAATGGTTTCATCTGTCTGACGCTTGGGCGTATAGGTCATGATCACAAGACGGGGATTTTGGGTGCTGCCCTGGGCTACGGCGAGCATGGCGTGAAACTTCTTTTTTTTCAGCGTTTTTTCATTCAGCACGGTCACCGTCAGCCCCGCCGCAGTACCGGCGTTAGCCAGCAGTTCAGCCAGCATTTCGGGACGCTTGGCATTGGAGGGGGTGTTGACCCATTGCCGGGCTGCAAGGACGGCATCCGTCAGGGCCGTCACATCGGAAAAAATATTTTCAAATCGTTTGGCCATGCCCGGTGTGGATACAAACGCGATAGATGAAACCGGTTTATTTTTTTTTGTTTTTTTGGTTTCAAGTGTCGATTGGTTGGCGAGCAGCGCGCCCTCCATCATCCCCTGGCCCAGATCGCGCCAGTCAATGGGGGTTTTGTTCGGAGTGGGCACGGCAAATGCAATGTTAGACAACTCCCGTTCTCTGGCAATACCGATGGCGTTACCGGCAAACCCGCGAAACGATTCCGCTGTCAGGTCTGCTGTTTTACCCATCCCCAGAAAGAGCAGCTGCGGAGCGTTGAAACCATCCTGGCTGTACAGGGTCAGTTGCTGACCGGACGCGCCATTAAATCCTGCGGCGGTTTTCGCTTTTTCAATCAGCGGCTTGAGCGCCGGGTCGTCAATAATCCGTTTTTTTTCCGTGACCGGTATGACCAGTAGATCAGCCTTGACGGCTGCAGATGAAAGAGAAATCGCTTTCAGCATGACACGCTCCTGAGACGGTTGTGTTCATATCCGATAATCTAATCCGTAACAAGATATACAGCTGTTTGGTGTGATCAATCAACCCAAAGGGTGATTGCGCACCGTAAAAAAAACAGACACCATTACTGAGCAGATCTACAGGTTGCTTTCCAGATGTCTGCCATGTCTCTGCTAAACAGGTAAAACCGGATATCTAGATGCTGATATGCGGGTCTGCAGCAGACGGACACGGCAATTTCAGCCGCCTCTGCTGCTGGATACCCGTAAACACCGCAAGAAATGGCGGGAAATGCCACGGATCTGCAGCCGTGTTCAAGGGCAAGATCCAGGCTGCTCCGGTAAGCCGATACCAGAAGGCCGGGCGGATCCGGATCCAGGGTATAGCGCGGTCCCACCGTATGAATGACGTATGTCGCCTTCAGGTTACCTGCGGGCGTGATCCGGGCCTGGCCGGCAGGACAGCGTATCCCGTTTTCCGGTTTAACGCGTTTACAGGCCTCAAGCAACTCCGGACCTGCGGCCTGGTGAATGGCGCCATCCACACCGCCGCCGCCCAGCATGGTGGCATTGGCGGCGTTGACAATGGCATCCACCACAGCCGTTGTAATGTCACCCTGGATGATTTGGATATGTTTCATGGGGGGCTCCTGTTGATGGGTTTGCCTTTTACAGGTTGGTTGAAATCACTGCGATGATAAAATTATATAGAAATGACAATCAACTGAAAAATCATCGCCGTTTCTCGTTTCCTAAATACAGAGATTTGAGCAGGCCTCTGGTTAACGTTGCAGGTGTATCGCCATCAGATTGGCAGACAAAACGTAACGGATGGAATGCTGTTTGAAGAAACGTGTTTTAGTTGAACGATATGTTTGCCATATATAATAATGTGTTTTTACCCTTACGTGTTTTTGTTGTATAGTTTTCTACTGATGCAGATGCAATCAACTGATTGATAACTATTTCTATTTTTATAATTAATTCAAAAAATTAAATACTGAACAATTATGATTACATGCATAAATCGCACCTTTCAAAACCAGGGTATATCTCCCCTTGCCGCAACAAACTGGCTGGAGGATGTGAACATTCGTCCGGGTTTTACGTTGAATTTGCTCCATTTTACACTCAATACCCAGGTGGAAATCCAATACAGATTAGACAAAACGTTGCTGGTCTTTGGATGTTTTCTGACGGGTCAGGCGGACTCAATCGTACAGCATCGTCATCAGGCAGAAGTCAGGACCCGTCGCAATGCGGGATATTATGGGGTATCCTTTCTCAGCGGCTTACAAGGCTCCAGCCACTTTCCGGCAGGGGTGCCTGTTTCTGCCGTTCACATAGCAATAAAGCCGGAAATGGTTGCCACCCTGGGGCCGGAAATCTGTCAGGAACTACCCCAGGTACTGAAAAAATCCATTGCCGGCAAGCAGGATGGCACTTTTTGCAGGACCGGAACCATGACGCCCGCCATGCAGCAGGTGGTCAATCAACTGCTGGATTTCCCCTGCCACAAACCCAGCAGACGCATCTATCTGGAAGGCAAGTCCGTTGAATTGATTTCCTTGATGATGGAATATTGCGTTATTGCCTCGGACAAAAAAGCGGCGTCCTCTTTTCTGACGCCAGCGGATATTACCCGCATTCAGCAGGCGCACGACTATATCCTGGAGAAATTCCGCAATCCACCCTCGCTGCTGGCGCTTGCCAGACATGTTGGATTAAATGATTGTAAGCTCAAACAAGGCTTTCGCCATCTATATGGCAATAGTGTGTTTGGATGTTTACATGAATACAGAATGAATCAGGCCCGCGCCATGCTCCGAACCGGCACCATGAGTATCAAGGAAATAGCCTACGCGGTGGGTTACAAAAACGCCCATAGTTTCAGTGATGCTTTTAATAAATACTTTGGTATCCGTCCCAGCCGGTATTACTGAACGCCTAGACGAACTGAAAACCGGCCCAGGGCAAGTTGCCCATACCCACAAGGTACAGGCAACGCCTCCAGCCTCGGCCACAGGTGCAAGCTATTTGATGCCTGAAAGCCTGTATAACAAGGGAAAAACGCCAGCGCACGTTACCCGAAAGCAAGATGCCATGGAAAAGGGCGTAGTGTTTTGTGTCGTTATCTCCGGTTTTTACCGCATTATAAACTGTAGTTAAGGGTAATACCCATGATAAAGGGTTTGCCGTCAATTCCGGCGTTATACGGGCCATGGGGGGTAATATAGGTCAGATACGATTCGTCAAAAATATTATCAGCCCACAACACGACATCAAATGCATCTCCCCGGTATCCCTCTCCCTGGTATCCCAACCGTGCATTCACCGTACAATAGCCATCTGCCTCGGCGATATTGGCATAATCACCGTAAAAGGAGCTTCTGCCCATCACATCTATTCTTCCAAAAAATCCCCGTTTATGCTGGTACCGAATACCTGCCGTGTAGGTATATTTGGGTGCAAACTGGAGTTCATTGCCCGCGTAATCCGTTGGTACAAATGTCCCCGTTGCCGGATCAAATTCAGAAGTGATAAAGTCATCAAACTGGGCATCCGTGTAGCCAATACCCGCAAACAGATCCAGCCCCTGTAGTGGACGGGCTTTTACTTCAAGTTCAACCCCCTGGGAATGGGCCTCGCCTGCATTGGTCGTAATGAGTTGCAGGGTTCGCTGGTCTGTTTCACTGACCTGCTTGTCTTTCATATCAATGTAAAACACGGATAGATTGGCCAGAAAGCGGTTCTCCAGAAAGGACGTCTTGATTCCTGCCTCATAGTTCCAGGAATATTCCGGGTCATAGGTAAACCCGCTGTCCACGAAATTTGCAGTAGGCGTATAGATGAATCCCCCCGTATTATATCCTTTGGCAGCCGATGTATAGAACATGCTGGATGGGGTTATGTCATAGGCGATAGAGACTCTGGGCAGCCATTGTCCAAAGGTTATATCCTCATCACAGACATATGCATACGGAGAGAACGTCGCCATATCCAGATAGGTTCCTGTCACGTTTCCTTTTATTTTCTGATGGTCATAGCGCAGACCGGCTGTAACTCTGAACCGCTGAAAATCGTACGCTAACTGACCAAAACCGGCATAGCCGGTGGAACTGATCTCTGCCTTGGGCTGCATAAAGGATATGCCCATAGTGACAATATGGTAGTCAAACCAGGTATCGAGCTGTTCCTTGAATCCATATACGCCCATCATCCAGGACAAGGGACCGGCGTTTTCAGGGGATGATACGGTTATCTCCTGGCTGTACAGGGTATCGTCGTAGGACGCCTCTCCGGTCATCCGGTTTAGCGGACTGGGCGTAAAATCCATATCGCTGAAGACATCGTGTCCGTAATCCACAAAACCTGTTACCGAAGCGACGGTAAAGGCCTCTCCGGTGTAACGGGCCTGCAGGGAGATTTGGCCGCCATCTTGCCGGCTGTACTGGTCTTCATTTTGATTGATTTTATACGCATCCGTTTTCATGGGACCGTCAAGGTAGCGCCATGTGCCGTAATGGTCGTCTGTCTTCATAACGTCGCCTGTCAGAGTGAGATCAAGACGATCATTGGGGGTGCCCTTGACGATCAAACGGCCATTGGAGTGATCTATGTCTGCGGCCTTGTCATTGCCGTCGGCGATGTTTTCCATGAACCCGTCTGATTTTTTTTTATGCAGGGCAAGTCCCATAGACAGGCGGTTCGAAACAATGGGGCCGCGAACGGACAGATCGGCTTTCCAGGTGTTGTACCCCGCGAATTCTCCCCGGATGCGGCCTCCCAGGTAGTCGCCGGGTTTTTGCGTGGTGATCGTAATCAGGCCGGACTCGGTATTGCGTCCATACAAGGTACCCTGGGGGCCTTTGAGCAGCTCAATGCTCTCTATATCGAACAGCTCTGGATTATGCATGAAATTCAGCGGATAGCATACCCCATCCACATAAAAACCCACCGGGGAATACAGGGAGGGATAAAAGGAATCCACCCCCCGAATCGTCAGGGAATGATGCACGGAATTGTGACGGCTGTGGATATTGGCTGTGTGACCGATCACATCGTACACATCATCAACCTTTGCATCATCAAGATCGTCGCCGGAGAAATACTGGATCGATACCGGTGACTTTTGAATGTCTTCTGACGTTTTATTGGGTGCTGTAACCGTTATGGGTTCAAGTAGATAGTCATCGGCGTTTTCTCCGGCGTCGGAAACGACTGGCCCAAGGCCCAGAACAATGGCTGTCACCACCATCATCACCCCATAGTTGATTGCAGATTTATAAAAAATCCTCACACAATCAATGAGGAACTTCATTTTTGGCTGACCGGTCAGGAAGGTGAATCCCACGGCTGTCTGTGAACTTTTGTTCCAGTGTTTTGGGTGATTCATAGTATGCTCCTTTGGTAAGAAAAATAAAAAAACAGGGTACCTAAAAGTTGCAAGCGTATAACAACGGGTTGCATCTCGTGTCTTTTTTTCACAGACCAGGTGCGCTTAAAATTTATAATGGGTTGTATTTAAAGCATCATAAAAGCAAAATGGAGTTTTAGGTTATCTGTTTTCCAACCGCTACTCAATGTGTAAAAAATACGCTGGGCGGAGTTATTCATACGAGAGACGGAAAGACAATCACCTGCCTGACCCGGTGCTGCCGACCGGTCTGTTTCACCTCAGGTGAACCCGGGCAGAGAAAGATCCGGAGTCCATAGAAAGAATTGACTTCATTTCAAGGTGCGGTATGATTTTTTTGATCTTGATGAGGGCCCTGCTTGCCCGGCCGGGAGCATGAGGCGTTTGTGTATAACTGAAACCGTTATGAAGGAGAGGCGCGGGATGAAAATTAGAATTACCTATTGTTCCAAGTGAAACTACGAGCCGCAGGCAGCCAGTTTGGCTGCCAGAATCAACAACGCACTGGGCACGGAACCGGTACTGATCCCCGGGGCAGGGGGCATCTTTGATGTGGCGGTTGACGGTGAGCTTGTCTTTTCCAAGTCTAAAACAGGAGCATTTCCAGATGAGAACCAGCTGGTAACCGAGCTGGTGGCGGCCTACGGGAACAGATAAAACCGGTTACCATACTGGCTCCAGCAGATACTATCGGATCAGCCCTTTCCCTTTTGAAACGCGGCGGTCTGCGGCGTTTCGGGGCAGGGTGATCCGCTCCTCATCAATGGCCCGCTTGAGCAGACGCTCGATCCTTTTCAGCTGACGTTCCTCATCTCGACAGACCAGGGAGATGGCAAAGCCGGTATGGCCTGCCCGGCCGGTACGGCCGATGCGGTGCACATAATCCTCGGCCACCTGGGGGAGCTCATAGTTGACCACCTGGGGAAGCTGGTCAATGTCGAGTCCCCGGGCAGCAATATCCGTTGCCACCAAGGTCCGCAGCCGGCCGCTTTTGAAATCAGACAAGGCCCGGGTTCGGGCGGCCTGGCTTTTGTTACCGTGGATTGCGGCCGCATGGACACCGTCTGCAGTCAGCTGTTTGACAAGGCGGTTTGCACCGTGCTTGGTACGGGTGAACACCAGGGTCTGTTCCCAGTCCCGTGACTTGATTAAGTGGGACAGGGTGGCGCGTTTATTGCCTTTTTCCACATGGTGAACCTTTTGGAGAACCGATGCTGCAGCCGTATTGCGGGATGTGATCTCAATCGATATGGGGTTTACAAGCATACCACCTGCGAGTTTTCGGATCGCGTCCGAATAGGTGGCTGAGAAAAGCAGGTTTTGTCGTGTGCGGGGCAAGGCACGGATCACTCGGCGGATGTCATGGATAAATCCCATATCGAGCATCCGATCTGCTTCGTCCAGAATCAGGATGTCCACATGAGACAGGTCAACGGTTTTTCGCGTCATATGATCCAGCAGGCGGCCGGGAGTGGCGACAAGGATATCGGTTCCTTCGCGGAGGGCTTTAATCTGGGGCTTGATATTGACGCCCCCGAACACCACCCGGGACTGAAGGGAAAGGCTGCGGCTGAAGCGCAGAACTTCACCGTTTACCTGGGCAGCAAGCTCTCGTGTCGGGGTGAGCACAAGCGCGCGTACGTTTTTTCCCCGGCGGGTATTGGACGAGAGCAACTGAACCACGGGCAGGGCGAACGCAGCCGTTTTACCGGTGCCGGTCTGTGCGCCTGCAAGGATGTCTTTTTGTTTCAATATCGCAGGGATGGCTTTTGTCTGAATGGGGGTGGGGACGGTATACCCGTGTGCTTCAATTGCCTGAAGCAGTTCGGCCTGTAAGCCGAGATCTTTGAATAACATTAACGTAAGCTAACTCCTTCATGCGCCTGTCCGAACGCAATGGACCCAGTTCAGGCGAAAATGGTAGATGATGTGATGAATGGAACTGAGTATGGCTGGTAAGACCCGCTATACAGCAGGCACCGACTGGAAGGTGCATTCATTAAAAAAACGATCATACACGAACATTCTGAATAACGCAATCCTTTTTTACCGAACAGCTGATTTCACTGCCCCATTATTCTCATAGAAAATGGCCGTGTGACTCTTTTTATACGCGCTGACGAGACGTTGCACCGGAGAACACTGAGACGAGATATGGCGGGCTGGATGAAAATGACCGGCGTGTGCAATGGCCCACACGCCGGTCGCTGGTTAACGCTTACGAATTCATGGTGTAGGTATCGATCAGCGTGTAGATGTGATCATTGATGATTTTTTCGAATTCCGCTGGGTCGGTATTCGGCTTCATGATAATTTTCCTGGCGCTTTCGATCTGTGCATCAGACGTGGACGGCTTCATGAAGAATCGGGTCGCGTAGATGGACATGTCGCGGACAAATACGTCAAAGATGCCGTTGAGGATTTCGTCAGCCACCCCTTCCATCTTCGCGGACTCGACAATCAGCTGCGCGTAGGGGATAACCGAGAAAATTTCCCCTAAGGCGAACAGGAAGTCAAAATTCATCATCTGGTTCATGATGTCCGCACCGGAAACCATCAGAACTTCCTGGAAGGCTTTTACCTGATCGATGAAAATTTTTACGTTGCTCAGGTGAGAAACACTTTCAAAGACCGGCATGTAGTCGTGGAACTGAATCTTGCCGTATCCCTTGGTCGGTCCCTGGTTGAACAGGAAATCGTCGTTTTCAGCACCGTTGAGACGGCCGATTTCCGGGTATGCTTTGGGATTGAACATGTAGTTGGGGATCAGCTTGGCAATCAGTGCCATGTTGACGTGTTTGGTTCCTTCCAGCTTGGGCATCCCTTTGATTTCCACGGCAGCCTGCTCAAAGAACATGTCTTTTTCAAACGCTCTGGCTGCGATGATGTCCCACAGATCTTCCATGACCTGCTCACCCTGGGTAGAGACCTTCATTTTCATCAGCGGGTTGAACAGGAGGTAGCGGCGGTCATCGGCAGTGGCGGCGCGGAGGTAATCGGTGGCGCGAAGGCCGAAGAGTTTCATGGCAACGGTACGGATATAGGCATCGTAAAACAGCTGGCGGATGTGAGCGAACTCGGTGACATGCTTGCCGAAGATGTTCCGGTGGGCGGCATGGTTCAGGGACTCATAGAGGCTATGCTCGCAGAGGCCGATGGATGCAGACCCGATGTTGAATTTGCAGATGTTGATGGTGTTCAACATGTCATCCCAGGCTTTCTGGCCGCGGGAGAGGATGTCGGCATCGGTGATCGGGTAGTCGTGGAGTTCGAATTCCGCCACATACATCTGGTCGCAGGCGATGATGTTTTTCACGCATTCGTATTTTTCATGTTTTGAATCAACGACAAAGAAAACATAGTCGTCGGTGTCGGCGATTTTGCCGAATACGGAGATCGTGGCAGCTTCGTTACCGTTACCGATGTAGTATTTGGAACCCTTTGCCAGATAGGTGCCGTCTGCCTGGGGGTAAAGTTTCATTTCACTGGAATAGATGTCCGCGCCATGTTCTTTTTCAGACAGACCAAAGGCGCACAGGGGGTTCTCCTTCAGGGTCGCGGCAGCCTTGTGCTTGGCTTCTTCGTTGTCCCCCAGAAACACCGGATCCAGACCCAGGGTGGAGACATGGTACATATACCAGTAGGCAGAGCCATAAAAGCCTAGAATCTCTGAAAATTCAAACATCTTATAGGTGCTGTAGTGCTGGTTGGGATCGTCACCGTAACCGGTGGGCAGAAACAGGGTTTCAAAGATGCGTTCTGCTTTGACGAATTCGGCAAAATCGGAGGTGAAGGTACGGTCTTGATAATCTTTTTTGATATTCACCAGGCCCTTATTCTCGAACCACTCAATGGTCTTAAGCATGATTTCTTTCGAGCGTTCGTCCGGATAATTACGATCTTTGTACTGCTTCGGGTTTAGTAATACCATGGTCTTGCCTCCAAATGTTTAGCTTTTAAAACAGGGCGGTAAAGCCGCATACATCCTGTGGTGGGGTTATCCATTTTGTATACATACGATTTGTGTACATACAATCATTTATCACAGTTTTCAACCCAATTATCGGCAACACGTGTTTGCAACTGCAAACAAATTCAAGCAGCTGCAAGCCTAGGGGAATAGGGCTGCCATCAAACGACTCATTGGATTAAGTTTAGCTCAAAACAGGCAGGATGCGCAATAAAAATAATTAGAACCTGTATTCTATAAATTAAATTTCCGGTTCAGGCAGATGCGACGTGGCATCTGAGGCGGGATCGTTTTGAATACGCTTTTCTGTCTGATACGATTCCGGATAGTTCGGACAGATCCTTGGGTGCTGAAGCCCGCAGGCAGAGGCAGGCATACAAAATTGTTTCCAGGTGATATGTCCTGTCAGGTTCACTGCACGATGATACGAGAGGTCATGACAGGGGCGCAGGCTAGGGTGCGTGCACGGCGAGCCCCCAGAAGCGGGGTGCTTATCGCGTCTGTGTCTGAAAACGCGGGGCATCAAGTAACGGACCCTACAGAATTTCAAGCAGAAACCCGTCTGATCTGTTACACTGCGGCTTGTTTGCCGGGAATCGGTTATGGCGTTGGGTGTCAGCATCAAATCGAAATCGGCATTCAGTCGTTTAAACATGATCCCGGACAACATGTGCGGACATTAGGGACAAAACCTGTTGAAACCGTTTGTTGAACAATACAGAACGATTCTCTCTGTCAGTTTGCCGCTGGTTCTCTCCATGGCGGCGACCACCCTCATGGAATTTACCGACCGGATGTTTCTGGCCAATTACGCGGTGGACGCCATTGCCGCCGCCGTGCCTGCCGGTATTGCCGTGTTTCTGATGCTGACACTTTTTATGGGCGTGACAACCTATCTGAATGTCTTTATCGCGCAATACCTGGGGGCAGGGCAACCGGATCGGGTCGGGGCCTGTCTCTGGCAGGGGATCTATTTTTCCATGGCAGGGGCCATCGCATTGATCGGGGTTTCCCTGTGTGCAGGGCCCCTGTTCGAGCAGGTGGGCCATGCGCCGGAAGTCCAGGTACTCGAGGTTGCCTATTTTTCCATTCTCTGCCGGTGGGGCGGGATTTATGTGCTCGGCACGGCCCTGGCCTGTTTTTTCTCCGGGCAGGGCAGAACCCGGCCCATTCTGGCCGTGAATATGGTGGGGATGCTTTTCAATATCCCGCTGGATTATGCGCTGATCAACGGGACCTGGGGATTTCCGGAGCGGGGGATTCAGGGGGCCGGGATCGCCACGGTCTGTTCCTGGACCCTGATGACCCTGATCTTTACAGGACTGGTGTTTACGGGTGAAAACGAGCGGCGGTTCGGGGTCGTTTCAGCCAGAAGCCTGGACCGTGAACTCTTGATGCGCATCATCCGTAAAGGGGGGCCTGCCGCCCTTCAGTTTTCCATGGATGTACTGGCGTTTACCCTGTTTGTGTTTCTGATCGGCCGGCTGGGAAAGACGGCCCTTGCGGTGAGCAATATCGCGCTCTCTATTGAATCCATCGCTTTTATGCCGGCGATCGGATTTTCCATGGGGCTTTCCACCCTGGTGGGCCACGCCCTTGGCAAAAATGATGTGGCAGGTGCGATTGGGTGTACCCATCAGACCGTGAAACTGCTTATGTCCTATACCCTTCTGCTGGACGGGCTGCTCATTTTTTTCCCGGAGGCCCTGCTTACGCTTTTTATCCCGTCTGGAAGCGATGCGGCCATCCGTGAACAGGGCATCGGCGTACTGCGGATTGTGGCTGTATATATTTCATTTGACGCCATGTACTTCACGTTTATCGGGGTATTGAAAGGCGCCGGAGACACCCGGTTCATCATGTGGAGCATTGGTTTGATATCGCTGACCGTCATGGTGCTGCCCCTGATCCTGATTATTGGGTTCACCGACTGGGGCCTCTATGCCTGCTGGATCAATCTCACCGTGTATGTGCTGGCCCTGTTTACCGTGACGCTGATTCGGTACCGCCAGGGAAAGTGGCGGGATATCCGGGTGATATGAGACGTATTTAATTAGCAAGGAACTGACACAATGAACAAATACGCTTTTCCCTGGGGCAGTTATATCGGAGATCTAATCCCATCCAGTACAGCTGCCGACACAGACGATGTATCTGTTTTATTACCCGCTGATGCCGGAAGAAGTACGCGTTGATTCGCCCACGCTTTTCATCCTCAACAGTTTGATTTTCAAGAGGGCATGCGGTACCATTCATTTGACAAGGCTCCTTTTTTGACTTGTTTGTTTTGGGTCAAACATAACGTATCAAAATAGGGAGTTTTTGTAAATTAATACTTTAATTTCAAATAATTATAATTTAATCATTGGGTCAAATTAACTCCGAAAGTTGAGTCATGTAAGATGGTATCCTTCTGGAAAATATGTGCAGCAATCTAAAGTAAAAATTACAGAATTAGAGAAAAGAGGGTTTATTAAAGGTTGTTGAAGGGGGCGTTTTTTGTGTTTTCTAGTGTAAATTCCTTTGTACTATACGTCACCTAAAATTGGTTCCGTAAAAGTTAAAGCTAACAGGAAGAATAAAAGGGCTTTCGTTAATTATTTCCCTTTCGGAACTGGGTATAAATATGTTAACACCACCTTTTACCATTGCTAACAATATACTGAATTTAATGGTAAAAATTGCCGAAAAGATCGGAAAATTACAGGTGATGTATGTGAAAAACCTGCATTTGCGGAAAGATAATCGATTGCGTTCTATTCAGGCGTCATTGGCTATTGAAAGCAATTCAATGAGTCTGGAGCAAGTCACTGATATTATCAATGGCCGCAAGGTATTGGGGGAACCAAGGGAAATCCGGGAAGTGAAAAATGCTTTTGATGCCTATGAACATATACCGCATTTGTCACCCTATCGTGTTGAAGATTTTCTTCACTCCCATCATTTGATGATGCGAGGCCTGGTAGATAATGCCGGACAATTTCGTACTGGTGACGTCGGTATTTTTAATACTCAGTGTAAGGTGATGCATTTAGGGGCAAGGCCCGAGTTTGTGCCACGCTTAATCGATGATTTATTTGCATGGGCAGAACAGGATAACACACCGGCGTTAATCAAAAGCTGTGTCATGCACTATGAAATTGAAGTGATCCACCCTTTTGCGGATGGCAATGGCCGCATGGGGCGGTTATGGCAAACACTCGTGTTGAGTGCGGATACTCCCGCGTTTGCCTGGTTACCCATTGAAACCATGGTGTATCAGCATCAAGCCGATTATTATGCCACCCTGGCACAAGCAGATACCCATAATGATTCAACGGTTTTTATTGAATTTATCCTGTCGGTTATCTTACAAACCATAGAAATTTATTCGCTTACACAAACGAGCGATAAGTTAAGCGATATAATGAGCGATACATTATCTGATAAGGAACAGCTCGCTTATCAACACATCTCTTATTATTTGCAACAACACCCCCATATCACCAATCAGCAGGCACAAAAAATATTGGAGAAATCACCGGCCACGGTGAGGCGTTATCTCAAACGTCTGGTTGATTGTGGCTTGCTTACAGCCACAGGAAAAAACAAGGCACGGGTTTATACGCTGGCGACTCAGAAACAGGCATGAGTGAACACCGTTTGAAAAAACTGTTCTGCAAGAAAAGAAAACTCAGAATTAAGATAAATAACTCAACTTTCTGGGAAGTACTACCAGCCCTATCCCGTTGTCAATAAAGGCTCCGAGCGATTTTTTAACTCAAAAAAAGAGATGGCTTCGCCCATAATGGCAGGGTAACCGCATTTGGAAAAAGGGACAAAAATAGGCAGTGAAAACAGCACAATTCAGGGCATAATATAACTGGAACTGGAAACTCCCGGATCAGTACATAAGAGATCACGGCGAGAGTACAGAGATAAGGTAGAGGAGTGGCTTTACCCTTCCCATTTTCAAGTCCGTGATCGGCACAGGTGTCTGGCGAGTATTTTTCAGGCGTAAATTGCTTGGCTATTTTGATGAGAGGACGTTGCGAATTCAAGATAACCTCGGGCGTCTAAAGAGAAACTATGTGTAAACGATGTATTGACATAACTGTAAAAGATCAAGTAAACTGTACAGCCAAGGATATCCAAAGGAGTGAATAAATGAGAAAGATTATTGGAATAATCGTGAGCCTTGTACTAATATCTTCATCTCTGTATGCAAATGATCAATCGCAAAATACAAAAAAAGAGGCAAAGATGAATAAACATGAAAAAATAAATTACGTTGAATTCCCTTCAAAAGACCTGGAG
>PDTL01000009.1 GCA_002748835.1 Deltaproteobacteria bacterium
CGTTGATAAGGTCAGAATTGATAGAGATAAAGTTATTGATCTTCTCCGTAAGAAAGAAAAAGAAGAAAGGATAAAGAAATTTTATCCTACAGGTAGTGCTACCTCGAATGTTTCACCAGTAAAACGTCGGGATCCCAGAAATTCCCGGTGAAAGCAGGAAAGCATCAGAAAAGATAAGAAAGATAAGAGAAAGGGCGGTGGATTCAATTGATTGGACAGCCTGATGGGTGAGATAAGCTACAAGCCCTGAGATTAGAAAATTAAAATAGGCATCAGGCAGCCTCGGCGAACGGGCAAGGCAACTCAGTGTGGTGCAAAAATCTCGTTTTACCATCCCTTGTCTTGCTCTGTGAAGGTATGGCATCAATCACCACCACAATAGCATACTGTCTGTATTCATTCGTGTCTATTTCTGCGCAGGGACGAAATCGCATGAATTTCGTTGTCATGCGCTTTTTCCAGTATCAGCAGTGCAATGATGGCACCGCACAGGACCATGGCGCTGTCCGGCAGAATAAAGCGCAGCTGATCCTCCTGCTGGAAAAAATGAATGACGGCGAAATCCAAATACTGAGCAGCCCACCATTTCAGCAGGTTTATCATGATGTGGATTGACAACGTGAAGGAGACGACAACTGAAAACAGCCAACCCATCCCGTTGACTACCTGTTTCCGGATAAGAATTTCCCGCAGCACGACGGCAGGGACAAAACCGTTGACCAGATAGGTGAAGCGGGTGCTGTTTTCCACCGGCAAGTCAAGGGCGTTCTGGACATGGCGCAGGACCGGTATATCGGCACACATGAAATGGCCGCTGATCAGCTGTATGACACAGTAAAACAGAATCAGAAAATAAGAAATGCGTGTCAGGGGAAACCGATGATAGGTAAAAAGTATGGCTGCAAGCGCTGCCAGTGCCGGAAGTGCATACAAAAACCAGATCAAATGGCTTGCAGGTCGTATACCGGTCCAGATGAAAACGGCGGTGAAAATGCCCAAGCATATAGGGGGGGCTGAATCAGAATAAGGGTTCATTCGTCTTTTCTACAATGTCATCAGAAATGCTGTCATGCTGTTGTTATAAAAATGTTTATCGGCCCTATCTTATTCATGTAGAAATATAACACTGCCCTTGAATGAGCACTTAGAAATTAAACCGAAGCATTGCAGCGTATTCCAGGTTGCCGAAATCAAATTTTCCGATATTTCCCCAGTCATCGAACACGTAATAACCGGTGATGTTGAGATTCATTTTCATGATGGGAAACCCCACACCCACAATGAACTGGTAATAGAGATCCCGCCACCCAGACTGGTCTTCCCATTTGATATAATCCTTGAGCATGCCAATGCCGCCCCGGTAGAACCGCTCCTTGTAAATCAGGTTGATTTCAGGGGTGAGGATATAATCGACTGTCTCATCCAGATCGGTTTCCGGGGTATAACCGAGGGCAAATTGCCAGGATCCGTACAGTTCATGGTATTCGTATGCGGCAAGATAGGTCATGTCGCCATCTCCAAACGACGGGTTTTTAAATTCCGGCTGTTCCTGATGGAACCGGGCGCCCACGCTGAAATGGTGGGAGCCGACCGGGGCTGCAGGAAGCATGGAACCGGCAGCGCTGGCTGATACCAGTGGGGTGGCTGTTGTTAGCGTAATTACACATACAGACCATCGGAACAGGCGCTTGATGCAAGACATTCAACATTCCTTTCGTATGAATTCGCTTATCGGTTTAACGGTTTGAACTGTTCGTCAAACCGAATGGTCGAAGGAAGCGGCGGGAGCGGCGCGTTTTCCGCCATGGCATCCCTGAGATCCATTTCCGCATCCGGATCAAACCACCAGTACCAGAAGGCACTTTCTTCCCGTCCGTATTTCGAGAGGACCGTGTCCGGTGTACCGAACTTATTCCAGTAGAGCAGCCGGGTTGCGTTGATGTTCCAGAGAAGCACGTAGGGAACGGCATCTGACACAATTCGGTCGATCTTTCGGTTGATGGCGTTTCGTGCCGCGACATCAAAGATGCCTTTTTGCTTTTCGATCAGTGCATCGACCGCCGGGTGCTTGAATCCGGTGATGTTGTTGCCATTTTGCCGGTCTGCCTCGGATGAGGCCCACATGCCTTCAGGATCCTTGAACACCCCTGAACTCCAGGCTGCCCAGGTCATCTGATAGTTGAAGGTTTCCATATCTTTTACCCAGGCAGCCCAGTCTTTCTGGACGATGCGCAGCCGGATACCGACATCCTTTAAATCCTCTGAAAAAATGGCGAGGAATTTGTCTGCCGTCGAATCCCGTGCCAGGAAATCAAAGGCCAGGGCCCTACCGTTTTTTTCCAGAATACCGGTTTTGGGATTCACTTTGAATCCGGCATCGGCAAGCAGTTTTCGTGCTTTTTCCTTGTTAAAATCAAAGACCGGATTCGTGCACGGGGTATCTGCATTATACAGATCTTCCATATAGGAACGATGCAGAAAATATTGGCCGTACATGAGGGTCTGGTTCATTTTTTTTCGATCCAGGAGATGGGCCATGGCTTTACGCACCCGGATATCATCAAAGGGAAATTTACGCATATTCATGGCAAACCCCTGAAATCCAACGGGTTGCCGATTGATGACCTTTTGTTTCACAATATAATTGTTCTGGAATCGGGGGCCGCTCGTCTGATTGACCCACAGCCGGGAGGTATAGACCGGGTAGATATCGATCTCGCCTTTTTTAAACGCTTCAAAGGCATTGATGCGGTCTGCGAAAAACTTGTAGCGGATGGTCTGGAAATTTCCCGTATGCTGCATGCTGGGTGCGTTTCGATTCCAGTTGTCTTTCCGGCGTTCCATGAGAATGGAAATTCCCTCAGTGATAGTGCCCAATCGGTAGGGTCCTGAGATGACGGGGAAATTGAAGTTGATTTCATTGAAATTCAAATCCTTGAATGCGTGTGCCGGCAGAATGTTAAACCCACCCACCGTTCCCAGATTCGACCAGTGCAGGCTGCGGGCCGTGAATACGATGGTATGGTCATCTTTGACAATGGGGGGATGAAACCGTTCCAGACTGACTTTATGGGATCCGGTAAGGTTTTTGGGGTTGAGTATGGCCTGAAACGTCCACGCAACGTCGTGTGCCGTGATGGGTTTTCCGTCACTCCAGCGTGCGTCAGGGTTGAGGGTAAAGGTATAGGTCAGCTTGTCGTCGGAAATGGACCATTTGGATGCGAGTCCTGGCTGATAGTCGAGGGTGAGGGGATCAAGCGTGAGCAGGGCATCGTACATGGCACCGAACACCTGGCTGGTGAACGTATTGTTGTCAAGATAATAATTCAGGCTGTTGGGATACTGCCCCCCGAACACCGTGATCATTCCCCCGGGTATGGCCAGGGGGGATGCAATGGGATTGGGCGATTCTTTCCAGCCGTTGGGTGGAAAGGTTTCTGCCCTTCCTGCGAGAGGCGGGGCAATACACAATGCTATCATCAGAGTAGACATCAGCCGCATAGCTCGTGTTTTCATGAAAAAGATCCTTTGTAAACGGTTATCACGTTATGGTGGCCACATCAGGCACCGCGCAACACGTCCATCATGGAAAAAACCATTCCCTTTTGTTGTTCACGAACCCTGGCTGCAAGATAGATCACGGCATCCAGGGTGCCTTCGGCGTAGATTTCCCTGCCGTTAATGTTATGGGTAAACCGGAAGGTGGCGGTACCATCACCGGAGCCCAGGGTATAGGTGTGCCATCCGTGTCCGTTCAGGTGTTCCGGGGGAATCTGCCATACCAGGGCCTGAACCTTCGGGTCCCGCTCCATGCGAATTTCTTCTGCTGAAAAGGGAATGCCCAGAGTGTTGAAGTAGGACACCATGGCTTTTGCCGTACCACTGGTATCCGCCTTCCAGGACTGGTGGCTTTCGGTGATGTCAAGCCGGTATCCCCTGAACAGATCCGGAAACTGTTCGGCCGCATAGGCCATCATGGCCTGGAACCCGACAATCTGTTTTGCCATGTTCGGCGCAATGACAGCGGCGGTTTGCGACGCGTTGACGGTTGAAACTAGGGCGTCCCGGTCTCCGCCGGTGGTGCCCATGACAAAGGGGAGGGTATGACGGCAGTAGGCAAGGGCATTGGCGTTGACCGCCGACGGATGGGTATAGTCAATGACAATAACATCCGGGTAGTCTGCACGTATGCGTGCGAGTACACGGTCCCTGTCATCGGGCTTGATCAGGGAAAGGGTGAGTGTTTCTGCGGTGAGTTCCGATAGGGCCGTGTCCGGTCCGGTCAGTGAATACTGAATAACGCTAAACCGTTCATCCGCCTGTGCGGCAGCGAGAATCGTGGATGCCAGATTGCCAGGAAGTCCGTTGATCATGACGGGAATCTGTTTCATGGTAGTCCTTTCTATCGCTGTTTTCATGCCGACGCTGATGGCATGAACCGGCAGATATCGGGTGCCTCAGGCAGGGTTAACACCAATGCACGCAGATTTGGTAACAGTGGTTCCGGTAATTCGGTGACAGTCTGTTTCAGCGTGCGAATTGCCGAAGGGATATAGTCGGCAAATCCGATTTTCCCTTTTTGCTGACTGAGAAAAGCAAATGCGCCAAGAATTTGCAAGTTTCTTGTGAGTCGGCACCAGGGGAAGGCCGTATCAGACAAGCGGACAGGGCTGCCGATGCGTTTGGTGAGCAGGTCTTCCGCACAGGTGATCAGCCGTATACGCAGGTCTGATTGCAGATTTACGTAGGGATCGATGATCAGTGAAGCCAGGTCATACTCGAGGGGGCCGGTGCGCCCGCCCTGAAAATCAATGAAATACGGGGTGCCCTCCCGGATCAGAATATTGCGGGACTGGCAGTCCCGGTGCATGAATCCCATAAAGGTTCCATTTGACGCGCGTTCGGCAAGCTGTCTGAACTCGGGCATGAGGGGATCGGGATCCACAGCAAGGCCGAGACCGGACACGAGAAACGCATGAATAAAATAGAGGCATTCCTTTTCGATGATCAGGTCTGCATCGTAAACCGCTGTCTGCTGGGTCCACGCTGCCTGAAACCCCGCGTGACCTTTTCTGTTTAGCGTCATCAAGTTGCTGAACACCGTATGATAGAGATCAATGACCGCATCCGCATCACCGGAAAGGCGGTTCACCGCATCTGCCAGATGAACATCTCCAAGATCTTCCATGAGCACCGCGCCGGAAAACGGGTCAGATGTTAGTATGCGGGGAATCGCAAGGCCCTGTTGATACAGATGCGTGCCAATATGACAGACAGACAGATAATCGCATGGCGCTGTTTTTTCACCCATCCCGTGATCGCCGAGGATGGCCGTGCGGTTTGCCCACGACACCCGGTACCAGGACCGGTCAGAGCCATCACCGGCCAATTTGTCAAAGCGGATGGGTTCAGTCCCGTTAGTTGCTGTTTCTGCGATCATCGCCTTCCAGGCTGCCTGTTGATAGGACTCGGCGGAGCCGATATCTGCCCAGTCGTGACGCGGTATCTCCATTGTTTGAAGTGTTAAGCCCTCTGCGATCATCTGTTCATACCAGCGGATGCTGCTGAAGATCTCCTCCTGGGGAAACGGGGAGGTCCGGGATGGATCAATGACTTGAATGCCGGTAAAGGTCCGAAAACACATTGCATCTGGAAATCGATCCGGTGTAAAACCAAGCACCGCTCCCTGGTCATCCAGACACACCGTATTGATCTCCGGCGCATCGGTGACCCCGAGCGTTGCTGCGGCATCTGACTGCAGATGGACGGTCATGAGGGTGCTCAGGTCTGCACGCGTGTAAACATCTCCGTTCATGACAAGGAACGGATGGTTGCCGAAATGATGGATCTGTTTTTTAAGAGTTCCCCCGGTTCCCAGCAGCGGATCTTCCGGGTGAAGACGGACGGGAACCGGAAATCTCGGTTGAAATCTTTTGATAAATGTATGGATTTTATCACCCAGATGATGCGTGTTGATGTGGATTTCCGTGATGCCGGCATGGCAGAGCTGCATCAGGATATGTTCGAGCAGCGGAATGCCAGCAATCGGAAACAAGGGCTTTGGCAGATGCCGGGTATAGGGCAGGAGCCGCGTTCCAAACCCGGCAGCAAAAACCAGTGCCTTCATGAGACGGACAGTTGGTTGAGGAATTGGTCAATTTGCTCGAGATCTGCCTGCAAAGCCGCATCGCCGCTTGTTGTCCGTTTGTCTGTGAAGACCGCATAAGCGTTCTTGAAATTGATTTTTGACAGTGCCTCGGCGCGTTCGATTTCTTCTTCCCGGAACATGCGGTTCCCCAGGGTCTGGATGCGTTTGAGGGTTTCTTTAGCGTCCTCGTTCCGATGCTTGCCCGACGTGAGCTGGGTGAGGACAATTTTATAAGATTCAAAATAGGTTTTGAGAAATCCGGCAAAGAGTCGCAGCTTCTTGTATCCGTTTGAAGTGAGGTTGTAGGTGTCCGGAATGCTCTGGTGGGGCACAAGGATGCCGTCGTCGATGAAGGCCTTGATGGTTTTCCGGATACAGATTTCCGGGGTCACATCCGGCGGGTTCATGAATTCTTTTTTAAACAGATCCGCGAGATAGGCATAGGTGACGTGCAGGTCCGCAGAGGAAAATTGAAACGCATCGAATCCCAGAATGGAAACTGCCGTGAATGCGGCCGGAACAAAAAAGATGATGGTGTTGTTTTTATAAAACTCCAGGTTGGGCCGACGCGGCTCGTTGATCCTGAACAAGGCATTCTTCATTTCCTGGTCTGCATGTTTTTCATCATATTCCACCACTTTTGAGGAGATGAAGGTATCAATGGCCTGCTTGAGTGCTGCTTCTGAATCAAGGACCAGGGTTTCCGCGAGCTCATGGCCCTGATGCGTCAGATAGGAAAGATAGGTCTCCATGATGAACGAGAGGTGCTTGTAGGTAATGCGTTTCCGGTGCGTATTGAGCAGGGCACTGGAGACGATTCCGTGGGGGGTGACCACGGAAGACTGATTGATGGCATGAATGACCCGATCTCCCAGTGTTGTGGCGATGGATTTTAACTGGTCATCTGTGAACGTGTCCCGCTCCATGTCAAACTGACGCATAACAGTATTCAAAGAGATGGGGTCACTGAAATTAACGTACACTTTTCCGTAACGCTTCTTTAAAAATTTACGCGCTCGGATAATCTGCTTCATGCTCTCGGGCCGTTTTTTGCCGCCTTCGATTTCATGTAGATAAGCGCCGTCTTCAAGTACTTTGTCATAGCCAATGAAGATGGGAACGAACATGAGGTCAGTGCAGGCGCCTTCCCGGTAGGCCTGAAGCAAAATGGACAACAGTCCGAGTTTCGGGTTCAAAAGTTTCCCGGTCCGGCTCCGTCCGCCTTCGATAAAGAACTCCACATTGAACCCTTCGATGAGAATCCGTTTGACATATTCACTGAAAATCTTGGCATACAGTTTTTTGCCCTTGAAGGTCCGGCGCAGAAAAAAGGCGCCGCCGCCTCTGAAAATGGTACCCATGGGCCAGAAAGAGAGGTTTTTTCCAGCCGCTATGTGGGGGCAGGGCATCTGGTGGTGATAGAAGGTGTAAGAGAGAATAAGATAATCAAGATGGCTTTTGTGACACGGTATCAGGATCAGCGGCGACTGTTTGGATGCCCGTTTTAACTGGGCAAGACCGTTGGTATCAATGACCATACCTTCAAAAAGATTTTTCAATATCCAGCTGAGGACAATATCATAGGCCTTGATCCACTTAATGCTGTAGTTTGCAGCGATTTCATCCACATAGCTATCAGCTTTTTTATTGACTTTATGGATGGGCAGACCGGTTTCAGCTGCATGATCCTTCAGGAACGCCTGCAGGCCGTCGTCAGTAAGGATGGCTTCCCGGATTTCCTGTCTGGATTTGAGCACCGGCCCGGTGATGCTCTGACGATGCAGGTTTGTCTCTCTCAAAAGCGCATGACGAAGTTCCCGTGCAATGTCTGCAGACGTATCGCCCCTGTCTGAACGCTCGAGGATGAAATCCGGCAGGCTGATGGGTTCGCCGAGCTCAAGCATGATTTTGTCAGGTCGGTTATAGAGCATATACTGGCGGCGGAACCAGCCGGGTTTGTCCTTTGTGCCAAAGATCATTTCCAGAAATGACATATGGGCCCGGACCGGGTCTGTGCTGAACAGAAGCACCTGAGGAATAAAATAGATGGGCCGGACCATATGCTCCTGAAGCTCCACCAGGTATTGCAGCGGGTCAGTCTGTGCCTTGACAAACCGCTGGTAAAAGGCGTCTGTACCGAGAAGGGAGATGACCCCTGCGTTTCCCTGCATGAGGTGATCTCTGAAATAGCCACGCCGGTATGGATCGGGAAAAGAAAACCGGGTGAGCAGATAGCGGATGCGTGAAACCAGCATACGGCCGTACTTCAATGCGGGCTGATAGCCGTAAAACCGCTGGTCAAATCCGATGGTCGGAAGGGGAAGGCCTTCCTGCTTGAACCGGGTATAGGAGAGAAGGAATTCGAACTGGCTGGGGTATTTGTGGGTGTACAGAATGACCGCATCCTCAGGGAGGTTACGCACTGTGTCAAACTGCTCTGTATCATGTTTAATGCCGGAATAGTGAAATTTCAACCATTTTTCAGATGCCCATCCCAGATTGCCCGGGAGTTCGCAGAAGTAAGTGTCTGTGGACGCTTCAATGCGCCTGGACAGTTTCCAGATCAGGCGCTTAAAAAAATTTTTCGGTTCAATGGTGTCGTGTGTCATGGTTGTTCGCCTTATTTAAGTTCCGTGTATCACCCTGGCCAGATGCGCGGGAGGTGTTCTACAGACAGATCTACCGGATTTACGCTCACTCATGCCAGAATACACATGCATTTTTTTGAAGCATTCATCTGCGTCAGTGGACGGGGTGATTCGTGACCGTTCATTGATCAATCAATCCACGCATTTCGGGGATCAGACCCACCCGGTCATGATCATACGGTTTGCCAGCATGATCAGATTGTTCACGACGGCAAGCTGAAAAAATTGAATGGCCAGAAGCAGCACCACAGGGGAAAGGTCTAACATACCGAGCATCACAAACGGTAACAGGCGTCGGACCCACGCAAACGCGGGTTCCGTGGCTTGGCGGAGAAACTGGACAATGGGGTTGTAAGGGTCTGGATTAACGAATGAAAGGATGGCGCTTCCAACAATGATGAAGGAATAGGCACTCAGAATCCATTCCGCAACCTTGGCAATGGCAAGGATGAATTGTCCCAGATAGGGCATGCGGTTCTCCTTGTTATGTACAGGGCCCGCCTATCCGCAGTGTGCAGGCGCATGACGTTTAAGCATGGATCCTAGCCGGTGTGCAGCGTTTCATTTTCCGGCGGTCCTGCTCCGTGAAATCCCCCTTACCCCGTGCCCCCTGCGGGCCAGGGCGACCCGCCAATCCGATCGTCAACAGAATAAATCACCCCTGCTTAAAATGCAAGGACAGCTTTTCCGGGAATTAACAACATCTGCCGTGTTTACAGAAAATTTATCATTATGATGTCAAATTGTTAGCCGCTTAAACGCATCGCGTGAAGGGGGGCCTGTCAAAAAACTGGCGGATCAGCTAATTCCTTTTTTTTGAGTTGACACCCACACCGACCAGTGTAATTCTAAGAAAAATCATGTGGTTGAAAACAGTAATACACGGTAGTTAAAATCTAGAACGAAAACAAAAGATTCGGACAGTTTTTATGCCTTGGTCGACAAAACGGCTGTTGTTTATCATGGGAAAAGGGGGAACCGGCAAAACCACAGTTGCGGCGGCCATGGGGCTAACGGCCCGGAATGCCGGAAGACGGGTGCTGGTGGTCGAACTTGGCAGTGCATCCCGGCTGAGTGGACTGTTTCGCGTGGATTCGCTCGGCGATACACCAACCCCGCTTTCGGATCATCTCGACGCTGTGTGCCTGAATCCGAAAATGGTTTTGAAAGACTATATTCAGACCCATCTGCCTTTCTCGATCATGGCCAGGCGCATTAACCGCGCCGAATGGGTTGACGTGATCGCTGAATCAACCCCGGGACTCCAGGAGGCAATGACGCTGGGAAAAATCTGGCACTTGTCCGAGGAAATCGACAAAAAAGGGGCGTACCGCTATGATTTGATCCTTGTGGATACCCCGGCGACCTGCGATGGTATCCGTCTGCTGCAGCAACCGGAAACATTCATCAATAGGGTGCGGGTCGGACCTTTTGCAGACCAGCTTAAAGAAGTCCAGGAGCTCGTCTCGGATTCGGAAAAGACCGGTCTTGTACTGGTTTCACTGCCAGAAGAACTGCCTGTCAACGAGACGCTTAAGCTGACCCGTGCTGCGCAAACAGCGCTAAGGATACCTGTGGATGCAACGGTGATCAACGGCTGCTACTCCCGTAAGTTTTCCAGTGAGGAGGTCAAGGAACTCCGGGCGTTCAAGGACCGGGTCGCTGCCGGATCGATCCGGAAGGTTCTGAAGACAGCCCTTGCCCAGGACCACCGGTATCGGTTCCAGCATTTTTTTGTCAATCATCTCCGCAAACGATCTCTTGGTAAGATCATTGAACTCCCCTGCTTGTTCTCAAATGATCTGGGGATCGGCGAGCTTCAGACACTTGCGAAACATATTGTTGATCGTTCCCCTTCTATCGATAACGGAACATCTGAATTCAAAATGGTATAGGAATTGTTTTCGGGGAGAAACCCATGCGTGACCTGCAGTCTCAGTTGGAAGATGCGCATATTGTGGTATGTTTGGGCAGCGGCGGTGTCGGAAAAACAACAACCGCTGCTGCCATCGGCCTCGTCAGTGCCTTTGCCGGGCGTAGAACGCTGGTACTCACCATTGATCCGTCCAGACGTCTTGCTGACACATTGGGCCTGGATGCCGGATCCAGCAAGACACAGGATGTCTCTTTTGATTCTGTACACGGCTCTCCGCTTTCCATGATTCCCGGTGAAATCAAAGGCATGGTTTTAGATACCCAGGCCACCTTTGACCAGTTGATTCATACGTATGTTGCAGATGAAGACACGCGTCAGCGAATTTTTGAGAACCGGTATTATCAGAATCTTTCGACCACCCTGGCCGGTTCTTATGCCTACATGGCCATGGAAAAAATCTATGAGCTTCATCAGACCGGTGACTATGACCTGATCGTCATCGATACCCCACCATCAGATAATGTACTGGACTTTATCGACGCCCCCGAACAGATTCAGCAGCTCATGGGCAATAATGCACTGCTCAAATTCATGAAGTCGAATTTCAAAAAAGGATTTCTCGGGATGAAGGTTTTGTCATCCCTAACCGCTCCCATGCAGCGGTTCATGGGAAGCATTCTCGGCTCGCAGGTCATTACGGATCTCCACGAATTTCTAAGCCTGGATGATGAGCGGTTCCGTGACGGATTTGTGAACCGCGCCCGTGCGGTGAAAAAACTTCTGTTCAGCCATGACACGGTTTATGTCTCTGTGGCCAATCCGATGAAGAATCCCATGCGCGAAGCCTTGTTAATGTACAACCGGATCAAAGAAGAAAACATGCGGTTTGGCGGGTTTGTCATCAATCGGGTCCATGACCGTTTTCCCGCTAGTGTGGGAGATCGTTTCATGGCAGACTGTCCATCTGCTCTATCAAAAAATTTGAAAAACAGGCTGCTTGAGAACTTCAGGCAGTTTGAACAGATCGGAAGAAGCGACCGCACCGCCATCAATCAGCTGACAGAACTGGTGGATCCAGACTCGCTCATTATCGAAATTCCGTATTTTGAAGGGGATGTGGTGAAATTCCAGGATCTGATGAAAATGTGCGCGTTTTTCGCCCAGGGAGCGTCCAAGGAACAGGGCGGAAAGTAAGCCACGTTCTCCGTAAAAAAAACAAGTTGTTATTGTGTCAGTTGCATCAATCGGCCCTGCAGAGCAGCCCTTTTAAATAGTGGCCTTCCGGAAAGGTGGTGCATACCGGATGGTCAGCTCCGTGGGTGAGCCAGCTGATCATCCGCACGTTGCGCCGCGCATCCAGGGCGGCATCGGCGACAATTTTCTGAAACAGATCCGGTTGCATGGCACCGGAACAGGAAAATGTGAACAGGAGTCCGCCTGGCCGCAGCAGACGGAATCCGAGCCAGTTGATGTCCTTGTAGCCCCGGGCGGCCTGGGATATCTGAGCCGCGGATTCGGCAAACTTGGGCGGGTCGAGCACAACGATATCAAAGGTACGTCCTTCATCCCGCCAGGCGCGGAGCAGCGCGAACACGTCGCCGGCTACATGTTCCACTGAATCGGCAGAAAATCCGTTCGCTTCCAGATTCCTGCGGGACTGGGCTAACGCGGTTTTCGAGATATCCGCATTCACCACACTGCTGGCGCCGCCGGTTCGGGCAAACAGCCCGAATCCGCCAGTATAGGAAAAACAGTTGAGCACATCTTTTCCTGGGCTCATCCGGGCAAGCAGGAGCCGATTGTCCCGCTGATCCAGATAATACCCGGTCTTGTGGCCGGTATGGACATCCACCTCGAAATGGCGACCGTTTTCCATGATGTGGATGGCTGGTGGCGGTGTTTCTCCGGCTAGAACGCCGGTGATGGGTTCCAGTCCTTCCCGGGTGCGCACTGCCCCATCTGATCGTTCAAATATCCCCCTGCACGGTATGAAACTGCGTAAGGATTTGATCACCGCAGGTTTGAAGGATTCCACGGCAACCGACATGAACTGGCAGACCAGGAAATCACCGTATTTGTCCACAATAAGTCCAGGCATTCCGTCGGATTCACCGTTGATGATCCGATAGGCATCTGTTGCCCAGAAAGCGGCCATCTGGTCCCGGTAGGCCGTTGCCGCGGCAATACGCTGGTGGATAAAGGCCTCATCAATGGTCTCTTTGGGGTTGAACGACCAGATTCGCACACGGATCTGGGAATGGGGGGACCAGCTGCCCCGGGCCAGGAAGCGTCCGTCTGCCCCCCTGACCGTGACGATGTCTCCGGAAGCGATTCCTTTGTCTGCTGTTTTTACAGCACCGGAAAACACCCAGGGATGTTTTCGCATTAAAGATTTTTCGCGGCCTTTTTTCAGAATGACAGATGCCATGCGGTGATTGATCCTTTGATTATAACTCACAAACCGTTCATAAAACACGGGGCTTGTATCACCGATACAGCGGTTCTGTCAAACCGGCATCCCTCCCTGATGATGAACCGAAATGAAAAAAATGCCTCCACAAGACCACTGACTTCCCGCTGGTAGACATATTGCGGTTTACCCGGTATCGGATATCGGCTACAGTGAACTGGGTGGTGTCACCATTCACTCAAACGCTAAACGGACAAAAGACGATGAAACTTGATTTTGTAAAAATGGAAGGGCTAGGCAATGATTTTATCCTGGTGGACAACCGCAGCCACCTGCTGCCGGACGCTTCCGCCTGTTCCCGGGCAGCAGAGACACTGTGCGACCGTCATTTTGGCATTGGCGCGGACGGTCTGATTCTGATCGAACCGGGCACGATGGATGCGGATCTTTCCTTTTCCATATTCAACAGCGACGGCAGTGAAGCGGAGATGTGCGGAAACGGTATGCGGTGTTTTGCAAAACGGGTCTATGAGACCGGGGCCTGCCGAAACACGGAAATGCGAATCGCCACCCGGGCCGGGTGCATCCAGCCCAGAGTGAACCTGAATGCGCAAGATCAGGTTGAATCGGTAACCGTCGATATGGGCGTACCGGTGTTTACCCCTGAAGCGATCCCGTTTACCGGAAAAGGTGAATCCATGGTCGCCCAGCACCTGCATGTTGAAGAGATGACGTTTACCGCGACACTGGTCTCCATGGGAAATCCCCATGCGGTTATTTTTGTAGATAGGGTTGATACGGTACCGCTGACCGTCTGGGGGCCGCTGATTGAAAACCTGCCTGTATTTCCCCAAAAAACCAATGTGGAATTTGTGGAAGTGCGATCACGAACCGACGTGCGCATGCGTGTATGGGAACGGGGTGCCGGTGTTACCCTGGCCTGCGGAACCGGTGCCTGTGCCGTTCTGGCGGCGGGGGTGCTGGAAAACCGCACAGAACGTGAGGCGCGTGTTCGCCTTCCGGGCGGGGATCTTCACCTGAACTGGGACGCTGTAACCGGCAGGATGTATAAAACCGGTCCAGCCCGGAGCGTTTTTGAAGGCGTGGTTTACCTCTGAACCTGTGTAGTTATGATGACCGGTCTTTTCCCAACATGGTGAGAAAACACCCGCCGCCAGTGTCTTCGGGTATATCATCCGGGCTTGCTGTGTCTCCGCTGTCATCATCATCCGTATGATCGTCGTCTTCTCCGTCACCATCTGTTACGCCGTCTTTCAGGCCTGTAAAACTGCCGGTGCTGCCGGTGGCGGAAACGGACCAGACGCCCGTCATTCGCTGTCCATTCCGGATGGCACCGGATAACCCCATGCCGTCTCGGGTCTGCCAGATGAAAAACCCGTTCGCATTGATGAGTCCTGTGAGGGTGGTCGTGGCATTCGTGGAGCTGTTTTTTATATGACCGACACAGGTGCTGTCATCATTGACACGGATGGAAAAGGTTTGGGTGTCATATCCGGTAAGGCTTCCGGTGTAAACACCTGAAAAGGCATGAATCAGCTGCACCACATCCTGGCTGCCGGTGAATTCTCCCACGTTGTTCAGGGAGGCGTGTTCCCAGGAGCCGAACACATGTTCCGGGTTTAACTGGTTTCCGCGAAACACCATGCCAGACTGAAAGGAGATTCGGAAATTTCCATCACCATCTGACTGACCGGTACCAAAATCGGTGAACGAACTATTTGATGACACCTTCATTGCCTGCGGCACACCGGCGTTATCAAAGAGAAAAATCCAGGAGCCTTCATCATTTCCGGTGTAGGTACCGCTGTACAGGCCCGGATAATACCGCGCAGACACCGGTAGTGCCTGAACCAGAATAAACAGAAGAAAAAAAACAAGTGGTAACGCATTCTGTATCTGCCTGTGCATAATGGTTCCTTTTGTGTGTTCGGGTTCGGGCCGCTGCTGGCGGCGTTTTTATCTCCTGTATATCAGAAGACGAGTGAAATGCCAACTTCCGCTGGCGCCTAGCCAAACAGCGGCGTGGTGATATACCGTTCGCCGGTGCTCGGAAGCAGGGTCACTATCTGTTTTCCCTGATACCGGGATTTGCCTGCCAGCTCAACGCAGGCGGCTACAGCCGCACCCGAAGAAATTCCGCAGAGGATTCCTTCTTCAGCCGCAAGACGTCTGGCCATGGACAAGGCCGCATCGGTTGTGATCGTGATCACCGCGTCAACCAGGCTCATATGAAGATTTTTCGGGATAAATCCAGCTCCGAGCCCCTGGATGCCATGATCTCCCCTTGACTTCCCTGAAATCACAGCAGATTCAGCCGGCTCTACAGCAATGGCGACAAGCGACGGGTTTTTCTTTTTCAATGCCCTGGCAACGCCGGTCAACGTACCGCCGGTGCCAACACCGGAAACAAACACATCCACGCGCCCTTCGGTATCTGCCCATATTTCTTCTGCGGTGGTGCATTCATGGATCTGCGGGTTAACCGGGTTTGAAAACTGATCCGGCATAAAGGCGCCGGGATTCTCGTCAACGAGCGCTTGTGCCCGTTCAATGGCACCGTTCATGCCACGGTCTCCGGGAGTCAGTTCCAGGCGGGCGCCCAGGTGAGTGAGCAGCTTTTTTCGTTCATCACTCATGGTTTCCGGCATGGTCAGGGTGAGATCATATCCTTTTTCAGCGCAAATAAACGCCAGGGCGATGCCGGTGTTTCCGCTGGTCGGTTCAATGATGCGTCCCCCGGGGCAGAGAAGACCGTCTGCTTCTGCCTGGGCGATCATGGCAGCAGCCGTACGATCCTTGACACTGCCCAGAGGATTGAAAAATTCAGCCTTGACCAGCAGCGCCGCGTCCAGATTCTGAGAGATCCGCTTCAGCCGGATCAGGGGGGTATGCCCAATGGTTTGATGAATCCCGTCATAAACGGTCATGGCAGCCCTCCTTCAGACGAGAATTCAGGTTCAATGCAGGTGTTTTTGCTGTCTTCGCCGTGCCGATAAATAAGCCGTGGTTCTTCAATGACCAGCGTCGTATCCGGTGGAACTGAACGGGTGACCCAGACGTTTCCGCCAATAATCGATCCGGATCCGATCACGGTTTGCCCCCCGAGAATGGTCGCTCCGGAATACACAATCACATTATCTTCAATGGTGGGATGTCGCTTTTTGCCTTTGTATCGTTCGCCGCAGTTTTCCGGCAGGGAAAGTGCACCCAGGGTAACGCCCTGATAAATTCTGACGTTTTCACCTACAACGGTTGTTTCGCCAATCACTACGCCGGTACCATGGTCAATGGCAAACCGTTTTCCGATGGTGGCGCCGGGATGAATGTCGATACCCGTACGGCTGTGGGCATATTCAGACATGATTCGCGGGATCAGCGGCGTATCCAGCTGAAACAGGCAATGGGCCATCCGGTACACGGCAATGGCGAAAAAACCCGGATAACTAAAGATAATTTCATCATGGGTCTTTGCAGCCGGGTCACCGTCAAAGGTGACCTTGACATCCATTGCCAGCAGGCGTTTCAGCTCAGGTATCCACGCAAAAAAATCAAGGGCGATCCGATGGCCCTGTCTCACGCAGTCCGTGCAATCGGCATCGTACCGGAAACACTCGTGCCGGATGCTCAGGATGATTTCCGCTGCCAGTTGATCGTAAAGCGCGGCAACCGACTGTCCGGTTTCGTATTTGAGATTGACCGGATCCATCCGCTTGCGGCTGAAATATCCAGGAAACAGAAGTGCCATCAGACCATGAACCAGGCGCACGATATTTTCCCGTGAGGGAATGGGTTCGAAATCGATGTGACGGAATGTTTCCGGGTCATGACAGCTATCGACAATGCTGTCGATAATGTCTGGAAGCTGCGCGTTTTTCAGCGCATAACCTGATGCGGCGTCAATTTTGCATTTATGGGTATGAAGCATGATTGTGTCCTGTCAGCAGTTATTTTGGTAAAACTCTGGCTCAGAGGTTCGGCAATGCAGCCTGTTTCCACGTATCCTTAAAAAATGAAACCGCTTCCAGTGTTTGTAAAGGGGTGGGTTGAAAGATTTTCAGTAGCGTCACCTACACACGGTAACCCATAACGCCCCCCCCAAAAAAAATGAAGTTGATGTCAATCCTGAGGGTGCAGGGGGAGCCTCCCTCTGCCCGCTGGAGGCAGGGGTTTCGCCGTTGACCGGAAGGGGTTTCATCTATATCATGAGCTGGCTGCAATCAAATGATCTGTGAAAGGTAGAATGGATGGTATTTCAACGGTTTGTAAAGAAAAGCCAGATGCCTGCATCGGCAAAGGATCTGTTTGCCTGGCACGAGCGGCCCGGTGCCATTGAACGGCTGAGCCCCTTGTGGACGCCGGTGACCGTCCGGTCCAGTGATCCGGGAATTGGTGTGGGATCGCGCGCGGATATCCGGATTCATCTGGGGCCACTCCGGATTCCCTGGAAAGCAGAGCACATTGCCTATCAATCAGGGGTTTGTTTCACGGACCGGCAAACCTTCGGTCCCTTTGCCATGTGGCGTCATACCCATGAGACCCTGAGCCTCGGGCCGGCTGAGAGCTGGCTGGTGGATGACATCACCTATGCCCTCCCTGGCGGCCGGCTGGGAGATCTGCTTGCCGGTTATGCCATTGAAAAAAATCTGGCCCGCATGTTTGACTATCGCCATCGGGTGACAGCGCGGGATCTATCGCGCCATTTGTCGGTTCCGGGAAAACCAAAGCTCCGCATTGTCATTACAGGCGCCAGCGGCGTTGTCGGCAAGGCGCTGGTTCCCTTTCTCACCACCGGCGGTCATACGGTCTACACCCTGGTCAGACGGAAACCCGCTGCTGATCACAATGAAATCTACTGGCATCCGGGAACCGGTGAAATCGATGCGGCCGCTCTTGAGGGAATGGATGCGGTTATTCATCTTGCCGGAGAAAATATCCTTCAGCATCCCTGGACACCGGCAGTGAAAAAACGGATAGTGGAAAGCCGAACCCATGGCACACGGCTTCTTTCCGAGTGCCTTGTCCGTCTGAAACAGCCGCCGAAAGTAGTCCTGAGCGCATCGGCCATCGGTTATTACGGTGACCGGAAAGATGCCGTGATGACCGAGGCGGACGCCTCTGGTACGGGCTTTATATCTCATGTCTGCCAGGGGTGGGAGTCGGCTGCAAAGGCACTTGTCGACAGCGAGATCCGGACGGTGTTTATGCGTATCGGTGTGGTACTGACCCCTGCGGGCGGGGCACTGGCCCGTATGGCGCCCCGGTTCCGCATGGGTCTCGGCGGTCGTCTGGGGAGTGGTGCCCAGTACCTGAGCTGGGTGAGCATCGAAGATCTGATCGGTTCGATGCATTATCTGCTGTTTACCGATCACATCCACGGGCCTGTCAACATCGTGTCTCCGCATCCGGTGACCGATCGGACGTTTACAAAAATACTTGCCCACCTGTACAAACTGCCTGCGGTATGCCATGTTCCGGAGCACCTGATTCGCAGGCTGTTTGGCGAAATGGGTGAAGAAGTGGTGCTGTCCAGCACACGGGTCCGGCCAAAGCGATTAATGGAAAGCGGGTATCGGTTTACGCACGCGTTTTTGTCTGATGCATTAAAGGAAATGCTGGGCTGCTGAAAGGAAGGAAACAGATGAACAGAGCGTTGCGGATCCTTTATTATATGCTCATGACGGCTGCCATGGGGTTTGGTTTTATGCATTTGTTTGTACCAGATACGTTTCCCTATGCCTTTGAGCGGCTGCATGTGTTTCTGTTTAACCTCTGTACCGGCGGAACCATCATTCTTCTGTATTCCATGGGCGCATCGTCCATGAACCGGACTGCCGGCTTGTTCCTCAGCGCTTCGCTTGCCTTTGCGGTGTGTGCGTTTTTTAAATGGTATGCACCGGCGATTCTGCTTGCGCTGCTGTTGTCGGTTATCGTGGAATCGGTCCGGATCCGGCGGTTTTCCCTTTTCCCTGCGGGGTTTTTCAGGAAAACGGAATCTGTGGCGGACAAGTTCAACCAGGCGTCTCTCCTGTGCCTGTCCATGGGATTGCTCATATCCGCCGGTGTGATGGTGAACAATACCTATACCCGCTGGATCGATCCCATGCCAAAACTGCAGCTGGATACGTTTTTTCTCGGGTTTTCTTTTCCCTTGTCCCTGATCACCCTGTCGGTCATGTTCCGTCTGGTGACCCGGGAAGCGAGCGGCATTGCCCGGTTCTTGAAAGTCCTGGGATTTTGGGGAGTCAACCTCGGAGTGATTATTTTTTTTCTGTTTATTCTGTTTGAGAAGCTGGTGGCGCAAATGGTTGTGACAACGCTCTTGTTTTTCTGTGTGATCATGATTTTTTATCTGTTTTATCAGCATGTGGGGCGCAATCAGCAGCGGAAGTTTCTTTCCTCGGGTATGTCGTTTCTTCTGTTTACAGCTGTCACCGGCATCGGCTATATCGTTCTCGAATTTTTCCCCGGGTATTATGACAGGAGCGGGCATGTACTGCTCAAGCTGCACAGTTTTGCATCCCTATACGGATGGAACCTGAGTGGACTAATTGTAATATCAAGATTTTATGACTTTCCTATCCGTCTGCATTCGATTTATCTGATTTCGTGGCACTGGCTGACCGTTGCTGTGCTGGCACCCCTGGGCTATTATTTCACACCCTTTGCCCTTGTCTGCCTGGTCAGTTATATGGGTTTTTTGTATATTGTATTTTTCATCAAACCCAGAGCGGGCTTGTATCCCCTTGAAATCTCAGCAGAGGCTTCCAACTGACATCCACGATGGACTGATCGGTCAGGACGATTTTTTAGCTCGCCTTCTGCAGGATGAGTCTTTCAACCAACGGAATATCCTCCGGTCTGTCTACCCCCATACTGATATAAGTGGTCTTTATGGTCCGAATCGGAATATGGTTCTCCAGCAGCCGGAGCTGTTCCAGCTGTTCCGCTTGTTCCAGCTGACCCGGGAGGAGGGCGACAAATCGCTCGAGCGTATCCAGCCGGTACGCATACAGACCAATATGGCCCCACAGCAGACCGGCCTGATTGCCGTCCCTGTCAAAAGGAATGCGTGAACGAGAAAAATAAAGCGCGTTGCCGTTGGCTCCGATCACCACTTTCACTCGGTCCGGATTGTCGGCATGAACAGGGTCCAATGGATAGACCGGTGTGGTGACACAGACGTCGGCATCTGAAAATGGACAAAGGAGCTTTGAAATCAACCCGGGATCCAGTGCCGGTTCATCCCCCTGAATATTGACGACAACGCTTTCCGGTTTCAGGGAAAGGGTTCGGGCGGCTTCAAGAATCCGGTCAGAGCCGCTGGGGTGGACCGGTTGGGTCATGATAACGGGGATATCGACTGCCTCGGCAGCAGCGCAGATGCGATCGTCATCTGTTGCCAGATAGACACCCTGCAGGTCCGCGCAGGCCGTGGCGCGTTCATAAACGTGCTGAAACATGGGCTTTCCTGCGATGAGGGCAAGGGGTTTTCCCGGAAAACGGGAAGATGCATACCGGGCCGGAATGATACCGATGGCTTCAACAGATGTCTGCATGATTATTCTGCCTTTCCTTTTAAGGAACCAAGGGTGCCCATAATGGCGTCGCAGGCAGCACGGGCACCGCCAAATCGGGGGGCGAGAAAGGCCTGGAATTCAGACTGTATCTGACAGCGATTTCCGTCAGTGGTGCTTTCAACCTGTCTGACCAGCTGATACGCCGCAGCTTCAGGTGTTTTTGCTACACAGACAAGCCCGGATGCAAACAGATCATCGCCTACCCAGTTAAAATTAAATCGGGAGGGCCCGATCACCGGCCGGACCCCGTGCATGAGCGGTTCTAAAAAGTTCTGTCCGCCAAGCGGAGCCAGGCTGCCGCCGATAAACGCGGCACTTGCCGAGGCATAGGCCCTACCCAGCTCACCAAAACGGTCCCAGAGCACCACGGAGGCTTCCGGACTCACAGACCCGGCATCTGACCGTCGTATCATGGGGATACCCGCAGTTTTCAGGGTATCAACCCAGTGCGGGATCCGCTCCATGTGACGCGGGAACAACCCAATCAGCACCTGAGGCGCCAACCGGTTCAGTTCACGGATAATGGCGATGATCGCCGGTTCTTCTTCTTTTCTCACCGAGCCGAGGACCACAAACGGACGGTCCGGATCCAGACCGGTCAGGGGGACGGGCGGGGCGGTGGGAAGCTGTACACGGTCGAATTTAATATTCGGCATGGTCCCTGTGCGGGCATCCGGGAATACATCCGCGTAGCGTGCTGCATCCGTATCTGATATGGCCAGAATCCGGTCCGGCGCCATGGCTCTCAGCAGACCGTTGAAACGGCGATACCAGCGAAAGCTTTTTTCCGACATTCGGGCATTGACCAGGAGAATGGGAACCCGGTGTTCTTTTAGGACGCTGAGCAGACCCGGCCAGAGTTCGGTTTCCAGCAGCACCATGCAGGCCGGCGCGACCTTAGAAACCGCCTGATTCATCAGACTGGGCCGGTCAAAAGGAAGGAAATGCGGATACACGGTATCCGTCGGCAATTCTTTTTTAAGGATTTCCATTCCCTGCTCGGTTCCGGTGGTGACAAGGATGGGGGAATGGGTCTGTGTGCGGAGTTCTCTGACGATTTCAACAGCAAGAAAGGCTTCTCCGGCAGATGCGGCCTGAATCCAGATTTCAGCTCGGGGAAACGGCGGTATCAGACGGGCCTTTCGGGCATGGGTGGCGCGGAGGCGCGGATGCCGCTTGAGCAGTGGCTGTGCTGCCTGCCACAGCTTTTCGTACCCCTGGCATATCAGTGTGTCACGCATGACCGATGGGATCCTTCTGTCAGGTTTGTACGGAAACGCAATGATTTTCCGAATCATTTGATTAACTTTTATTTCTTAAATTTCATATAGTTGTACGTTTCTATCCGGTTCCATAACCGCAACGTTGCATTCTCACCAGTATAGCAAATGCCACCGCAAATATCAAAAAAACAGGCAGCAAACCTCACCATAACAATTGAAAAAAATACCTACACAAAACCACATCTCAATGGTGCTGCGCACAAAACTGTTTAAGATGCGTTTAGATTGTAATTATTCAAATAAAATTTAATGGGTTAAAATTATTATTTTCCCGCATTTTTTCTATTTTAGAAAAACTAATTATTGCGTATCCTTTTTTTTCTGTCATATGATACCGGTGTTGATGGGTTCACACTTTCCGGACACCTGTAAAACAGATAGTACACAGGATCAACATCCGGACACCCACCCTGAACAGACTGAAGTGGTAAACGCGCTGTTTACACCAACATGCCGTCAGCCCGGATTGATGCGCTTCACCTGAACCTTGTGAGACTGACAGATATTGCCGGTTGAATGGAAGGATACGTCACGTGGAGAAGTCAAAATTTGTTCAATTGCGCGAAGATGAACGGCGTGTCCGAAAGGCCCTTATTCTGGATGCCACGATTAAGCTTTTTTCCAAAAAATCATTCGATGAGATTGGCATGCGGGATATAGCCGAAGAAGCGGGCATTTCAGCAGCGTCCCTATACCGATACTTTCCCAGCCAGGAAAATCTGTTTGTGGAAGCCTTTATCCAAGAGCTGTATGCCATCCAGAAGGCGTTGGACCATCGTCTCAGGGATCTGGAGCAAAATGGTGGGGTGTCGCTCGAACGATTTGCCCTTGAAGTTGTCGATTATCTGATGGACAACGAATCGACGTTCCAGATGATGAGCTATCTGATGACCAAAGGCCATCAGATGCCGCTTCCGATCATCGGACGATTCATCGAAGTGCGGCGCAGCTTTATCGATCAAGTGGATGAGGTGTTTGGGATGTCCGGATACAAGACCAACAGCCGCCTGCTTTCTCATGCGTTTTTTGCCTCTCTCACCGGGGTGTTGATGAACTTTAGAAACGATCTGGGCAGAGAGAAGGAAGATGTGCGCAGAAAGATCCACAATTTGATCAAGCTGGTTGCAGCCATTTTTGTTCACGGTGCGACCCCGGCCATGGAAACACTTGAAACAGCCAGGATCGCCAGTGAACACTGACCGCTTTCCCTCAATGTCATTAACTTAACGAACCGGTTTGTAACAAGTATGAAATCGACCAGTTCGGTTGTTAAAAACCCTGGGATACGTCCTTCCATTTCGAACCGG
>PDTL01000011.1 GCA_002748835.1 Deltaproteobacteria bacterium
AATGGCGCTGATGATTTCCACGGCCTTTTCATCGATCAGGCGGGGATGCGCCTTCTGGGTTTCATAGGCCCGGCCCCATAAGGGCAGTAAAAGGGTTTCTTCAATACTGTTTTTTTTTACCTTGATTTTTTGACCCATTTTTTTCATCTCCTTATCCATCCGTCGCTATTGAAGCGGAATACCCGTAAGCCGTAAAAAAACAGACTCAATTTAGATATGTCACTTCCCTTCTATTCATGGTTTTATTTTATAGGGATTTGTCCGCATTTAGCTACAGGAAGACAACAACGCTAAAATCTGTAGACTAATTTCAGACCGATTTCTCTATCCGGGTTTATTAAGACATAATATCCGTAATAACCCATCATGTCGTAATTCTTATCAAAAAGATTATCAGCGTAGAGATAGAAATCAACATTATCCCACTCGTAACCTAGTTTGGCATTTACCAGCGTGTAAGGGTCGTTTTTAAATGTGTTAGCTTTATCCATGTACATACTGCCGTAACCCGTTAAATTGGCACTTGCATAAAATCCGCTCAATCCTCTGAATTTTCCGCCTAAGCTATATGTATATTCTGGAGCAAACGGATTGTCATTATCCTTGTAATCTCCAAAAACATCCTTGAATTCATCAAATCTTGTTTCATTCCATCCAAAAGAGGCAAATATACTGACATTCTTAATTATCGCGTAATTTGCATCAAATTCAAATCCATAGGAAGTTGCGCTTGCTGCATTTGAAATGTAGTTTCTCATGGCATCAATAGATGTGAATACTTGCATATCTGTTATATCCATATAGTAAATATCTGCATTCAAAACAAGTTTGTTGCTAAGTAAAGCCGTTTTAAGGCCTAACTCATAATTCCATAAATTTTCACTTTCATAGGTTCTTGGATAACCTTGTGGCGCATAGGGATAAAAACCTCCAGATTTATAGCCTTTCGCAATACTTGCATAGGTCATAAAACGCTTGTCCCATTTATATTCCAATGCTATTTTGGGTGAAATATCGGTTGAGTTTTTTTCATCTTCATAGATAAATGTTTGAGAAAATATAAATGTTCTATCATCTACTTCACTTTCATCTCGATCATACCGAATGCCGCCAATTATATTTAATTTATCTGTAACGGCGTAATCTAAATGTGTGAAAAGGCCCAAATTGCGGCTCTCTATCTCATTGTAAGTTTTCATGCCTGTTTGTGAATAATCAAAACCTACTTCTTTTTCATTTTTACTTGCAAAAAAGCCAAACAACCATTTGAGATTGTTATATTCACCATTAAACTTTAACTCTTCTGAAAGCGTATTATGTTTTCCATCTCTTCCAAGATCACTTAATGGTTTGGCTGAAAAGTCAGCATCTGAAAAAGTGTCTATCGTCCATTTATTGTAAGAAGACGTCGAGCTGAAAGAAAACGAATCAAAATCGTAACGGACGTTAAAAGTATATGTTTCATCGTCAACATTATTTTCAGATCTTGTATTCGCAGGATATTTTCTGGGATCTGGTAACATCATACTGCTAAGAGATGCGGCCCCTTCATCTCTTTTCAATTTTGAAGCAGTCAGGGCAAGTTCCAGCCTATCCGTGGGTGTTGCTTTCAGGTGGATCTTTCCAAAATAGTTTTTTCTATCATTTAATCTTTCATCTAGGAATGTATTATCCATATTTCCATTTTTTCTATAATATCTCCCCGTAATGCCAACAAAAAACGTATCTTTTATAATGGGTATTCGTATCGCGGTAAACGCTTCCTGTTTATTATCTTCACCGTAGGCTAAAGAAATTTTTCCCTCTGGTGTATTTGATGGTTCTTTTGTTACAATATTTATTACCCCGGCTTCTGAGTTTTTACCATAAAGCGTTCCTTGGGGGCCTCGCAATACTTCCACTCTTTGTACATCATCCAGGATTGCTTCAAACCCATAGGCGTTTGTGATGGGGACGCCGTCAATATAAAGACCAACGGATGAAGACATGGTTTCTGGCGGAGCGATAAGGCCTCTCATCGAAGGTGCATACGCCCCTTCATCTCCTGGATTGAGAAGATAAAGACTGGGTACAAAAGGGATTAAATCCTTCAAGTCAACGATTTCTTTATCTTCTAAGTTGACATCATCAAAAACGCTTAAAGCAATCGGAACATCCTGAGCGGTCTCTTCAGTTTTCTGGGCTGTAACGATAACGTTACTCAGTTGATGAACCTGGCCGGCTTTTTTTTCCTGGGCAGAAGCAGACCCGCCTGAAAAACCTTCTGCAAAAAGTAGAACGACAAGTATTGTATGTACAATGCCTAGTGATATCATACTTTTTTTCATCTTTATTTCCTCCTTTTAGCCAAAGTTTAGTGACGAAAATGATACGAACGATAACTCGAATTTCCCAGTTGCCAGGGGTTGCTGTGGCTTGCAACTGGGTTGAGCTCGAATTTTTCATCAGCGCACCCGGTGCCAGATTCAATATTTTTGGCAGTAGATAGGTAATTCTATACGCTGATGGTGAACCCGGTACTGCCAAAACACTGAAGACGCTAATGCCGTTTGTGCGGGTGATGCGAACAGATCGCCTGGATTTCGATGAAATCGTTTTCTTTTTTCAGGGAGCGTACAGCAGTTTAAAAAAAACAGTTAACACCTGAAGATATTTTTTTAGCGAAGGAAGATACGGGATATGAAATGGCGGGGGAAATTTTTGAATCAGGAAAGTGCGAATAAAGAGTGTGGGCGAGTAAACAAAATGACTTTATTGCGAAATTTTTGATTTACCACTTTCTGGAAACAGTGCGCAAATAGGCACCAGGAGAGGTCCCGTAGGCATTCTTGAAAGATTTGACAAAGTGGCTGGGGCTGGCATAGCCCACGGCAAATGCCGCTTCTGAAACATTCATCCGCCCGTCATCCAGAAGTGATTTGGCCATGAGCAGCCGGGTCTGGCGAAGGTAGTCGAAAATGGTGGTTCCGTACATTTCACGAAAACCCGCATTCAGCTTTGAATGATGCAGGCCCACGGTTCTGGCAAGCTCCAGCAGGGTCGGCGGATTTTGCAGGTTGTTGCGGATCAGTTCCCTGGCGTATTTTACCCGTTCCACATCCTGGGGCCGTACAGTCGCTGTTTTCTGAACTGTCTTGCCAGAAGGGCTCAGTCGTGCCAGGGTATGGGTCAGCAGCACCAGGGTATATCCTTCAAGATACAACCGTTGTAAAGGCTCCTGATAAGGACAGTTCAGTATTTGATGAATCGCCATGTTCATGGCAGGTGATGTGGCAAAATTTTTTTGATATTCCACTGCGTGGGATCCGCTTGCCACATCGCAGATACTGCGGGGGAAATTTTCAGTTTTCAGATCGATCAAGGTGTGCAAAAGCAGTGGGTCTACATAGATGGAAAGATTTTTTGCCAGTGTGTTTGCCGGATAGTCCACCCGGCCTTTGAATTCCCTGAAACAGGCAACAGCGCTTTGTCCCGGTTCTGCACACCAGTGGCTTGCAGCGCCATTTTCAAGCTCAATGGTGTAGTGAACGCTCCCGGAGATACCATAGGAAAAGGTTAATGGAACGTGCCAGCTGTCAAAATGTATCTGAACAGGCTCATGGAAAAGCGCGCTGCCAATGGAAAGAGTCAATCCGTCTCTGAGCTTGATATGAGAGACAAAACCCGTGCCCAGCTCCTCTGACCATTGCAAGCAGACAGGGTTGTATGCATCCAGGCAGGCTGCACAGTTACTGAAATCCCGGATTCCTCCTAAGTATTCTTCAAAATCATCGCGGATAAGTTCCTCTAACTTAAAGATGGACCTGTTTCCCATGATTTTTGCCCCGCTAAACGATGATATCCTGAACGCGAACGAAATTTTTTCTTACAAGATTAGTCGCGACTAACTTAAAAAGCATACACGTCACCGGGTCGTTTTTCAAGGGGGTTGCCGAAATCCCTGTCGCAGGCAATACCGTTTGTTTTGTCGCCCCATGCAATGAGACGGGTATCGACCGACCCAAAACGCACGTTTTTCTTGCACATTGAAAAAAGATCGCGTACCTTCTTTTATATAAAAATAACGTCTCGATAATCAAAGCAAAAAAGGGGATATAATGCACGACGTTTCCCGCGATTCCCTGTATCGGAAGCAATGGGATCAGAAAACGCATGACCTCTCTTCGGGCAGCCATCACAGGCATGGCAACCACCCGGATCACCCGCATCCGCACGGGCATCATGACCCTGTTACGGTGCAGACCGACGCGCGTCACGGGCACCGCCATCTGTATCACCCGCATGACCACTTAACGGGCCCGCATGATCATGCCCATGATGCCGACCCTGACGCATTTCACCATCAGCACCGGCACAAACATGTTTTTTATCATAGTCATCCGCATGCGCATGATCGGGTGCGCAGCACAGTGATGCATCAGGTGTTCAAGGATCCTGTACGGGATGGGTTCGGGCTGGGCCTGATTTCGCTTTTTATCGTCATTGGTGTTTTTCGTATCTTCCCTGAAAAGGTCAGCCAGGGCCTGTTTCTTTCAGCAGCACTCATCGGTCTTTTTCCGGCCATGAAAAATGCCATCCGCGTTTCTCTGCTGCAAAAAAAGATGACTCTGGAAATTGGGGTTGTGGCGTTGCTGCTGACCCTTCTGATCAGTGGATATTTCTTCGAGGCTGCCATTGCCAGTTTGTTTTTGCTGGTGGGTAGCTTTCTCCACCTTGATTTCTCCTGGGACGCAGACTGATGCACGATGTCACGCGTGATCCTGTTACCGGTTATGGCCCCCTTGCTGAAGAGCGTACCGTTGATGTCCTGTTAGACCGATATGGCGGGTTTCTCGCACCGTTTGTTGCCGTTGTTTTACTGGTTGGGGCCTGGAGGGTCGGTGAGCACAGCCTTCAGGGGTTTTACCTGTCCATTGCAGCCATGGTGATTTGCGGTTATCCGATCTTGCGCACTGCCCTGTATTCCACCCTTACTAACTGCAAGCTGAATGCCGAAGTGCTGGTGGTCATTGCCCTGGCAGCCTCGATCGGGGTTGGCGAAAATGTGGCCGGCGCAATGGTTGCCCTGATGATGAACATCGGTCAGTTACTGGAAGATCTTACCATTACCAAAACCGGAGAAGCCATCCGTTCCCTGATGGAATTGGCCCCTGAACAAGCCCGTGTGCTGCGCAACGGTGCCGAACAGATGGTGGCGGTTGAACGGGTTCGGATTGGGGAAATTGTTGCGGTTCGTCCAGGAGAACGTATTCCCGTTGATGGTGTTGTGGAAAACGGAGACAGTGAGGTTGATCAGGCGGCCATTACCGGAGAATCCATGCCGGTCGCCAAGCATCATGGCGATGGGGTTTACGGTGGTACCCTGAACCAGCTTGGCGCCTTGCAGATAAAGGTGACGCAGGTGGGGCATGATACGACCCTGGCGCAGATGATCGCCCTGGTCCATGCTGCCCAGGCTGACAAACCGCCTATAGAACGTATTGCCGATCGCTTTGCAGCTGGGTTTACGCCAGCCATGCTGACGCTGGCCCTGGTGGTGTGGGGTATAACAGGGGAGTTGATCCGGGGGGTAACGGTGCTGGTGGTGGCCTGTCCCTGCGCAATGGTGATTGCCACACCAACGGCTGTGGTTGCTGGCATCGGCAATGCCGCCCGCAAGGGAATCCTCATCAAGGGGGGACATGTACTCGAACAAATCGGCCAGCTTACGACCCTTGTCTTTGACAAGACCGGTACGCTGACCCAGGGCCGTCCACAGGTAGAGGCTGTTGTTGGTTTTGACGGACAATCAACGGATACGGTGTTGACGCTTGCTGCCTGCGCGGAAAAACACTCGGGCCATCCGCTGGCCGAAGCCATTTTGGCTCGTGCCCACGAACAGGAACTGAAACTTGTTTCTCCGGTGTCAACCCAAGTGATTGCCGGCAGGGGGGTGATTGCACACTTGACAGACCAGCAGATACATGTGGGTAACAGGGATTTTTTTGTCGAGCAGGGGGTGCCACTCGATGCGGCAGCGGAGACCTTTGTTCGGGAAAGTGGAGAAGCGGGGGCCACTGCCGTGCTGGTGGGCAGGAGGCAAAAGGTTATCGGCGGTATCGCCATTGCCGATGCCTTGCGTTCGGAAGCCGTGCAGACCATTCAGCAATTGCGGCAGCTAGCCATAAACCAATTCATCATGCTCAGCGGTGATTCCCAACCAGTAGCTGAAAGCCTTGCTGCCAAGGTCGGTATGGATGCTGTTTTTGCCGATCTGCTGCCAGAACAAAAGCTTGAACATATCAGGGCGCTGAAAAAACGCGGCGCCCGGGTAGCGATGGTCGGAGATGGCATCAATGATGCGCCGTCCCTTGCAGAAGCGGATATCGGCATTGCCATGGGCGTTATGGGAACTGATGCGGCCATTGCGGCAGCAGACATTGCCCTGACCACCGACAGGCTTGATCGCATTGCCGAGGCAATTGCCCTTTCCCGGCAGACGATCATCACGATCAAACAGAGCTTTTTTTTGTCTCTCATCATCAATGTTGCCGCCTTGCTGCTGGCGGCTACCGGTGGTATTGGGCCAATTGCCGGTGCTGTTATCCACAACATCGGCGCTATCCTCGTCGTCGGCAATTCTTCCCGCCTTATCGGCTATTCCTATGCGATAAAAAATCGAGATGATTTTGTATAACAAGCTGTTACAAAAAAAAATTACGAGACCATCCGTTCGCAACTATTCAACCCGATAGTTGATTCACGTATTCAACTCCGAAAGTTGAATGTTAACGATTTTCCAGCCTTTCAACGCCTGTTCAACAGATTGCTGACTGCGGATTGACGTTTCCAGACACCTCTGATATTTAAACGCTGTCCATCTCCCTGGTTCGCGGACACTCGTATTTTTCAAGAAATGGCAGACAGATGGGGCGCTGACAGCTATGGTCCGGCAAGGCATCAATTTTTTCAGGTACTCGGCACGGCACCGGCGGGTTTTGTTTTCCCTGGCAAAGCAGGATATCCGTGCACGGTTTGCCGGCTCCCTGCTCGGGCCTGTCTGGTTTTTGATCCATCCGGCCATCCTGATTCTGGTCTTCTGGATGGTCTTCAGTTTGGGGTTCCGGGTCAAGCCCCTTGCCGATGTCCCCTTTGTGGCCTGGCTGACCACCAGTCTGGCCGCCTGGTTTTTGTTTTCAGACCTGGTATCGACCATGACCCCGGTGATCACGGCCAATGCGCCGATCATTAAAAAAACAGTATTCCCGAGTCAGATTCTGCCGCTGGTGAAAGCCATCTCTGCCGTGTTCGGCCACCTGGTCTTTGTGATCCTGCTGCTGGTTCTCATCGGCATAACCCGGGTGCCGTTTTCGTTTTTCTTTTTTCAGGCAATTTATTATGCCGTGTGTGCCATGGTGCTGGGTATCGGCCTGGGCTGGGCCGTATCTGCGCTCTCTGTTTTTATCCGGGATGTGGAGCAGGTGGTGGGCGTTGTCTTGCAGGTGGGTTTCTGGGCCACACCGGTGTTCTGGGATCTGACCATCCTGCCGGAACCGGTGCAGCAGGTGGTGTCGTACAACCCGGTGTTTTATATTGTACAGGGCTACCGGGACTCTTTTTTATATCACGTCCCGTTCTGGGCCCACCCCGTGCAGACCCTTTGGTTCTGGTGCGTGGCCCTGGTCGCCCTTGCTGTGGGCGCAACTGTTTTTCAGCGCCTGAAACCCCAGTTTGCCGATGTGCTTTGAGCGTGTGATGCAGGAACCGATGATCGAGGCGCGTGGCCTCACCAAAACATACAAGCTCTACGACCGGCCTGAAGACCGTGTGAAAGAGGCGTTTCATCCGCTTCGCAAACAGTTTCACCGGCCGTTTCATGCCCTGAACGATGTGTCGTTTTCTGTTTCAAAAGGAGAAACCTTCGGTCTCGTGGGTCGCAACGGCAGCGGCAAGTCAACCCTCATGCAGCTGCTTGCCGGGGTGCTTCAGCCCACATCCGGTACGGTGGCCGTGAAAGGGAAAGTGGCGGCGCTGCTGGAACTGGGGGCCGGGTTCAATCCGTGGTTTACCGGTCGGGAAAACATCTACCTGAACGGTCAGATCCAGGGCTTTACCCGTGAGGAAATTGACGCACGTTTAGATGACATCCTGAGCTTTGCCGATATCGGTGATTTCGTCGATCAGCCGGTTCGGACCTATTCCTCGGGTATGTATGTGCGGCTCGCCTTTTCCGTTTCCATCAATGTGGCACCGGATGTCCTGCTGGTGGACGAGGCCCTGGCGGTGGGAGACATCTATTTTCAGCATAAATGCATGCTTCGAATGCGGCAGATGATGGATAACGGGGTGACCATTGTGTTTGTCAGCCATGACATGGGCGCTGTGAAAACCCTGTGCAGCCGCGGACTGCTGCTGGAATCCGGCAACCTCCGCCACCTGGGCGCGGCCCGGGACGTGGTGGACGCCTATTACCGGGAAAGGGTGGCGGATGAAACCGGCGAATCCATGGCAGCGTTGTCATCTGCAGCTGATCGCGCAGCCGCCCATATCGCTGACGGCACGGTGGCGTTCAAACACTGCGACGATTTTTCTGATCGGATCAAGGATACCCGGACCGGGTCCGGCGGTGCGCGGATCACCTGTGCCGAGCTGCTGGACACAAAAGGGCATCCTATACAGCGGGCCGAGTGGGGCGATATCCTGTGTATGCGTGTTCACATTGCTTTTTACGCTGACTGCAACAGCCCGAACATTGGATTCCTGGTGCGGGACAAGAACGGTGTGGAAATCATCGGGACCAACTGCCGTGTGGAGGACGTTCAGACCGGAGACTGGAACGCTGGATCCCGCATGGTCATTGATTTCCAATTCGAGAACATCCTGCGGCACGGCTCGTACAGTATTGCGCTTGCCATAGGGATCAGCGATCTCAAAGGGACGGTTAATTTCACTACCCTTGACTGGGTGGACAATGCCGTGGTGTTCGAGGTGCTGCCCCGGGGAGACCGGGCCCTGCACGCGCTGGTGGGGATTCCCGTGTCAATCCGTCTGTCATCGGGAGGGAATACGCCATGACGCAGATGCCTGACTGGATGGCGCCAGCCTATGCGGAAACCTGGGAGGCACGGCAGGGCCGGGAAATGTGCCGTATTTGCGGCTATGATGTGGCGCTTCCGTTTAACGAATCCCGGACATTCAGGGAGCATTGCTGCCCTGGATGCGGGGGATCCAAACGGACCCGGGACCTTACGCAGGTGCTGCTGAACTGGATACAGGCCCCGGCCTCAGCCTTTCTGGATGCGGTGCTGCCAGGCATGACAGGCTTGAAAATTTACGAAACCCAGGCAGCCGGTGTGCTTCATGCGCGGCTGCGCACCCTGCCGGGCTATGTGTGTTCCGAGTATTTTGATGATATTGCTGCCGGAGCCCGGAATACTGACGGGGTCCGGTGTGAAAACCTTGAAGCCCTTTCCTTTGCGTCAGCGGCTTTTGACCTGGTAATCTCCCAGGATGTGCTCGAACATGTGCTGCACCCGGATACGGCGTTTCAGGAGATCTACCGGGTGCTGAAATCCGGCGGGATTCATCTGTTTACCGTCCCCTGTCATGAGGGGCAGCCAACTGTTTCCCGGGTTGTGCCCGGGCTGGCAGGAACCGTGCACCAGCTGCCCACAGTCTGGCACGGAGATCCCCTCCGCCTGCAGGGCAGTCTGGTGGTGACCGATTTCGGCAGTGATCTCGCGGACCGGCTCACCCGGCAGGGAATGGAAACCACAGAGGCCTACAGGGAAAATTTTTATGTGACCGCGGCGATTCCGGTGATTTTGGGTGATGCGGCCCACGCGCAGTATGAAAGGCACCGGAAAGCGGGTAACATGCTTGACTATTTTAGATATAATTCCGTGGTATACTGTACCCGGAAACAGGAAGGTCAGTTAATGGATAAACCTGAATGGACCGGTGAGCGTTTTTTGCCCTGGATAGAAGGGGCGACCCTCCATTATGAACATCTTCATCGGTACCGGTTTGCCGCCGAATGGGTGGCTGGCTGCCGGGTGCTGGATCTGGGATGCGGTGAAGGATACGGGAGCCATCTGCTTTCCCGGACGGCATCCCATGTGACCGGGCTGGATATCAATGCTGCCTGCACCCGCCATGCTGCCGCCAAATATCAGCAGCCCAACCTGACCTTTGTCACCGGGTCTATGACCGAAATCCCTGTGGACGGCTCGGGACTGTTTGACCGGGTGGTCTGCTTTGAAGCCCTCGAGCATATCTCTGCCCATGACAACCTGATGACAGAAGTCCGGCGGGTGCTGGCCACAGGCGGGCTGTTTGTGGTCTCAACTCCGGATAAGAAATATTACGCGGATGCGGACGGGTTTGATAATGACTATCACGAAAAAGAGTTGTATTTTGACGAGTTCGAAGCCCTGTTAAAGGCCCATTTTTCCCATGTGCTGTTTTTTACCCAGTACCTGGTCACCGGATCCCGGATCCGGCGTTTCGATCCAGGTGCCCGGGAAGAACGGGTGTATGCCATTTCAAAGGGGGGAGAGCGGTTCACCTTTTCCGATGAGACCGCTGCTAAAGCGCCTTACCTTGTGGCTGTCGCGTCAGATAAACCGTTTGATGGTGATATAAACCGGTTTAATTCAACACTTGTGGATGTAGACGCCACTCTGTTTGAAGATCTGGATGCCGCTGTAAAATGGCTCAGTGAGGATCGCAGGCAGCAGATCCGTGTACGGGAAACCCTCGAAGAGAAACATCAGGCAGTGCAGGCTGAACTTGAGTCAGCGATTGCGGACCGGAATACGGCGGCGGCAGCCGCCGCAGAGCAATCCGCCCAATTGTCGCGTATGCTCAATTCACGCGCGTGGCGGTGGGCAGAGCGGTTGCGGACGCTTTGCTATGGATGGAAGAAACTTCCGCTGTTTCGATCCGGTAAAGCAGAATAGGCCTCACGACGATGAAATCAGCAGTGGATACCCCCCTTGTCAGTGTGATCATTCCGTCCTACAACCATGCGGCCTATATCCGTGAAACTCTGCAAAGTGTTTGCGATCAGACCTGGCCGGCCATCGAGATCATTGTGATTGATGACGGGTCCACGGATGCGTCTCCGGAAATTCTAAAGGGTCTCGAGATTCCCCGGTTAAGGCTTTTTTTTCAGGAGAATCAGGGAACCGCATCGGCCCTCAACCGGGGACTTTCCCTTGCACAGGGCACCTATATTGCCATCTTGAACTCCGATGACCGGTATGATCCGGAACGGATCGAAACCCTGGTCTCCCTGCTTGAAGCCAACGGCAAAAGCCCTGGAATCGCTTTTTCCCGTGTTCGGCTCATGGATCAGGAGAGCCGGCCAGTGACGGCCGGTCCAGCTGTCGAGTGGCTGGACGCAGCCCATGCGCGTCTGACACCGGACACACCGCTGGCGCTTTTTCTGCTGCGGGATAATTTCACCTGCACCTCATCCAATTTTCTGTTTCACCGGGACCTGCTGGAAACCGTCGGGGGCTTTCGGGAATACCGGTATGTGAATGATCTTGATTTCCTGATCCGGTGCCTGTCTGCGGGAGAAGTGGTGTGTTCGGAAGCATCGCTTTTGTTTTACCGGATACATGACACCAATACACTGAACGAGCGGTTTGGTGACAAGGAACCGAATTACCTGTGCGAATGGGGCCAGGTGGTTGCCGAATATCTGGAGCACAGTGTCGACTATCAGAAAACCTCCTGGGATGAGCTGGCTCGGACAGTGGGCGGCGGAGATGCCGTTCAGTTGTCGGTTATCTTGCTGTCAGTATTCGCCTCTCGTGTCTTTGGCAGTGACGGTGTACGGCCGGAGGTGCTGGATAAGGTTTCGGATGTGCTTGAGTTCAAAGCCCATGTGGCGTGGCTGAAATCCCATATCACCGACTTGGAGGCAGCCCATGAGCGATTGGAAGCAGATATTGGCATCTACACGGCAGACATACGGAAGCTGTCTGACGCTAACATTGACCTGTTTGCCAGCTTGCAAGAGAAACATGCGGATATCGAGAAACTGAATCAGAAACTGACTGAAACAATCGCGCAGAACCACGCCCTGGCAGCGGAAAGAGACGCCATCTGGGCAGAACGCCAGCATTTTGCAGCCGCCTATGAACAGGTACTCAATTCCCGTCGGTATCGCCTGGTTGAGCACCTGTCTGGATTAAAATCTTTTCAGCAGCCCGTGTACCACATCAAGGAACTGATCAGGATTCTGACACCGGGACTGGTGAATCCACTGATCCGCTGGCGGGATAACGGCCTTGACCTGACGGGAAAGCTGGCAGGAATGCGGTCAGGCTGGCAGAGGGTAAGAAAGAAACTGGTGACGCCGGTACGGTTTGAGCAGAAGCGGCATCACGGTCCATTGGTCAGTATTATATGTCCCTGTTACAATTACGGGGCCTATCTGGACCGCATGCTGGACAGCCTTGCCCGGCAAACCTTTCAGGATTTTGAGCTGATCATTGTGGATGACGGATCCACGGATCCGCAAACCATTTCTCGGATCAATGCCCTGATGGCAGAAACCGTTCCCCGTCAGATCGTGGTACGGCAGGCGAATGCCGGGGTCATCGCTGCCCGGAATTATGCCGTATCCTTGTCATCTGGAAAATATTTGTTCCCGCTGGACCCGGATGACACCATCGATAAAACCTTTCTGGAAAAGCTGCTCTTTTATCTGGAGCACGGATCACCCCGAAACTTTGCCTATGCCTGGACCTTTTCCACGGGAAAAGACGATTTTATCTGGGAAACCCGGGATACGGATCCCTTTGCCGTGCTCGAAGAGAACCGGTGCGGGTATGCGGTGTTTTCCCGGGAAGCGTTTGACGCTGCCGGCGGCTACAGCCCGGCCATGAAGGATGGGTATGAAGACTGGGAACTCTGTGTGAATCTGGTCCGGTGCGGCTATCCGGGCCGGGTCGTTCCAGAACCCCTGTATCTGTATGATGTCAAGCCCGGTACACGCAATCACTATGCAGAGGAGCGGCATGGGCAGCTCAAACAGCTGATCAGCGACAGACACCGCCGGGAAATCACCCGAACGGCCCGTCAATTCAGAAAAGAGATGCGAACGCTGTATTTCGTTCAACAGGCCAGGATCAATCTGGACGGGAAACAGACAGTGTTCTCGTTTCAGCCCCGCTGGCTGGATCTCACGGATGAGATCATTGAACCGGCCGCCCTTTTTTCCGATCTGCTCTTGTATGCCGATCATAGCCCGTCACCGGTACTGGTTACGATCAGCGCCCGGTGGCAGCGTTTTTTTCACCTGAATCCGCATCCGAACCTGTATGTGTACGTTCCTGAACACTATCATCCTTCAGGTGATCCGTCACCGTTCATGGACTGGATCCGGACCCAGCATCAGCCTGAACCAATCAGTCCGGACCCGTTGCGTGATGCCGTATTCAGGATGGGGGCTCCAGACAGAAATCGGCCGGCGGTTTTATATGTGGGCCCCTGGCTGATCACCGGCGGCGCGGATACCATGACCGTTGACTGGTTCCGCCATCTGTCAACTACGGGTATGGCGCTTTATTATGCCACCACCCTTCCCAAGAAAAATGTCTGGATCGACAAGCTCCGGGGACTCAGCCGCGGTATCTACGAACTGCCGGAACTGGGATGCGGAGATCCGGACGCCATTGGCAGATTTATCATTGATTTTATAGAAAAAAATCAAATCGATGTTTTGCATATCATGAACAGCCCGCCGGTTTACCAGGTACTGCCGGACATCCGAAACGCGCATCCGCATCTGAAAATTGTGGCCCAGTTTCACTGCTTCGATTATCTGGCTGACGGCACAAAAGTCGGCTATTCCGTGGATGTGCCCAAACGGCTGGATGGCATTGTCGATGCCTATAACGTGGAATCCATCAGCCACCAGAAGGAGATTCAGGCCCTCTACCCCCAGATCCTAGATGACAAGTTCACCTGCATTTACGGCTGCATCGATACCCTGCACTTTGACCCTGACACCGTGGTGCCTGATGCGGAAATCTTTTCCAACCGACATCCGGATGCGCTGAATCTGCTTTTTATCGGGCGTCTGGACCGGCAGAAGCAGCCCATGGTCATGATGCAGGTGGTAAAACGGCTGCGGGATGCCGGGGTTGATTTTCTCCTGCATGTGGTGGGAGACGGGAGCCTGGAATCCCAGAAGGCGGAGGTGAAAGCCTATTGCCATGACCACGGGCTCGATGACCGGGTCCGGTTCTACGGGGATCAGCCCCAGTCCACCCTGCCGTCCTGGTATGCGGTGGGGGATGTGCTGCTGCTGTGTTCCATGTGGGAGGGGATCCCCATTGTTCTGTACCAGGCCATGTCCATGGGCATGGTCTGTGTGGCGCCGGATGTGGGCGGGATTGCCGAACTTGTCGGGGATGCGGGGGTGGTGATACCGGACCGGACCGATATTGATGCGTATGTGCAAACCCTTAGTGCACTTGCCACAGATCCGGAATTACGGCAAGCACTTGGCAGCCGTGCAAGAGAACGCATTGTGAACGGCTTTGATATTCAAACGCTTTCGCCGGCGTATGTGTCTTTTTATCAGCGGCTTGTCAACGGCGGCAATCCGAATTCAGAAAAGGGATGACCGATAGATGAAGTGCTTGATACTGGGAGGGGCGGGCTTTATCGGCTCCCACATTGCCGATGCACTGGTCGCGCGGGGAGACACGGTCCGGGTATTTGATCGTCCGAATATAAACCTGGTAAACCTCAGCACCTGCTTGCAGTGTATCGAGATGATGACCGGTGATTTCTGCAATCTCAGGGATATTGACCGGGCACTGGCGGGCATGGATGCCGTCATCAACCTGGTCTGTACCACCCTGCCCAGTCAATCCAATGAAAATCCGGCGTATGACGTTGAGAGTAATGTTATCGGAAATATTCATTTCCTTGAAGCATCCTTGCGACACGGCATTCAGAAAGTTGTCTATGCGTCATCTGGCGGCATGATATACGGTCATCCGCAGACCATCCCTATTTCTGAACAGCATGCCACCGCGCCTCTTTGCTCGTACGGTATTACCAAGCTGATGGTCGAGAAATATCTTGCCCTGTTCCGTCAGCTCCAGGGGCTGGACTATACCGTACTGCGGATCGGCAATCCCTATGGTGAACGCCAGCGCATCGACGGCAACCAGGGCGTGATCGCCGTCTATTTAGGGAAGCTGCTCAAACACGAACCGCTTCAGGTCTGGGGAGATGGGCGTATTGCCAAAGACTTTTTGTATATCGGCGACCTGGTGGACGCATTTTTGCGGGCCCTCGACATCTCAACAAAGGAAAAAATTTTCAATATTTCCAGCGGCAGCCCTACCCGTATACGCGCGTTGATCGATGTGATGGCGCAGGTAACCGGTATCCAGCCGGTGGTGAATTATACACAACAGCGGCAGGTCGATCTTCCCGTGACCCAGCTGGATGTGTCACTTGCCGCATCAGCGCTGGGGTGGGTGCCAAAGATGTCACTGGAATCGGGCATCCGGCGGACCTGGGACTGGGTTCGCCAGTTGAACATATAAAAAAGGCGTTTGAACTGCCCATGGATAAAAAGAGGACGGTGAATCAGCGTGGGTGACACGGTATCAGATGGACCGGCAGCTGCGGGCAGGGCGGAACATCTGCCCGCATTAACCGCCCTTCGTTTTTTTGCAGCCTTTTTTATTGTTCTGCATCACGCGGCGGGAACATTCGGGGTTCCGGAAACCATTAACCAGTACCTTGCCACCTATCAGGCGGTGTCCTTTTTTTTTGTCTTGTCCGGGTTTATCCTGACCTATGTGTACGGATCATTTGCATCCCTGCGGTCCGCTGCTGTCTTTTATCGCGCCCGCATGGCCCGTATCTGGCCGGTTCATCTCTTCACGCTCGGACTCATCATTCTGTTTTTTAAGGGATATTTCGTTTCAGTATACGGGAAAGGCCGCCCCGGGCTGGCAGCGGCGCCCGAATTCTGGGCCAATGTATTTCTGGTTCAGGCATGGATCCCGGAACGATCATACTTCTGGGGGTTTAATTCGGTTTCGTGGAGTATTTCCACGGAAATGGCGTTTTATCTTTTGTTTCCGCTGCTGCTGTACCGGTTCAAAGAGACCTGGCGTCTGAAGCTGCTCGCCACATTGCTCCTGTCCATCGGTATGCTGGCCCTGTGTAACTATGTTGATCTGCCATTTGGTCTTGACGGCGGCATCGGGTGCCTGGGGCTGTTGAACATTCATCCGTTGACGCGAATTGTCGAATTTACCCTGGGGATGAGCGTTGCGATTGGGTATCAGCGGTTGAAAAATTACTGGCAGCCCGGTCCGCTGACCGCCAGTATGCTGGAAACCATGAGCATCTGTGCGGTACTGGCAGGGATGGCAGCCAACACCTTCTTGAAAGATGTGGCGGAGCGGGTATTCGGCATGGCAGGGCGATATTGGGTTGACAGTGGGACATTGGTGGCACCACTGTTCGGCCTCTGTATTCTGGTCATGGCAATGGGGCGCGGGGGGATTTCAAGGCGATTGGGAAAATCGCACTGGGTGCTGCTCGGCGAGATCAGTTTTGCCATGTATCTTTTGCACCAGATTGCTCTGCGGGTGTATCAGGCCTACCTGATGCCGCTGTTTCCCGCACCCGGATGGATGGGGGCACTCTATTTCTGGAGTTTTCTGTTTATCGCTTCCTACACGGTCTGGTTTTGGGTGGAACAGCCGGGGCGCCGGGGATTGCTGCGGATCGGCACTGCCGGCAGGGAAAAACCGATCTGGTCGCAGGCTTTACGCCGCTCTTTTGGAAGGCAGTGCCTGGTGTGTGTCCTGTTGATGGGAATGCCGCTGTTTGCCTGGTATATAACCGCTGCACCGGTCAATCGTGTGGTATCTGCACCAGCGGAAACAGACACCGGCAGCCCGCTGTTCGGGGACCGGTTTGCGCTGCTGGATGCGGGGATTGAACCTGATGGGAGCGCGTTCCGGCTTTCCCTGACCTGGAAAAGCCTGAAATGGCAGAAACTGCGATTTCGCGTTGCTGTCCACCTGGTGGATGCATCTGGAACCATCCTTTCTCAGGCAGATTATGACCCTGTACCGGCAGCAGCGTCAAAGGTATGGGTGCGTAATGGGGATATCTGGGAAGATCGGATCACCCTAAGCCCTGAACAGATACAGGCGGCCGTTGGGGTGGGGTTGGCGATATTCTCTGTCAATGATATGAAGCTGATGCCGGTTTCTGCAGGGAACCGGGATTATGGGAGCGGGCGCCTGCGCCTGCCGCTTGAACATCTTTTCCACAAGCAGACGTCTTGATCTGGATGGGCGATGGCAATAAACGAAAGATTTCAGGGACAATGCGCTGAGGACTCTCCGCCGCTTCTGCGTGCGGCAAAGCGCTCCGGCCAGAGGGAACTGCCCGATGATACCGGGCGGTGTGATGCGAATCCGGCTGCATCCCGGAGGGACGTCGACGCGGTGAGGAGGCTTGTGCCGGTGACGGTCATTATTCCCTGTTACCGATGCCGGGACGTGATCGAGCGGGCACTGGCTTCAGTGGCGGCCCAGACCGTACTGCCTGAAAAGGTGATTCTGGTTGACGACGCCTGCCCGGACACCCCCGTTTCATTCTGGCAGGCTCTGGCGATCCGCTGGCCGGAGTTACATATTCATACCCGCCATCTGAAAGAGAACCGCGGACCGGCAGATGCCCGCAATGCGGGTTGGGATGTCGCAAATACCGCGTACATTGCGTTTCTGGACGCGGATGATGCATGGCATCCTGAAAAACTGGCGATGCAATATCAGTGGATGTCAACCCACCCATGGACGCATTTTTCCGGTCACCGGCGCCGCTCGGCAGACCGGCACATTTCCGTTTCCCGGAGCGGATGGACGGAACCCTGTCTGCTCAAGCTGCTTTTGACCAATGTGTTTTCAACATCCACGGTGATGATTCGAAGGAATGTCCCGTTTCGATTTGAGCCAGGTCAACGGTATGCGGAAGACTACAGGCTGTGGCTACAGCTGATTGCTTCCGGATACCGTGGGGTATTTCTAGCGGCACCGATTTCATACAGATTTAAGAAGGCCTATGGTGAAAGCGGGCTGAGTCTGCGGCTATGGGCCATGGAACGGGGGGAACTCGCGGGGTTTTACCATCTTCTGAATTCCGGAAAGATAGGTTTGCCTGAATGGGTGTTTGCATCTGTGTTTTCGCTTCTTAAATTTGTCAAACGTTTAATGGTCTCAGCTCAACGATAGATGCTTAGCATCTGTCCACATTTAACTTGAACACTTTGGCAGTATAGAGTAGTTCCACTCGCCATGAAATTCATCTTTTACGAGGAGAATTTCTTTAAGCTGAGC
>PDTL01000012.1 GCA_002748835.1 Deltaproteobacteria bacterium
ACTTGTGTCTGTTTCATGGGACCTCCTTTCTGGTCCCTTTTAACAAACCGGACAGTTTATTTGTTCTTGCTTAGGACAGTTTATTTGTTTCTAACAGACAATAAATTTCAGTTGCGCCCTTTTTCGCTTTCACGTATAATAAGGGGTGGTTTTTTTCTCGACAAATCAAAACCCACACGACTTGAGTCTCCCATGCAGGCAAACCGCATTCAACTGATCGCAATCACCGCCATTTATGGCGTCTGGGCCCTTTTTTTCCCTTTTTTTAAAGCACCGTTTCTCGCTGACTATTATTACATGCCGTTTCTCGGTCTGATTGCGGCAACCGTTGCCAATACCACACCTGCCGCCGCCGGCATTGTCTATTTTCCCATCCTTACCCGCCTGCACACCCCGCCGGAAACCGCGGCCCAGTTCAGTCTGATGATCCAGGCTTTCGGCATGGGGATCGGTACGATCCGGTGGTTTTTTGTCAATAATCGACTCTTTCTCTTGAGTATCCTTCCGTTCTGCCTGTCCGGCGGCATCATTGGTATCAGTTTCAGTATCCTGGTGATGCCCATCCAGCATCCGGAGGTCCTCACCCTCACATTCAACGCCGTGGCCTTCATCTTCACCCAGTTCATCTTTGTTTCCATCCTAGCAAAGCGGCCGTATCCGAAAACCCATATCCAGATGAGTGCCGGGAACCGCGTGCTCTTTTTCATCGTCGGTCTAGTGGGCGGGGTTATTTCCGGATGGATCGGGTTTGGCATTGATACGATTTTCTATTTTCTGCTCACCCTGGTGTTCAGAATCAATCCGGCCATTGCCATCGTGACCAGCATCTCGATCATGGCAGTTATCTCGATTTTCGGGGCCGTGCTCCATGTCTGCGTGCATACGGTTCCCCTGACCCTCTGGTATGCGGCGATCCCCGGTGTCACCCTGGCCGGCCTGTTTCTTGCCGCCTGGTTTGCCATCCGTCTGGGCGTCCGAAACATCCTGCTGATGTTTACCTCCTTTCTCACCATCGATTTTTTCATGGCCTTCTGGACCCAGCAGGCCCTGCCCCTATCAACCACTGTCCGCACGGGCGTCACTTATCTGCTGGTCGCCTATCTGCTGGTGATTCATGTGCGGATTTTTAAAAACGGATATGTGGTCATTGACCCGGAACACCGGAATTTCAAGCCCGGTAAGCTTTCTGACAGACCCGGCCCGCAGCAGGACTGATCCGGATTACATCCGTTTATGAACGGGGACTGCTGTTCAGTGTATCCTGCCCCGGTGTGTAAAAGGTGTTGCCGGTTTATTGCGGAATGTGCTGAGTCGTTACGTACTGGCTAGGGCGCAGAGATACGGCTGGCCGCTTCCACCACCAGCTCCGGTTCTCCATCAAATACGCCCACCCGAACCCGGTCCAGCTGAATTTGCTTTCCAAGATACGGTACCAGACACCCTTTTTTCCGGGCATAGACGCGAATCTGTTCTCCGGCATCATCCACCAGATACTGGCCGATCAGCCGCCCCGTCACCCCCGTTGCCACCTCGCCGACGCGGTTTCCGTGTCGAAGCACAGGCACTGTAGCTGAAATATAGAGGGAAGACAGATCCTCCGCTGATGCAAGGAGCACCGCGTCACGGATTCCCGTCACCTGGGTCAGCCCGTGAAAAGTTCCCACACGGGTGACGACAAGCCGGTAAATCCCGCCACGCTTCAGTCGGCGGGCAGCCCGGAACACATGAATACCCCTGCCCCCTGGTGTTTTCAACACGGCATGGTCCCCTGACTGAAGCAGCACCACGCACCGGTCCACCCGCACCCGGCAGGGACCAGGCGGACGCCCGTAAAGAGAGGCGATTCCCAAAGGTGCATCAGTAGATGCGTTTTCCACGCCAGCCCCTTCTGCCGATTGAAAACAGCCAATCCGGAACCGGGCCGCCACTGGCAGATGATCTGAATACCCGCATCCGGTGATCTGGCCGTCCCTGCACGTCCACCGGTGGACATGTCCGCCGGCATCAAACAGGTAGGCGGGCGCAAAGACGTGATACGACGCATCCGCATAGGCAATGCCACGTGTGTCAAACAGACCGGGAGAAACCAGTACCGCATCTAGGCTGCTCCGGTGTCCAAAGTATTCATGGGACCAGCGCTGGTCGCCGGGTAGCTCCATCCAGAGATTGTACAGAAGCCGACAGTCGTCGGCCGCCCCCTTCATGTCAGACTGAAGGACCGGTCTGCCGTTTTTCCAGGTGCCCAGCACATGGCAGAGGCCGGATACCGCTTGTCCCGGCGTCCTTACCGCATCATCATTTGTATTGAAATCCCCCAATACCACCACATCAGCCCCCGGCGGCAGGGTATCCAGATGATTTCTGAGAACGCGGGCTGAAGCCCGGCGAAACGATTCCGGACTTCGGCGGGACCGCCAGTGATTGACATACACATACAGGGAATTTCCGCTGACAGACACGACAGCGGAAAGGATATCCCGCTGCCGGGGACCGACCCGGAGGTTTTCGCTGCGCAGAATCGGAAACCGGGAAAAAAGCGCGCAGGCAACCGGCCCGGATCCGGTTGATTGATCACGGCCAAACCGGTAGTACGGATACTGCCTGCCGTGCTCGGCCAGTAGTCGGTTCAGATCAGACAGGGCGGTTCGGGATTCCACCTCCTGAAGTCCGATCACATCCGCGTTCAAATCACCGATCACCCGCGAAAGGCGTCGCAGTTTTAGCGCATACATCGCTTCTGTCCAGTGATGGCCGCGGAAGTCCGGATATTCCGTGCCGCGTTTCGTTGTGTCAAACAGATTTTCCACATTGTAGGAGGCAACCGAAAAGACCCGGCCCGCATCAGCGCTGGCAACTTCTGCACACCATGCGGCTGTGGCTAAAATGAAAAAAAAGAGCGGACAAAGAGGGCTATTCTGTTTCACGTCCATCCCCGTATCCTGCCGGTCGGCCGCCGCTCCACATGAGCTTGGCTTTAAGCGCGTCAAAATACTGGTACTCCGGCAAAAAGATCATATGCACGGGATGTGCACCTTTTCGAATAAGGATCCGGTCCCCGTCCTGCACCGGGATCCCTTCCTGTCCGTCTAAGGTCACCATGATATCCGAGGAGCCTGCGGCCATGCGCAGTTCGATCCGCACCGCGTCCGGCAGCACCAGGGGCCGGTTGGAGAGCGTAAACGGACAGATGGGGGTTAAAACCATGGCAGACAAGCCCGGATGCACCATGGGGCCGCCGGCAGCCAGCGAATACGCGGTGGATCCGGTGGGGGTTGATACGATCAGCCCGTCTGCCCGAAATGTGGTCAAGTAGTCATCATTGATAAAGGCCTCGATATGGGCCAGCCGGGCCAGGTCCCGTTTGTTGATGACCACATCGTTCAGGGCTTCCCCGCGGACAATTTCGCCGTCCTGGTGCAGGATCTCAAGAGACAGCCGCATTCGTGTTTCCACCGCATAATGTCCGCACAGCACCGCTTCTGCCGTCTCCAGGAGCGCAGTTCCGGTGGACGCGGCCAGAAACCCCACATCACCGAATTTGACCCCGATGATGGGAATCGGCTGGTCACCGGCCCAGCGTGCTGCAATCAGAAAGGCGCCGTCTCCGCCCAGCACCATGATGCAGGCCAGATCAGGCGGTGCCTGATCTGGCCTGCTGCTCCCGGTCCCCTGAGTCCACGGTTTGTCGGTTTCCCGACGCACCACCTCGACATTCCGATCCTCAAACCACCTGACCAGCACGTCGGCAGATGCCAGTGCTTCCTGTGCCGGTTTAACCACGATACCAATTTTTTTCATTCGTTTGCGTCCTTATCACTAGCCACGATGAGGCTGCGGCAAAATTTTCACACGGTATTACCGAGGGTTTTACGATGCGCCTGCGCTGGATGCAAGGATTTAACGTCTTTCACCTTCGACCATGGGGTATGATCTGAATGCACAGCGTTTTACAGCGGGCTCTTTACGCAATTTAACTTGACGCTGCGGGCGTATCTAATTATAATTAAAATTTATATTTGTATTTATTTCAAATGCATCAATTATTTACAACGATCAAGGGGAGGGAATTGCTATCATGAAACGCATCATTCAATGGGTCACCGCCGCTGCGGCAGCCGTTGTTCTCGCAAGCGGTGTTGCCGGTGCGGCCGACACAATCAAAATCGGTGTAGCCGGGGCTCACAGCGGGGACCTGGCCTCTTACGGTCTGCCGAGCGTAAAGGCGGCTGAACTGGTTGTTGCTGACGCCAATGCTGCCGGTGGTGTCCTGGGCAAGCAAATTGAACTTATTATTGAAGATGACGTGTGCAAGCCTGAAATTGCCACCAGTACCGCGACCAAACTGCTCACCAACAAGGTGGAAGCGGTTATCGGCCATGTCTGCAGCGGCGCCACCAAGGCCGCCCTCGGCATCTACAATGGTGCGCGCCTGGTCTGTATTTCCCCGTCCGCAACCGCTCCGGATCTGACCCTTTCCGGTAACTACCCCAACTTTTTCCGTACCATCGCCCACGACAAGAAGCAGGCCCAGCTTCAGGTGGACTTTGTCATCAACACCCTTAAAGCTAAAAAAATCGCTGTCCTGCACGACAAAGGTGACTACGGCAAAGGCAACGCCACCTTGGCCAAAGAATTCATCGAAGCCAGCGGAAAAGCCAAAGTAGTGCTGTTTGAAGGGGTGACCACCGGTTCCGTCAACTACGGTCCCATTGTCCAGAAAGTCAAGCGTTCCAAGGCTGACGCCGTTATCTGGGGCGGCTATCACTCCGATGCATCCAAAATCGTCAAGCAGATGCGCAAGAAGCGGCTGAAATGCGCCTTTGTCGGCGCGGACGGCCTCAAGGACGAAACTTTTATCAAGGTTGCCGGAAAAGACGCGGAAGGCGTGTATGCTTCCGGTCCCATGGACTACTCCAAGAACCCACTGGCCATCAAGGCAAAAAAACAGCACATCGAAAAATACGGTGATGATCCCGGCGCTTTTTTCCTGGAAGCCTATGCGGCCTCCCTGGCCCTTTTAAATGCCATTGAAAAAGCCGGTTCCACTGACTACGATGCCATTGTCAAGGCACTGCGGAATGAATACGTGGACACCCCGCTGGGTAAAATCAGATTTGATGAAAAAGGCGATCCCATTGGCGTGGGGTTCACCCTGTATGTTGTAAAAGACGGCGATTTTGTCGAACTGAAGTAGACACGCCCGATTGAAAGAAGCTGAGTCGCGCGGGGGTCCGGGCAGAGGGTTGCCCGGCCCCCTGTTTTTTGGGCTTTGTCTTTCATGAGCACGCGCTTTCCGGTATACTTACCGCCGTGTTGTCAACCTAAGCCTGTTTTTTGTTGATATCCATGCTGCGGGTATACGTGTATCCCCGGAGATGGCGAAACACATCCTGTCTCCGGAGTCAAGAAGGTAAGGTTACGATGGACCTGGAATATTTTCTGGAGTTGTTCCTGGTGGGGCTGACCAAAGGGAGTATCTACGCCTTGATCGCCCTAGGCTACACCATGGTGTACGGGATTATCGAACTGATCAACTTTGCCCATGGTGAAATCTATATGATCGGCGCCTTCACGGCCCTGATCGTTGCCAGTGTGCTGACCATGCTGGGATTCCATTCCCTGGCCATTCTGGTCATGGCCGGCCTTACGGCGGTGATCTATGCCGCTGCCTACGGGTATACCATAGAGAAAGTGGCCTACAAGCCGCTGCGCGGGGCCCAGCGGCTCTCCCCCCTGATCAGCGCCATCGGGATGTCGATTTTTCTGCAAAACTATGTCCTGCTGGCCCAGACCGACAAGTTTCTCCCCTTTCCCGAGCTGATCCCCGAGTTTGATTTCTGGGAACCGTACAGCCATATCATCGGTTCTGCAGATCTGACCATCCTGATCTCAACTGTGATCATCATGATGCTCCTTACGTTTCTGATCAAGTTCACCAAGATCGGAAAAGCCATGCGGGCGACAGCCCAGGACCGGACCATGGCCATGCTGGTGGGGGTATCGGTGAACCGGATCATCTCTACCACTTTTATCATCGGCTCCCTGCTCGCGGCCGTCGGCGGGGTGCTGGTGGCCTCCCAGATGGGGCAGATCAACTTCTACATCGGCTTTATGGCCGGTATCAAAGCCTTTACAGCCGCGGTTCTTGGCGGTATCGGCAGCATTCCGGGCGCGGTGCTCGGCGGACTGGTGCTTGGGCTGACCGAAAGTTTTGCCACTGGATACGTGTCCAGTGATTACGAAGACGTGTTCGCCTTTGCCCTCCTGGTGCTGATTCTGATCTTCAGGCCAGAAGGTCTGATGGGACGGACCACGGCGCAGAAAGTCTGATCCGGCAGCCCCAAGGCGGCCTTTTCAGCGATGTGTGTTATTTTCAATGCAGCCGGCAGCCGGCTGCCCGACAGGACAACGATCAAATGAAGCTCACGGAAATAAGAAAATCCCTTCTCGTCTCCGTATGGTTCGTGTTTTTGACCTTCCCCATCCTGGTGATCAAGGTCAATACCATTGAGCACACCATCAACTGGCGCTGGAAAAACATGATCTGGGTCGCCGTCATCTCGTTTTTCGGCTCCTGGGTGTGGCGGTATTTCCAGACAAACAAGGAGGCCGGCGCCAGCATCGGAAACCGCCTCTTTGGCAACCGCCCCATGGCAGCGATCCGTTCGATTCTCGGCATGGAAACCACCACAAAAGACGGCGTGGTCCGTGAATCGAATCCCCGGATGCAGATCGCTCTGTATGGCTGTTTGCTGGCAGCCGGTTTAGCGCTCCCGTTTATTGATCAGTATCAGACCACCATCCTGACCACCGCCCTCATGTATGTGATCCTGGGCCTGGGCCTGAACATTGCCGTGGGCCTGGCCGGCCTGCTTCACCTGGGCTATGTGGCCTTTTACGCGGTGGGCGCCTATACCTATGCCCTTCTCAACATCCATTACGGCATCGGCTTCTGGACCGCCATTCCTATCGGCGGTTTTTTCGCTGCAATTTTTGGTATTGCCCTGGGTGTTCCGGTGCTCCGGCTCCGCGGGGACTATCTGGCCATTGTCACCCTCGGCTTCGGGGAGATCGTCCGCATTGTCCTGGAAAACTGGAACGCGTTCTCCTACGGCCCCAGCGGAATCGCCCAGATCCCCAAACCCGGGCTGTTTGGCATGGAACTGACCTCCCAGCAGGGGCTCACCTATATCTACTATTTGACCATTGGGCTGGCTGTTCTGGCCGTGTTTGCCACCTACCGGGTCCAGAACTCGCGGATCGGCCGGGCGCTCATGGCCATGCGGGAAGATGAGATCGCCTGCCAGGCCATGGGAATCGATATCACGCGCACCAAACTCACTGCCTTTTCCCTGAGTGCCACCTGGGCTGGCATTGCCGGTGTCTTTTTTGCCGCCAAAACCAGCTTTATCAACCCTCAGAGTTTCACCTTCATGGAGTCGGCCATCATCCTATCCATCGTGGTGCTCGGCGGGATGGGGTCGATTCTCGGCGTGATCATCGGTGCGCTGATCCTCATCCTCATGCCCGAGTATCTCCGGGAAGTGGGGAATTACCGGATGCTGATTTTCGGGGCATCCATGGTCATCATGATGGTGTTCCGGCCCAAGGGCATCATCGCCAATGTCCGTAAGATCTACCGCATTGACGCAGAAACAACAGGCAGATAAGACGATGGAACCCATACTTGACGTAAAAAAACTGACCATGGACTTCGGCGGCCTCCGGGCCCTCAACGGGGTGAACCTGCACATCGACCCAGGTGAAATCGTCGCGCTCATCGGTCCCAACGGGGCCGGAAAGACCACGTTTTTCAACTGTATCACCGGCATTTACACCCCCACAGACGGTGATGTCATCCTGCGTGCACCCGCCGATGCGGACGGCCATAAAATCAACGGTAAAAAGCCGAACAAGATCGCCGAAATGGGGATGACCCGCACCTTTCAGAACATCCGTCTTTTTCCCAATATGACGGTGCTCGAAAACGTCATGATCGGCCGCCACTGCCGCACCTCCGCCGGGATCGTCAGTGCGCTGCTCCGCCCGCCTGCATGCCGGGCTGAAGAAAAAGCGGTCGTAGACAGCGCCTACCGGCTGCTGAAAAAAGTGGAACTGGCGGATCTGGCCAATACCTTTGCGAGAAACCTTCCCTACGGGGCCCAGCGCCGGCTCGAGATTGCCCGGGCCATGGCCACGGATCCGTTTCTCCTTCTCCTGGACGAACCGGCAGCCGGCATGAACCCCCAGGAAACCCATGAACTCGATACCTTGATCCGAAAAATCCGCGATGAAGAAGCCATCACCATCCTGCTCATCGAGCATGACATGAAACTGGTCATGAACCTCTCGGAACGCATCTACGTAATGGATTACGGCAGTCGGATCGCCAGCGGCACACCGGAAGCGATCAAGAACAACCCGGCGGTCATCAAAGCCTATCTGGGAGAAGCGGTCGATGCTTAAACTGCAGCATGTCAACACCTACTACGGTAATATCCAGGCCCTGAAAGACGTTTCCATCGAGATCAAAGAAGGCGAGATCATTACCCTGATCGGCGCCAACGGAGCCGGTAAGACCACCACCCTCATGACCATCTCCGGGGTCATCCCCCCCCGTTCCGGGGAAGTGATCTTTGACGGCGAGCCCATTCACACCGTGGAAACGGAAAAAATCGTGGCCCGGGGGCTCTCCCATGTGCCTGAGGGGCGTCACATTTTCCCCCACCTCACGGTCATGGAAAACCTTGATATGGGTGCCTACCTGCGAAACGACAAGGCCGCCATCAAGCAGGATCTGGACTATGTGTTCCACCTGTTTCCCATCCTGGCAGAGCGAAAATCCCAGCCTGGCGGGACCCTTTCCGGCGGGGAACAGCAGATGTTGGCCATCTCCCGGGCCCTCATGGCACGGCCCCGGCTTTTGCTCCTGGACGAACCGTCCCTGGGGCTTGCCCCGCTGATTATCCGCCAGATTTTTGACATCATCACCCGGATCAACGCGGAAAACAACACCACCATCTTTCTTGTGGAACAAAACGCCAACCTGGCGCTCAAGGCCGCCCACCGGGGGTATGTGATGGAAAACGGACGAATCACACTGGCCGATACCGGGGAAAACCTGCTCAAAAACGATGCGGTAAGAAAAGCCTATCTGGGGATGTAGCACCGGATCCGGCATCACCTTGAATATGAAAAAGAATGGGGACCGCAGATGACCACGCGACCGCGCTGTCCCTGGCCGGGCAAAGACCCGGACTACATGGCCTATCATGACACCGAGTGGGGCGTTCCTGTGCGGGATGACCGCCATCTGTTTGAAATGCTCTGCTTAGAAGGTGCCCAGGCAGGGCTCAGCTGGATCACCATCCTGAAAAAGCGCCCGGCGTACCGAGCCCTTTTTTTCAATTTCGATCCCGAAGCCATGGCCCGCATGACACCGGCGCAGATTGCGGCGTGCCTTTCCAATCCCGGAATTGTCCGCAACCGCCTCAAGGTGAACGCCTTTGTCTCAAACGCCCGTGCCTGGCTGGATGTCATGGCATCCGGACGCCGGTTTTCCGATCTGATTTGGTCCTATGTGGACGGCCAGCCGGTCACCCACCATTTTCAGACTATAGCTGAGGTACCGGACCAGACCCCTGTGTCAAAACAGATGAGCAACGATCTTAAAAAACTGGGTTTTTGTTTTGTTGGTCCCACCATCTGCTATGCGTACATGCAGTCTGTGGGGCTGGTGAATGATCACTTGACCTGCTGTTTCCGGCATGCGGAACTCACCGCAGCCACAGCGTCCCCCGTTCCGGACAAAACATCACTTTATCAGGATTGATACCGCAGAGTTCAGGGGCGGCGGGATTTCAAACCCCAGACTTGGATTAAAAGACTGAATATCGGTTTATCTATAAACGTTGAAAAACCGCGAGCCTCCCGCCGTCCCTTGGAACGACTTAGAACTGTAGCCGACTAAAACACCATCACATGGTCACATTTATACTGTCCATCAACTTTAACTAATACCATTTCAGCAACAAACTCGCCTTTGGCTTTCTGATGATTAATCTCTGTAGATGCTTCCATGAGGTTATCCATGATTGGGTTTGCAATAGCCAAGATTTCCTCTTGTGACATTTCTTCGAAATTCATATTTCCCCTCTAAAGTTCTAACCGTTGGTTGTGCTTAAATTTGCTTTGTCGGTTAATCTGCTTCACGAATACGGCAGAGTACCGCCCCTTTGGCCACCGTTTCACCGGCGGGTGCGCAGATGGCGGTGATCGTGCCGCCAGCAGGGGCCCTCAGCAGGTTTTCCATTTTCATGGCCTCCAGGATGACCACACTTTCCCCTTTGCTCACCGTGTCACCCACGGCTTTCATATAACTGACCACCACACCCGGCAGTGGGGCAGACAAGACCCGGTCTGCGCCGGATGCCGGAAGACCCGGCGGCGGTGCGGGCCGCAGCGGAGACGGTTCAGACACCGTGGTTGTCCGGGGCGTTGAAACTGGCTCGGATAGCGGCGCATCCGCATCCACCGATTCCATACGGACAATCTCCGGGCCGGCCGGTCCTTCAGAGATCGTGACTTTGAACGTTTCACCGTCAATATTTACCCGAATCCGCCTTACGCCCGTCTCTTCAGCGCTGTTCTGGACGGCGGCCGCCTCAAACAACTCACCGGACTTGATCCGTGCGATCAAATCAAAATCCGCTTTTGCGGCTTCGAGGGTGCGCGGTTTGCGGGCCGGAGCCGGGTCTTCCTTTCCGGTTTTCCATTTGATAAACCGTTTTCCGGTCACCGGAAACAGGGCGCAGGTGAGAATGTCTTCCGGATCTGTGGACAGCTCCCGGATGTCTGTGGCAGCGGCCGGCAACCCCGGCGGGAGCGCCGATGCGGGACGGCCGGTCATGGGAGCTTCGCCCCGGGCATATCCTTTGAGCGCTTTTTCACGCACTGCCGGATCCACGGGCACCGGTGTCCGGCCGTACAGCCCATAGCAGAGATCCTTCATCTGGGCCGTCATCATCCGGTACCGCTCCTGTTCATCATCGAACAGCACATTGTTCACGGTCTGCACGGCCACGATCTGGCGCATGGGGGTGACCATGGGCACCTGGCCCAGATCCTTCCGGACCCGGGGGAGTTCCTTGTACACCGCATCCAGCCGGTCCAGCGCATTCATTTCCCGGAGCTGCTGGATCAGGTTGGGGAGCAGGCTGCCGGAGGTCTGGTGCAGCAGAACCTGGGTATCCAGGATAGAGATTCCGGTTTCATTGAGATCATGATGATATTTGGGGAGAATCTCCTTTTCCAGCAGCTCGTTGATCCGGCTGAGGGCGTGCAGATCCAGTCCCGTATCCCGGCTGGTTCCCAAAAGACTCATGATCAGCGGCTCGGCTGCGGGATGTGAGGTCCGGCAGGCAAAGGGCGACAAACAGGTATCGATCACATCCACGCCCGCCTCAACGGCTTTCAGATGTGTCATGGGCCCCATGCCCGAGGTAAAGTGGGTATGCAGGTGCACGGGCAGTTTCACCACCTGTTTGATTTCCCGGATGATCTCAAAAGCGTCATAAGGCGACAACAGACCGGCCATATCCTTGAGGCTAATACTCGATGCGCCCATCCCGGCCAGTTCCCGGGCCTTGTCCGTATAATACCGGAGGGTGTAGGGAGGCCCGCCCAGACGGGGTTCGGTCAGTGCAAATCCAATACATCCCTGAAAATGCCCGCCGCTGGCCTGGATGGCCGGTGCCACGGTCTCGAAATTACGAAAATCGTTCAGGGCGTCAAAGGTCCGAAACACGTCTACGCCTTCGCCGGCAGCGCGTTTCACGAACTCGACCGCCACATCATCGGCATACTGCCGGTTACCCACCAGATTCTGACCGCGGAGCAGCATGGCCAGCGGTGTATTCCGGGCCCGTTTTTTCAATTCCCGGAGCCGAGCCCAGGGATCTTCGCCCAGCTGGCGATGCATGACCTCAAAGGAGGCCCCGCCCCAGACTTCAAGGGCCCAGAAACCGATGGTGTCCATGGCTTCGACCAGCGGGATCAGATCTGCGGTCCGCATGCGTGACGAAAACAAGCATTGCTGACCATCCCGAAGGGACACATCGGTGAGCCTGAGCGGGTGTTTGGCTGCCGGGCGATCTGCCTTGTATTTCAACGGCGTTCGTTTGAGCTGGTGATGGGGGGGCATCCGCGTGTTCTTTCCTGAAAAGCGTATCATGGCATTACCGTATCTGCCGGGAACCGGCGTGAAAGGTCTTCCACTGCATGAGACGTCGATAGACCATCTGGCCTTGCCGCCCGGCTAAGGCCCAGGGCCGGGGCCCGGCCGTCAGGTTTTCTGGCGGCACAGCCGCAATCGGTCTCCTTACCGGCATGTCCGTTGTCACCGCCGGTGCCTCGGGGTATGCGTTCAGATACGCGGTCACGGCCGCCAGCACGGCCGCTGTTTTTTTTTCGTCAATGGGCTTATTCATGTGAAGGTATCCTGCAAGATGTCGTTTTCAGAAGCCGCTGAACGAGAGATTCTGTCACGCGAGGAACGAGCTTCGGATGAAACGTTTTGTTTGGAATTTATCCCGGGTATTTCGAATACTATTTTACCATCTTTCCAATATGGCACTTTGCAATTGTGTATTTGAGCGTCTTTAATGGCTAGTAATGCAGCTCTTTTCAATGCTTGAAGCCCCAATAATGAATAGCTATGATGTTTTTTCATAATTCATCCTTCCGCCCCATCCACGATTACAGGAATGTTTCCTGAATTATCAAAAACCGTCCACACATCTGCTAAGTGCTTATATATCTGCTGAAAATTATACCAACTTTTTTCATATCTCCGGCGAATGACATTCTCGGGAATATTGTGTCCTCCTTTAGAGGCCCTAAGCTTTACACGTTTAATGGCTAATTCAACTGACTGCAATTTTAAATAGTAGACAATAATGAAATAGCCCGATGATTTCCAATTATTCATTTTGTTCAAATAATCCAAACCACTGAATGTCGTTTCAACTGCAAAGGATTCACCTTTTGAAGTGACCTCATTCATTTGTTGGATCATTAACTTACCCGCTTTAAGTGCGACCTTTTCAGGCTGAAACGGTGAAAGACCTTTTGCAATTAAGTCAGCATTAATAAAATTCAGACACGCCCCTTCAATGGGAAGAAACTCATTTGCAAAAGTTGTTTTCCCTGCACCATTCGGGCCGGCTATTATGTAACATTTCTTATGCATGGATCATGCTTTATATGAAGCGATTCGTTTCTTTCCTGATCCTGAAAGTCGGATAATACGTACACCATAACGGCTAAAAATGTTTCTTACTCATTGAAAATTAATGTTTTTTTATATTTTTGGAATGTGTGCGTATTGATATTTCAACAAGAAACAAAAATTATAAGTCTTAAAGTGTACGCTTTATCCGATTTTCAGGTTCCTGATAGACAGTCTCGTAAAAAGCTAAAAATGGCAAAACCGCTATTTACATTTTCAGTATGTTAGCTCTGAGAAAACAGTAGAATCAGACTTTTTACGACTACATCATGATTTGTTGTGGGCAAACTGCTGTGAAAGACCAGGTCTGCCCGTTGTCGTTACTCGTTTTTTCCCCGAACAGAGCAGATATACCCTGGCGAAATCGTTACAACGGTATATTCCCATGCTTCTTGGGCGGTCTGTCTTCCCGCTTTCCCCGGAGTACGTCCAGGGCATCCAGAAGGCGGCGGCGCGTTTCGGCGGGCTGGATGATATCATCGATATACCCGCGCCGGGCCGCATAATCGGGATTGGAAAACAACGCCTCATATTCCCGGATCTTTTCTGCTCGCATCGCTTCCGGATCATCCGCGGCCTGAATCGCTTTCCGGTGAATGATGTTGGCAGCCCCGTCCGCGCCCATCACCGCAATCTGCGCACTGGGCCAGGCAAAGGCCATGTCCGCGCCCAGATGGCGGGAAGACATGGCAATATAGGCCCCTCCGTAGGCTTTCCGGGTAATCAGCAGCAGCTTGGGAACCGTGGCTTCGGCGTAACTCCAGAGCAGTTTTGCGCCATGCCGGATAATCCCGCCCCACTCCTGTTCTTTCCCCGGCAGATATCCGGGCACGTCTGTGATGGTGAGCAGCGGAAGATTGAACGCATCGCAGAACCGGATAAACCGGGCTGCCTTGTCCGAGGCGTCGATATCCAGGCATCCGGCCAGACAGACGGGCTGATTGGCAATAATCCCCACCGGTGCCCCCCCGATCCGGGCAAAGGCCGTGATCAGGTTTTTCGCAAAACCGGCATGGGGGGCAAACACGCTTCCCGGGTCCACAATCCCGTCGATCACCGCCTGCATGTCATAGGACTGGTTTGGATGCGCCGGGATCAGGGTATCGAGCAGGCCAGGGTCTGCCGGCGGCAGCACGGCTTCCGGCGGCAGACACGGCGGATCTTCCATGTTGTTTGACGGCAGATAGGACAGGAGGGTGCGAATGGCGGCCAGGGTTTCTGCGTCCGTATCATATGCGAAATGGGCGACCCCGCTTTTTTCGTTGTGTGTGTCTGCACCGCCCAGGGCTTCGAAACCAATTTCCTCGCCTGTGACCGAGCGGATCACATCCGGTCCGGTGATGAACATGTGGCTGGTTTTCCGCACCATGAAGACCCAGTCGGTCATGGCCGGCGAATAGACCGCCCCGCCGGCGGTCGGACCCATGATGGCGGAAATCTGCGGAATTACCCCGGAGGCCCCGGCGTTGCGGAAAAAAATCTCCCCGAAACCGGCCAGGGCATCCACCCCTTCCTGAATCCGAGCACCGCCCGAATCGTTAAGTCCCACAACCGGTGCACCGGCTTTCATGGCAAGGTCGAGCACCTTGCAGATTTTTTTTGCGTGCATCTCGCCCAGGCTGCCGCCCCGGCTGGTGAAATCCTGGGCATAGGCAAACACCGGACGGCCGTCCACACGGCCATGCCCGGTGATGACCCCGTCTCCGGGGATGTCAATGTCCGGCATGTCAAAGTTGCTGCACCGGTGGCGGACAAACAGGTCTGTTTCCTGGAAGGTTCCCGGATCAAACAGCACATCCAGTCGTTCCCGGGCGGTGAGCCGTCCCTTTTCCCGGTGCCGGGTCATGGCTGATTCACCGCCCATCCGCCGAATGGCCGCTTTCCGTTCAGCAAGCGCCTTGATCTCATCTGATGTCGTCATGCTGTTAGACGCTCCTTACGACCGTTTATTTGAATTTTTTCAGGGCCCGTTCAAAACCGGGCAGGGCGTTTTCAATGGTGGCGTCATCCACACAGTAAGACAGGCGGAAATGCCCCGGACCGCCGAAACCGCTGCCTGGAACCGCCAGCACCAGCTCTTCCTGAAGGGCCTGGACAAATTTCACGTCATCTGCAATGGGGGCCCTGGGAAACAGGTAAAACGCGCCCATGGGGGGAGTGAATTCATATCCGGCAGCGGCTAGGCCGTCGCAGAGCAGTTTGCGTTTGCGGGCATATTCGCTGATATCGACGGTTTCACCCTGGATATGGGCAATGACCCGCTGCATGAGGCCGGGTGCGTTCACAAATCCCAGAATCCGGTTGGCCAGTCCCATGCCGGCCAGAAGTCTGGCTTTATGCGGTGTTTCCGGATGAACGGCCAGGTAACCGATCCGCTCACCGGGGATGGAGATATCCTTTGAATAGGAAGTGGCGATGATGGCATTTTGATATGCCTTGAAAATACTCGGCACCACGGCACCGTCATAGACGATTTTCCGGTACGGTTCATCGGAGATCAGGTAGAGAGTGCGCCCGAATGCGGCCGATTTCTCATCCAGCAGGTTTCCCAGGGCAGCCAGGGCTGCTTCGGAATAGATCTGGCCGGTGGGGTTGTTGGGGGTATTGATGAGCACGGCCTTGGTCTTTTCCGTGATCGCGGCTGCTATGGCATCAAGATCCAGCTGGAAATCAGGATCGGTGGGAACTTTCTTCAGAACCCCGCCATGATTGTCTGCATAAAAATCGTATTCCGCAAAATAGGGCGCAGGCGACAATACTTCGTCACCTGGATCCAGGATCGCCTTCAGGGTCACGTTCATGGCCCCGGCCGCACCGCAGGTCATGATGATATCATCCCCGGAAACCGGCATGCCCTGCTCGTCCGAGACATAGGCGGCAACCGCTTCCCGCACGTGGGGATAGCCGGTGTTCGGCATATAGGAAAAGGTGCCGGGTCCTTTTTTTGCACATTCTTCGGCCATGGCGGCATCAAAGCTTGCCGGCGGTGTCATGGTGGGATTTCCCAGGCTGAAATCAAAAACCTTGTCTGCGCCATGTTGGGCTTTCAGGCGGGCCCCTTCTTCAAACATTTTCCGAATCCAGGATGATTTTTCGATAAACGCGTCGATCTTGGCAGCAATGGTCATGGGTCCTCCGAAACGTATGGCCCGCCGGCAGGCAGGCGGTTTGTCTGTATGAACGTTAATATCCGCTTCTTGTATGGATCATTTTCCACCTTAGTATGGTGCCGCAGGCTTTGCAAGGCCGGAATCAGAATCCGCCGTGCGATCACTATCGAATTTCCATGCCCCCACCCATATTGATCCTGATAAAACGGCCTGAACGGTCAGTGACGCCCGCTGTTCCAATCCGCATAAAACCGGTCCCGGTAGACCTCAAACGTATCGGTACAGATCGCTTCCCTGATCTCTGCCATCAGCCGGCAGTAGAAGGCGATATTATGGATGGACAGCAAGCGGTAGACCAGCAGTTCCCGGTTTTTGTAGAGATGCCGCAGATAGGCCCGGGAATAGTTTCTGCAAGCCAGGCAGTCGCAGGTCGGATCAATGGGATCCGGATCCATCCGGTGCACGGCGTTACTGATATTGATCGTTCCCTGGCGGGTAAAGAGCTGGCCGTTTCGCGCATTCCGCGTGGGCATGACACAATCGAACATATCCGCGCCCATGGAAACCAGTTCCATCAGATCCTCCGGCGTTCCCACCCCCATGATATACTTGGGTTTTTCTTTGGGCAGCAAGGGCAGGGTATGGTCGGCCATCGCCAGCATCATGTCTTTGGGTTCGCCCACACTGAGGCCGCCGATGGCAAACCCGGGGAAATCGATTTCAGACAGTTCTGCGGCCGATGCCGTGCGGTAGTCTTTGAACATGCCGCCCTGCACGATCCCGAACAGATTGTTGTCTGTTTTTCCGGTTGCCTGCCATGCGTCATAGCACCGTTTTGCCCACCGTGTGGTCAACTGATACGCTGCCTTTACCGCCGGTGCTTCCGACGGATACTGGATGCAGTGATCCAGACACATCATGATGTCCGACCCGATCACCGTCTGCACTGTCACGGCCTTTTCCGGGGAAAAAAAATGTCTGGATCCGTCAATATGAGACTGAAAAGAAACGCCTTCCTCGGTCATTTTCGCCAGCCGGGCCAGGGAAAAGAACTGAAAACCGCCGCTGTCCGTGAGCAGGGGGCGGTCCCAGTTCATGAAAGGGTGGAGCCCGCCCAGGGCTTCCAGTACCTCGGTACCGGGACGTAAGTATAAATGATAGGTATTCCCTAGGATGATCTGGGCACCGGCGATTTTCAGGTCTTCGACAGATAGGGCTTTTACCGTTCCCAGGGTGCCCACCGGCATAAAAACGGGGGTCTTGATCACCCCCCGGGAGGTATGCATACGGCCGGCCCGGGCCCGGGTCCGGCTTGAAACAGCGACGGGTTCGTATCTGAGCATCTCTTTTCCCTCAACACTGACAAGGCAACACGGAGAACCGCAACACGCTAACCGCTCCCCTGACGCACCACTGATCGTTGAAAACAAACAACGGGTTTCTCGATCACGCGAGCAGCATGGCATCCCCGTAACTGTAAAACCGGTACCCGGTATCGATGGCTTCCTGATACGCCGACAAAACGCGCTCCCTGCCCGCAAAAGCGGCGATGAGCATGATCAGGGTGGATCCGGGCAGGTGAAAATTGGTGATAATGGCATCCACCACGGAAAAGTCGTATCCGGGATAGATAAACAGATCACACACCCCGGTGCCGGCGGCAACGCGGCCCGTCTCCCGCGCCACATATTCCAGGGTCCGGACACTGGTGGTGCCCACGGCCACAATGCGGCGGCCCTGGGCGCGGGCGGTTTCGATGGTGTGGGCGGAGGCTTCCGGAACCGTATAGGTCTCGCCATGCATTTCATGGTCCCGGATATCTGCCACCTGTACGGGCACAAAGGTGCCGTATCCCACATGCAGGGTGATCGGCGCCACCGCGATGCCCTTGTCTGCCAGCCGGGAAAAGAGTTCTGGCGTAAAATGGAGTCCTGCCGTGGGTGCTGCCACCGCACCCGGATGGGCTGCGTAAACGGTCTGATACCGCGCCCGGTCCGACGCACTGTCCTGCCGCCGGATATACGGGGGCAGGGGCATATGTCCGGATCGGTCCAGCCAGTCATCAAAATCCGTTTCCGGAAAAAAACGGACCCGGGCTTGTTTCTCCTTGTGCGCGATCACCTCTGCCGTACACCCGCCGTCAAGAGCGATCCGGGTTCCCGGCCTGGGGCGTTTGGAGGCCCGCATCATGCAGTCGCACTCAAAGGGCTGGCCCGCATCCAGATACCGTTTCCCTTCGGCATAGTCGATAATCAGCATCTCAACAGCCCCGCCAGTGGGCTTTCTCCCAAACAATCGGGCCGGGATCACGCGGGTCGTGTTCACCACCAGCACATCCGACGGATCCAGCAAATCCGGCAGATCGGCAAACCGGTGATGGGTCACGCCGCCGCCAGTCCGACTCAGGCGCATCAGTCTCGACTGCTGGCGATCTGCTGAAGGTGACTGGGCAATGCGGTCCTCAGGCAGGGTAAACGCATAATCCGCAAGTTGGTACATGGTCAGCTGCGTCCCCAGTAGACAAGACCCAGACCGAGGAACATCAGGATAAACCCCAGGCGGCGAAGACGCGCATCTGGCACGTCAAGAATCTGCTGGAGCCAGACCTTCATTTTTTCAGGAAAGACAAAATAGGGAACCCCCTCCACGATCATCACCATGCCCATCACACACAAAAAAAATTCCATGAGCTATCCTTTTCCCCACCCCGGGTGTTCATTGCGTAAAAAAGCGTTCCATCATAAATGCGGCGGCGATTCTTGTCAAAAAGAATCCGCGTGGTTAGCGGCATCCAGCGGTCGGGGAAACGATCCGGTCTGACGTATTTATCTTGACTTACGGGGCAATCTGGTCCAGATAATACGCCCAGACAATACGCGTTGACCGGTTAAACCCAACCTGTTGAAAGAACCGTACCCGCCTGATGCTGCCGGGGGAAAGACGATCATGGATTTTGAAGCTGTCATCGGCCTGGAAGTTCACGTTCAGCTGAACACCCAGACAAAAATATTCTGCGGATGTTCCACTGCATTCGGTGCCCCGCCCAACACCCATACCTGCCCTGTCTGCCTGGGCATGCCCGGTGTCTTGCCCGTTCTCAACCGGGCGGTTGTGGAAAAAGCCATCCGCACCGGCCTGGCCACCAACTGCACCATCAACACCGAAAGCCGGTGGGACCGGAAAAATTATTTTTATCCGGACCTTCCCAAGGGATACCAGATCAGCCAGTATGAAAAACCCATCTGTGAACACGGACATCTGGATATCACCCTGGGCGACGGCAGCGAAAAACGAATCGGCATCACCCGGATTCACATGGAAGAGGATGCCGGCAAATCCGCCCATGATCCGGTGCGTCCGGTGAGCCGGGTCGACCTGAACCGGACCGGCGTGCCGCTGGTCGAGATTGTCAGTGAACCGGACATGCGGACCCCGGAAGAAGCCGGTGCGTACTTGAGAAAACTCCATGCTATCGTAAAAGCCATCGGCGTCTGCGACGGCAACATGGAAGAGGGTAGTTTCCGGTGCGACGCCAACGTGTCTATCCGCCCCAGGGGCCAGGACGCCTTTGGCACCCGTGCGGAACTGAAAAATTTAAACTCCTTTAAGTTCATCGAAAAAGCCATCCAGTATGAAATCAACCGCCAGGTCGCTCTGGTGGAAAACGGAGAAACCGTGGTTCAGGAGACCCGCTTGTGGGATACGGCAAAAAACAAGACCTTTTCCATGCGCGGTAAAGAAGAAGCCCATGATTACCGGTATTTCCCGGACCCGGATCTGCTTCCCCTAGTCATTGAGGATGCCTGGATCGCGCACGTGAAAAACGAGATGCCCGAACTCCCCGAAGACCGGAAAAAAAGGTTCATGGCCGATTTTGAGCTGTCCGGCGCAGACGCCGACGTCCTTACCGGTTCCATGGAACTGGCCGCTTATTATGAAGCCTGCCTCGCGGTTCACAACAGCCCCAAGCCAATGGCCAACTGGGTGATGGGGAACCTTCTGGGCTATCTGAACGCGCACAACCTGACCATCGAAACCTCACCTGTATCACCGGCGCATATGGCCGAACTGGTCGCGCTCCTGGATACAGACGTGATCAGCGGCAATATTGCCAAAACCGTGTTTGAAGCCATGACCGAAACCGGAGACACCCCCAAAGCCATCGTTGAAAAACGGGGACTGACCCAGGTGACCGATACATCCGAGCTGGCGTCGGTGCTGGATGCCATCCTCGCGCGCTGCCCGGACGAAGTGGCCGCGTACAAAGGCGGGAAGACCAAGCTGATGAGTTTTTTCATGGGCCAGGTCATGAAAGAAACCAACGGTAAAGCAAACCCGAAAGTGGTCACCGATTTGCTCAAGAAGAAGTTGAGTTGAGAAAAACGCATTACGCCATCGTATTGATTTTTTCTCTGCCGGATTTGCGCATCTGCTGTGATCCGGCAGCGTTGCATACATATCATCATCCTGGTATTCAGCCTGTTCAACCGGCTTCATTTATCTGTTTTTTTATTGATCGTATTTATTGACAACATCACATTTTAAATGCTATATGGAGACTAATTTTATTTCTATTTACAGGAATAATCTTGCGAAATTATTAGGCACACGTAAATCATTATCACCGTCGCAGCGGGCTTAGGCTACCCGCACTGCGGCAACACGAGGAGAGAAAAATGAAAAAGTTATGGGTAATTGCCGTCGTCCTTCTGATGGCCGGTTCCGCGTATGCGGAAGAACGTCTGAATCTGAGCGGATCTTATCGCGTACGTGCATGGTCCTGGGATAATTTCAGTGACCTTGACAGCGACAACGATGGTGACGAAAATCAGTACTGGGATCAGCGGTTCCGTCTGGGCGCAAAACTGACCGTGGCTGAAGGCATCACCGCTAACCTGCGGTTCGACTTTGCAGAAGCAAAATGGGGCGCTGAATTCTCTGAAGGCTGGGCAAATCCGACAGAAGCTAAAGAAATCCAGGTAGACCGTACTTACATCAAGCTGGACAAGGAAATGTACGCGCTGTCCATTGGTCAGCAGTGGATGGGCTGGGGTGAAATGATCGCAATTGACGACCAGGTAACCGGTATCATCGCTACCATCAAGACTCCGGTTAACATCACCCTGGCATATGCCAAACTGGACGAAGGCGCCGGCCTTGCAGACGGCGCTGCCGATGTAAACGAAGATCGTGATTTCTACGGTGTTAACGCTGAAATGATGATGGACGAAATGTCTGCCGGCGGTTTTGTGGGTATGATCACCGACGGTACGCCCGCTGAAGCAGAGCCGATGGTTGTCGGTCTGTATGCCAAGGCAGCGCTGGCCGGTCTGAATGTCACCGGCGAACTGGACTATTTCATGGGCGAAAATGCCGCGACCGATTACGTCGGGACTCAGCTCTACCTGGATGCTAAGATGGATATGGAGCCTGCAATGGTTGGCGCTTCCCTGTTCTATGCAATGGGCACCGACGATTCTGACGAAACCCAGATTACGGCTGTAATGGATGCCTCCGGCGATTTTGTTCCTATGGACATTGGTGCCGGTGCATTCTGGACATTGATTGATCCCTTGGGCGCCGCTCTGGGTGGAGACGTTTTCGAGCTGACGGACAACTCTGGTTCTATGGGCCTGAACGTTTACAGCAGCTGTGCGTTTGCTGAGCGGTTCAAAGTATCCGGTAACCTGGGTTACCTGACCCCGGCCGAAGATGACGTAACAGATCTTGACAATGTCATGATCGTAAACGTTGGCGTTGAATATGCAATGGCCACCAACACGAAACTGGCAGCTGCCTACAACTACACCATGGTGGATGGCGACGGCGCCTATGATGATGCAGATGCCGCATCTGTTCTGGGAGCTATGCTGCAGCTGAGCTTCTAAATCTGAAATACAGTACGCTGCCGTTGTCTGCGCTGACACAACAGACAACGGTACTTCGCAAGCCCTGGCAATGGAAATAGAACCTGAGTCCCGCAGGGTCGTGTTATGAGAATAACGGCCTTGCGGGATTTTTTTTCGTACCCCTGTTTTTATAAGGAGGCCTGAACCCCATGAACCATTTTCCAGCATTCCAGGCAGCCCCCCGGATCAAACGAGCGGTTTTTCGGCTGGTCCTGATCACGGCCGCACTGATAATTCCCGTGCGGATGTGCATCCCCGCAACTGCGGACACCCGGCCAACCCTGCTGTTGGTCCCGTTTACCATCCTGTCTGAAGGGGATTCCGGCTTTCTTGAAACCGCAGTCAACCGCATGTTAACCTCCCGGCTCGCCACAGCCTATCAGCTGCTGGCAGCAGATGCAGCCCCCCTCACAACCAAAGCTGCTGCCCGGAGGGCAGGCACAAGCCATCAGGCAGACTGGGTGCTGTTTGGAACCGTTACTGTCATCGACGCGCAGGTCAGCACAGACGCCACACTGCTCCCCCTTCCGGATGGAGATCCTGTGCATTTCAGCAGAACCGGGGAAAAGAAATCAAGTGTCATCCCTCATATCGACGCGCTTGCAACGGTTGTCATTGAGGCCAAAAACAGCCGGCTGGCTGCCGTTCCGGAACAGGGGACACAGGCACCTGTCAAGCCGCTATCCACTCCAGGGCCTGCTGCTGACCACAGGCCTGCATCCGTTTCCGGCGCGGTGCCCGCACCGGCAGCTGTCACACGCGAATGGAAAAGCCGCCCTCTGAAAGAAGCGGTTCACGCCCTGGGCACTGGAGACTTCACAGGAGACGCGAAGACCGACCTCATCACCGGCAGCAATCACACGCTAACCGGATACACCGTTGATCAGGAACAGCTGGTCAAGCTGTTTTCGTACACGGAAAAAAATGCCCGCGCCCTGATCAGCTGCGGCATACTGGATGCGGATGCCGACGGTACCCCGGAGATTTATGCCGCCTGGATTACCCGGCGTAACCGTATCCGCAGTGCGGTATTCCACTTTTCCAGGGATAACAAGTCGCTCACCCCGGTCAAAGAGAAGCTGCCCTGGCTCTTCCGGATCACCACCGGTCCGGATGGCAGCCCCCTGCTTGCCGGACAAAAACAGGACAAACTGTCCGGCGCACTCAGCCCTGACATTTACCGTCTATTCTGGGAAAACGGAAACCTGAACGCCGCCCCCATGGATCTGCCGGACACCCTCCAGGTCACCTCGTTTACCTTCGGACCGGTAAACCGCACACAGGAAACGGGTATTCTTGGCCTGGTTGCCGGTCAGCGTCTTACCGCATACGCAGCAGACGGTACAAAAATCTGGGCAAACGGAGACCGATTCGGCGGCACCCCCCTGTATCTCACCCATCCGGATCCCACAGAACCGAATGAAGAAAGGCATGTCTACCTCCGGCAACGTGTTGTTGCGGGGGATCTTAACGCAGACCATATTCCGGACATTCTCGTGGCGCAAAATACAGATATGGCCGGCGGCTTTCTTGCCAGACTGAAACATTTCAAAGACGGCCGCGCCACCGTTCTTTCCTGGACGCCTGCCGGACTCACCCCCATCTGGTCTTCGGTTACGTTTTCCGGTTATGTCAGCGACGTCGCCATCGGCGATCTGGATAATGACCGGAAACCGGAGATCATCATGGCGGTGGTTTCCGGCACCGGTATCCTCGGAAAAGACAAAGAGACAAGCCTCTATCGTTACACACTCAATTAGAGACCCCTGCAGGAGCCCTTTCCGGCTCCTGCCGAAACCCATCATTTCCAGCCAGTTACCCAGGCATTCCACCCGCGTCGATCCGAATTCATTTTTCTCTTTTTTTGTATTTGACATCTATAGACTATTCCTATATGGTCTGTTCTTTTTGATTTCATATAACGCCACTTCAGGGGGGGAGTGAGAGTGATCGCCCTGAGCGATATTTTGCATAAGGTGTACCCTATTTTTTAAGCTCATATCGATTCGCTTTACGCTGTGCCAACGGGAAAAAGGAGACAAGGGATGAACGATTTTCTGCAAAGCCTTCGCAACAACAAGGAAAAGCAGCAGCATTACAATCAACGCGGCAACAACCGACGCGATATTAACGCCCAGTACAACGGCAACCCAAACAACCACCACTATGATCGCCGAAACGGCAATGACAAGCGCCCCCACCATAACCATAAGCCGTACAACAACAACCACAATGCACATCAACATAACATGGGAGACGTGAATGCCGACCTGATGAACGATATCAAGGCATTGCTTGAAGAAGTCACCCTGAACCAGAAACGCCTGATCACTGTAGCGGAAATGCGTGCCTTGTCCGAAGAGCGCAAGGCAGAGGCCATTGAAGGCCTTGCGGAATGGGCCAAGCAGATGATGCGGATGCTGACGGAAAAAGCCAACGCTCCGGCAGCCCCGGTGGAAGCTGCAGACAGCCGCACCCATTTTGTCAATCATCCCTCGTTCCAGGGAGCCAGCGCCATTACCGACGGCGATTCCGAACGCGAAAAGATCATGCGGATCATCCATGAGATGCGGAGCGAAGGCGCCACCTATGATCAGATTGCCGAAACCCTGACCGAAAAGGGGTTTGCCACTTTTTCCGGTCGGGGTCAATGGCATGCCCAGACAATCCACCGGCTGTGCCAGAAGTTGAAATAAAGAAAAGGCCGCCGGCAATTTCTGCTGACGGCCTTTTCTTTATTTTTTAACTTGAGGGTGCAGGGGGATCCTCCCCCTGCCCGCCGGAGGCAAGGGGGGTCAGGTCTTTGAAAGGTTCTGAAGATACGCGTCCCACTCCATGGGAAGGCGTTCGCGTTTTTTCGTATTGCAGGTTTTGCAGCAGGGCATGAGGTTTCCTTTGGTCGAACGGCCGCCGCGAGCGATGGGAACGATATGATCCATGGTCAGTTCCGCCGGCGGGACAGTTGCCCCGCAATATCCGCACAATCCTTTATCGCACTTCCGTTTCCACCATTGTGATTTGCGGAGTTCACGGGCTTTTGCCCGTTCGCGCTTCAGATCCGCCGCATCAGGGAAATCGTCCCATCCGTTCATCAGTAGCCAAACTCCTGAAGCACGCGCAGGTCGCTGCTCCATTTTTTCTGAACACGAACAAAAAGTTTCAGATAAACCCGATCCTCGAGCAGGGATTCGATTTCCGCTCTGGCTTTTTCACCGATCTCCTTGAGTTTCTGGCCGCCCTTACCAATAATGATCCCTTTTTGGGATTTCCGTTCGACATGAATGGTGGCTTCAATATAGGTGCGCCGCTTTTCTTTTTCAAAGCTATCCACGACAACGGCAACCGCGTAGGGGATTTCATCTCCGGTGGCGCGAAAAATTTTTTCGCGCACGAGTTCGGCGACCAGAAACCGCATGGGCAGATCGGTCAGCATGTCTTCGGGATAAAAAGGCGGCCCCAGGGGCAGCTGCCGTTCCATGGCATCCAGCAGCAGATCAATCTGGGTACCCTTCTTTGCTGAAATCGGTACGATATCTTCAAATGCGTATCGATCTTTCCACCCCTGAATCAGGGGAAGCAGGGCGGCCTTATCCAGCAGATCAATTTTATTGAGTGCCAGGACCGCCGGTTTTCCCAGCCCAGAAAGTTTCTCGATCATCAGGTTTTCAGCGCGTTTGTCAGGAGAGGCCGCATCGATCATCACCAGGACAAGATCTGTATCGCCCATGGCCGAGACCGCGCCATCCACCATACGAAAATTGAGCGGTTTATCGGATCGGTGGATACCCGGTGTATCAAAAAAAACCATCTGTGAGCCGGCACGGTGTACCACGCCGAGAATCCGATTCCGTGTGGTCTGGGGTTTGCTGGAGGTGATGGCGATTTTTTGCCCAAGCATCCGGTTTAACAATGTGGACTTTCCGGCGTTAGGCGCACCGACAATGGCAATGTATCCAGACCTGAAATCATCGGAAACCGTTTCGTCATGCATCATCATCACAGACACCTTCCGCTTCGGGTAAGGAATTCACCAGGGGGGCAATCGCCTGCCACAGCGCCTCTTTTCCCTGTCGGGATTTGGCTGAAAAGCGTATCAGCGACTGGGGCTCACAGCCGAGTATACCGGCGATTTTCTTTTGGCGGTCCTGCTGCCGCGCCTTTGAAAACTTATCTGCCTTGGTCAATACTTTCAGGGTGGGCAGCTGCCGTGCCGCAAACCAGTTTAACAGATCAAATTCTGCTTCCCGCGGCTCCCGCCGGATATCCATGAGAAAGACGATCCCTGTCAGGGTTTCCCGGCCGTCCAGGTATGCCTGGACCATGGGCTGCCAGGCTCGCTTCACGGACCTGGGCACCTTTGCATACCCGTAACCGGGCAGGTCAACCAGATAAAACGCCGCATTGATATCAAAAAAATTGATCAGCTGGGTGCGGCCCGGGGTGTTGCTGGTCTTGACCAGGCTGCGCCGGTTGACCAGGGTGTTGATCAGCGAGGATTTCCCCACATTCGAGCGCCCCACAAACCCGATTTCCGGATAGATTGAAGGCGGATACTGGCTGGGTTTTACCGCGCTTTTCACAAAGCTTGCCGACCGGATGATCATGTCATTGGATCCTTCTCACAATCGCTGGCAGAAAGACAGAAACCATAGACGGGTTTTGTCAAGGTTCCTGACGCTTGCAAACCCCGGGTATCAAATCACCTTGTTCAGCGGATACTCGATAATCCCTTCCGCGCCGACTTTGAGCAGCTGCGGAATCAGATCCCGAACCGTCCCTTCATCCACAACCGATTCAATGGACAGCCAGTCTGACTGGTACAGATTGGCAACGGTGGGCGCCTGGAGACTGGGCAGCATATTGACGATGGTGTCAACCTTTTCTTTGGGCACGTTCATTTTCAGCCCCACCATTTTTTCCGCCACCAGGGCGCCTTTGAGCAGCAGGGCAATCTGCTCGATTTTTTCACGTTTTTCCGGATCTTCCCAGGCTGTTTTATTGGCGATGAGCTGGGTATTGGTCTGCATCAGCTCGTGAATGATGCGAAGACCGTGGGCGTGGATGGTGGTTTCGGTTTCCGTGATCTCCACAATGGCGTCCGCGAGACCGGATACCACCTTGGCCTCGGTGGCGCCCCAGGAGAAGGCCACATTCACATCAATGCCGCGCTCGGCAAAATACCGCTGGGTAAACCCGACCAGCTCGGTGGAAATGGTTTTTCCCTGCAGGTCTTCCAGGGTTTTGACCGGCGAATCATAGGCCACGGCAAGCACCCAGCGGGCCGGGTTGGTCGACACCTTGGAGTAGACAAGATCACAGACCACATGAATGTCCGACTGGTTTTCGGCAATCCAGTCCAGACCGGTCAAGCCTGCGTCCAGGGTGCCGTTTTCCACGTTGATGGACATTTCCTGGGCCCGAATCAACGCCGTATCGATGCTGCTGTCGTTTACGGACGGGAAATAGCTTCGACCGTTTACGTTGATTTTCCAGCCAGATTTACGGAACAGGGCAATGGTCGAGTCCTGCAGGCTTCCTTTGGGGATACCGAGTTTCAATACATGCGTCATTTTTTATACACCTCATCAGGATCAAACAGGGGTTCACCGATAATCTCTGCGCTGCCGTTTGAATCAATTTTCTTGAAAAAGCAGCTCCTGTATCCCAGGTGGCATGCAGCGCCGCCGATCTGCTCCACCTTGAGGAGGACCGTATCGTTATCACAATCTGTCCGGATTTCCTTTACCATCTGCACATGACCGGAAGACTCGCCTTTGACCCAGAGTTTGTTCCGGCTCCGACTCCAGAAAGTGGCTTTACCGGTTTCAAGGGTGTGCTGGTAGGCGGCCGCGTTCATGAACGCCAGCATCAACACGTCGCCGGTGGCATGATCCTGCACAATCGCCGGCAGCAATCCGCCGGTCTTTTCAAAATCAAGTTTTTCCATGACCCATCCTTATTGCCGGCCCCATGCGGGACGCCGGATCCGTTTGGATTCATATCCAGTATTTCAAATGGATTAACGTATCAGAACAGTGAGAATTGTCAATGGTTCAGATTTTATTAATTCCCCAACCGCGGGCTCCGAGCCTTGACGAAAGGGTCAATCTCTGTTAGCCATCCGGATTAAAGGAGATCCCGCCATGAACAAGACCGATGAACACATCCTGCGGGCAGCCAAGGAAGTGGCTGTAAAATTTATCGAAACAGGACGCATATCGCCCACCAATTTTGAAAAGGCATTTCTTGATATTTACGGGGCGGTCAAGACGGCAGTCTGCGGTAATATCTCCCCGGACGCGTCTGCTGACGATCCCGACTGATCACCGGACACACCCAAAGACAGCCGGTTTCGGTATCAACCCCCCGCGTTTGCGGTGCATTGTAAAATGATCGGGGTGTTACGGGATCTGACGTTTGAACCCCAAAAGACGAAAGGTGACGCAATAAGCCGGGTACCCCTCAAGCGATTTGCTTAAATTTTATACGCAATTTCAAGCTCAACAGCCTGTTTCTTAAGCCTTTTATCGAGAGTCCAAAACTTTGTTTGTGATAATTTTGCTGAAGCCAATAAATGAATATCGATGAAACCGATACCTTTTCCGAAAAGAGTCCTTTTCTCGACAAAATATAAATACTGGTTGAAGAGACAATGATTAAAAAACCATTTCTGACCAGAACTATTGTTTTAGTAGTGGAGATGGTGCTTTTTTCGTTTCTTTGCATAAGCATGGGATTCTCTTCAATGGGAAAATGGAAAACTTATTCTACGCCTCATCTTCATTCGCTAAATGATCTTTGGTTTAAGGGTGAAAGAGGAGTTGTTGCAGGTTATTATCAATCTTTAGATGATCTTGTAAAATTAGATCTCTATGAAAGCCTTTCCAAGCAAGAAGCCATAATTCTTTACAAGCAGAATGCTAAAAGTGACTGGAGAAAAGTTTATTCCGGTATAGGTGACATCCTTCAGCTTTATTATAATGCAAAAGAAGAATACCTGTATGCCTTGGGAAGAAAATATTTTCCGGATGGACAATGGAAAGCCTTTCTTCTGCTTTCCAAGGATTTTGGTAACAGCTGGAAAGAATTGTCAAAACCGCCTGAAAAAACGGAGGGGATCAGTTTTGCGGGAAATAGGGTCGCATATGCATGGAGCGTTGATCAGGTTTATCGATCAGTGAATGGGGCACAGACATGGGAATCCTGTAAGAATATAGAGTTTAAATTACAAAGAAAAACACCAATACTTACAGGTGGAAATGACAGCATATTTTGGTATGCCAGCCAATCGAGCCTGTTTGTAATATTACCTGATGGGCAAGTTCAAAAAGAAGCATTGCCTTCAGGTTTTAAGCCCAAAGTGCTGACCACTGATTCTCATCATGATTTATGGTTGCTTGGCAAGTCAGAGATTGATCAAAAATTGCTCCTGTTGAAGCGGACAGATGCTGGCAAGTTCGATTCGGTTTCTTCAATACCGTACTTTTTACCGGGACAGCTTTATGTGGGAATCACAATTAGCATAATTACTGGAACAGACCTTAAAAACCTCCCTCCACCAGAAGGCGTAATGCTGCGGAGCAGGGATGGCGGTAAAAGATGGAAGCCTGTGCCTAAACTCCCTGATGGAACAAAGGTTTTCTTTGAGGGTGATAAGGCAATATGGCAGTTGGGGACGATGGACAGGCTTCAACGCCTTGTCAACTGATAGCCAGATAGGCGCACGGCACCCGGTCAGCAAGAAATGAGATTTAATGACGGCGGTTAAGAAAAGGAAAACTCAACTCGAGTTGCTTCAAATTGTGTTTGTACATAATTTTAGTGTCGGAAGGTGCAAGGTTTTTGTGAAGAATCGATGAATTTCTATACACTTACAGCACACCCAAAATAGCAAATTTAATTAAATTTTTCAAGTGATTATTGATTGTTCAACAGACCCCACTTAATCATTGAGTCAAATTAAATCTGAAAGTTGAGTAAAAAATCAAGGCCTGCGCCTATCTCTTTCTGATGATTGTCGGGAAACAATTATCAGCTTATACACAATAAACCATAACAATATAAATATTTGTAAAAGCAACAATATTATAATTGTCTCTTGAGTTCCATAAGCCCTCTCAAAACCATTTAACATCCATGTGATTAGTGAGGTAAATAGTGAAAAGATAGAGTATAGAGGTAAAATTATTGGGCTAAATAAAAGGACTATTAAAAACCATATATCAAAATAATCCTTATAATTTTGATGCATATAAATCACATTGTACCAACGACAGGCCAGTGTAAATACAAAAGAAGTAATAAAATATGATACTATCATATTATATTTTAGTTTTTTTCCCAACATGCGAGATTCACCGCCCTTAAAACCTTTTTGACACTATTTATATCAATATTTTTCTTTTGCAACAACACCATCGCAAAATCTGCAAAAAAACTAAGCAAATTCAACTGATTGACAATTTCTCTGTCCCTGCTTTGTGTACCTTCTTTCTCCGGGATACACGGCCTCGATGCCCATCAACCGCATTAAACGCTGGATACGCTTGCAGTTGATTTTCAGGTCTTTACGCCGCAATCGGTGACAGATTGTCCGCGGGTGATGGTTTCCTTCCGGACCCACGACCATCTTTACCACGGCCTCTCCCCAGTCAACGGTCTGTTTTGTGGTCTCCTTGATCAGTGTATTATTTGACTGTCTCCCCTCCTTTTTTTCAACCGGTGAAAATACAATATCTCTCGACAATCCATTCCTACCAATATGCTTAAATGTCAAAGTATTATCTTTGTTAATGGTGCAAGAATAGAACCAATGGATACGCCCCCAAATAGATTTATCGAATCTTTCTTTATCAACCGTCACTCAATGTCATTAACTTAAGAGCCTATGAATTTTAACAATTCGAATTTATTGAATAATGTTGAAAGTTTGAAGTCGACATGATATACTCAATTCTAATAA
>PDTL01000021.1 GCA_002748835.1 Deltaproteobacteria bacterium
GGGCCTGGAGGTGGCCTGAAAGTGAAGAAAAACGGAAGGAGCAAAACCGGACAGTTTATGTATTTTAAAACCGGACAATTCTATTTGTTGACAACAGTCTTAATTGTTATTATGGACAAAAACATCATCTGCGGAAGACGCCAGAACGAGAGATCAGATGGGAAGGATAGCGGAATGAAAGATCATCCACCGGAAGCTTCCGGGGGTGTTCGGGATGTTGTACCGTGTCAACTCGCAGTACTTTGCCAATATTCTCTTGTTCTGTCCGCGATGCGCCGGAGCTTCTCCTGATACGAACGTATCATATGGGCTTCAAATGCCCCGTTTGATGGATAACTCCGCCCGAAGACCGGCTCCCACAAGTCGATATCTTCCATACACATATAGAAAAAGACGTCTTTCTTCCAGGCATCCGGAAAAGCCTTATAGGCGTCCATGAACAGGGATTTCTTGATTTCAAACGGATAACTCAACTTGCCGGCAGCATCTTCCATGGGCATCCTCAGAATCGACGTGTCCGGCATTCGCTCGCGGATCCGTTTGATCACCGATTTGATAAACGTCAGGGTTCCCAGGGAGACCATGACCACCTCTTCAGGCTGGAACTCTTCTGTCAATCGGGAAATCACAGACGCATAATCGTCCTGCCATCCGGTGTACCAGACCATGGGGTGAAAATGAAACCCCACCGGTATGCCCTGATCTGCAAGTTTTCGTGCGCTTTCCAGCCGTTTTTCCAGAGACGCGGTCCCTTTTTCCTCATGACAAATCACCGCTTGGGTGTTCAGGGACCAGGTAAACACCATGTTTGCAGGGGGCCGGTTTTCAAGTAGGTAATCAATCCGTCCGCTTTTGGATTTCATCTCTATTACCACATTCGGGTGAGCGGCGGCAAACCGGTACAGGGTATCCAGCAGCCCGAACCGATTTCCCCACATCAGCGAATCGGACGACTGCCCGGTACCGATATGATAGCTTTTGGACGGATCAAGGGTCAGGGTTTCAAGGTGGGTTTTCAGATCTTTTATAAAACGGACCTGGTTTCCGTGGTAAAACGACTGGATCGAACAGTAACTGCAGTCAAAGCCGCACTGTTGTACGGCATCCAGGGTATAGAGGTTGCAGCAACGGGTCTTTTCTGACGCCACCGGACACCGGCCCATGATGCTGCCCTTCAGGGGGATCTCGACCATTTTTTCGTCCGGGAATTTTCGTTCTTCAGCGGAAAACCGATACGCGCCAGTATAGGTTTTTTGCCCGTTTTTCAGCGTCTCATATCCGTCTCGAAACGCCTGAAAGATTTTTCCTGCGGCTTCTTTTGCCCTGGATTGTCCGGCGGTCTCCGGACGATAAAAGGGTTCCAGACTTCCGGCCTTCCAGCAGATGAGGTCCACGCTGTATTCGGTGAGCAGTTTCAGCTGCTGAAAGGAGAAGGCATGGGATTTCGCCATGGTCCGCAGCCACGCCTGCCGCTCAGGCGGGAGCTTGCGAAACAGTCTGATACTGGAAAACACATCCGTTGCCATCTTAGCATACCCCGGGCCGCATCCGTGCAACCTTGCTCTGGTTACCCCATCTCCGTGTCTGCGTGGACCTTGGGCCTTGTTTTCCACCGCCGGTGCATCCACAACCACTGATCCGGGTATTTCCGGATAATGTTCTCGATGATTTTCATATACTCGGCCGTATTGGCAGTGATATCCGCTTCCATGTCACCGGTATGGATCAACGGAACCTCCGGCAGCACTTCAACCACAAAGTGCCGTTTTTTTCGGATGATAAAATACGGTACAACAGGCGCCCCCGTGGTCAGGGCCAGCTGGGCAAGGCCTTTTTCCGTCGCAGCGGTTTTTCCGAAAAAATCCACAAACACATGCCGCCGTTTCGCATTATGGTCAACGAGAAGCGTGATGAAATTACCCTGGGACAACTCGGTCAGGATGCCTTCAATCGCCGCTTTCACCGCATACATGCGGCCGCCCCGGCGGGTCCGGCTTTCAAGAACAAATCGCTCTGCAGCCGGCACCTTCACTTTTTTATACACGCCGGTGATTTCATACGGTACCAGATCCGCGATAAAGACCGCCAGCTCCCAGTTTCCCACATGTCCGGTGAGCAACAGCACGCCCTTCCCCTTTTCATGCGCCGCGTGCAGATGCGCCTGTCCTTCAATACGCATATACTTCATAATTTCCGCCGTGTCCCACTGAAGTGACCGGGCAGATTCAAAGAGCATGTTGCACGTGTTGTAAAATGCCTGTTTGGCAATTTTTCTGATTTCAGCGTCTGATTTCTCATCTCCAAAGGCAATATACAAATTATCCAGCGTAATGTTTCGGTTGGTTTTATCCAGCGCAAACCAGAGTCTTGAAATTGCACACGCAATGGATTCCGCATGCCGTTCCGGTATCCGTGAAATCGCATCGAAAGTTGCTTTCAGCAGCAGATACCCCACCTGGTCATACCCGTTCCTGCACCTGTTCCACAAATCCATTAGACACCCACCTGTTGAGAGTAGAAAAAATTGAGATACTGAACGCGAGGACGTACACATAGCCTTGAGTGTTTCGTCACAGCCAGCCGCAGCTTTCGCAAACCCACAAAAAAATGATGTAAGGCCGGATAATCACCGGATACGGGACAGCCACCGACAGGCGCGGAGCGCCACATCATATCGGCCTGTTTTCAATGCCGAAACGGCCAGAATCCGCACCCCTTCCGGCGCCGCCTTCAGTGCTGTCCAGCGCCCGGCATGGAAACAGGCCTCAGCATATGCTGCTTCCTGCAGGGCACGCCGCGCCTTTTCCGCATGGGCGGCTGCTGTTTCCTCGAGCCGCAGAAAGGGTTTCAAGTCTGTTTTGCAGCGATGGCAGACGCCCTTTCCTTTATACGCAGCCTTACATGCCGGACACGCGTCCATCTGCTTCCTTTGTATCAATCAATATAAAACAGAATGTCTTCGAGCGTTTCAACCAGCTGGTTCGCATCTGACAACCGGTGTTCCGAAACCGCTGTCCGGATATCTTCCATACAGTTGACAATCTCGTCCCGGTCCTCTGCCGGTGCCCTGGAGAGTTTTTCCCCAGCTTCTTTCAGAATGGCGGCGATGGCTTCCGGCATGGCTTCAGCCTTCCCAGGTTCCGGATCAGACGCAGTAAGGGGTATGATCTCCGCATCCCCCATCAAGGCCTGAATTCGCTCCTGTGAGGCGGACAGACCGGCTGTATCATAGCCGGTAAACGCATTTTCGATCACCGCCTCAATCGACCGGCCGGTCGATTTTTCCACGGCTTTGAGTGTGAGGATTCCGTTGACATCCAGATCATAGGTCAGCAACAACGGGCTGTTCCGCGGTGCCGGTGTCATATCAAAGTGATAACTGCCGATATGCACATTCTCCAGCGCATCGGGATTTTCGCCTTGATAGACCTCCAGACTCACACTTTTCTGCTTGTCGTAAACCGTATAAAACACATCGCTTTTGGCAGCCGGCAACCGCGTGTTCCGCCGAATCATGGGGACGAAACAATGGGAATAGAGATCCCCGTTCAAGTCTCCCAACGTGGATATCCCGAAGGTGTACGGCGTGATATCAATCAGGATGGCCCGCGTTTCCACCCCCATTTCCCTGCCAGCCTGAATACCGGCGCCCAGTGCCACGCACAGATCCGGGTCCACTTCCGAACGGGGCAGCTGTCCCAGCCGTGCCTCCAGCAGGGTGGTGATCATGGGAATACGGGTGGAACCGCCCACCAGAAGTATCTGGTCGATATCTGACGCAACCAGACCGGCATCGTCCAGGGCCTGGCTCACCGATGTCAGGGTCCGTTCAATATCATCGCAAATCAGGTTTTCAAAGGTCTCCCGGGATAATTCCACATCCAGATGAATGTCGCTGCCATTTTTCCGGGTGAGATGATCCAGGGTCACCTGGGCATAGGGCGCATCGGACAGCTCGATTTTTGCCGTTTCGGCCGCACGCAGGAGACGCGCCTGAATCTGCGGAGCTTCTGTTGCCGATACCCCGTGTGTTTCTTTCAGTATATCCGACAGGTGGGCCGCGATCAGCCGGTCAAAATCATCGCCGCCCAGATGGGTGTCGCCTGTGCTGGCCAATACTTCAACCACACTGTTTTCAATCGCGACAATGGACACATCAAAGGTCCCGCCACCCAAATCATAGACCAGGATCTTCCGGTTTCCTGCTTCACCGCTTTCATAGGAGAGCGCGGCAGCGGTGGGTTCGTTGATGATGCGGACCACGTCAAGCCCGGCGATTTCGCCCGCCTCTTTGGTGGCCTGACGCTGGCTGTCGGTGAAGTAGGCCGGAACGGTGATCACGGCTTTGGAGACAGACCTGCCCAGCGAGCGTTCCGCCCGGTGTTTGAGGGCTTTCAATATAATCCCGGAAATTTCCTGGGGAACGTAGGTCTGCCCATCCAGCGTTACCGGCAGCTCCGATCCCATTTTACGCTTGATGGAGGCAATGGATCGATCCGGCGCCACCACCAGCTGATTCCGGGCGGGCATGCCGACGATCAACGCCCCTGCGTCATCAATTCCCACCACAGAAGGAAGGATGCCATTATCCGCTTCACGGATCACACGGCTCTCACCGTCCTGTATCACAGACACCACCGAATTGGTGGTTCCCAGATCAATACCGATAATGGTTTCCATCGTTCTCATTCCTTATACGCTGACAATGACATCGGCATACCGTATCACAGCATGGCCTTTGACAAATCCGCCCCGAACCGTTCTGACCACAATGCCGGCTTCTGTGCCCGGCACTTTTTCCGTATGCATGGCATGCATGCGTTCGGCATCAAACGGCTCGCCGTCGGTCTTTACCGGGGCCACGCCGCATGCGGCAAACGCCCGATCCATGCGTTCCAGCGCCAGGCGATACCCGTCTTTTGTATTGCCGGCTTCCGGTTTCTTTTTACCGAACCAGCCACCGCAGGCACGGTTTTTCTCGTCTGCCCCCGCAACGCCTCTGACCAACGCATCCCGTACATCGAAAAACAACCCCACCACCTGATCTTCCGCCCCTGCCCGAAGTCGGGTTTCAAGATCTGCCAGATCCCGGGTCCGGGTTCGGAACAGATCCGCTGCGGCAGTATGATCGTCCATGAGCTGTGCGAGGGCTTTTATCGCTTTTCCCTGCTCACGGTTCTGAAGGCGGATCTCCTGATGGAGCCCGGCAAACGCCGACAACAGCGTGTACAGATCACAGGCCTGCAGGTCACCTGCTGCTGCATCCGGCGGTTCGGTGATATCTGACAGCCATGCAGTAAAATCATCCAGGCATTCCTGTTTCCAGTCTGCCATGGGCATGTCAGCACCGCGACGCGATGCCAGATACCGGTTAAGAAAGGCTGCCATGCGTTCCAGCAGGGGCAGAAACCAGGTTCTATCCCACCAGCGCACGAAGTTGCGGCCGTATGCTGCACTGCGCGTTCTGACAACCTCATATCCTGCCGCCAGTTTTGCCAGGATCGTTGAACCCCATTTTGTCACAAGATTTTTCATGACACCCCGCCTGTCTTATGTCCGGCTCCAGACAGGGGTTCCGCATTCAGAAGTTCATCCAGAGTCGGTCTGCGGCGCTCGAGCGCCACAGATCCGACGATTCGGTCAAGGGCCCTATCCACATCCTTTTCTTCGAGAAACGCGAACAGCCTGTTATGAATCCGGCGTCTGCGGTCTTTTATTCGTTCATATGCGTCGGATATGTCCCTGAACTGTTCAGGATGTTTCTCTGGCGTGTACTGGCGCACAAGCGAGAGATACTGCTCGCGAATCTGTGCATCGGTCGCATCCTGAGAAACCCCCAGCGTTCGATAATACATGAACATGATAGATTCCTGTACCTGCCCCGGATCAGAGCGATCCGGGATGTTTTTTTCCGTAAACGACCCGGTAATGTTCTGGCGAAAATTGGCGCCTGACATTCGCATCCAGCCGCTGGGACAGTTTTTGCAAATCAAGTCCGAAGTTCTTCAGTATACTGTCGTGTCCTCTGAACCCCAGCATTCTGGCGATTTCAGCCTCTGAATCAATGACGTTCTGAAAGGATGACAGAAGCGCTGTTAACCGGTGTACAAAATCCAATTGATCTGCCATGGCCCATTGTTTTCGCGGACTTACATGGCTACAGACTTGAAGCAGTTCAAGCAGGGCAACCGGTATATCTTCCATGCCTGGCATGCCTGAGAAAAACGCAGCATCATCGTCGTCCCAGTCTTCATCGTCGTCCCAATCCTCATCGTCGTCCCAATCCTCATCATCGTCCCAGAAATCCTCCACACGTATGTGATCCCTCAAAATATCCGGATTCAGTGACTGAAAAAAAGACTGAATGTGGGGAGGCGCCTGCTGCGCCAGCCTGCGGCTGACCATGCGAGCCTGGTCCCGCTGTCCCGGACTCAATTTTTCGATGCCCTCGATCAGCGCATCGGGATCCCAGGCGCGTCTGAGAATTTGTGATAAAAACGCAAATAACGCAGCCCCGGACGGGCTCTGTTTGGAACGCAGATCGCATTCCTCAATAAACGCTGAAAAAAAAGACGACGTTTCCGCCTGGTCTGACAACAGACGGACAAACAGCTCATCGGGCAGGCTGCGCACAAAGGATTTGTTTTTGAAAATCAGCGCGCCCATGTCAATGGGCTGGCTGTAAAGCGCAGCCTCCGCGCCAGACACGCGCTTGAACAAAGACATTATCTGCTGATCCGACAAGGTATCCGTCGCATTCAGGGAACGGGTGATCATGCTGTCCAGTGGCAAGCAGATACTATTTTTGTTGGGTGGTTTCAGGTGACGTATTTCTTCATGGAGCAGATACATCCCTTTGAGTTTCCACTCAGGAGACAGGGGAAGAAAGGTTTCCATGACAACGGTATGTACCCGCTCTCTGCAGATCATCAGCCGGGCCTGCGCCCGTTTGACGGCAATGTGGGGAACAAGCGTACGGATCCCCATGGATTCAGCGCGATCCAGATCCTTCATGACCAGATCCGGATTTCCCCGCTTCATGTTCTTTCCCGCCGACCGAATCAGGGCCAAGGCGTACTGCCTTAGCACACGTGGATCATGCGGCGCTCTGTCCATGGCCCGTTTCAATGCGGCTTCCGCTTTTCGATTCGCGCTTTTCATCTGATAGAGTTCTGCCAGGGACAGGCAGGCAAGCGGATCCTTTTCAAAACGGGATTCCATCTGGATCAAAAGCGGCTCAATCTGTTTCCGGAGGTCCGGGCGGCTGCGAAGGTCCGGTGTGACCGCCAGCATCTCGTATGCGTCACGGCAGTCCGGGTCCCATGCCAGGGCCCTGCCGAGAACCGACATACGGAACGTTTCCCTGTCCCTCACCTCGTCCCAGTCAATCTCCAGCTGATCGTAGAGGTCGTCGACTGCATCGGGATCGTGTTTCACCGGTGTGTTCTCATCAAAGATCTCTTTGAGCATGCGGACGGCAAGCATGGCCCGCGCAATATTTGCGGATTCCTGATCCGGAAACACCTTATGAATGATCTTCAGCAAGTTTACCAGCCCGTTCACCATGTCGGGGCTGATGAACATCTCGGCTTTACATCGGGAAAAATCCGCCAAAGCCCGCGGCAGCAATTGCCGGTTAAGTTCCTTGAGCGTACTCAAAAAGTCATAGTGTTCCGGCGTGTTATGCGAGAGCACGTCCAGAATATCGCAGATAACCGCCCGATGTTCATCCGGCGTACCTGACAGGCCGGATGCGAGCGCCTGGATAAGCGGTTTCAGCTGTTTGACCCCAAGCGGCTTCTGAAGCCCTGATTTCAAACGATTTACCGCCTCAAGGCTAGCCAGGTCTCCGTCCCAGAAGGTTTTCCGCAATTCAGACGGGAGGGCCATTGCTGCACGATCACCCCCGTCACACGCCGCTTTCAACGCGGACACGGCAGCGGTAAGCGGGAAATCGTCCGGAATTGCCGCTAGGGATCGTTTCAGCCGGCGGCTGTCGCCTGCCAGAAACGCGCACATGGCTGATACAAACACACGGATAGACACAAACACAGACTGTTTTGAAACAGACTTCAGATGCACCAAAGCCGTTTCCCAGTCCCCTTTTTCCATATGCGAGATGGCGGCCAGCACATCCGGCAATTCCGGAAACGAAACCCGATGTCCCATCACATCCGGCAGCCGGTCAAGCTGTTTTACGGCAAACAACCGGTATACAAGCACTGATGTCAGTGCGCGTTCTGCCCCTTCTGAAAGTTCCACGCCGCAAATACACGACGGAAAAAGATCAAGGGGAAACAGGCGGGCCACCAGCTGGATGTCTTCATCGGCGATCTCGGTCATGCCGGTCAGGTAGTCGGCTGCTGACCGGATCATCACGTCCCCTTCATCCCAAAGCTGTTTTGCATACAGACGGTCTGCCCGGTGAACATAGGCCTGAAAGAATTGACAGGTGGTCACCGCCGTATCTGCGCCGGATTTCACCGCCTGTTTCAGGGCAGCAATGGCATCCCGGTACTTTTCTTTTGCCATGGACAGGTCAGCAAGGTCGATGAGTGCGTCAACATCCAGCCCTTTCAAATCAGGGCCACTGGACTGAACTGTTTTTTTCCGCCTGGACTTTTTGTTCTTTTTTGCCATATATCCACTGCTGCGATCACGTATTGTGTTCATCAAGACATCTGTAAAACACTAACATTTTCATAACATTTCATGAAAACATCTACAAGCCGAACAATGGATGAAAAGGGCCGAAACAGGTGGCTCAGCGCATCCTCCCTTGATTTCAGCGCCAACCATGTTTACAATTTGCGTATGAAACCACATAATGACACCCTGCCAAACCCAAAAGAGATTGAAAAAGAAATCGGTGAATTTTTGAAAAATAAATTTGGCGACACCGTCCGTCTGATCTCACCGTTTTCCAAGCCTGTTGCTGAAACCGAAGAAACCGACACCCACGCCGGTGTCCGCAAGCAGCGGCTGATGAACTTTTCATTGAAGCCCATGGAGCTGATCGACTATCTGGATCAGTTTATTATCCGACAGGATGCGGCCAAAGCGGTGCTGGCCACCAAGGTCTGCACCCATTTCAACCGCATTCACCAGGCCCTGCAGTCGGAAAGCAGCGAAACCGAACTGGTGGGACGAATCAAAAACAACATCCTGATGATCGGATCGACCGGTGTCGGCAAAACCTACATGATCCGTCTGATTGCGAAAAAGCTCGGGGTCCCCTTTATCAAAGGCGATGCCACCAAGTTCAGCGAAACCGGCTATGTGGGCCGGGATGTGGAGGATCTGGTTCGGGATCTGGTCAGGGAAGCAGACGATGATGTGGAAATGGCCGAATACGGCATTATCTATATTGATGAAATCGACAAAATTGCCTCATCCCGGAACCTCATCGGCGCGGATGTTTCCAAGACCGGTGTGCAGCGCGCGCTCTTAAAGCCCATGGAAGAGACGGATGTGGAGCTGAAAGTTCCCCATGACCCCATTTCCATGATGCAGGAGCTCGAACATTATCAGCGGACCGGTAAAAAAGAGAGCCGGACCATTAACACGGGGAATATCCTGTTTATTGTCAGCGGCGCGTTTTCCGGTCTGGACGAGATAATCGGAAAACGGCTCAACACCCATGCCATCGGCTTTCATGCGCCAGTGGACATGCGAAACAATACGGCGGCCATCCTCAAACAGGTCAAGACCGAAGACCTGGTCGACTACGGATTCGAATCGGAATTCATCGGCCGTCTGCCGGTAAAAACGGTTTTTGATGAACTATCCCAAGACGATTTGTTTGCCATTTTGAGCAATCCCAACAATCCCATTGTGCTCAGCAAAAAACGAGATTTCTCAGCGTACGGCATCGCTGTCAAATTTCACCCGAACGCCCTGAAACGGATCGCCGAGCTGGCCTTTCAGGAGAAAACCGGCGCCCGCGGTCTGGTCGGTGTGATGGAGTCGGTGCTGCTGCCTTTTGAAAGCTGCCTGCCGTCGCTGAAAATAGACCGATTCCCGGTGGATGTTGAAGTCATCGACGCGCCTGACGCGCTTCTTGACACCCTGAAAACGGGGACTGTTCCCGATACCTGGCAATACCGTTTTAAAAAAATCGATGCCATTGAAAAGGCGCTTGTCTCCGGTTATACCCGAAACAACTGGAAAAAACTGTCGCTTGAGCACCAGCTCACCCTGACCTCCTACCGGATCAGCCATATCGCAGAGCTCTACAGCCGCTATGCCATGACCATCGATGCCTGCATCCAGCACCTCAAAGACTATTATGACGAGGTCAAACGGCTGGAAATGGCGTTCTTCAACAACAACGATATCAACCTGATCCTCGAAGAAGACGCCATTGACAGGCTCATCGACCTCTTTATCCGGACCGACATGGATTATGACGACTTCTACCGGCAGTTAAACGACGACTTCAGGGATGCACTCAAGCTGCTTCAGGAGCGGGTCGGGATGCAGCGTTTTTTCATCCCCGGACGGGCCCTCGAGGATCCGAAGGCCTACCTGTCAGATCTTTTGCGGGAAAAACTCAGCCGTGACGAGCCGAGCTGACCGCCTGCCCCGACCGATCCTGTCTGCGACCGCTTTTGGTAACGATCTTCGGCACCGTGTATCACTCATCTGTTTCACATTGTCTTGAAACACAAATGGATGCGTATTATAGTCAGTTTTTTTGTCGACTGCAATCGCCGGAACCGTTCCGGCTTGACCCTAGTTTTAAGGATTGTTTCTGATGATCGGTATTTCAAAACTCTACTGCGGCACCGTCGAACCGTCGGATGCCCTTCGGTATCATCGACATTCCGGCACCCTGCCCTCCCATTTGCTTCAGTTTTCTGCTGACAAACGGCCGGTGGTGGTCTGGAACATGACCCAACGCTGCAATCTGAAGTGCGTCCACTGTTATGCCCATGCGACCACCCGGGAAGCGTATAACGAGCTGACCACTGCAGAAGCCAAAACCATGATCGATGATTTGTCAGCCTTTGGGGTCCCCGTGCTGCTCTTCTCCGGCGGAGAACCCCTGATGCGAAAGGACCTGCCGGAACTTGCCGGGTACGCGGTCTCCAAAGGGATGCGTGCGGTTATCTCCACCAATGGCACCCTTATCAATGCGGAAAAAGCCTGTATCTTAAAAGAGATCGGTTTGTCTTACGTGGGTATCAGCCTGGACGGGATGAAGCCGATCCACGATCATTTCCGCGGGGTGAACGGCGCATTCGAGATGGCCCTCAAGGGCATTGAGCACTGTCAGAACGCCGGCATCAAGGTGGGGTTGCGGTTCACCATCAACAAAACCAATATGATGGATATACCCGCTGTCTTCGACATCCTCGAGGAACGGAATGTCCCGCGAGTCTGTTTTTATCACCTGGTCTATGCCGGACGCGGCAGCAAACTGGTCGAAGAAGATCTTTCCCATGAAGAAAGCCGGCAGATTGTCGATCTCATCATGGACCGCACACGAGACCTCCATGACCGGGGCAAGCCCAAGGAAGTGCTCACCGTGGACAACCATGCCGATGGCCCGTTTGTCTACATGCGCCTGCTGAAAGAAGATCCCGGCCGGGCAGCGGAAGTGCTCGATCTGCTGAAGATGAACGAAGGAAACAACTCCGGCCGCGGCATCGGCTGCATCAGCTGGGACGGCACCATCCATGCTGATCAGTTCTGGCGGCATTTGAGCTTTGGCAATATCCGCAACCGTCCGTTTTCAGAAGTCTGGACCGATGCGTCGATTCCGGTCTTGAGCCGGCTGAAGAACAAAAAAGAACATGTGAAAGGTCGCTGCGCACAATGCAAATGGCTGAGTATCTGCGGGGGAAATTTCCGGGTCCGCGCCGAAGCCATCAGCGGTGATATCTGGGCCCCGGATCCGGCCTGTTACCTCACAGACGAAGAGATCGGCATTGCCTGATCCTGATATTAACACCCCACCAGTACCCGGAGATATCGGGCACTGACAGTGCAGGAGACGTTCATGTTGTTTCCCGAATACAGAGGCAGACGCCTGCGCCGAACCGAAGGGTTCCGCCGCATGGTCCGAGAAACCGAAATCCTCACCTCGGATCTCATTTATCCGTTTTTTGCCATGGAAGGCAACAAACAAAAAGAACCCATCCCCTCCATGCCCGGCCAGTACCGGTGGTCCATCGATCTGCTGGTAGAAGCGGCGAAAAATGTGTATGCCTTAGGCATTCCCGCGATCCTGCTCTTTGGGATCCCCCCATCAAAAGACCCCCTGGGCACCCAGGCCTATGCCAGGGAAGGGATTGTCCAGCGGGCTGTAAAAGCCGTCAAACAGGCCGTACCCGACCTGATGGTCATCACGGATGTCTGCCTGTGCCAATACACGGACCACGGCCACTGCGGTGTGGTGGAAAAAGGGATGGTTGACAATGATGCGTCCCTGGATCTGCTGGCCAAAACCGCCCTGTCCCATGCACGGGCCGGTGCGGATATGGTCGCGCCGTCAGACATGATGGATGGCCGCGTGGCGGAAATCCGCGAAGCCCTCGATGAAAACGGCTATACAGATACCCCTATCATGTCCTATTCAGCCAAATACTGTTCTGCCTTTTATGGACCGTTCCGGGATGCGGCAGACTCTTCTCCAAAATTCGGTGACCGCCGCACCTATCAGATGGATCCGGCCAATGCGGACGAAGCGCTCCGTGAAGCCACGATGGATGCGGAAGAAGGCGCGGATATCCTCATGGTGAAGCCGGCCCTGCCTTATCTGGACATCATCTGCCGCCTGAGAGGTGAAACCGAACTCCCGCTGGCGGCCTATCATGTGAGCGGTGAGTATTCCATGATCAAGGCAGCCGAGCAGATGGGATGGCTAGACGGTAAAGCAGCGATGTACGAAGCCCTGCTCTCCGTTAAACGGGCAGGCGCGGATATGATCATCACCTATGCCGCCGTGGAACTGGCCGAAGCCATGCAGAAAAAATAAACCAAAGTCGCTCACGACGTATTGAAAAACACGCCGGCGCAATCCCCTGAGGTTAAGGCAGAATGCGCCGATGGATCATGAAGGACAGCAAAACCCCATGCACGCACACCCCCACCCCCATGGACACCCGCCGGCCACAGGCCCCCTCAGTGGCGCCCTGCGTCTGGTTGCCTGGGAAACCACCCGGAGCTGCAACCTGACCTGCAAACACTGCCGCGCTGCCGCAGAAATGGGTCCGTATCCCGGAGAGCTGGATACCGAGGCCGGCCTCCGGCTCCTCGATCAGATTGCAGACGTCGGCAAACCGATCATCATCCTCACTGGCGGCGAGCCCCTGATGCGGGACGATATCTTCACCCTGGCCAAACACGGCACCGACCTGGGCCTTCGCATGGTCATGGCCCCCAACGGCACCCTGATCAACGAAGCTTCCGCGCAACAGATGGCCGAATCCGGGATCCAGCGGATCAGCATCAGTCTGGACGGGGCCACAAAGGAAAAACACGACACCTTCCGTGGTGTTGACGGTGCCTACACCGCCGCCCTTGAGGGCATTCGCCATGCCAGAAACGCTGGCGTCGATTTCCAGATCAACACCACCATCACCCAGTACAACTTAGAAGAGATTCCGCGCATACTTTCCCTGGCCGAGTCCCTGGGTGCAGTGGCGCACCATATCTTTCTCCTGGTACCCACGGGCAGAGGGAAATACCTCATTGACAAGGAAATATCCTCGCTCCAGTATGAAGACACTCTGAACTGGTTCTATGACCAGCGCGAAGCCACCGACCTTCAGCTCAAGGCCACCTGCGCGCCGCATTATTACCGGATTCTCCGCCAGCGTGCCAGAGAAGACGGCACCCCGGTCACCTTTGACGCCTTTGGCCTGGATGCCGTCACCCGCGGCTGTCTTGGCGGAACCGGCTTTTGTTTTGTCTCCCACACCGGGATTGTACAGCCCTGCGGCTTTCTCGACCTCAACTGCGGCGATGTGACCCAGCAGCCGTTTTCGGAGATCTGGCAGCATTCAAAAATATTCAATGAGCTGCGCAATCCGGATGCGTATAAAGGGAAATGCGGACGCTGCGAGTACAACCGGGTCTGCGGCGGATGCCGTGCCCGGGCATACGAGGCCACCGGCGACCATATGGCGGCAGAGCCGCTGTGCACCTATCAGCCCAAAAAAAAGATGCGACGCCCCCAGCACGCGTGAAGGATTTCACCCTGAAAAGAGAGAAAACTAAACAGGCTTTCTGGCAAAACAGACCTGAGAAACAACGCGTTTGGTTTCTACGCTGATATCGGAAAATCCTGCCGAACCGAGCATGTCGCTCATTTCAGCGTTGGAATAGGATCGGAGTTGGTACAACCAGCCAAAGGTCAATGCCGTCACAAGGGTTCTGGCTGAAGTAATCATGGCAAAACGGCCGCCGGGACGCAGCACTCGAAATACCTCGGCCAACGCCTGCTGGGGATGTTCCACAAAGAAAAACATGTTGGCGCTTGCCGCTGCGGAAAACCGTCCCGCTTCCCAGGGCAGTGCTGCCACATCGCCCTGAACGATTTCCGCCCGGCCGGCGGCGATGGCCTGAGCGTTGTTTTCACGACTGACATCGACCATATCCGGACTGTGATCAATTCCTGCACCAAAGGCTGCGGTTTCCAGAACAGATCGCAGGAGCACGCCACCGCCACAGCCGATCTCCACATAGTGATCTTCGGCTGTCAGGTTCAGCAGGCGCAATATCAGACGAAAGCTGGCATAATGTCCCCGCGGGTGGGTATAAGTGAGACGGCCCGATATTCCCGATGGTTTACGGGCGGTTCGATCAATGAATTTCTGGCGGTCAAAAAGCGGCATGTGATTCTCCTGCACAAAAAATTTCGCTTCGGGGAGACGGCGTTGCCTGACGACGTTCTCCCGAAACGAACGCAGTATCAGAAACGAAAAGACAGATTGGCGCCTACAGACAAGGGTTCTCCGGCCCGGCCAGCCCAGACGCCCTGCACATTAACCTGCCGGGTGGTATATGCCTCATCAAATAAATTACGGGCATAAAGATAGAGATCAAAGGCATCCCCCTCATAACCTATTTTGCCGTTTAACAGGCCATAGGCATCCTGTTCATGGGTATTGGCCACATCGATGGTGACAGCCCCCACATACCGATAGAGGAGACTGGCAAAAAAACCCCATTCATGGCGATAGATACCGCCAAGGTAAAAAGTCATTTCCGGTGTGTCAATAATGGTATTACCGTTATACATATTCGCCCCGACACGATAGTCGTCATATTCTGCCTGGGTATATCCCATACCGGCAAACAGATTAACCCCTGCCATTGGCCGCGCAGAAACTTCCAGTTCAGCCCCTCTTGTAGAAGCCTCGGCAGCGTTATTCATATAGAACGCCGTCCCGCCTGCGGTGGGAACTTCCACCTGCATATCTGTCCAGTCAATATAAAACACCGCCGCATTGCACTGGAGACGATTGTCCAGAAATGCGGCCTTGATGCCGGCCTCATAGTTCCAGGTAAATTCCGGGGCAAAGGCCGATCCCAGATTTTCCACGATGTTATATCCGCCACTGCGAAAACCGCGAGACACACTAAGGTAAGGAGAAACTGCATCTGTTACCGTGTAACGGAGGGCGATCTTGGGCAGCCAGGCATCATGGGTATCGTCCGTAGCCCCACGGACAGGCGCATACCCCATCATTGACAGGATCGGCCCGGATGAGGGCCGATGGTAGTCAACGTCCTGTTCTTCCCGGTCATAGCGCAGTCCCAGGGTTAGATACAACCGGTCGGCAAAGGCGTAGGTGGCTTCTCCAAAAATGGCCCCGCCGGTCGTGGTAAACGCAGATTGGGAATCCAGACTCTCGCCGGGAATGCCCATTCCCATATTCATAAAATTCATCCACATGCCTAACGTTTCATCCCTGTTTTCATGAAGAAAGAAAGCCCCCATCAGCCAGGTAAAAGGCCCCGTGTCGTCTGTCGACATCAGGCGGAATTCCTGGGAAAACGTCTCAATCTCCTGAACAACTGAAAGATTCATTAACTCAACTGGCATAAAGTCAATATCATTGGAGGCAGTGGCGGTTACCCTGTCAAAAGAAGTGATAGACACCAGGCGGTTCCGGCCAAAATCATACTGCCCGCGCAGACTCAGGGTGTCGATGTCTTTTTTAGCCTCGCCCATCGTGTCCACATTGAGATTTTCGCGCAGCTCGCCCGGCTGGTCAAGAAAGGCAAAGTTCGCGTAATGGGGATTGTCCCGCCGACACAGATCATAGATCAGCTGGAAATGCAGCTGTTCGGAAGCTGGCAGGGAAAAGTGAAGCCGACCATTGAATGCTTCCTTTCTGCCGCCCTCATCAGAACCATTCCATTGATTTTCAAACCATCCGTCAGACTCGAAATACTGCAGGGCTGCCCGAACCCCCAATTTACCGGCAAGGGTGCCACTGAGCACCCCAGAGGCCTTATAGCTGTCAAAGGTACCGATATCGGCCACTGCTTTGCCCGTCCAGTGGTCTGTCGTTTTTTTGCTGATGATATTGATGATCCCTGCCTCGGAGTTACGGCCATAGAGGGTTCCCTGTGGTCCCCGCAATACCTCCACCCGTGCCACATCCATCAGTGCGAGATCCAGCCCAAAAGGGGTATAGACATCATCCACATAGATGCCCACCGTGGGTGCACCTGCCATGGAGGCCCCGATGCCGCGCATACTGGCAAAACTCTGATCGGCACCGGTATCGGTGATATACAAATTGGGAACCAGAAAGCTGATGTCTTTTATCTCATCCATTTTCAGATCATCGAGCTGAACATCGCTGACCACAGATATACTGCCCGGTATCTCCTGAATATTACCTTCCCGCTTCTCGGCGGTAACCCTGATGGTCTCCATCTCCAGCGCTGTTTTTTCTTCGGCCGGCGCGGGTCCAACCAGGAAAAAACTGAGCAATAACGTCCACAGATACAACCCATGGCCGCCCCGAGACAACCGTTTATTCACGGCCCGTCGAGGCAGGGTAAACAGTTTCTGGATATTCATGGATTCTCCTTTTCAACATAGCGGTAAGCGTTATCGACACAGCAACGTACGGTATCACTTACATGATTTGGAAGATAGTACCGAATTCAGCTGATAAAAAATTGTATGCTGGAACTTTTTACTTGTATTTTACCGTTTTTTTCTGACGCTTCCCAAAAGCGACAGATCAACGATGTCGATCTCTTAGATACCGTCCCGGCGTCTTGCCAACATACTGTTTGAAAAGCCTTATAAAATGCGGTGTATCATGAAACCCCAGGGCCTGGGCCGTCTCATCAACTGAGAGCTGTCCCTGTTCGAGAAGTTCCCGGCAACGTTCGATTCGGGTCATTCGATACCAGGCAAAGACGGTCATGCCAAATTCCTGGCGGAAGCCCTGGTTTAACTTGTTGGGGTTCAGGCCAACCGCCCTTGCCAGCAGCGTCAGCGAGGGCGGATTTGCCAGATCGCCAAGCAGGATATCTCTGGCCCCGTGGATCTGATTCCGCTCTGACGGACCTAGGGAGGGAGCGTGGTTTTCAACAGGGCGCTGCGCAAGCTCCCAAAGATGGCGAACCATAATCTCCATGGTTTTGGCCTCCAGATACAACTCCTGCAGAACGCCTTGATACGGGGAGCAGAAGAGTTGTTCGATCAATGCCCTCAGTTGAACAGACATGGGCAGTCTCTGATTGTAAGGCTGCTGCTTGCCCGCCTCCAGAATCCTTGACAGACCGCAGGGTAGCTGTTCCAACTGAGGACCAAATTTTTCCAGAAATAGCTCAGGAGGGATATAGATATTGAGAATGCGGTAGCGTTCCCCTTTTGCCAGCTGAAATTGACAATGCGATTGGGGCAAAAAAGAAAAGAAGGAGGTACCGGGAACACAGACAAAATAATCCTTTTTTTGCAACGCATACTGAATCGTTCCCTGAGAATACCCTGTCAGGTGAAAAGAAAATTCAAGGGGTGCCCGGTCATCAATGGAGACCCGTTGCAACTGCGCTGTTACCGAGACAATATCTAGTAGGACGATCTCAATCTGAGAAGGAAAAAGAACATGGTATCTCACCCCGTGTGGGGTATTTTTCTCCAGGTCGCTCAAAAATTTCCAGGAAGTCTTTTTTTCTTGATTAGAAAGAGATCGTTGCGGCATATACACCTCTTTTGGAAACAACTGGTTGAAAAGCAGCCCGGGTTCAAACGGCTGCAACGATATCCAGCCGGTATTGAATGAAGGTCTGATTTCAAGATGGATGCGTACTTACGGTTTGAAGCGGTGTAACTGGAAGGGCTGGGATGCATTCCGGCGTTACATCGGCCTGCGTGTTGTTACCTTCAAACCTGCAAAAAAACAGGGGTTCCTGTACGCCCAGCTGCGCGGTGACACCGGGAAGGGTGCGGCCTGGACGGGTTGCAGACTGCTCAATGTATTATTTGACTGTCCCTGATCCTGTTTGACTGTCCCTGATCCTGCTTTTTCGTCCGCAACAAGGGGCTGTAGCGATGCTGCATTTGTACGCATCCGCCGAATGACATATGCTCAAGCGCCGGACAAAAGCACGCTTCGGCAGTGTGGGGAAATTCAGGATATAATGCAGCTTACACCGCAAACTCCCGTACAATCCCGAGAATCCGACGAATGGGTTCTGCTGCCCCCCAGAGCAGCTGGTCGCCAACGGTAAACGCCGTCAGGTACCTATCCCCCATCATCAATTTGCGGAGACGGCCCACCGGAATCTCCAGGGTTCCGGCGGCCTTTGCCGGTGTGAGTCCCGCGAGGGTGGATGCCTTGTCATTGGGCACCACCTGCACCCAGTCATTGTTAGCGGCAATCGCCGCTTCGATTTCATCCAAGGGCACAGACGTTGTCAGCTTGATAAAAGAAACGCGGTTGAACATGTATGCGCCCCGGCAGATGCCTGCCTGGGCGTTTTTTTATTGAAAAAGGAGGAGAATGCCCCACAAGGCCGGATGTGAAGCGGGCCCACCCGATGCACCCAGCGTGCCGATACCGATCGTCCCCTCCGGGGGCGGCACCGGTAGTGTGGCACCGCTGATAAACTCATCAGCACCGATGTCAACAGGAGGGGCAATATCTCTTCTGCTCCCGTCATAATCAAAAATAATGTCGTTTACGCCTACACCGGCCCCTACAGCCGGACTGGAAGCCTGCAAATGATACTGCGGGGTTAACCCGGGGGCCGCTTCCAGAGAGTTGTTGTCGCTTTGCATATGGATTTTCCAGTCGGCAAGGCCGCCTGTGAAGTCTGACCGTCTATCCTCGAAAGAGGCGATGCCTGCCGGAGCAAAGTAGATGTTGTTGGAGAGATCGGCATCGCCTTCCAGGGCACTGAAGCCGCCCAACTCCGTCTCATGACGGATCAGCACAAGAGGGGCTTGCGAGGCACCTGCCGCCACGGCAAAAATATTGTTTTTTATCACCGGTTCGACGCAGCCATGATGGGGAACCGAGGGATCCCAGTCCTTCCAGGACGAGCCAAAGAACAAGGCGCTTTGCTGGCCACTTTGGACGGCATCCATGACCGTATTGTTGTATACCCCGGGTTGATAGGCGGCATAAAGTCCCACACCGGCATAGTGGGTACCAACAATAATACTGTTACTGAGCTGGCCGCGAATGTTTTCATAGTAGCCGGGATTGGCCGCCGCATCAAACCACTCTACTGACGTATCAAAGCCCAGAGAAACCCCGAGTCCGCCGGTATTCATGATGAGGCAGCGATCAATCACACAGTCGGTCGCCCCGCCCTTTGCATAGATACCGGTGGTGGCGATATCGTGAAGATAACACGCCTGCACCACCATGCGGTCGGCATTGACATTGTCAATACCCTCGGCGTTGCTGTTATCCCGTACACCTGTATGATGAATTTCACACCGTTGAATGAGGGCGTCATCACTGAGAGGCACCAGTTTAATGGCGTCCCGGCCGGTGTGATGAACACAGCAATCGCTGATGGTCAAATGCGATGCGCCGTAGAGCGGTTCACCGCCCCCCCAGTTCCAGGTTGACTCTGTCTTGACCCCGTAATAGTACCCTCCCCTGATCTCCAGCCGGCTCAGCGTCGTATACGCGGCGTTTACATCTACCCAAATCGCCATACCGATATTCTCATTCGTTGTTGGTGCCTGAATACACGCCAGTTCTCCCGTGTGGGATTGGATGGTGATATGGGGATAACGGATTCGAAATTCGCTGGAGACATAGGTCCCCGCTCTGAGGGTCACCGTGTCTCCTGCCGCCAACAGGGATTCCACGTGGGCCAGTGTTTGAAACGGCTGCGCCATAGAACCATTCCCTGTGGTATCATTGCCAGTTGGGGAAAGATAATATTCTGCAGCCATCACAGAAGATGATGCCAGGAGGCATAGACTTCCCCAAACCATGAACCAACGTGATAAGAATGCTGTTGTCTTCATGCGTCTCTCCTTGGGTTGAATATTGCAGGTTGTCCCATAAATGAACACAGCGTATCAAATTTCGGTGAAATAATCTGATTTTTTTGGGGGGAAGCCTTCCACAAAAAGCCATAGTTGAAATAGTTGTCATCCCGTCATTTTGTTAGGTATACAGAAATACCTGTTTTTTTGCCAGAGGAAAATTTCAACTTTTTCCTCCGGGCTGCCCAGGATATACAAATGGCTTATGATTCCCATGTCTGTTTTCCCAAAAAAAAGTCCCCATTTTCTGATAGTTTCCCGATTCCGGTATTTTTATTCCCGCATTTGGTAGCCCCCTGTTTTCTTTTTATTTAGAATGCGCTCTATAAAAACCGAGACGCAAGGAGTCAGATGATATGGACGTAGCAGCAGACAATCAGACGATGACAGACAGGGATACAGATCTTTCCCCGCCTGTCGGCAAGGGCATCTGGGCGTTGATGCATCCGGTCAAAAAGGGCATTGCCACCGCCATGGCCATGGGCGCTTTGGGCGTCATTCTCGGCCTTGGCGCCATTGCCCTCCTTGCCGGTTGCCTGGCCGGGCTGCTCAAGCCGGGTGGCCACCCCTGGTGGTGGTTTTGGGGCGCAGTGATGCTGACCCTTGGCAGCCTCTTTCTACGCATCCATGCCTTCAAGGTCTCTCATCTGGCGGCCTTTGATCTGGAAGTGATTTTGCGGACCGATATGGCAGCCCGTCTGGGCCGGCTCCCCCTGGGCTATCTTCTCCAGGAAGGGACAGGCGCCCTTGCCAAGGTTCTCCAAGACGATGTGCGCAACCTGCACGCATTTGTCGCCGATTCCACGCCCATGGTCGGCCGCAGTGTGGCCATGCCAGTGGTCACACTGATGTTGATTGGCATCATTGACTGGCGCCTGACCCTGGTTTCTCTGGCGGTATTACTCGTGGGCCTTATTGTCATGTCGATGGCCATGCGCAGTAATAAGGAATTGCAAAAAGCCTATGATTCCCTGCAGGAGCGTGTTGCCGGAACCGTGATTGAATTTGTCCAGGCCATGCCAGTGGTACGCACCTTTGATGACGGTGCGTCTTCGTTTGGCCGTTACCAGTCTGCCCTCGAAGGATTTAAGGATGTCCTGATCAGATGGCTGCAACTTGCCGGCACCAGCGGCAGGATCGGTGTGGTTCTGCTGGGCCCCCTACCCACTCTGCTGGCCGTGGCCTGCACCGGTTTTATCCTCTTTCGTCAGGGACTTGCCTCCATCCCCTCATGGACAGCCATTTTGCTGCTGGGAACCGGACTTGCAGAATCCCTGATGCCGCTCATGTGGCTCAACCACCTGATCCGCAGGGCCAATGCCAGTGCCTTGCGGATTCAGCAGCTTCAGGCCCGAAAACTGCAATTCAGCTCCGCCTTTGCCCGGATGCCTCGTGATGCCTCGGTGACTTTTGAGAAGGTGAGCTTTACCTATGAAGGCCGGCAGGACGAAGCCCTGAGCAAGGTCAGTTTTCATGCGCCGCAAGGCAAAGTAACCGCCCTGGTTGGGCCGAGCGGTGCGGGAAAGACCACAGTGGCCCGGCTTATCCCCCGTTTCTGGGACGTGACCGCCGGTTCGGTTCGAGTGGGAGACGTAGATGTCCGTGATCTGCAAACCCAAACCCTGATGGACCATGTCGCCTTTGTCTTCCAGGATACGTTCCTGTTTAAGGATACCCTTGCCGCCAATATTCGTCTTGGCCGCCCTGAAGCGACGGATGAAGAAGTTCAGGCAGCGGCAAAAGCCGCCCAGATTCATGAGTTTATTACTCGCCTGCCCGACGGTTATGATACCATTGCCGGAGAGCGGGGCACCCGGCTGTCTGGCGGAGAACGTCAGCGGGTAACCCTTGCCCGGGCCATCCTGCGAAATTGCCCCATTGTTGTGCTTGATGAAGCCACCGCCTTTGCCGACCCGGAAAACGAGGCTGCCATCATCGCTGCCATGGCCAACCTGATGCGGGGAAAAACCGTGATTATTATCGCCCACCGCCTGGCAACCATCCAGCATGTGGATCAGATTGTGGTGCTCGATCAAGGCCGGGTGAGCGAAACAGGACGACATGAAGCACTGCTGGAACAAGACGGCGTCTATACCCGGTTATGGAAAAAATATGAACAGGCCCAGGGTTGGAGCCTGCGCGGCGAAAAAAGGACAACACAATGAACGATACATCCATTCCCCCCCTGCACCAAACCTGGCAGCGGATGCTTCTCGCCGCAGGACAGGAAGCAAACGCCCTGAAAACAAGCATATTATTTACCGTGGTGGCTGCCGTTGCCCAGGGGCTGGCCTTTGCCTGTTTTTATCCGTTTTTTTCCGCCCTGTTTGCCTCGCCGGTTCAAGGGAAACGGGCCCTGTTGTGGTTGTTCGTCCTCATCCTTTTTGCCCTGGTGGATGCAGTCGGCCGCTGGCTTGCCAGAAAATTTGACTATTCCGAATCCTTTGCCTCCGTGACCCATGACCTCCGGATGAATCTGGGCAGACAGCTGCGACAGATCCCGCTGGAAATCCTCTACAGCAAACGCAGTGGTGAACTGGCTTCGGTACTGGCCGGCAGTGTGGACGAGGTGGTCATGCCCATGGGCATGATGTCCGCCACGTTTCTCGGTATTATCATCACCCCTGTAGTAACGGCCCTGGCAACCTTTTTTGTGGACTGGCGGCTGGCCGTGTGCATGCTGGTGGTGTTCCCCTTGTCCATCCCCTTTTATCGTGAGCGACGACGCGCCAAAAGCAAAGAAATGCGGGAGCTGGCCACCGTCAATGCCACCCTCCAGGGAGAACTGGTGGAATATGTGCAGGGACTTTCTGTGCTGCGGTCTGTGAATCGTACCGGAAAACGCCAGGAACGCCTGCGTAAGATTCTGGCGCATCTGCGTGCGGTACAGCGTAAGGATGTGCTGGCGTCTGTCCGTCCCCAGCTCTTGATTTCGACCTTTGTTCAGGGCGGTTTGATGGTCATTGTCGGTCTTGCCCTGCATTTTGTGTTAAGCGGCAGCCTTCAGGTAGCTGCCATGGCTGCCCTGTTGGTGATTGTGGTGCGTTTTACCGAACCGATTGCCCTCCTTTTTGGCATCATCACGGTGTTTGATCTCATGGAGGCTGGCTTTGGTCGGATTGAAGAGACCCTGGCCATCGCCCCCCTGCCTGTACAACCGCCTGTCCAGGTTCCTGATCGATTTGATGTCTCTTTTGACCAGGTGAATTTTGCCTATGCCGGAGGGGATGGAAAGGTGTTAAAAGCGGTCTCTTTTTCCGCCCCGGAACAGAGCATGACCGCTTTGGTGGGACCGAGCGGTGCAGGCAAGACAACGGTTACCCGCCTGCTCATGCGCTATGCCGATCCCCAGAGCGGTGTAATCCGCATTGGAGGAAAGGATATCCGCTCCATGGATCTAAAAACGCTCATGGGATGCGTTTCCGTGGTCTTCCAGGATGTCTATCTTTTTGACGATACCATTGCCGCCAATATCCGCATGGGCAGGCAGGATGCCACCGATGAGGCGGTCGAGGCCGCAGCCAGGGCTGCCCATTGCCATGAATTTATCCACCGCCTGCCCCAGGGATACGACACCCGGGTCGGTGATATCGGCGGCCGGCTGTCCGGTGGAGAACGCCAGCGCATCAGTATTGCCCGGGCCATCCTGAAAGACGCCCCCATTGTGATTTTAGATGAACCCACCGCAGCCCTGGACACGGAAAGCGAAGTGGCCGTGCAAAAAGCCGTGGATGCCCTGGTCAGGGAACGGACGGTCTTTGTTATTGCCCATCGTTTGTCCACCATTGCCGCCGCAGACAACATTCTGGTCTTTGATCAGGGGCAGATTGCTGAAGCGGGGACCCATACAAAACTGCTGGCAGCGGGCGGCCGTTATCACGCCATGTGGCAGGCCCAGGAGCAGATCAAGCAGTGGCATGTATAAGGGACGTCTTGAAAAATAAAGAAAAAAATGGTAGAAATTCGCCCTGCCTTTACTGAAGGCACCATCGCGAAACCCCTGCTGTTCACCGTTGCCCTGCGTGCGTTTGGTACCCGGCAAAAACATCCGGTTCTGGGAGACGAAAAGAGTGCTCAGCTGATGGAACTCATTGATTATGATTTTCAGTCAGTTGCCAATTGTATAAAATAATCTTTGCACAGAACCGGTAAAAGCAAAGCTGTTCAATGCTGACCGGTTTTAACTCTAAAAAAATCAACGTAATCTGCGGATCACATGATAATGGACAATGTGCCGGAAACAAGGGGTTAAAGTCGCCAGTAGCAGCCAAAAGCGGACGCGGCGGACTGGGGCAGCACTGCCTTCACATCGACGACACACCCTTTTTCGCTCAGTTTCGCTGCGTAGGATTCCAGCGGCAGGGCCCTGTAGAATGCATGGGAGACCGCGATGACAATGCCATCCAGACGCTCCATCGCTTCCCAGTCGATAAGGTCAATCTTGTACGCATCAAGCGCTTCTTGCTTATCTGCCATGGGATCATGCACCAAAACCGCTACGCCGTAGGAATAAAGCTCGTGAATGATATCCACCACCCGCGTGTTGCGCAGATCCGGGCAGTCTTCCTTGAACGTCAGCCCCAGGATCCCGACACGGGCGTTTTTGATGTTAATGGAAGACTGAATCATCAGTTTCACGGTTTTCTCCGCGATGTATTTCCCCATGTGGTCGTTGATCCGGCGGCCGGACAGGATCACTTCCGGATGATAGCCGACGGTCTGAGCCTTGTAGGTGAGATAGTAGGGATCCACGCCGATGCAGTGCCCGCCCACCAGACCGGGCCGGAATGGCAGAAAATTCCATTTGGTGCCGGCAGCTTCCAGTACGTTCAGGGTATTGATCCCCATCTGGTCAAAAATCAGGGCCAGCTCGTTGATCAGGGCAATGTTCACGTCCCGCTGGGTATTTTCGATGACCTTGGCGGCTTCCGCTTCCCGGATAGTATCGGTCAGGTGGGTGCCGGCCGTGATCACAGTCTGATAAAGTGCTTCGAGCATCCGGCCGACCGTCGGCGTATCGCCTGATACCACCTTGGTGATGGTGGGGAGCCGGCGTTCCTTGTCTCCGGGGTTGATTCGCTCCGGAGAATACCCCACGTTGAAATCGGTTTTCCAGATCATGCCGGATGCGAATTCGAGAATCGGTACGCAGACTTCTTCCGTGGCACCGGGGTAAACCGTTGACTCGTAAACCACCACCACCCCTTTTTTCATGTTGGCGCCCACGATTTTCGAGGCCTCTGCCAGCGGAGAGAGATCCGGCTGCTTGGATTCCGAGATGGGTGTGGGCACGGCGACAATAATCACATCCGCTTGTGCAAGCGCTGACGGGTCTGCCGTATAATGGAGCCGGGTGGCAGCCTTCATCTCCTCAGCGGTCACTTCCAGGGTGGCATCCTGCCCGGACCGGCATTCGTCCACGCGGGCTTCATTGATATCAAATCCGATGGTGTCAAACAGCCGGCCGAATTCCACAGCCAGCGGCAGTCCCACATATCCCAGCCCGATGATTGCAAGTGTCTTCTCGTGCATTTCAGTTTCCAGCCTGTTTTGTCCCATTTAAAATCGACCTGCCTGTGAATCAGCAGGATCATAATCGACTCAACTGCTGTCCGTACAAATTTATGACGCTGGCGGCTCCGGTTTTTCAAAGCCGGCCCGCAGGCGCCGGGACAGGATGAACAGACCCCAAAGGGACACGTATAGCACAGAGAGGCTAGGAAGGCAGCCATTCGGAGAGCATCTCCGACAGCGCGATCTGCCAGGGTCGCGGGCTCACGCCAAACACCTCCCGAATCCGGGCACAGTCCAGCACTGAATAGGCAGGCCGTTGTGCCGGGGTCGGATACGCCGTGGTCGGGATGGGTTGACAGGAAGTCAGCTGCAAAGGCACCCTGCCCCGGGCCTGCCGGAAAATTTCCTCGGCAAACCCGTGCCAGGAAACCGATCCGCTGCCGCAGAAATGAAACGTGCCGTTCAGGGTGTCTGAAGGATGGCTGCAGACCACCCGCGCTATGTGGAGCAACGCGTCTGCCAGGTCACCGGCAAAGGTGGGACAACCGATCTGGTCAGCCACCACACGAAGGGTTTCCCGCTCACCGGCCAGCCGTATCATGGTCTTGACAAAATTTTGCCCCTGCACGCCGTAGACCCAGGCCGTACGGATAATCATGTGCCGGTCAAGAATTTCCCGTACCGCCAGCTCGCCTTCGAGTTTGGTGCGGCCATACACGCCCATGGGCCGTGTGGGGGCAGCTTCCGTATACGGAACCGTCGCGCTGCCGTCAAACACGTAATCCGTGGAGATGTGAATCAGGGGGATATTCGCGTCCCGGCAGGCGCCTGCCAGATAACGGGGGCCGTAGGCATTCACGCTGCGGGCCTTCTGTGCATCGGTTTCCGCCCGGTCCACGGCCGTATAGGCCGCCGCATTGATCAGAATATCCGGTGCGACGCTGTCAATCCATTCCCGGACCACCGTTTCTTCGGTGATATCCAGCTCCGGCAGGTCAGATCCAATCATGTCATCACCGGCAGCCTGACCCCGACGCATCAATTCCCATCCCACCTGCCCGCTGCTGCCCGAAACTGCAATTCTCAAAGGTGTATTGCGATCCATTTAGCTAACCTCCATCAGTCCGGCAGACGTTCCGGTGCGATAGCTGCCAGGGGCAGATTCACCCGGTCCTTGTCTGAAAGGGTCACATCGGTGACAGGCCAGGAAATACCGATACCCGGATCATTGTAAAGCACGCCGCCTTCATCCTCGGGATGATAAAGATCCGTACACTTGTAGCAGACATGGGCGGTTTCACTGAGTACGCAGAATCCGTGGGCAAAACCCTCGGGCACAAACAGCTGGTGCCGGTTTTCTTCGGAAAGGATCACGCCATACCATTTTCCAAAGTCAGGCGAACGTTTCCGGATATCCACGGCCACATCAAAGATGGCACCGGTAATCGCCATGACCAGTTTCCCCTGCGGATGGTTCAGCTGGTAATGGAGCCCGCGCAGAATGCCTTTGCGTGAAAAGGAAAGGTTGTCCTGCACAAAGGGACGCGGGATGCCGATGTCCCGATACCGCTCACTGTGCCAGGTTTCCATGAAAAAGCCGCGCTGGTCGCCAAATACCCTGGGTGCGATATGGAGGAGACCGTCCAGGGGTGTGTCGTGCAGAATCATGTTAACCTCCTGACATCTGTTGTGAGCATGTCCATCAGATACTGGCCATACCCGTTCTTGAGCAGAGGAGCCGCCAGACGTTCCACCTGAGCAGCATCGATATATCCCATACGATAGGCAATTTCTTCCACACAGGAGATTTTCAGGCCCTGACGTTTTTCAATGGCCTCGATAAAACTGCCCGCATCCATGAGGCTTTCATGGGTGCCAGTATCCAGCCAGGCATATCCGCGTCCCATCACCTCCACCTGCAGCTGACCCTGGTTCAGGTAGACAGAGTTCACATCCGTGATCTCCAGCTCGCCCCGGGCAGAGGGTTTCAAGGCTCTGGCGATCTCGATCACCTGATTATCGTAAAAATAGAGCCCGGTCACCGCGTAATTCGATTGAGGCGCTGGTGGTTTTTCCTCAATATTCTTCGCACGGCCGGATTCGTCAAAACTGACCACACCATACCGCTGCGGATCCCGCACCCAGTAGCCGAAGACCGTGGCACCGGTTTCCCGGGCGGCTGCTGAACGGAGCAGCACTGCCAGGCCCTGTCCGTAAAAGAGATTGTCGCCCAGAATCAGGCAGACCCTTTCAGATCCGATAAAGGCTTCGCCAATGGTGAATGCCTGGGCCAGACCTTCGGGCCGGGGCTGCACCGCATAGGACAGGGATAATCCCCACTGCTCGCCAGTGCCCAGAAGACGTTTGAACGCTGCATGATCCTCGGGCGTGGTAATGACCAGGATCTCCCGGATACCTGCCAGCATCAGAATCGAAAGCGGATAATAGATCATGGGTTTGTCGTAGACCGGCAGCAGCTGTTTGCTCACGGCAAGGGTCAGCGGATACAGCCGGGTGCCTGAACCGCCGGCCAGAATAATACCTTTCATTGTAACGCTCCTTACTTTCAGACAGCTGAATTAGCAAGCAAATGGCCGGACATTGCCCGCCGGAACGGCCGGTAAAACCGCTCGTTTAAAGAGGTCGCCGGCCAGCCGCCCCATTATCTGTTTCACCGATTTGGACTGATCGACCCCACCAGCCCGCACATTGGCCTGAACACAGTTGTCAATATAGCAGAAATCCCGGCTGGTTTCACCCTCTCCGTTAATATATCGGCTCACCCCGCAAAAAAACGGTAAACCCGCCTGCAGGGATTACCGCCTCCCGATACCGTAATACGTGATCTTCAGTTTCCGCATCTCTTCCGGTTCATACTGGTTGCGGCCGTCAAAAATCACCGGCTGTTTCATGATCCGCTTGATGGCGGTAAAGTCCGGCTGGCGAAACGGTTTCCATTCCGTGACCAGTGCCATGGCATCCACGTCTGCCAGTGCCCGGTACGGGTCGTCGATCAGAACCAGGTTTCCACGCTCAAAATAAACAGCGGGAAACACCTTCCGGGCCTCGTCCATGGCCACCGGGTCATAGGCCTGAACCCTCGCACCCGCAGCGATCAGGGCATCGATGAGCACCACAGAGGACGCTTCCCGCATGTCATCGGTCCCCGGCTTGAACGCCAGTCCCCAGACACCAATGGTCCGGCCGGCCAGGTCGCCGTCAAAATAGGCTAATATCTTTTCAAACAGCCGCTGTTTCTGGGATGCGTTCCGTGATTCCACCGCATGGAGGACATCCGGCGTAAACCCGAGTTCCCCGGCGGTCCGGATCAGAGCCTTTACATCCTTGGGAAAACAGGATCCTCCATACCCGCAACCCGGATAAATAAACGAATAGCCAATCCGGGTGTCTGATCCGATGCCTTTGCGTACGTTCTCTACATCCACGTCAAGCAGTTCACACAGACCGGCAATTTCATTCATGAACGAAATTTTGGTGGCCAGCATGCAGTTGGCCGCATATTTGGTCATCTCCGCATCCCGGACGCCCATAAAGTGAACCTTGTCCCGATTCCGGGAAAACGAGGCATAGAGCCGGGCCATCAACTCCCGGGCGCGATCTGAATTGACCCCCACAATAATCCGGTCCGGCCGCATAAAGTCATCCACCGCCGCCCCTTCTTTGAGGAATTCCGGGTTGCTGACCACGTCAAAGGGAAGGTCAACACCCCGCTGGTAAAGGGCGTCCTGTATCGCCTCTCTCACCTTGTCCGCCGTTCCTACTGGCACCGTCGATTTATCCACGATCACGGCATAATCGGTGATCAGACGGCCGATCTCCCGGGCCACGGCCAGGACATACTGGAGGTCCGCAGACCCGTCCTCTCCCGGCGGGGTTCCCACGGCAATAAAAAACACCGATACATCCGCAATCGCATCCCGCAGTGAGGTGGTAAAAGAAAGGCAGCCGCTGTCCACGTTTCGCATGACAACGTCCTTGAGTCCGGGCTCATAGATGGGTAAGATTCCTTTTTTCAGGCCTTCAATCTTGGCAGCATCCACATCCACACAAGTGACGCGGTTTCCCATTTCTGCAAAACAGGCCCCGGTCACCAGCCCCACATAGCCGGTACCAATCACTGTCAGGTTCATATGCGCTATCCTTGCCTGGTGTTAACGTCCGTAGACATCTTCCATCCTTACAATATCATCTTCTCCCAAGTAGCTGCCGGTCTGCACCTCGATCAGCTCCAGGGGAATCTTGCCCGGATTTTTCAGGCGATGGTTCTGACCGAGCCGGATATAGGTGGACTCGTCTTCTTTGAGGATGGTCTCCTCAGTTCCCTGGGTGACCAGCGCCGTACCCCGCACCACCACCCAGTGTTCGGACCGATGAAAATGCTTCTGCAGGGAAAGGACAGCACCGGGTTTGACGGTGATGCGCTTCACCTGAAACCGTTCGGATATGTCGATGGTTTCGTAGGATCCCCACGGCCGGTAGACCCGTTTGTGAGAGATTGCTTCATCCCGGTTCTTTGACTTGATCCGGGACACCAGTTTTTTAACGTCCTGGGCGCGTTCCCGGGGAGAGATAAACACCGCATCCGATGTTTCCACCACCACCAGGTCTTCCATACCCACTGCCGCGATCATCCGACTGCCCGCATGGAAAAAAGAGTTTTTCACGTCATGCAGTACCACATCACCGTTAATCACGTTATGATCACTGTCCTTGTCTCCGATCTGCCAGAGGGCTTCCCAGGAGCCGATATCATTCCACCCGGCGTCCAGGGCTACCATGGCCCCGCAGTCGGTTTTTTCCATGACTGCATAGTCAATGGAATCTTCCGGGCAGGCCCGGAAAGCCGGTTCATCCAGCCGGTAAAAATCAAGATCCGCCTGCCCGCCCTCACACGCCGCATGACAGGCCCCATAGATTTCCGGCACATGTTTTTTCAGCTCACCCACCACCACGCTGGCCCGAAACATGAACATCCCGCTATTCCAGCAGTATAGGCCGGATGCAAGATAGTTCCGGGCCAGACCGATATCCGGCTTTTCAACAAATTCCGCAATACGAAACGCCTCCCGGGACATGGTTTTTGTCCCCCCGGAGCCGCCTTCGCACTGGATCGGCTCACCCATCCGGATATAGCCGTATCCTGTTTCCGGGGCGTCCGGAACGATCCCGAACGTCATCAAACTACCGGTTTCAGCAAATGCCTGAGCTGTGGAAATCGTCGCATGAAAAGCCTTCACATCCGCGATATAGTGGTCCGCCGGTAGCACCAGAAGCACGGGGTCCCCCCCCGCTTCCATGGTACGGATCGCGGCAACGGCTACGGCCGGGGCCGTATTCCGCCCCACCGGCTCCAGAATAATGCCAGCCGGCTGCACACCGATCTGACGAAGCTGCTCCGCCACCAGGAATCGGTGCGCGTCATTGCAGATCACCAGCGGTTCACCGACACCGGAAAGGCCGTTTAACCTGAGCACCGTTGACTGGAGCAAGGTAAGATCCGATGTCAGGTTGAGCAGCTGTTTGGGGTACAGCGCCCGGGAAAGCGGCCAGAGCCGTGTTCCCGATCCGCCGGCGAGAATGACAGGGCGTATCATATGCACCTCTTTTATTTCAGGGGGTTTGGCAGAACTGAATTGCCGTAACAGGGCGCCTGGCTCCACTGCCAGGCCGTCCGGATGATAGCTTCCATGTTTGTATAGCGCGGGGTCCACCCGAGCTCGGCCTGTGCACGCCGGCTGTCCGCCACCAGAACAGCCGGATCACCGGGTCTGCGGCCCTTGATTTCAAAGGGGATTCTGCAGCCGGTCACGGTTTCGGATGCCCGGATCACTTCCCGTATAGAAAATCCGTTTCCGTTGCCCAGATTGAAGACATGCGTCCCCGGATGATGATTGATATAATCAATGGCGGTCAAGTGTGCCCTGCACAGGTCATCCACGTGAATATAATCCCGTACACAGGTACCGTCCGGCGTATCATAGTCATCACCAAAAACAGACAAGGGCTGCCCCGGATACAGCGCCGCATTCAGAATGTTCGGAATCAAGTGGGTTTCCGGCGTATGGGCTTCGCCAATCTGCCCATCAGGCGCGGCGCCGGCTGCGTTGAAATACCGCAGGGCCGCAGACCGGATCCCGTAGGCCGCCGCATAATCGGCCAGCATTACCTCGACCATCTGTTTGGTACGGCCATAAGGATTGATCGGCTGGGTGGGATGGGCTTCGTCCATGGGCACCCGGACCGGCATGCCATAGACCGCTGCCGTGGACGAAAAAACAATGCGGCTGACACTGAATCGCCGGGCGGCTTCCAGCAAATTCAGCGTTCCCTTTACATTGTTCACGTAATAGAGCCCGGGATCCTGCATGGATTCCCCGACCAGGGAGCGCGCCGCAAAATGAATGACGGCGTGGAAATCATTTTCGCCAAACACGGCTTCCAGGTCTCCGGGTCGAAGTAAATCACCGTGGGCCCATTTTCCCTTCTGCACGGCTGCCCTATGACCGGTGGACAGGTTGTCAAACACCGTCACCGTATGGCCCTGTTCCACAGCCATCTTCACCATGTGAGAACCGATATAGCCGGCGCCGCCGCAAATCAGGATATGCATAACAACTCCGCTGGGGTGGTTTTTCACCGGACGTGGTGAAAAACCCTTTATGTATAAATGAAATGTTCAGGATTGTTAAGCAGAATTCGGTAATTGTGCGAGAAAAAAGGCTGACGGCAGAAACAAATTGGACATGACATCGAAAAAAGCTTTTTGTTAACATCCCAAACCGTCCTGGCGGATCAGACGCACCTCGCAACAGCGCACCAAGTCAACGGTCAGGCGGCGTATTTTGCGAGCGGTGTTCTGCCCAGTAAAGCATCGCGTCGTCTTTTGTGAGACGCCAGACAGAAACCACTTTCGGTGCGTCTTTTCGAAACAAAAGGCCTACAAGGTCCCCTGTTTTAAAGTGGGAACTGGAGACATTCAGCATTCCCGGCAGATTAAATTGTGTATTTTCATCAATTCCATAAACACTATCGCCAATGAGAATACTGCGCGCATCAATAGACGCAATGTAGGCGACCCGGTGGTAGTTGATCGGATATCCGGCATGCGGGGGAACCGGCTTCGATGACGCACGCGTTTGAAAAAAAATGGCCATCAGGATCACGATCAAGACCGCCCTCCAGCGTACATCTTTCATGGTGGTATTTCTCATCACGCACTCCATTTTATCTGTTTTACGTTGCCTCAATTTGTCAGCTCCCGCCAGCAGACAATCCCCTGATCCAACGGATCCCGCGTCAGCATTGTGACGATATCATCAGAACCTGTTGTACTGTAGATGTTGAGTTCGTAATCGGTGTTCACACTGAGACGGGCCGGCGTATGCAGCATGCCGTCAAATTGAACCCCGGTGGGCACCATGGGTACGGATGAAAAAAAAAGCGCCAAATCATCATGCGAGATCACTCCGTTACCGTCCCGATCCCAAATGGAAAAGGGGAGGGTAATGCCCAAAGCCGCATAGTCCGCTAGCATCTTTCCGGATAACACAGTGCTCAGCGAACCCTCGTCGATTTCCCCATTCACCGACAGTTTTTCGAAATCACCCGAATCACCGTAGTACCTCAGAAACTCAGCCGCATCCATTCCATCCCCAACATCAATAGGAACAGCTGTCAGATCCGCATCATCAATCCGGCCATCCTCGTTCACATCAAACTGGGCTTCAAAGCCGGCAACCCGGCCTCCGGTACAGGCGTTCATCCGGTAGACAAAAGAAGACCCCCCGCCTTTACAGGGGGCATTGTTCGGGGTAAATGAAATCCCGTTGACCCTGCCGTTTCTCACCTGGATGCGGATATCCTCGAGCACCCGCTCTGCGGGATCTTCCGGATTGTTGTTTCCCGGCAGTTTAACAAACCAGCCTTCTTTGCCGGACGAGTTTGTATCCGAGTCATACCAGTCCATCGCATTGTTCGAAAACATCCGCACCACTTTACCTGCCGTGTGTGTTTGTGTTGAAATAATCGTCTGCGCCATCAAACGGTCATGGCCGGCAACGGTACTGCCATGATCCCAGATCCCGTAAATATACTGGGGAGTTGAATCTGTCAGATCATTCTCATGGAGCAGTTTTCCGGTACCAAACAAGACCATATACCCCTCACGGGAATCGCAGGCTCGCATCACTTCCGGTTCCGTCAAAATCGGTGCAACCGGTTTCGGATCTGTCATTTCCCCGGTCGTAAACAGCCGGTACGCTTTTTTCCAGGACCGGGGGTCCTCCTCTGTGAGATCAAACTTCCAGATATGTCCTTTCACGTCACCGGCATATGCGATATATGCCTTATCGCCGGTTTCTGTTACAACGGGTGTGGACAATCCGTTATCCGCGATATCATCGTCAACCGCAATCCGGTTGATCACATCCCCGGTTTGGGCATTGATCACCATGAGCCGGGCCACGCCCGCCTCGCAATTGTATCCGTTGCCGGCAACGATCACCCAGGGGGTGGTTTCACACCGCGTTTCCAGAAGAATCGGCCGGCTGTAGGTGTAACCCATCAGCGCGTCCGTGCATTCCCACTTGATGGCAGCAGCGACGTCTGTTTCGGTTTTCATCGCGTCTGCGGTGGTCACGTCCAGGCAGTAATACCCCTTACCGCCCCGTCCCAGTCCGCCGACCATATAGGCGTGATCATCCATCTTGAGAAGCTGAGGCGTGGCATCGACATAACAGGTATGCGAATAGTCTTTGCGGGACAGCCGTTTCAGGTTATCGAACACCAGGCCGGGGATGTAGGCAAACCGTTCAGTTCCGTCTTCCGTATTAAACGCATGCAGCATCCCGTCGTTGCCTCCGACAAAGACCGTATTACCCACACGCGCCGTTGGATCCATTGATGGCCCCAGTGTCGGACCTGAATTGATAAAATCTCCCAGGGGCGTCGACCGTTCCCGCAAGGTCGGATCCGATTTTCCACGGAGAAAATCCAAATATTTCTTCGGGTTGATGGGGTCAAGGCGATCCATCATCGCTGCATTCAGGTTCACCGTTCTGAAAGGGACCCCCTTCTTTTGTTCCGTGTCCCAGGTGACGATGACCCGAGACTCATGGGCATCCATCGAAATGTTTGAGCCGGCATCCCATACATCGGTGAATTTTGCAGAAATGGCGCCGGTATCCGCGTTCACTTCCTTTGACACCGTCGTTTTTTTTAAGTTACCCGACCAGTCAGATCCCCGGAAAAAGGCCTGATACAGGGTCTGATCGGTCTGCAGGGACTGCCCGGACACGGCCACCGATGAACCGGATTTTAACCGGTTTGAAATATGCTGCATTACCGCCTTCAGGGAATCGGAAAGTGTTTTGGGATTTTTTGCACTGAAATACTGGCCCCGCCCGTTGACTGCGGCATGCATCAGATCATCGATGGTCGTCTGTTCCCCCCGCTCTGGTTGCGGCCAGTTCGGCGCGTTATCCGCAAAACAGGGATCCAGCCAGTTGTTCTCATCATCGAGATAGTCTGACAGGGAAAGGGTGCCTTCCATGCCAAAAGAAACCGTATAGGTCACCATGTGCTGGTGTGTTGCCGTGTCGCACGGCGTCTTTTCAGAAGTATTGGGTACATCATCCGGCAGATCCGTTGCCAGATCGGTTTTGTAGTAGTACATGGCCACATCCGCCAGGGTATCACTATAGGTATCGGCAAACGGCGATGCTTGAGAACCGTCCGCATTCCCCACGCCCGGGCCATTTTCGCTGTTCCAGTACCCGTCTGTAATCACAATGGCAAACGCCTGCTGACACCCGCCTCCGTTGGCTTCGGCTGCATAGGGATTGGCACCTTTGATAACAGAGGACTGCTGGGTGTCAAAATACTTGCCGACGTCATTCAATCCGCTCCTGAGCGGAGTTGCGCCTTCGGCGTTCAACCGATATAGTGCATTCAAGATATCATCGGTCTGATCAACCACCTGGCCGTTTCGCATCACCCCCACATCCCTGGCCGGCAAAACGATGCCGTTATTATTCGATATCGTTCCATCGGGCATTTCATAACTGTCATGATTCAACGAATAGACCCCCACCCGAATGCCGGATAGCCCCTTGATGGCATTCATCACAGCCGCTTTTCCGACAAACACTCTTTTCCGATAAAATGAAAACCATGTCGCAAAATTTTTCAACTCCTGGTCATAGGTTCTGTTTGCCGGAAGGCGGACATCATCCGGTACTGCCGCTGTGGCGACCTGTGTCAGCTCATCATGTCCGAGCAGTGGTCCCGCAGTTGCCTGAACTTTATAGTAGGTAATATGACCATCCAGATTGATCAGATATGCGCAGTTGTCTGATTCCGACCAGCGGTAATAGTGGGCGATCCGGATATCAACAGGCCCCCACCCGGTGCCCTCCAGTTTATAATAAAGTCCCTGAAGATCGCAGGTACCCTGTTTATCTGGCTGATATCTCGGATTTCTTGCATCGGTAATCACATAATTGAAGTCACGGGTTGCCGGCCAGGGTGCATAGGTCATTTCCGGATCATAATAGATCGTGTTGAACCGGGCGCACTGGGTTTGCCAGAACATACGATACCCGTCTGTCAACAGGGAATATCCTGTTGAATAGGTGTTGTCATCATATGGGTCATCAAAAAGCCATCCGTAATCGGAACCCTCATACCAGAACGTACCGCCCTCCCCTTCAGCCATCATCATCTCGGCATCCATACTGCCCGAATCATCTAAAAGAAACATCAGGGTTGGCGGCGCATCCTTGATATAAGATTCCACCGGCATCTGACTGATCTCAATGGCCGTGGCTGCGCCTGTCGCCACCACCAGCGGCAGCAGCAACGCCAAACCGATTTTTCCAAACAGAGCCTCCAGTTTCATCGTCTCGTTCTCATCTTCGATTTGTTCGTGTTCATGGCGGGTGTATCAGATCGAGGCTTTTCGGACATCCACCTCGATCACCGCCAGACCGTCTTTCCCCTTGTAGCGTCCCCGAACCGTATAGGTCTTGATCCCACGGCCTTCCGTACGGGTCGATTCACCCGGCGTCGGCCCTTTCAAGCGCACGCGATACTGATGCGATTCCGCATCACCTTCATGAGCGGAAGCCGACTGCCAGTTGTCCGCATCACCATCATCCACAAGCGCGGCGAGATCCGCTGCCGTATCCGCCCGCATCAACGCAGCCGCCCCTTCAGTCGCCGCTGTTTCCGCCTTATAAAACGCCCGACGGTGCTGCCTGTCGTTCCCTGCAATCCGCAGCTCGATAGCGGCGTTATGTATCGCTGAATAGGCAATGAGGGTAGTAAAAAACAGCACGACCATCACCACCAGCAGCATGAGGCCAGACTCATCTGCCAGTGTTTCCTGTATATCCGGGTATTCGAACGTCGTCATACGCCCTCCTTGTCTAGTCAACCTTTACTTTCGCCGCTTTCATCGTGACTGCGCCTCTGGACGGTGTATCGCCCGAAGTCGTTTTCGGGCCGCAGATAACCTCAATGGACTTATAGTCCTTATCAGCCGGGGCAGTTACGGTCCATGACAGCGAAAACGTTTTCTCGCCTTCCGACACATCGGCGCTGCCGTTACGGATGGATGCATACGGCATGGCCAGAAGACGCTCCATCTGATCCGACGCCAGCACGGCAGACCGGTTCAGATGTTTGGCGCTGATATTTCCTTTAATGGCGGACAGCTGAAGCCCTGCGATCCCAAGAAGCCCAATGGAAAAAATCGTCAGAGCGATCAAGAGTTCAATCAGTGAAAACCCACCCGCATGTCCTGTTTCCAAGGACGTCTGTCTTTCTTCTGTCTGCTTCATTCTGCTTTTACTTTTTACATGTTCCGGCAGGACACCAGCTGAGACATCATCAGACGGCGATACCCGTCATTGTCTCCGCGCCATATCTGGTTTCCCGGGGTTTTATACGTTTCGTTGTTCGTGTAATGTGGGTCCGCTTTTGCTGTTCGCGCCAGCAGGGTGATCTCTACCCCGGTTATATCCCGGTTAGCCGTCGGGCTAAGCGTCAGTCCCCCATCTTTCATGTGGTAAAAAAACTCAATTTTTTCAATATTGAGCGCAAAATATCGATGACTTTCCCCCGATGTTTCACGCCGCTTGAACACCCGCTTTAAATCATCCTTATCCGTATCTGCATCATAGCCGCCCCCGGCATCACCCAGCACGTAGGTCACGGTTGCCATCAATCGATCTTCCCCGGCATCGTCCACGCCCCCGGTGTCATCGTTGTTCGATCCGTCACAGTCGCCCATATAACTCAGCTTGATCTGATCGCTTACAGCCGTGATAATGCCAGGTGTCTTGTTATCTGACGGATCCGGATCATACCCTGCCATCCGAATATCCCGCTCGATCACACTCATGGCCACCCGAATATTCTGCTGCATCGCAGCGACCTGCTCCTGAATCACACGTGTCTCCACCTGAGTGATGTAGAAGTGATAAACAGCTGTCATCGCGATCGCCGATACGGCAATCCCAATCAGCAGCTCAATCAGCGTAAATCCATTTTCCGCATGCATTCGGATTGCCTCCCCTATCAGTTAATATGTGAATAGCCTGACGGAGCCAATGTAATCTTTTTCGTTTTTTCATTTTCATGTTTCACGACCACATGACCATAGGAGGCTGACGCAAAGCCACGGCTGTTCAAGCACGCGGCATCATTGCTTGAAAAATGGATGTACGATAACGAAAGTGGTTTTTCAAAGTGTCTGGACCGAATCACAGGCTCATCCGTATCCTGGGCTCCGTCGTTATCTGTATCTCTGAAAATCACGTAACTGCCGTTGGATTCCGTACTGAATACCACCCGAACATTGCAACACTCCTTAATGGCTGTCATCCGTGCCATTTGAAAACTGGAATGAATATCCCTGGCAGCTGCGTTTAACACCTGGGATGCCTTCATGTCCATCAGGTTGGGCGCGGCAATCATCGCCAGCACACCGGCAATGGCAATTGTCACCATCAGTTCCGTTGCCGTGAATCCGCCTGAAGCCACGAGTCCTATCACCACCCTTCGCTCCCAATCATCAATCCGCCTGCAGAAGATCATACCGCTCCGTCCCTGCGTATACAAAAACTTGTTTAATTGAATTATTTATAAAATATTTTAAATAAATTTTTATCACTATGCTTTATTTTTGTAAATAGAAATAATATAAAAACAAACTATTTTACGTTTGCCTGCAAACAAAAAAAAGGCAAGTCGAATGAAATTCGACTTGCCTTACGTCTGTTATTTTGCCTTACGACTGGCTCACATCGCGTTATACCGATTCAACGGATCCGTTAACCGGCACCATCATTTACCGTTTAATCCTCCGGCAGGGAATCATATAGCCACCAGACCGACTCCAGTGTAGAATAATCGATCCTGCCGTCTTTGGTTTTAAATACAAGTCCCACATAATCTCCGGAACGAAAAAGGGCTGTGGACGCATTCAGGGACTGTTTTCGATTGAACCGCGTTCTGTCTGACACCGGATACTCCGAATCGTCAACAACAATTGTCTTTTCCATTAATCCATCCAGTGTTCCGGCCACATGAACAAATTCCGGATACCCGTGGTACAGGGGGACCATTGTTTTTCCGTCTTTCGATGGTTTTGTAAAATAAATCTGATCTGCCATGACAGCGGTTACGCAAAAGGTCCAGAGGGTCATAACCATGCCTGCAAGCAGGCAGATTTTCTTGAAAATGAAAAGAAACCGATGATAAACCGGAAGCTGCATAGCGTCCTCCATATGTTTTCGTTGTGCCATTGTTTGGTCTCCTGCCCGGCAGTGCGGGAACAGGGTGTTCGTTCCCGCACTGTAACTGAATTATTCTTTTTCCAACCAATAGTACATGCCCTTAATATCCTTGATAGTGGTGACGGTTTCCAGCGAATTGGCACCGGAGCTGGAGAAGATCTCCGTTGCTGTTTCATCCGTGGTATCCACACTCACAGACGTGTGCAGCATACCGGTAAAGGACAAGCCGGTAGGTGCCAACAGAGCGGTTGTGAATATTTTCCTCAGGTCATCAATCTCAATTGAACTCCCCCCACCAGCAAAGAAGGAGAAGGGAATGGTAATACCGGCAGATGCATACTGATCCGCAGTCAGTGACGTTCCGTCACCGTAGGTATTCAGCAGTGCCTGCAGGGTAGCATCGGTGATCTCGCTACCACCGTTGCTGAGCACAGAGAAAGCCGATGCATCAAAATAGGTCGTGAACTCATCAATATCGATCTCGGCACCGAATTCTCCGGTGATATCCAGCTCGACCAGGTCATCAGCATCCACATCGCCGTCACCGTCGATATCATACTGGGCCTTGGCAGACCGTGCACCGGTGCAGGCATTCAATTTATGAACAATGGAATTTCCACCGCCGTTACAGGGTGATTCATCGGGTATAAAAGAGATGATCTCCGCCAGTCCGGCAACAATTTTCACATCCTTCACCACCCGCTCGCCGGAAAGGGGAAGATCCAGATACCAACCGGTCTGATTCACGGTCCCTGCAGCATCGTACCACTCCACATCATTGCTGCTGGTCATCCGGATATACTGTCCGCCAATATCCGGATTCTCCGTGTACGATATCACGGTCTGCTGCTGAAGATTTCCCGAATTTACCTCCCCATAATCCCAGATACCATAAATGGATTTTGTGGTCACATCATCCCGGTCATCACCGTGCAGGAACCGGCCGGTCCCGAAGACCACCATCACGGTGGATTCATCTTCGCAATGCCGCATCACGTCCGGCTTGATGGTAATCGCATCACCGGACGCCACATGATACAGCGGCTGGCCGCTGTTAGCCACGGCCCAGAGTGCGGGCACCTTATTCGAAAGGTCAAATTTCCAGAGATTTCCTTTCAGATCACCGGCATAGGCATAATCAACCACGCCGTTTTCGTCCTTATCGATCAACGCTGGCGTGGCCAAACCGTTGTCATCGCCCACACTGGTTTCAATGACTTTCACAAATCCGCCATTGGCCGTATCGCCACCGGTAGCGGCATCGATGATGATCAGGGCTGCTTTGGCATCTGCCAGATGCCCTGTCGTGTCACCATCCCCGGACGGATCACTGTTGTAGCCGTTTCCGAAGACCACCACCCAGGTTGGACTGGCCGGATCCCCGGCCTTTACAAGAAGGGGCTCACTGAAGGTGTATCCCAGATTGCCATGGGTAAACTCCCACATAACAGCGTTTGCAATATCCGTCTCGGTTGTCGTGTCCGTGATGGTAGCCAAACCCGTCGCATTCAGGGCATAATACCCTTTTCCTCCTTTTCCCAGGCCACCCACCAGCAGGGTACCCACACTGGGGATCATCATATAGTTGGGTGTCATGTCCACAAACAGCTCATGGGAATAGTCGATATCAGTCAGGTTATCCAGCCGGCCCAGGACAATACTCGGGATATACCCGAACAATTCCTTCCCATTGCTGGCATCAAATGCATGGAGCATTCCGTCGTTGGCGCCCACAAATACGGTGTTTCCCAACAGCAGCGGCGCAGAATGGATGATATCCCCCAGCCGGCTCTCCCGTTCCCGGAATCCTGAGATCTCCGCACCGCGGATATAGTCTACCACCTGGATGGAATCCGTTCCCAGGGAGGCTTGCTGGGTTGCGGTGAGACGATCGTGCCTAAACGGAATACCGTCACTGCCATCGAATGTGACAATCCGGCGATCCGACAGCGCCATGGCATCCAGCTCATCTGCCGCATGCCACACAGGATCGGTATACGCCAGTTTTCCGGTGCTCGGGTCCACGGACAGGGTCCGCTTTGTCAGATCCCCGGTCCAGGTGGCCGAGGAATAAAGGGCCTGATACAGATCCGACCCGGACTGGACCTCTTCACCGCTCAACGCAGCCGAGGCACCGGAGGCCACGCGGTTCTCAATATCCTCCAGAGCGCTGGTCAGCGCATCGACCAAGGCCTGTGGATCAGAGGCACTGTAATAAACCCCACGGCCGTTGATGGCTGCATGGAGTAGATCATCAATTTTCCTCGCATTTCCACTAACACCCGTCCATGTGGGATAAGAGTTGTTCACCAAAAAGCAGGGATCATCCGCATATTCCGGGATATCCGTTAACCCATCTTTGTTCAGGTCAGCCAGGGGAATCGTCCCTTCCACCCCAAAGGAAACCGTATACGTAACCATATGCTGCCAGCCCGCCATATCGCAGGAAGAGGTCGGCACATCATCGGGCAGATCTGATAAATCCTTTTTGTAATAGTACATGGCCACATCCGCCAGTGTATTCTCGTAGGTGTCTTGAAACGGGGCTCCCTGATCGCCATCTGCATTCCCCACAACCGGAGCAGAGCCGTTCCAGTACCCATCTGTCATGGCAATGGCAAACATCTGCTGACACCCGCCGCCCATGGCAACGGTTTCATAGGGATTCACAGTGCTGATGTTGTTTGCCTCACCATCATAAAATTTTCCAACCTCCTGCAACGCCCTGCGCAAGGGGGTACCGCCGCTGGAAGTCATGGCATACAGGGCATCCAGCAGGTCACCGGTATTGTCATACAGCACGCTTTCCCGGGTCACCATCACATCCAGCGGAACCTGATTCAGACGCTGATGGATGCTGTAGAATCCGACGCGGACCCCCTCAATATCATCGATCACCCGCCCTACTGCTGCTTTGGCGGCAAACTTCCGTGTCCGGTAGAATGAATACCACCTGGCAAAATTAATAAAATCCGTGGCCGCATCGGGATAGGTCCAGGTTTCGATTTTACCATCCACCACTTTGGTTGCGGTCTTAAGGGAGGCCGGGAGATCGGCCACAGGGGTCATTTCAGCATAGGATACCCGGTAGTCCCCGGAGGCGCTCGGGTTAAACCGATAGTATTCCCGGGTGTTCTCACTGGTAAAATTGACCAGGTAGACCTGGCCGGTACTCTCTTCACGAAGGTAGTAGTGTGCATTCCGGATATAAATATTATTGTCCTCACCGGCGGGCATGAGTTTAACCGCGTCCGCACTTGTCCCGCCGGAGCTCGATGTTCGTGTCAGCTTCACATACCCGGCCGTGCCTGCATTAAAAGAAAAATTCCCCCCAAAATTCCACCGGCCGGCATTCTCCTTTTGATTCATCACCGGCAAGTCGGTATCCCCTCCTGCATGATGCACCGTATACGTGGCCGCTTGATCCCGCGCGTCTCCCGGATTACACGCCCACCAGAGCCATACGCCGTAAGAACCGGCTATTGGCACATCAAATCTCCAGGTCGCCGAGGCATTGTGTTTTGTTGTATAATAGGAACTGCCTTTATATTCCGTTTGATTATGACTCGACTCTAACCAGTCATCACTACTGCATTCGAAAGCCGGGGCAGGCTGTAAATTATCCCTTACAAGATTTATACTCGACGAATCCGTCAGCGTATGGAAAATGGCCAGGAGATCGAAGGTCGGGAGTTTTGAAGGATCATTCCGGGGGTATCGGGCGTTGGATGAGTCGATGGTATAGTTGAATGTCGTTCCAGACGGCCACTCCACGTAGTCCATTTGCGGATTGTAATAGAGTTTGTTTGTCCCCTGCCACTGACATTCCCAGCGTTCTTTATTCGCATCGTCAAGACCGGAAAAAATATATTTTTTATAGTTGAATTTCCCTTGACCGGTCGCCATTCCGGGTTCCAGCGAAGATGACACCATCATCCCCCAGTTCATGCTCCCTGAATCATCAAGTACGAACATGACGCTCGGCGGTGCCGGCTGAATTTCGGTTTCCATTGGATAATCACTGATGTTCGTACCCAATGCCGTACTCCCCATCAGCATGACCATCACAGCCAGTAAGGATGGCAGAAAAACCACTGTCAATGATCCGAGTGATGCATACCGTCCGGATCGCTTTCGTATCTGTTTACCGCGCATAATGCCCCCTATTTAAATTTTCTTCTTAACGCCGATTTCTATTTCCACATGCCCGCTCTTCGCTCCGGTCGGCTGGTCATAAACACCGGCAATGATCAAGTTGTGCATGTTTTTAACGGTTCCGCTGCCGATGGACAGAGAATACCCACTGGCTATCCCCTGATCGTCGATGGCGTAAGTGAGCGTATTACTGCCGTCATCCAGATTCGCAGTCTCCTTGTTATTATTCAGATCAATGCCTTCCGCCTCCGGATTCACAGACAGTTCAAGGCGCTGGAACCCTTCTACGATGGCGGATTCAGCCAAATAGAACTGCTGGCGGTGGAGCCGGTCGTTTTGGGCAATCTGAAGGTCCACATCCGACGTGTTGATGGCGGAAAATCCGATAACCGTGATCAGCAGCATGATGATCAGGGTGACCATGATCACAGACCCGCGTTCATCTGCTGCCGGATATACCGCATGCTTTTTCATATCTGCCTCCCCCGGTTCTTGCGAAATATTTCGCCGGTGGTTATTCATAATCCTTCGCTTTCATAAAAGAGACCTGCGTTGAATGGGTTTTCACGCCCACATTCCAGAGGACCGTGAGCGTGATATTTTTGGTCTGTGCCGCGGTGTTCTCACTCACCACCCAGCTAGCCGTATATTTTCCCCCATCACCGAGACTGACAGCCGGGTGGGCGCCATCAGCGAGATCTGCATTCGTATAATTCAGTGCCATCAGCTGCTCGGCCTGTTCTCCAGCCCAGGCACCGCCCGTGGTAATGTTGAACGATGATGCGCGCCCCTGAACTGCCGCCACTTGAAGCGATGCAATGGAGAGCACACCAATGGACAGCAGCACCAGAGCTATCATGATCTCGATCAGCGTAAACCCAGCTGCATCATTCTGCGCTTGCATGGTTTCAGCCATGAAGTCCTCCTTTACAGTAATTTGCATCACATGAGATTCCGGACCAGAACCGTATTCGTCAACTGAACCCTTCGAAACGCGTCCGTATACGTCCAGACCGGTGCAGCTGGACCCGTCCAGCCTGCAGGCCGGGGGGGAGAATAGGAAACCGTACGGCTGTCACTCCCTCCTGAACGCCCGGTTCGCCCCAGCAGGGTCACCTGCACCATCCGGACATCATCCGGATCCGCAGGATTCACGGTGAGGGTCCCATTGTTCAGGGTATAGAAAAATTCCAACTGATCCACATTGGCGGCCAGCATCACATCCGTGGCCACATCATCAGTCCTAACCAGATCCGTATTCCCGTCCGAATTCACATCCTTCAGCTCATAGGTAACCATTCGCAGCTCATCATCCTCGTCCGTTTGTGCGTCCGAGTCATTGTTCAGCCCATCTTCGTTCTCCACAAAGCTGACCCGGACGCGATCATCCCTGGCCACTAGAATCGTAGCACCGGCAGCATTGTTCGGATCCGGATCATAGCCGGCTTTCCGCAACTCCTTCGATATCATATACATGGCGGCACGGAGTCCCTGTTGGGTGGCAGTCAATTCTTCATGCACCACATTCGACTGGATCTGGCTGTTGTAGACCATATAGGCCCCTGAAACCAACACAATGCCCAGGGTAGCTGAAATCATCAGTTCAATTAAGGTGAATCCTCTGTTATCCATGACACATGCCTCCTGATTAAAAGATTTTCGATGTGCCGGCCAGATTCACCTGAACACTCAGCGACTGGCTAATATCGTTGGTCAGCCCCACCTGCCCGCTGCCGGAGGTAAGATCCGGCGCCAGCCCCATAGCATTGAACCTTATATAGGAATTGCTGTTGAATGCCGCCGACGCCAGCGTCACGCGTTTCGGCATACTGCCGGACCCCAGGACGGTTTCTGAAGCGTCCTGAACATTGTCGTTTGCGCCGTCATCAACAAAAACCACATAGGTACCGTTTTCTGCCAGACCTGTGGTAAAGCTTACCACAACATTCTCCCGTTCCCGAACGGCACTGAGACGTGCCATTTCAAGCATCGAGCGGATCTCTCTGGCACTTGACTTGAGCCGGTTTGACGAAATCCAGTCATTGAAGCTCGGCGCTGCCGCGGTGACCATAACGGCCACAATGGCAACCGTCACCATCAGCTCGATCATTGTCATCCCCTGTTGACTTTTCATTACCATGGTTCCTCCATTTTTTATATTGCTTCTATTGATTTCAAGAAACGTTCCAAGAGGTAACAAGACAAAAAAAATAAATAAGAAATTGAAATCAAATAAAAAATTATTTTTTCGCCAAGCGTTCAACCTATTAAAAACAACAATAGATATAAATTTTTTTTATAGTTTATCGACAAAATAATTCAGCCCTGCAACAGGCACCAGTAACGCGTTGGAATCAGGGCACCTGATTAAACAAACCATCAGCCAATAACAAGGATTCTTTCATAGAACCAGATTGAGAGCGTATTATTCCGATACGTTGTACCAGGCCCGATTTGGAGAATATTCTGGATTTGTGTATTTTTTGTTTGAGCATAAAAGCCCTCCGGAAAAGCGTATTTTCCTGCAATTTTTTACAGTATACCAGGGGCTGTGGAAGGGCGTCTCGATGATGGCGCATCCTCTCCGGATACGTTGCTTCACATGCTTAAGTTAGGTGCTATAATATTGACCTTTGTACCAAAAAATAGTACACGCATCCTATGAACTGGACAGTCATTCTCTCTAAAAAGACCATGAAGAAGGTTTCCAAAATGCCTGTTGCGGTAAAACAGCAGTTGTTTTTATTATTAAAAGAAATAGAGGTTTCCGGTCCTGTTCGCGGGAACTGGCCCAATTACATCAAATTGGACAAAAACCGGCACCACTGCCACATCAAAAAAGGTAAATCAACCTATGTGGCGGTATGGGAAGTGATCGATAAAAAAATACAATTGGTAGAGGTGATGTATGCTGGAACAAACGAAAAAGCCCCCTATTAATATGATTACACTAACGCTTAAAGGGCCTGAAGCCAACAAGGGGCAGGCCGTAAAAGCCCTAAAACGGTTAGGGTTCACTGTTCTTCATGCGGATGAGAATGAAAATACCATTCCATGGCGGGACGCTTTCCCTGAATTCTCCCATAATGAAGTCGGCGCCAGTCTTGCCGGCGCACGGCATAAAAAAGGAATGACACAGGAAAAGCTTTCCGAAAGTACCGGCATACCCCGCAGGCACATTTCAGAAATGGAAAATAACAAAAGGCCCCTAGGAAAAACGCTTGCCCAAAAAATTGCGGGTGTCCTTGAAGTTGACTATCGTGTTTTTTTGTAGCGCGGGTAAAACGACGTCTATTTTACGCTCCATCAAAATGTATTATTTGACTGTCCTTTATCTCATTGGAGATACCTGAAGAAAACTCATATAGGAATGGAAAAAGCTAACCGAACCTCACTGAGTTTATTTGTAAAAAAAGCGGCAATACAGCAGGCATCTGCAACGACTCTCGGTTTAAACAATCCATCAGCCAATAATCCGGTAAGTTTTCATTTTGGAGAGAAGGGACGGATGGCTGATTTCCAGCAGACGTGCTGCCTGGGTCCGGTTTCCGCCGGTGGTTTCAAGGGCTTTCCGGATCAGGTCTGCTTCGAGCTGCATCCGGGCTTTCTTGATGGAAAGATTTTCCGGTGAAAGGCGTAGTGGATAAATCATTCCATCCCCTTGCGTTGAAGGCAGCCCGGCCTCACCTGATATGGCTGCCGGCAAATGTTCCGGCAGGATCACCCTGCCTTCGGCCATCACCGCGGCCCGCTCCATGACATTCTCCAGCTCGCGCACATTCCCGGGCCAGGCATGCCGGACCAGACAGCGCATGGCCGACGGATCGATGCGTGCGGATACGAACCCCATCCGGGCAGATAACCGCTCGAGAAAATGCGCTGCCAGGGGTGAAATATCCGTGTCCCGTTCCCGGAGAGGCGGCAGATGCACCGGCAGCACATTCAGCCGGTAAAACAGATCTTCCCGGAAACGGCCCGCGGCCACTTCCGCCGAGAGATTCCGGGACGTAGCGGCAATAACCCGCACATCCACCCCCACAGACCGGGTCGCCCCCACCGGCCGCACTTCCTGTTCCTGAAGCACCCGGAGCAGTTTCACCTGTACCGGTGCTGGCAGTTCTCCGATTTCATCCAGAAAAAGGGTGCCTGTGTCCGCCTCGGCAAACAAGCCCGGATGATCCCGGTCCGCACCGGTAAACGCACCGCGCACGTAACCGAACAATTCGCTCTCCACCAGGGTTTCCGGCAGACCGCCGCAATTCACCGGTACGAAGGGGTGGTCTTTGCGCTTTCCCGAATAATGGATCCCCCGCGCCATCAGTTCTTTTCCGGTGCCGCTTTCACCAGTCACCAGCACCGTGGTATCGTACCGGGCCGCTTTTTCCCCCAGCGAAAACACCGCCTGCATCAGGTCACTTTCCGCGATCATGCGGCCGAACTGAAACCGGCCTTCCGCCTGCTCGAGCCGTACCTTCAGGGCCTGATTTTCCATTCGCAGGGCTTCCCGCTCTATGGCTTTGGAAACTGCATGCAGCACCGCTTCCATCTTGAAAGGCTTTGAAATATAATCAAACGCGCCCAGCTGCATGGCCTTGACCGCCGTATCAATGGTGGCGTAGGCAGACATCATGATCACCGGCGTGTCCGACAGTCGCTCGCCCGCCGCTTCCAGAAACCCCATGCCATCCAGCACCGGCATCTGCATATCGCAGAGCACCACGTCAAATCCGTTTCCCGCCGTATTCGCCGCCACCAGCTGACGTACGCCGTCTTCACCGTCACCGGCTGTCACCACCCGGCATCCCTGTTTCGAAAGCAGCCCGGACAAGAGATGCCGCATATTCAGCTCATCATCAACAACAAGGATATGACGATTTTTCAAAAGATCGTTTGGGATATGCGTTTTCACGGTTTCACTCCGGGAGCATCTGCCGCCAGCGGCACTGCAGGGGCACCATTAAAAAAACTTGTTTAAATTTCAGTAGGTTGCAGACTCTTTGTAAACGGGAACGGTGATCACAAAACAGGTGGAAGCGTCTTCAGGCGGCGTTTCCAGGGCAATGGTTCCCCCCATGTCTGTTATCAGGGTATATACCACCCAGAGCCCGAGACCGGTTCCGTGGCCCGGCGGTTTGGTGGTAAAAAAGGGATCAAACACATCCCCGGCATGGGCCGCTGATACGCCCGGCCCATTATCCAGCACCCGGATCTGAAATGGACCGCCAGATTCAGGCCGGTCGGTCTCCAGACGGATCCAGCGGCGGGTTCCATCCGCATCTACCGAATGGAGAGCATCTGCGGCGTTGATCACCAGATTCATCAATACCTGGCGCAGCTGGCCTGGGTCTGCGCGAACCCTATCATCTGCCGCGTTCAGACAGGTCTCAATGGACAGGCCCTCCATCATCGGCTGCAGAGGCTGCATCCCTGCAATATCCGCGATCAGGTCATGCACATGACACATGCCGTCCGTGCGCGGCGAAGGTCTTGAAAAATCCAGCAGCTGCCGGATGATAGTGTCGATGCGGGTCACTTCAGCCGCAGCCCTTGTCACCATATCGTGAGATTCCTCAGACACCGGCAGTTCCGCAGCAAGCATCTCCAGATAACCGGTTACGATGCCCAGGGGGTTGCCGATTTCATGGGCCACGCCCGAAGCCAGGCGTCCCACTGTAGCCAGTTTTTCAGCACGGACAATCTCGGCCTGGGCCGCTTTGAGATCCTGGTTTGCCGTTTCAAGGGACCGGACCGTTTCAGAAAGCCGGTCCCGGTCCAGACGGATCCGCTCCATCATCCCGTTGAGGGACCGTGACAGTTTCTTAAAATCGTTGATTCCGGCGTCCGCATACCCGAAAAACACCCCGTCATCCCGGAACGCGTCTGCTTCCCGGACCAGCCGCTGCACAGGGTGGATCACCAGGTTGCTGAAACGAAACAGCCCCACGCAGGTGAGCAGGATCAGGTTGATCCCGCCGTACACACACAAAAGATGCAAAAACGCGTCCACCCTTCGGTAGGTGTCTGCGGGCGAAAGCAGCACACTGATACCCAAGGTGCCGTTCACGCCCGGAGCCGCCACACGAATGGCCGTATACCGCCTGCCGGTGACCGTCCATACCGGCTGCAGAAAGGCGCATGATTCAGTCTGATTGCCAAGGGCCGCCCGGGCAGCCTGTTTCAGTTCATCTGCCATCCCCCCGGCCCTGCCAAGGGAAAAACTTGCGTTCCGGTCCGCATCCTCCACCACCAGCGCGACAGCGCCGGTCCTGTCCATCAACTCGCGCAGCGGGGAAAGCGCGGGAAGGGAAACGGTATCAGCGTGTTTCTGCATCATCACAGCATCTGCAGCCGTTGTCAGAAACCTGCCGTGTTGAGCCACCTGGCCGACCGCGATCCGCTGAAACGCCATCACAGCCACCAGACCGATGAGCCCCATGGCCAGCGTCAGGTAGGTCAGCAGACTGAACGCCAGATTGACCCGCAGGGTCTGCATGCCCATGAAGAAGTCCCTTTCCGCTCAGTGGGCAGGTTTAGCCGGCAGCCATGGCTTCCACAGCATTCCGGAACAGACGGATGCCGGGCGTTTCTTCAATTAGACCGGGTATCCCCTTGCGTTTCTTTTGCTCGCGCATGCGGAACCAGTCTGGATGGTTGGCCGGATGATGATAGGCTTCCGGATGGGGCATGAGGCCGAAAATCCGGCCGGTGGGGTCGCAAATCCCGGCAATGTCGTCCATGGATCCGTTGGGATTGTCCGGGAATGCGCCGCCAGCAGGGGTGCCGTCAGGTCCCGCATACCGGAACACGACCTGATGGTTGGCCTTCAGCCGCGCCAGCGTGGCCGTATCGGTCACGAACTGGCCTTCCCCGTGCCGTACCGGAAACGCCACATGATCAAATCCCTTTGTGAACACGCACGGGCTTTCCGGATCTGCGGCCAGGTGGACCCATGCATCCCGAAAGTTACCGCAGGCATTGGCCGTCAGGGCCACAGACCGGTCAAAACAGACAGTACCGCGTTCATTTCCGGGAAGCAGCCCCATATTTACAAGGGTCTGAAACCCGTTACAGATGCCGATGATCAGTTTTCCGTCTGCCACAAATGCCAACAGCTGATCACCGATGTGGGTTTTCAACCGATGGGCCTGAATCACGCCGGCACCATGGTCATCCCCCCAGCTGAATCCGCCAATAAAGGCGAGGATGTGGAAATCCGCCAGCTGCACCCGCTGCTGAATCACATCGTTGATGTGCACCCGCCTGGCAGATGCGCCTGCCTGCTCAAAGGCATGTACGGTTTCATAATCGCAGTTGAGTCCGTATCCGGACAGGACCAGGGCTTTCACCGGTTTCATATCAGCTCTCCAAAAGGCGCCTTCCAGGCCGCCACCAAGGTCTCCACGGGAAGCGATACCAGCGGGGTTTCGCCGTCACGAATCACCAGATCCGGCAACGCGGTTACCGTACCGATGCAGCGGCAGGCCAGTCCCTTGAAATGTTTTTCAAATACCTCCCAGTGTTCGGGTGCCACGGTCACGATAAACCGGCCCGCGGACTCGGAAAAAAGCCGCCGGTCCGCGCGCAGGTCCGGGTCCAGCACCGGAATCGCTGAAATATCCGCCTCCAGCCCCAGACGACCGCCCATGGCCACCATGGGCAGATGGACGCCAAGTCCTCCGCGGTATACACCATGAACCGATGCCACAAGGCCTTCGGCAATCACCTGGGTCAGGGTTTTATACAGCACCTGAAAGGCCTTGAAATCCACCGTGGGCACCTGCGCACCCACATAACCGAGCAGCGCGTAATATTCCGATCCCCCGAGTTCATCTCGTGTCACCCCCAGCACATACACCCGGTCCCCGGGCATCTTGGCATCCAGGGTCACACAGGTGCTGATATCCGCAATGCGTCCCACGGCCGAAAACTGGAGGGTCTCTAAACCCGACACCTTCTGGGTCTGCCCGTATGCGCCGGTGAGATGACCGTCCACATACATGCTGTCTTTTCCGGACAACAGCGGAATGCCCCAGGCTTCCACCGCTGCTTTGAGGGCCTTGCACGAGCGCACCAGCTGGGCCGCCTTGAATGGACCATCCGGGTTGGTTTCCGGGTGATACTGGATACTCGGCCAGCAATAATTGTCCACACCGCCGATATGATCCAGGGTACCGCCCACCGCCAGAATCCGGCGTACCGCCTCGTCAATGGTGCAGGCTGTCATGTGATAGGCGTCAATGGCCGAATAGGTGGGCAGCAGGGACTGGGAAAAGGCCAGCCCGTGATGTTTGGACAGTACCGGTCTTATCACTGCTGCATCAGATGGAATATCCCGGCCCGCGCCGGTCAGGGGCTTGATGATGCTGGTTCCCTGGACTTCATGGTCATACTGACGGACAATCCACTCCTTGGAGCAAATATTCGGCTGGGCCAGCATATCCGTGATCAGACGGTTCCAGTCAGTTGGCATGCCGATCACCGGCTCCAAAAGTCCCCGGCTGGCCGGTGACGTCCACACCGCATCAAATTCCCACTGGGGAAAGCCCGCGGACAAGAGATCCATGTCAATGTAGGCGCAGGTTTCGCCGTTATAGGTCAAGTGCAGCTTGCCCGTATCCGTGTACCGGCCGATGACCGTGCTTTCGATAGCATGTTTTTCCGCCAGTGCCTGAAATCGGTCCAGGTGCTCGGGCTTTACGGAAAGGGTCATCCGCTCCTGGGATTCGGACACCCAGATTTCCCACTGGTCCAGCCCCTCATATTTGAGCGGGACTTTGTCCAGTGCCACTTCACAGCCATTGCTGAATTCAGCGGATTCGCCAATGGACGACGACAACCCACCCCCGCCGTTATCCGTGATAAAGGCAATCAGCCCTTCATCCCGTGCCTCGAGGATAAAATCATGCATCTTCTTCTGGGTATAGGGGTCACCGATCTGCACATGCCCGGCAGGGGTGTTGGCGGAAAAGGTCTCTGAAGAGGCGGTCACACCGTGAATGCCGTCTTTGCCGACCCGGCCCCCGCACATGAGGATGTATTCACCGGCGGTGGTTTTCTTCTCGTGACCGGGCTTTCCCTTGACGGTTTTCGGCATCAGCCCGATGGCGGTCACAAAGACCAGACATTTTCCCAGGTAGCTCGGATGAAACATCACCTGCCCGAAACCCGTGGGAATCCCGCTTTTATTGCCCCCGTCCCTGACGCCTTCGATGACCCCGTCAAGCAGCCGCCGGGGATGGAGTTTCGGTTTCAGAGCTCCGTCATAATCCCGGGGGCCCACACAGTATCCGTAGCTGCCCATGATCAGGCGGGAACCGAGCCCGGTGCCCAGGGGATCCCGATAGACACCGACGATGCCGGTCATGGACCCGCCGTAGGCTTCCATATTTGACGGTGAATTGTGGGTCTCGCCGGTGATCACATAGTGGGTCTCTTCGTCAAAAGCCCCCACACCGGCATTGTCCCACAACACGGAAATCACCCAGTCTTTTTCCGCCTGCAGTTTTTGGGTCGGCTGCTGGATACAGGTCTTGAACAGGTTGTCGTGGTGTTCGGTTTCGCCGGTTTCACCATCCATATACCGGAACAGGCCCCGGAAGGTATTGTGATTGCAATGGTCACTCCGGGCCTGGGCCAGATATTCCAGTTCCACATCCGTGGGCGCGTCCAGCCCCATGGATCTGCGGTTGGCCTTGACATCCGGATCGGAAAAATACCGCCGGATCACCGGGATATCATTGACGTTCAATGCCAGATTCCGGGCATCGCTCACCGATTTCAGCACTGCATCCGATGCAATGGGAATCGGGGTTATCGTAGGCACGTGGTCTAACTTTACCCGGGGGATGATCAGGCCGATGCCCTGGTCCGGATCCCATTCCTCCCGGCTGTACACCCGCCATTGCTGGATGATATCGTTGGCCAGCAGTTCTTTTGCGATGGTCTCTGCATCGGTCCGTGTGAGATCCGCGCCCTGAAGGCAGTAGCGCCGGGAAGTATAGACCGCATCGCTGTCTGCGAGTCTGATGCCCAGCCCGTCCGCAATGGCTTCAATGGCCGTGCTGCCAGCCGTGTCCCGAACCCCCGGGCGAAATCCCACCCAGATGCACCAGTGAAAGTCATTGGCAAGCGGCGTATAAGCGGAAACCTGGGTCACCGGGTTGGTGAAAATATCCGTGCGGATGGTTTCAAACTGCGCCTCTGTCAGGTTCACATCAAAGGTCAGAATATGCAGGGTCCGGATGTCTGACACATGAATGCCGAAATACTCTTTCGCTTTTTCTTTTATCCCCGCGCCTTCGGCATCCCTGAAGGCCGGTTTCATTCCGATTTCCAATCGTTTCTGCATGGTGTCGCCATTTCATTCATAGGGTCAGGTATCCCGGCGGGCGGATACTGCGTGCATCGCGTCTCATGACCCGGTTAACAAGGTCAGGGCCCTGCCGGCCCGCTTAACATCCGCATGATATCATTGAAAAACACCCATACCATCAGCAGCAGCAACAACGAGACCCCCACCTGCTGGGCGATCTCCCGGGTCCGTTTCCCCACTGGACGTCTCAAAATCGCTTCCATGGAAAAAAAGAACAAATGACCGCCGTCAAGCACCGGAATGGGAAGCAGATTCAAAATGGCCAGGTTGATACTGATGGCAGCAATGAATCCCAGCAGATTCACCATGCCTTCCTTCGCCTGTTCACCGGCCATCTGGGCGATCATGATCGGTCCGCCGAGGGTTTTGGGCGATACCACGCCCTGAATGATTTTCACCACAGACAGCACGGTCAGACGCGTGATTTCCCAGGTCTGGACCACGCCTTTGACCATGGCCGCAAACACCCCCACCGGCACCTGAACCACAGCAGATGTATCAGAACCAATACCGATCAGATACCGGTTCACGGTTTCCCCAAACAGGTTCGTGTCTGCCGTGATCCTGGGTTTCAGGGTCAGGTTCAGCGTTTCAGCCCCTCTGCGGACATGGATGGCCACCGGTTTTCCTGCCGAATGCTGAATCAGGGCAGACATTTCCTGCCACGTGCTCACATCCCGGCCGTTCACAGCCAGAATGCGGTCGCCGAACGCGATGCCAGCCGCTTCGGCCGGCATACCCGGCTGCAGGGATCCCACCACAGGTTCCAGCTGGTACGTGCCCAGGGTCGCAAACAGCCCGAAAAAAATCACCGCTGCCAGCAGCCAGTTGAAAAACGGACCGGCGGCCACAATCAGCATGCGCTGCCAGAGCGGTTTATGGGTAAACGCATAGGAAATCAGCTCGGGTGCGATCTCCGCATCCGGTTCATCGCCCACCATTTTCACATACCCACCCAGGGGGATGGCAGACAGCCGGTAATCCGTGATCCCCACGGTTTTACCGTAAATCCGGGGCCCAAACCCCAGGGAAAATTTTTCCACGCCCACGCCGAACAGACGCGCCACAAGAAAATGCCCCAGCTCATGAAAAAAAATCAGAACACCGAGGACCACCACCAGGGTTGTAATACTTGTTGTCATACGCTGCTATCCCGACTGCGGCAGGCCAGAGACAAACGCGCGCGCCCAGGCATCAGCCGCCAGAATGGTTTCCAGATCCGGATCTGCTGTCATGTCATGGGCATCCATGGCCCGACAGATGCGATCCGGGATGTCGATAAAACGAATCCGGTCCGTTAAAAAATCCGCCACAGCCGCCTCATTGGCGGCATTCATCACCGCCGGCAGCGTACCGCCGGCCCGGCAGGCGGAAAACGCCAGCGCAAGGCAGGGGAACCGGTCCAGATCCGGTGCTTCAAAGGTCAGGGCAGAAAGTGCCGCCCAGTCAGGAACCGGCAGCTTGAGCGGGAGCCGCTCTGGAAAAGAGAGCGCATAGGCAATGGCCCCTCTCATATCCGGCATACCCATCTGCGCCAGCACCGAGCCGTCCTGGTACGCCACCATGGAATGAACGATGCTCTGGGGGTGCACCACCACCTTGATCTGTTCCGGCGCCACATCAAACAGATACCGGGCCTCGATCACTTCCAGCCCCTTGTTCATCAGGGTTGCGGAATCAATGGTGATCTTGTCGCCCATGACCCATGTGGGGTGATTCAGGGCATCGGCCCTTGTAATTTCAGGAAATTTCGATTTTTCCCAGGTGCGGAACGGCCCGCCGGACGCGGTCAGAATCAGCTGGTCCACCTGCCCTCCGGTCAGACACTGGAAAATCGCACTGTGCTCACTGTCCACCGGCAGGATCCGCACGCCAGCAGCCTGGGCAGCGGCCATCACCAGGGGCCCTGCCATGACAAGGGTCTCCTTGTTGGCAAGGGCCACGTCTTTTTTTGCCTTGATGGCGGCCAGGGTCGGCATGAGTCCGGCCCCGCCCACAATGGCGGAAACCACGGTATCTGCCGTGCTGTGGGCCGCTGCCTGACAATACCCGGCTTTTCCCCAGAGAATCTCCACAGCGCTGTCCGGTGGCAGCAGGGCAGCGAGCTGGTCTGCTTTTTCCGCATTCAGAACCACGGCCACTTCCGGGCGAAATTCCTGAATCTGCCGCGCCAGCAGGTCCACCTGGGTCGCGCCGGCCAGGGCAACCACATCAAAGGATTCCGGAAACCGCGCAACCACATCTAACGTGCTCCGGCCAATAGAGCCAGTAGCGCCCAGTATACTCAGTCGCTTCATTTGTTCACACATTCCAGGAAAAAGCTTACACCAGCCAGGCATGGATGCCATAGGCAACCGGTGCGGCAAACAAAAGCGCATCAATCCGGTCCAGCAGGCCGCCGTGCCCTGGCAGCAGGGCCCCGGAATCTTTTACCCCGGCCAGCCGTTTCTGAACTGACTCAAACAGATCCCCCACCGGCGCGATCACCGGAATCAGCGTTCCCATGACGATCATCATGCCCCAGCCCATGGCTGGAAAAAAAATCAGCTTGAACAGAAAAGCCGCAACCACGGACAGTCCCACACCACCGGCAAACCCCTCAACGGTTTTTCCCGGACTGATGTCCGGGCAGAGCTTGAGGCTGCCGAAATAGGTGCCCGCATAATAGGCCCCGGTATCTGCGGCGGCCACCAGGAAGAGGACCAGAAACACCCATGACACGCCGTGATACGCCAGGCGCAGCATCATGAGAAAACTCAAGAGAAAGGGGATGTAGATCAGACCGAGGATCTGGCGGGCAAATAGATCTGTAAAGTTGTCTGTTTTCGTAAATTCACGGAACCCCAGGAAGGCGGCCGCAAACAGGCCGACAACCAAACCGGCAGACAGCCCGCCCACACCGCCCAGGGCCGCCGCGGCCACCATAACCGGCGCCGTGGCCAGGTTGAGGATCCGGAACGGCGCCGTGATGGGAACATTCGGAAACAGCATGCCGTGATATTCATGAAGCGCCAGCACACTGACGCCGGCAATGAGAACCCAAAACAGAAAAGCCCCGCCTTTCAGGATCAGAAAGATCAGAAAAGGAAGGGCCACGAGTGCCGTCAGCCACCGTTTTAAATGCATGCGTATTCTATCCTTTGTCAGGATGTTCGAAGGGTTGAATCCACCTATCCATTCACCTTGCCAAACCGACGATCCCGATGCTGATAGGCCTTGAGGATTTCCACATATTCGGTTTCCGAAAAATCCGGCCACAGGGTGTCGGTGAAAAAAATTTCCGTATAGGCCAGCTGCCAGAGCAGAAAATTGCTGATCCGCATCTCTCCGCTGGTTCGGATCATTACATCCGGGTCTGGCAGGGACCGGGTAAACAGATGATCTGAAATCGTCTGTTCATCAATGGCATCCGGAGCCAGCGCGTTTTGTGACACCGCCCCGGCAATGGCGCGGACCGCATGGACCAGCTCCGAGCGCCCGCCATAGCTGAGCGCCAGATTGAGAACCATGGCCTGATTGTTCGCGGTCATCTCAAGCGTCTGGTGCAAGGGGGCCTGCACTGATGCCGGCAGCCGGTCCATCTCACCGATCACTGACAGCCGAATATCGTTATCTGAAAGAAGCGCCCGTTCCTCAACGAGGAATTTCTTGAGGAGCCGCATCAACGCGTCCACTTCAGACCGGGGACGGCCCCAGTTTTCTGTGGAAAACGCGTACAGGGTCAGCACCGGAATGCCAAGACGCCGGGTCATTTTTACGATCCGGCGAACCACCTCTGCCCCCTGTTCATGACCGATCACACGGTTTTTCAGCCGTTTTTTTGCCCAGCGGCCGTTTCCATCCATGATCATGGCCACGTGCGTCGGAAGACGGGCCGGATCCAGATCCGGCGGCATGACAGGATCAGACTTCAAGAATTTCTTTCTCTTTTTCCTGATACAAGGTGTCGATCTGCTTCACATGGTCATCGGTGAGCTTCTGTACCCGATCCTGGCCTTTGAACATGTCGTCTTCCGCAATGTCACCGTCTTTTTTCAGAGACTTCAGCATTTCATTGGCGTCCCTGCGGATGTTCCGGACAGCAACCCGGTACTCCTCGCAGGTTTTCCCCACCTGTTTGACGATCTCCTTGCGCCGTTCTTCTGTCAGCGGCGGAATCGACACCCGGATGATCTTGCCGTCGTTTGAGGGGGTCAGGCCGATGTTGGCTGCCAGAATCCCTTTTTCGATATCCTTGAGCACCGTGGCATCCCACGGCTGAATGGTGATGAGCCGGCTTTCAGGGATGGCCAGGGATGCCATCTGGGCCAGCGGTGTCGGTGTGCCGTAGTAATCGACCCGAACACTGTCCAGCAAGGTCAGAGAAGCGCGTCCGGTTCTCACTTTTTTCATTTCAGCATCAAGGGACTCAAGGGTTTTCCCCATCCGTTCCTTTGCATCCTGATACACATCTTCAATCATGGTCGCCTGCCTTTGTCTGTATGAATGCCGCTAGCATCCGCAGTCCGTCCGGTCATCCCGATCAGTCAATCCGCGTTCCCTGTTCTTCACCTGTTACCACGCGCTTCATGTTGCCGGCGCCCATCAGATTAAAGACCACCATGGGCAAATCGTTGTCCATGGCCAGGGAAACAGCGGTCATGTCCATCACATTCAGATGGCGTTCCACCACTTCCCGGTAGCTGATGTGCCGGATGAAGGCTGCGTCCGGGTTTTTCACAGGATCCGAATCATAGACACCTTCCACCTTGGTGGCCTTCATCAGGATTTCCGCATGGATCTCCTGTGCCCGGAGCACGGCGGCCGTATCTGTGGTAAAATACGGACTGCCAGTACCGGCCGCAAAGATAACGATGCGCCCTTTTTCCAGGTGCCGTACCGCCCGCCGCAGAATAAACGGTTCCGCCACTTCATGCATGGAGATCGCCGTCTGCACCCGTGTGGGCATCCCGGCTTTTTCCAGAGCATCCTGAAGTGCCAGGCTGTTAATGACCGTGGCGAGCATCCCCATATGATCGGCGGATGCCCGGTCCATACCGTAGGAACTGGCAGCAATCCCCCGGAAGATATTGCCGCCGCCTACAACAATCGCCAGTTGAACCCCCAGCTCGGCCAGCGTGGCGATCTCTTCCGCCACATACTGAATGGTCGCCGGTTCAATGCCGTAGCCCTGATTTCCCATCAGGGCTTCTCCGCTCAACTTGAGCAGTACACGGCTGTATGTTGGCTGCGTCACTGCACTAGTCTCCCAGCTGGAATCGTGCAAACTGACGAATCTGAATATTTTCACCCAGCTTGGCCACGGCGTCCGTCAACAGATCCTGAATCGTGGTTTTCGGATCCCGAATGTAGGGCTGGGTCATCAGACAGTTGTCCTTGAAGAATTTGTTCATCTTTCCTTCAACGATCTTGTCAATCATGTTTTCCGGCTTGCCGGACTCGAGCACCTGGCCCTTGTAGACCTCCCGCTCACGCTCGATCAAATCCGCAGGAATATCTTCCTGATTCAGGCCGGCCGGTGCGGATGCCGCAATGTGCATGGCAATATTGTTGACCAGTTCCTTGAAGGCATCGCTTTTGGCTACAAAATCGGTTTCACAGTTCACTTCCACCAGCACACCGATTTTTCCGCCCTGATGAATATAGGCGTGCACCAGGCCTTCTGCAGTTGCGCGGCCCGCACGCTTCTGCGCGGCTGCCAGCCCTTTTTTGCGCAGAAAGTCAATCGCTTTTTCCATGTCGCCGTCGCATTCCTTGAGCGCCGCCTTGCAGTCCATGATGCCGCAGCCGGTTTTACCCCGCAGCTCTTTTACCATTCCCGCACTGATTTCCATTGACATATTCAGCAGCTCCTATTCTGCAGTTGCTTCGTTTTCAGATTGCTTGCGGATGACTTCTACAACGGGGCCGTCACCCGCACCATCGGGGGAGGCAATGATTTCTTCTCTTGCTTCCTCCGCCATTTCATTCAGTTTATCGGTCTGGGCCTGGCGGGTTTCCAGGAACACCTTGCGGCCTTCGATGGCAGCATCGGCCAGACGGGAAGTGACCAGGCGCACGGCGCGGATCGCATCGTCGTTGCCCGGGATCACGTAGTCGATATCATCCGGATCACAATTGGTGTCGACCAGGGCCACGATGGGAATATTCAGACGCTTGGCTTCCCGCACGGCAATGGACTCTTTTTTCGGGTCCACGATCACGATGACACCCGGCATGGCGTCCATGCCGCTGATACCACCGATGGCATCGGTCAGTTTCATCCGCTCTTTCCCGAGCTTGATGGCTTCTTTTTTGGGAAACAGGTCAATGGTGCCGTCATTGTGGATTTCATTCAGATAATGAAACCGCTTGATGCTCTGACGGATGGTTTCAAAGTTGGTCAGCATGCCGCCCAGCCAGCGATTCTGTACATAGTACATTTCCGCGCGGTTCGCTTCTTCATAGATGGATTCGCGGGCCTGCTTCTTGGTACCGACAAACAGCACCGACTTGCCGCTTGCGGCAACGCTTTTGATAAAATCATGCGCCTCACGATACATACGCACCGTCTGCTGAAGGTCAATGATATAAATGCCGTTACGGGCACCGAAGATATACGGTTTCATCTTGGGGTTCCAGCGACGGGTCTGATGTCCGAAATGAACACCAGCTTCGAGCAACTCACGCATGGTAATGTACGCCATCTTTTTTCTCCATTCTGATAAAAATAAGGTTGTTCATCCGCCTTCTTCATCCGGCCTGCCGACCCGAAAAGCCGTCTTTCTCTTTCCAGGCACCTGGGAGACCGTCCAAAGACGTGAGATAGTAAGTAAATCCAAATTTATTTAACAAAGCCGCCGCGTTTCCGCAACCTATTTTTTGCGCAGCTCGACCACCCGGTCCAGACCGGCAAAATCCTTAAAAAACACCGGGTCTTCAAAACCACCTGCAGCTGCGGCGGCCGCCCGCAGGCCAGGCTGCTGATCCCACCCCATTTCCATAAGGAGATACCCGCCCGGTTTCAGCACCTGGCCCGCCGCATGGATCAGATGCCGCAGACAGTCCAGACCGTCCGGCCCGCCGTCCAGAGCCGCGATCGGTTCATGTTCTGCCACCTCTTTCTGCAGTCCGGGAATATCTGCGGTGGGAATATAAGGAGGATTACTGACCACCAGATGGAATTCGGCCCGGGATCCCACGGCAGACAGCCAGTCAGCCCGAAGCAGATCCACCCGGTCTGACACGCCGAGTCGGCGGACATTGCGCTGCGCTGTCTTCAGGGCGCCGGCTGAGCGTTCCACGGCCAGATACCGGTGATCGGGGCGCTCCATGGCAAGCGCTATCACAATGGCACCTGACCCGGTTCCCAGATCCACAACCGAATACGGCAGATTCCCTGCTGCAGGCAGTCGTTTCACGGCACACGCTACCAGACGTTCGGTTTCCGGACGCGGGATCAGGACTGACGGATCCACCGACAGTTCAAACGTCCAGAAACCCTGGGTACCGATCATATAGGCAACCGGCTCTCCGGCCACCCGTCGCTGAACAAGGGTTTTGAAGCCGGCCAGTTCACCCGGCTCCAGGGGCTGATCAAATTGAAGAAACAAATCCAGCCGGGTCAGCCCCAAAGCATGGGCCAGCAGCAGTTCAGCTGTCAGTCGCGGGCTGTCCACCGCATACCGAGAAAAATAGGGCGTTGCCCAGGTGAGCAGCCGCCGGATCGTCCAGGGTTCATCCAATCCGGCCTGCCTCTTGATTTTTCAGGGCCTCGGCCTGATAGTGGGTCACCAACGCGTCAATGATCTCGTCAATCTCTCCTTCCATGACCGCGTCCAGCTTGTAAAGCGTCAGCCCGATCCGGTGATCGGTCAGCCGGCCCTGGGGGAAATTGTAAGTACGAATCCGCTCGCTCCGGTCTCCGGAACCGATTTGCCCTTTGCGTTCCTGGGCACGTTTGGCCGCCTGTTCCTGGATCATGCTGTCCAGAATACGGGCACGCAGCACCTGCATGGCTTTGGCCTTGTTCTTGTGCTGGGATTTCTGATCCTGACAGGTGGCGACAATACCGGTGGGAATATGGGTGATGCGAACGGCAGAGTCCGTGGTGTTGACACTCTGCCCGCCCGGTCCGGTGGCCCGGTACACATCAATTTTCAGCTCGGATGGATCAATGTGCAGCTCAACATCCTCGGCTTCGGGCAGCACCGCCACCGTCACCGCCGATGTATGCACCCGGCCCTGGGTTTCGGTCGCCGGCACCCGCTGCACCCGGTGGGTGCCGCTTTCAAACTTGAGAAAACTATAGGCCGCCGCCCCTTCGATCATCAGGATGATCTCCTTGAAACCGCCCGCAGCCGATTCATGACTATCCATGATATCGATTTTCCAGCGCCGTTTTTCTGCAAACCGGATGTACATACGGAACAGGTCCCCCACAAACAAGGCTGACTCATCCCCGCCAGTGCCGGCACGAATCTCGACAATCACGTTTTTATCATCATTGGGGTCCTTGGGAATCAGGAGCTTTTTCAGCCGGAGCGTCAGCGCTTCCATTGCCGCCTCAAGCCCTTCCATGTCCGCCTGTGCCAATGCCTTCATTTCCGGATCCGGATCTGCAAGCAGCTCGCGGCAGCCGTCCATCTCCTCGCTGAGTCCCCGGTATTCGCGGTACGCCTCGACAAGCTTGCCCAGCTCGCCGTGCTCTTTGATGTATTGCTGATACCGGCTCTGGTCCTTGACCACCTCCGGATCACTGAGCAGCTGCTCTAATTTTACAAACCGCACTTCGACTTCTTCAAGTTTACTAAACATAATGCCCTCTGTACGCCTTCATACCACAAGACGCAAGGTATCGACACAACCGTATGCCATAAAAAAAGGAACCACGTAATGCATGGGGTTCCTTTGCTTCAGGCACACGCCTGCCCGCTGCCATCGACAACACCCTCAGGCCGCAACAACCCGCACGTTCCGGTTTTCGCAACCAAAACGGCCGATGGAGAACATATATCCATCGGCACGCGGAATGACGAAAAACAGGGGGCCGCTGTCTACTTCTTGACGGCTTTAGCCGCCTCAAACCCCTGATACTTCCGGCGGAAGCGTTCAATACGGCCGGCCGTATCCACCAGTTTCTGCTTACCCGTATAAAAGGGGTGACAGCTGGAACAGATTTCCACCTTGATGCCTTCTCGGGTCGAACCGACTTCATAGGTTGCACCGCACGCACATACGGCACTTACGTTTTCGTTGTACGCGGGATGGATACCCTCTTTCATGATATCTGACTCCTTCAAACAATTAATCATATTAGAACCGTTATGCATTCATCGAATCTAAAAACTCTTTATTATCCTGTGTTCCACGCATTTTATCAAGTAAAAAACTCATGCTGTCAACCGGATTCAAGGGCGCAAGGAGTTTTCTCAGGATCCAGATGCGGTTGAGCATCTCCTGGGGAATGAGCAATTCTTCCTTCCGCGTACCCGATTTATTGATGTCAATGGCCGGGAACAACCGCCGATCCGCCAGCTTGCGGTCGAGCACCAGCTCCATGTTGCCGGTCCCCTTGAATTCTTCAAAAATCACCTCATCCATCCGACTCCCCGTATCAATGAGGGCCGTTGCAATTATCGTGAGACTGCCGCCGTCCTCGATGTTACGCGCAGAGCCAAAAAACCGCTTGGGCCGGTGCAGGGCATTGGAGTCCACCCCGCCAGAGAGGATTTTTCCAGACGGCGGAATCACCGAGTTGTACGCACGCGCCAGACGGGTGATGCTGTCAAGGAGAATCACCACATCCTTCTTATGTTCGACCAGACGTTTGGCCTTGTCGATCACCATCTCCGCCACCTGCACATGGCGTTCCGCTGGCTCGTCAAAGGTGGAGCTGATCACTTCGGCTGCGACGTTCCGCTGCATATCCGTCACTTCTTCCGGACGCTCATCGATCAGGAGGACAAAGGGCACCACATCCGGATGACTGGCAATAAAGCTGTTGGCGATATTCTGCAGCAGCATGGTTTTACCGGAACGGGGCGGTGATACAATCAGACCGCGCTGGCCAAAGCCGATGGGCGCCACCAGATCGATAATGCGGGTGGAAAAATTCTCCGATTCCCGCTCCAGCCTCACCTTTTCCTCCGGATACAACGGTGTCAGGTTGTCGAACAGAATCTTGTCACGGGCCACTTCCGGGTCTTCGTAGTTGATATTTTCAACCTTGAGCAAGGCAAAATAGCGTTCGGATTCCTTGGGCTGACGGATCTGGCCGGAGACCGTATCACCGGTACGAAGGTTGAACCGGCGAATCTGCGAAGGAGACACATAGATATCATCCGGACCGGGCAGGTAGTTGCAGTCCGGCGACCGGAGAAACCCGAATCCGTCCGGCAGCACCTCCAGGGTACCCTCCCCGTAAATCACCCCATCCTCGTCGAGCTGGGCCTGGAGCAGGGCAAAAATAAGTTCCTGCTTCCGGAGCCCCCCGACCTCGACTTTGTGATCCTTGGCGAGATTGATCAGATCATCAATCCGCATATTCTTCAGTTCAGTAATATTCATACGTTCCTCGCCCTCTTGCTGGAAAAGGCCGGCAGCGCTGTGCCGGTGGTGGCCCCGCAACACGGTTATCTATGGATTTGGAAAAAGTTACGGCATACACGGAAGTTTAAAATCGAAAGTGACAGTTTGAAAATCTGAATTCGTTTCAGGCAGGCAGAACACGTTATCCAGATTAAAAGCGACATGACCCGGACGTCATTTACCCAAAAGGTAAATTATGAAAATCCATTACCCATGTCAAGCAAAAATTCCGAACACTTTCCTATATCCTTGACAATTTTTTATCTGTTCTATATGAATACGCGATTAAGACGCCGGTTGGCGTAGGCGAAGCATTCGATACGTGCGATATTCACATTTCAAGTCGGGAGAACCCATCATGAACATTCTGTTTTTCGGCCCCAACGGCAGCGGCAAAGGCACCCAAGGCGCAATCCTTAAAGAAAAGTACAACTGCGCCCACATCGAATCCGGCGGTATTTTCCGTGAAAACATCAAGGGCGGCACTGAGCTGGGCAAAAAAGCCAAAGCGTACATCGACAAAGGCGACCTGGTTCCCGATGAAATCACCATCCCCATGATCCTTGACCGCCTGAAGCAGGACGACTGCAAAAACGGCTGGCTCCTCGACGGTTTTCCCCGCAACCCGGCCCAGGCTGAGAAACTGGACGAATCCCTCAAAGCAGCCGGCATGACCCTTGATTACGTCATTGAAATCGTTCTGGACCGTGAAATTGCCAAGAACCGCATCATGGGCCGCCGCCTGTGCGAAAAAGACCCCAACCACCCGAACAACATTTTCATCGACGCCATCAAGCCGGACGGAGACAAATGCCGGATATGCAGCGGCAGCCTGTCTTCCCGTGCCGATGACCAGGACGAAGCAGCCATCAACAAGCGCCACGACATCTATTATGATGAAAAAGAAGGCACCCTGGCATCCGCTTACTACTTCAAGGCGATTGCTGAAAAAAATCCGGCAACCAAATACATCACCCTTGCCGGTGAAAACAGCGTTCCCGAAGTTACGGAAGAGCTGATCTCCAAGTTGTAAGCACTACACCGCAGCACGTGATTTTTATCTGACGCATACGCCTGCAGGCTGTCACACCTGCAGGCGTTTTATTTTTCATGTGTGCATTTTTTTCTTGCCAACCATCCAGTGTTCGGATATTTTTATAAAGTTTATGAAACAGAGATAGCCGTGCATCCATACGGCCGCTGTTCGACCGCCACCGACAAGGTCGAAAATCCAGTACAACCTGTCAGTTAAGAAAGGGGCAACACTCTTGAAGGAGATTGAAGTAAAAGTCATTGATAATGATGTGGAAAAAGCGATTCGCGTACTCAAGAAAAAAATTCAGAATGACGGCCTGTTCAAGCGGCTGAAGCAGAAAAAGAATTTTGAAAAACCCAGCGAAGAGCGCCGCCGCAAAGCACGTGAAGCGGTTCGCCGCCAGCGGATCGCAGCGATCAAGGCCGCCCGCCGTTAATCCGCTCTCTCTGCTGAAAGACACCCCTTTTGGGTGCCGTCTTGCCCCGCTATGGGCATACTGGTTCGGTGGCAGTTCATCGGGTCCGATGACCACCCGTTTCTCGGGTGGTTTTCTTTTTCAAATTTCCGTAAAAGGCAAGTGATGCACGCACATCCAAGATATGAGGCCTGTCTCGACGCCATGTATGGGTTGAGGCGTTTCGGCATCAAACTTGAATTGACAACCATCAAGGCCCTTTTGGAGGGTCTGGATAATCCCCACCTGCGGTTTGCCGCCGTTCATATTGCCGGCACCAATGGGAAAGGTTCTGTTGCAGCCACCCTCTCCCGTATCCTGACAGTGGCCGGATTTCGCACCGGCACCTATACATCCCCGCATCTGATCCGGTTCAACGAACGCATCGCCATTAACGGTGCCCCCGTTTCTGATACTGATATTGTCAACGCCTACGATGCGGTGGCAACACGTGATGCCGGGGATCGGTCTCCGACGTTTTTTGAACTCGCTACGGCCATGGCATGCCACCTGTTTGCGGAAAAAGGCGTTGAGATTGCCGTGATCGAAACCGGAATGGGCGGACGCCTGGACGCCACCAATATCATCACCCCCCTGCTTTCCATTATCACCACGCTCTCTCGCGAACATACAGCGTATCTGGGCAATGATATCAACAGCATTGCCCGGGAAAAAGGGGGTATCATCAAACCCGGCATCCCTGTTCTCACCGGCGTGCGTCAGTCTGAACCGCTACAGGTGCTTTCAGACATTGCACGAGACCGAAACGCCCCGTTCATCCGTCAGGGAAGCGACTTCCGCATCCGGCGAAAAACAAACAACATGTTCACCTTCTACGGACGCCAGTGCACCTTGAACGACATCACCATCCGGCTGCGCGGACGGCATCAGCAAGACAATGCAGCACTTGCCCTGGCAGCTTGCGAGATACTCAATCAGGTTGGCGGCGACCTGTTTCAGTCCCGCCCCATCACAGAAACGTCCATGCGCGAAGGCATCCGTACGACACAGTGGGCCGGGCGTCTGGATGTGGTCAGTACAAAACCGTATATCCTGGTGGACGGCGCCCACAACCCCTTTGCGGCCCGCACCCTTTCCCTGTTTTTAAAGGCCGAATTTCCTGACCCCCAAAAATGCCTGGTGATCGGCATGCTGGACGACAAGTCGTTCATCGCCATCTTAAAAAAACTGGTACCGCTCTTTGACCGGGTGATTCTCACCCAGGCCCGGACCGACCGCGGGATCCCCGTTGACAAGCTCGAACCCATCGCCCGGTCTCTCTGCCACGCGGTTTCCACCTGCGATACCGTAAAAGCGGCTCTGGATCATGCGATTACCCACCGCAGGCACCCGAATGAAGTCATCTGCGTCACCGGATCTCTCCATGTGGTGGGAGAAGCCCTCGAAGCACTGCCCTCCTTATTAAACTCAGGTGAAAAGGCTTGACTTCACCCGCAGAATCCCGTATCAACAGGATCGATAACGCGCCCGTAGCCCAGGGGATAGGGCGTCAGCCTCCGGAGCTGAAGATCGCAGGTTCGAATCCTGCCGGGCGCGCCACGTTGGGTTCATAAAAAAAGGCTGTCAGCCTGTATGCTGACAGCCTTTTTTTATGCGCAAACACGCCTTAGAGATAATCCGGACCACCAAGGACAGCTCTCAACCGATCAATCGCCTCTGCTGCCAGCTTCCCCCGCTTCTCGGTCACCCGGATCGTATATTCCCCGAGCGCCGCGTACAGTGGTAGCCAGTCCGGGCATTCCCGCTGCATGGCCTGCAGATGGTTCTCAACCGTCTCTGCATCTCCGCGCACAATGGGCCCGGTCAGTGCGAAAACCGGCCCTTGGCGGGCCACATTCGCCAACGTGCCCCGAACCAGCGGGTCCAGCACCTGAAACGCATCCTTCCGGTCAATGCCCGCCGCTTCCAAGAGGGAAACGGCAAACTCCATCAAGGTGACCAGGTAATTGGAAGCGACCACAGCTGCCGCATGGTAGAGCAGCTTCCCTTGGGTCCGGACCCGCAGGGGAGTCCCGCCCAGCTCCCGGGCCATGGCCTCGGCCACTGCCACAGCTTCCCTATTCCCCTCAATGGCCATCACCGCACCGGAAAACGGGGAAATCTCGGGATTCCGAACCGCAACGCTCTGCAGGGGATGAAGGGTGCCCACGCTTGCTCCTGCACCCGCTGCAGGGGCAAGCAAGTCAGACGCATGGGCGCCGGAACAATGAAGCACCGCCTGGCCGCGTCGAAACAGGCCCAACCCCGCCTGTTCCCGGCAAACACGCGCGATAACATCGTCCGGTGTTGCAATGAACAGGACATCGGCTTCCGCCAGTTTTTCACAGGACTGAATCCCGTAGGCGCCTTCCCCGATCACACCTGCTGCTTCGGCTGCTGACGCATCAGTCCGGCAGGTAATGCCGGTGAGCCTATATCCGCAGCGGATCAGGCAGGTCGCCAACGCCGTCCCCACCTTGCCGCATCCCAGAACAGCAAATGAAGGTTTCATCGGTTTCCGTCCACGGCATTAGCGGCGAACTGGATATAAAAAGGAAACACAAATAGGCGCCTTCTCATGCGGTAACCAGCCTAGTCGTCGTGGGCTTCTAATTCAGCCATCTGCTGAAGCAGTTTCGCTGCATGGCCCGTCACTTCCGGGGCAACGTCTTCCGCGTGATCGCTTTGATGCGCCATTTTCTGATGATAGGCGTCCAGTGCCGGCTTTGCATTTTTGACAGATGCCATGCCGATGGCCAGAAGCGCAAAGATCACCCCGAATGTATACCAGGTCAGACGCGGTTCGATGTCATGCATGGCCACACTGGCCGTGACCACCAGGTAAAGCAGCAGCGCCATGCCGGCAATCACGCCGATAAAGGGAATAACGGCCAGCAGCTCCATCACCGGCAGGGCGATCGCCGCATAGGCCAGCACGCGGTAGGCGCTTTCAAACGTCGCGTCTACCGCCATAGCACGCCACACCAACATAAGGATACCGGCCACAGCAAATCCGAACAGTCCCACATACACCGGAATCGTCACCAGGCAGGCGAGCCCGTCGGGCAGGGGCGCCGCATTCCCCAGGCCAATTGCCGAAAGACCGACCCGGACAACGGCGGCCAGCACCGCCATGATCAGCATAAAGATCAGGGGATCGACAACGCCGCCTTCACGGGGCATGTCCCGATAAAATCCAGCCGGATTTTTGGCCAGCGAGAGGATTGTCGTTTTCATCGCGTCAATTTTTGTTTTCCGTTCCGCCTGACTACCCATCCTTTGTCTCCTTCACTTTCCATCGTTATTGCATCCGTTTATCCGATGACGCCCTTTACTGGACGCCTGATATCCTTATGGATGCCGGCAACTGTCATCCACCAGGCCCAAATGAGGGAAAACCTACCAAATTCATCCGGTTCATTCAAGAAAAAGACTGGGTTTGCCCCGCGGATTTTCTTCTATAGACGTTACGAACAGACGCATGGCTCCCCCCTCTTGCCTGAAGAACATTGACAGCCCCGCGCGTTAACTTTATAAACAAGCTCAGTTCAAAAATGATCAACTATCGGATAGCCGGTTCAAAAAGAGGGAACTCATGGAAATCATACACACACCCGAAGCGATGCAGGCATTTGCCGAAACCCTGCGAGCCTCCGGGAAAACCATCGGACTGGTCCCCACCATGGGGTTTCTTCACGAGGGCCATCTCTCTCTCATCGACATTGCCGGCGCCCATGCCGATGAGGTGGTGGTCAGCATCTTTGTCAACCCCACCCAGTTTGCTGCCGGGGAGGATCTTGATGCCTATCCCCGTGACATGGAACGGGATCTTGACCTGTGCCGGGATAAAGGTGTGGCAGCCGTCTTCACACCGGACGCAGGCACCCTCTACCCGACCGGATTTGAAACCTACGTGGAACCCGGCAACCTGACCCGGCACCTCTGCGGCCTGTCCCGGCCCACCCATTTCAGAGGGGTGACCACGATTGTCTCCAAGCTCTTCAACATGACCAAGCCCCATGTGGCCGTATTTGGTGAAAAAGACTTTCAGCAGCTTGCGGTCATCCGCCGCATGACCCGGGATCTCAATTTCGACATCACCATTATCGGCGGTCCCATTGTCCGGGAAGCCGACGGGCTGGCCAAAAGCTCCCGTAACGCCTACCTGAAGCCGGAACACCGCCCGGCTGCCTGCTCCCTGCATCAGGGACTGAACGAGGGGGCGGCCCTGATTCAGGCAGGCGAAACCGATGCAGAAGCCGTGCGCAAGGCCATCACCAGTTGCATCACCGCCCATGCATCCACCGAGATCGACTATATTTCCATCTGTGACCCGGAAACCCTCGAAGAAATGGAAATCATCCACAAACCGGTGCTCATGGCCCTGGCCGTAAAGGTAGGCTTTCCCCGCCTCATCGACAACCGCTTGGTAGCTGATTAAATCAGCATCCACTGCCATACGGTCCACAGCTGTTTCAAAACACAATTTCACCACCTGGGGCCTGTTGCAGTACGTGACATCCGCCATAAGCTCCGCACCGGCTAAGTGCTGTTATAGAAAATGAAAATAGGGGGTTTGCTCATGCCAGGCCCTGATTCACCAGACGTATAAATCCGTGCTTGATTTTGGATAGAATTTTGGATAGATAATTGCGTTAATTCAATTTCTTTATTCCGAACTGTTACTTAAACCAATGGAGTTGTGAGATGTTGACAAAAAAAACGCTAGGCAGCGGGATTGCCCTGGCAGTGGCAGCCGTGTTTCTTTCAGCGGCAGGAACTGCCTGGGCCAATGGATTTAAAAAAGAGTACAAGATGCAGGTGACCGTAGGGCCTACATTTTATTGGGGGATGGGTGCCATCAAGTTTTCCGAGCTGGTGAAAGAGAAAACCAACGGCCAGATTAACATAAAACCCTATTTTGGCTCTGCCCTGCTCAAGGGGGCTCAGCTGAAAAGCGCCCAGATGGTTGCAAAAGGGGTTATTGACTGCGCCATGGATTCCACCATTAATATCAGCCCGGTGATTCCGGAAGCCAATATTTTTCATCTGCCGTTCTTCCTGAACAATTTTGAAAATCTGGACAAGGTAAAAAACGGCGAAGCCGGTAAGGCGGTTTTTGCGGCCATGCGCGCAAAGCATCTCCAGCCCCTGGCATGGGCTGAAAACGGCTTCCGCCAATTGACCAACAGCAAGCGTGCCGTCAAACACCCTGATGATATGAAAGGGCTTCGGGTCAGAGTGGTGGGCAACCCCATGTTTCTGGATGCGTTCCGGGCATTGGGCGCAGACCCCGTAAACATGAACTGGGGCGATGCGGTCGCGGGATTCCAGCAGGGCGTGGTGGACGGTCAGGAAAACCCGGTTGGCGTTCTCATCCCGGTTCAGATCTATCAGTACCATACATATGCGACGCAGTGGAACTACCTTGTGGATCCCCTGATTTTCTACTGGAACCAGCGACAGTGGAAAAAGTTCCCCACAGAGATCCAGGATGCCATCCTGGCGGCGGCCCGGGAAGCCGGTCGGTATGAGATTGCCTTGTGCCGGGCGGGCCTGGACAACGGGGAATCCGTTAACATTCTTAAAAATGAATTCAACACCATCATGGATGTTCCAGAACCCATTTCCTTTATGGAAAAAAAAGGGATGACCGTGAATACGCTGACCGATGCCCAGCGTCAGGCATTTATCAATGCCACCCAGTCTGTGTATGATAAATGGGTGGATATCATTGGCAAAGCGGTATACGAGAAAGCCAAATCCGACATGGCCAAGTAATGGTTGCGCAATAATAATATTGCATTGGGTGTATCGTCGCCCCACAGCGCCTGCTGCGGCTCTGTGGGGCACGTTTCGTTTGTGGGAGTATCAATGTGAAAAAGGGAATTCTGGGCATCCGTCTGGACCACTGGCTGGTGGCGATTTTGCTGGCGGTGATGGCACTCATCGCGTTTATCAATGTGCTGAGCCGATATATCTTTCATTTTTCATTTGCCGCCACCGAAGAGATCACCATCAATCTATTTGTCTGGATGACCGTGATCGGCATGGGGATTGCGTTTGAACGCGGTGGACAGCTGGGTATGGTGACTTTTTTCAATCGGTTCCCGCCACGGTTGCAAAAGGTGTCCGTATGCCTCTATTCCCTGCTGGCCGCGATGCTTTTTCTTGTGATCAACTTTTATATGATCCAGGCCATCTACGATGAAATCACATTGTTTCAGGCCAAGTCCGCGTCACTGGGGATTCCTGTCTGGATATACTATGCCGGTTTACCCGTGTTCTCTGTGTTTGTCTTCCGGGGAATCTGGCGGGATGCCACATCCAAGCTGTTCGGCACCGGCATGGATTCCCCTGAAGAAAAGGGGAAATAAGCATGGCGTTTGTATTGATCCTGGTCCTGTTTTTTGCCCTCATGCTCATGGGCGCACCCATCGGCACCTCCCTTGGGGTATCGGCGGTGGCCACCATCCTGTATTTTGATCTGGGTGCAGAGATGCTGGGAGTCAATTTCGCTTCGGGCATTGCCTCCTTTCCCCTGCTGGCGATTCCATTTTTTGTTCTGGCGGGTGTCATCCTGCAACGGGCAGGGCTGGCAGCCACCATTGCCCGTTTTTTTGAACTCCTGGTGGGCCGGGCCACCGGCGGTCTTGTGATTGTAGCCGTGCTGACCTGTATGTTCTGGGGGGCCTTGTCCGGTTCCGGCCCCGCCACCACGGCAGCGGTGGGGATGATTCTTCTGACCCCCATGCTGAAAAACGGTTACGGAACAGCCTTTTCCGGGGCCACCATTGCCAACGCATCGGATCTGTCCATCATCATTCCGCCCTCCATTGCCTTTATCATTTACGGCAACATCACCGCTGTGTCTGTGGCAGCGCTGTTTGTCGCGGGGATTGTTCCCGGGATCATCACGGGCCTTGGCACCATTCTGGTGGCCTGGTATATCTCACGCCGCCGAGGCTACCGGGGTGCTTCCCAACGGGGCAGTGTCAAAGAGATCCTGATGGCATTCAAGGCGTCCATCTGGGCGGTGCTGGCACCGGTGGTGGTGCTGGGCGGCATTTATACCGGCATGTTTACCCCCACCGAAGCGGCTGTTATCGCTGTGTTTTACAGTCTTTTTGTTGCGGTGCTGGTGTGCCGGTCCATCACGTGGCGAGATCTGATTGAAATCCTTGTGGATGCGGCTGTAACCAGTTCTGTGATCATGTTCATCGTTGTGTTTGCCGGAATTTTCACCTGGGCCGCATCGGTCACCGGCGTGATTGACGCCCTGGCGGAATTGATCATCAAGATCTCTCCCAATGCCCTGGTGATGATCGTCCTGGTGAACCTGCTGCTCTTTGGCCTGGGGATGATCCTGGATGCCATCTCGATTTGTTACCTGCTAATGCCCATCCTCATTCCCGTATTGGCGGCCTTTCATATTGATCCGGTTTATTACGGGGTAATCTTTATCTCTGCCCTGGCCATCGGACAGGCCACACCACCTGTGGGCGTCAACCTGTTTACAGCAGCCAATCTGGCCGGATGCGAGGTAGATGAAATCGCCAAAGAAGCCATTCCCTTTGTCCTCATGGATCTGGTGGTACTTATCATCATTTCCCTGTTCCCGGTACTGTCCCTTTACCTGCCCAACTGGGCCGGATTATATACGCCCTGATCATGCTGAAAGCGGTGGCATTGACACTGCGCTTAGGCTGGAAGATGTGTTTTAACGCTTCTTGAACATTCTCAAGAAATGCAGATACGGCATATTCATGGGATCCCATCTGCAGACGTATTTAACATGTAAAACAATGTGATTTCAATAGGTACGGATCCGTACTCCCGGATAATAGGCATGCAGGATATCTGTATATGTGTGACCGTTTTCAGCCAGATGTTTTGCGCCCCACTGGCTCATTCCCACACCATGACCAAAACCGGTGCCCCTGAAACAAGCTGTATGCCCGTCGATGGTGACATTACACTTCAGGCTCTTCAGGGTTTTCCCACCGACAGCCAGACGGAACCGATTTCCGTTCACCCGTACCCGGGATCTGCTTCCGGTCAACTCGAGCTCGGTCATACGGCCTGACGGGCTCCGCCGGACCACTGACACCTCCCGGAGTCCCCGGATATGGACCCCAGCCTGTCTTAAGTCTGTTTCCATCTGTTTCAGGGGGATATGTACTGTCCACGGACCGATGCCGGCAATCCGGCCTGCCGGATCCGCTTTTCCCTTCAGATAGGGAAGGGCCGGGGGGCCCCAGACATTGACTCCATCTTCCGTATGCCCGCCGCTGTCTGCGTGAAAATAGGCAATTACCGGATACCCGTCATAAGTCATCACCTGCCCGCGGGTGGCATTCACTGCCATACGGGCTGCGGCTGTTTCAGACGCGATGCCGCCATACATCTGTGACCCGCTGCAGTTCGTGACATCTGCCGGCAGGTTCGCATTCTTTAAACTCATATAAACCGCATAGGTCCGGGCCGCGACTGCCTGGGCTTTCAGGGCGTGGACCGGCCAGGTCCGAGGCATTTCTGAAGAAATCACGCCGTATAGATAGGATTCCAGGGAAAGCCGGTTCACCACCTGCAGTCGTCCGCCGGTTCCGATGCACTGAAGCACGCCCCGATACATGCGCCCGCTTATCTCGATCCGGCCGTCCGTCCCTTTCAACTCAATCCGTTGTCCCTGCATATCCGGGATATTCGATACAACCCGCGATGCTGCCGCCCGGAGGGTCACCCGTCGTTTTTTTACCGCCTGCCACGCCGCGCCGGGCCGCCGCACCTGCAGCCCGCCCGGCGCACGCACCCTTGCCCGGGCGACACCGTCAAACAGCTGCACCCGGATATCTGAGGGAAGCCGCGCTAGTGGACGCCGGTCTTCAACGGGAAGGGACCGCTTCTTTCTGATGCTTTCCAGCCATTCCACGGCCCCATCCGCATGATGCCCCTGAGGGTACCGTTTCAGATAATAGGAAAAAATCCGATCCGCACGCTGAAAATCCCCTTTTCGGAATAAAATCGTCCCGCCGGCGAACAGGGCGTCTTCGGCATAAGGACTGTCCGAATACCACTCTATAAGCCTGTCGAGCAGCCGCAGCGCCTCCGGGTAACGTTTCAGGTATCCGGCATAGGTCGTGGCGGAAAAAAAAAGGGATTTCGCCTTCACCATCGGGTCTGGATGATTGACATACAGCCGGTCATATTCGTGAATCGCCGCTGCATAGGCACCATCCCGCAAATACCCATTTGCCCGGTCAAATCCTTCTGGCGCGGACGCACCGGCGCCGATGCCGCAATGGCCCGCCACCAGCACCAGTGTGCAGAGCACCTGCCGAAAGATACGCCACTGTCGACCGAAAAAGGTCATGACGCCCGTGCTCTGCTGTCTCCATACGCGTCCCCCCCTGAATTGACAGACCTCGGCAGTTGCGGTATCACACCGCCAGAGTACACGGGATGAACGCCCGGATACGCGGACCCAAAACGAGAAAGCCACCCCCATGCACACCCCCCTGTCCAATATCATTCTGATCGGTATGCCCGCTGCCGGAAAAAGCACGGTGGGCATCCTGCTTGCCAAACGCCTGGGAATGGGATTCATGGATACGGATGTCACCCTCCAGGCAGAAACCGGAAAAAAACTCTCTGAAATTATTTCTGAAAAAGGGATGGATGCCTTCTTACGCATTGAATCCGCGCATGTTTCCGGGCTGTCCTGCACCCATCATATCATTGCCACCGGCGGGAGCGTGGTCTACAGCGACGCGGCCATGACCCATCTGAAATCAGACGGTTTTGTCATTCACCTTTCCATCACGCGTTCAGCCCTGCACCGCCGCATCGGGGACATCGAGCGCCGGGGGGTTGTTATCACCCCCGGACTGACCATTGACGCACTCTATCAGCAGCGAGCCCCTCTTTACAAGCGCTATGCCGATATCACCGTGGATTGTTCCAGCGGTACCGCAGACCAGGTAACGGAAACCCTGATACACATGCTGCCCTATAGCTTCCCAACAAACCGCTGATTTTCCATTTCCTTACATGCAGCAATGAGGATCGGGGTTGATTTTCCCTGCAAGAAGCGTTATCTATCGGCAACAAAAACAGTCTCATTTCAACGGAAAAAAAATCCATAAAAATCATCGAGTAAGCAATCTTTCTAAATCTTTATTTTTTACTGTCCATCAATTTTATATTGACGCCCTCTCCCACAACAATTACACTCCCACTTATATTACACATCAATACATGGAGATATTATGGCACAGGTAACAATTTATCTTGATTCCACAATTGAGAGTAAACTGAAAAAAGCTGCTAAATCCAGCCAATTATCAGTTAGTAAGTGGGTTGCTAAAATTATTGAAGAAAAAGTAACGACACAATGGTCTCCAGAGGTTGTTGATTTGGTTGGTAGTTGGCAAGACGATTTTCCCACACTTGAAGCAATACGTGCAGGCATACAATGTGATTCTAAAAGAGAGGATCTTTGAAATTGTACTTATTAGACACAAATACAATTATTTATTTTTTCAAAGGTCTTGGCAATGTTGCAGAAAAATTGTTGTCAAAATCTCCTCAAGAAATTGCAATACCTTCAATTACTCTTTATGAACTTGAGGTTGGAATAGCAAAATCAAACAATCCTCAAAAAAGAAAACAACAACTCAATTCATTTCTTTCATATATTGAAGTTTTTTCCTTTACTTCAAAAGAGGCTAAAGCTGCAGCTTCAATTCGAGCACAATTGGAAAAAATTGGCACACCAATTGGAGTATATGATACTCTTATTGCTGGTATTGCTCTCAGCTCTAATTCGACATTAGTTACCCATAACACAAAAGAATTTAAGAGCGTACAAAATTTAACAATAGAAGATTGGTTCTAATATATATAACACTTAGAAGGCCCCCGCTTGTCAATAGGCAAAACAAACCCGAAGCAATAAAGTTTTTCACTTAACAGCCATGAATGGCTGGACGTTCTTTGAAATACATTCTGACTTGGGTTTCCTATTCGGTTACAGATTCTGCACCAAACACGTATTGAGGATCTACCGCCCAGGCAATCGCTGACCAGCTGCGGAAAAGATGAATTTACCCCGTCCTGGAAACAAATACGTGCCCTCATGCCGTCCCTTTCAAAGAAGCGTGGTCATCATATAAATGCCAGAGTTAATATCGGGTTCGGGTGACTTAAGAAGTGCATATTATATATGGTAAAACAATAGGTTAAAAATAACCCTTTCTGGTTATTTATAACATTATTATAGCGAGCAAGAAAGAGACCAACAACACATGTTTTGCTTGCTTCGCATCAAGCATCATGCTATCTTATTGCCATGATAAAATCTTTTCGGCATAAAGGGCTTCATAATTTCTACAAAACAGGGAATATGAGTGGTATTCAGCCCAAGCACTCAAAACGATTACGTTTTCAACTTGCTGCCCTTGATACAGCAAAAACAATTGACGATATTGATATCCCTGGTTTTAACCTTCACCCTCTCAAGAGAAACAAGCAAGGGCGATGGTCAATTACAGTAAATGGCAATTGGCGGCTCACTTTTGAATTTTGTGAGAATAATATTTATATATTAGATTATGAGGATTATCACTAATGAATATGTTCAATCCACCACACCCTGGAGAATTTATTTACAATATTTATTTAGAACCTTACAATATTAGTGGCA
>PDTL01000034.1 GCA_002748835.1 Deltaproteobacteria bacterium
ACAAGGAATGGTAAAACGAGATTTTTGCACCACACTGAGTTGGCAGCCATTCTGCTCCCGGATGGTGCGTGGTTAAATGCGTTATTCAGCAAACCCTAAATAGATATGAATTAAAAAGATCTAAAAATACAATTCATAGATATAAATGTGAAAAAATTAAACCATTCAAGAAAGTAACCAATTGAATTTAAAATATTTAAAATAAAACCCAAAAGTTGAGTTTATAATTTTTTGTTTTCTTAATGGATTACCGTATATTTCTTAAATGGGAAACGAGGGATGTAAATGAAGTATGTTATAGCTTTATTTAAACATTTTGCTACGCTTCTATCTGAAATAGTAGCTGGTGTTATCCTCTTTATTATCGCAATATGGATATCTACAAATTCAACAAATAGCATTTATATAAATATATTACTATTTATTGCGTTTATTGTATTCGCAGTACTGTGTTTGTGGAAAATTTCAAAAAAAGGATTTGACAGTAAAAGAAGATCAGGGACAGGCAAATAATACACTATGGCATCACCTTTGCCCCCGCACCCGTTGGGCCGGAGCAGCTAACAAATAAGGTTAGATTGTGTGAGCGGAGCGAGCCACAATCTGAACCGTTTGTTGAACAACCCCGGTCTATATCTAGAACTCAACTTTCCAAGTTAAATATGAAAGAACGTTATTAACCGATTCGTTTTTACTCGTAAGCAGCCTCAGGATGAAAACAGACCAGAGCTGACGTCGTACTGGTGGGGGTAAATTCCCCGGCTTCTGTCAGACCGATGCCAACACTGTCAGCACTCAGAAGACGGTAGATTTCCCGGTTCACCGCCAGATCCAGCCCCGGATACCCCGGGCTGTAACGCTTTCCTGTGTTCACGCCCGCCCCGGCCTGTTGCCGGAGCTGTTTGTGAAGCATCATGGCCAGATCTTCTGCACACCGGTCCGACAGTCCCTGCAGGAGATGGGCAGACTCCGAATCCCCTTCGGCTTTAAACCGGGCGATCTGCTCGGCAGACACCGGCCCGGCGGTGGCGATCTGAAAACCGATCAGATCCGGCGCCCCGGCATCTTCCGAACGGAAATAATCGGCAATGGCAACCGTGTCCGCCTCCTGTTTTCCCAGCATCCGGCGGGTGTTGATCTCCGCGATCACCGTTACCCGGTCTTCAGGCGACAGCACCCGCAGCGTATCGCCGGACCGGAAACAGGGATAGAGGGCGGTGATGCCCGAGGGCCGGATCCATCCGTTCTTGTCTGCCGCCTGGATCCATTCATTTTTAAGGGCCACGACATCCTCCCGGGAGATGCCTTTCTTTTCCCAGAGATGCTGGCCCCCCATCTTCCAGTTGAGCCCGAACAGGCCCTTTTCGTTCAGATGCATTTCAGTCAGGCGAATAACATCCGTCCGGATTCCCAGGTCGTTCACGGCTGCCGGGGGGCCGTCAAAAGAAACGCGGCGCGGCGGGAGGGTCTCTAACAGGGCTTCGGATTCGCTCCGTTTGTCCCGGGCTGCCAGATACCGCGCCACCAACACGTTCCGGTTGGCAGCGATCAGCTCGTCTCTGCGATCCGACATCAGGGATTCCAGCAGGTTGACGCTATCCATGGCAGACGAGGCATAAAAGACATCCGGTTTGATTTTGTCTACATCCTCCTGGCCCCGCATGGCCACAAACGCCGCATGCCGGGTATTGACGGGCGCTCCGCCGATGAAAATCGGAATGTCCAGTCCTTCTGCTTCCATCATCCGGGCCACGGTGATCATATGATTGGCGGTCTGGACCAGTAGCGCGCTCATCCCGATGGCATCCGCCTTTTCCTCCTGGGCTGCCCGGATATACGCCTCCAGCGGCACCTGGACCCCAAGATCGATCACCCGGTATCCATAGTTCTCGAGCAGTGTTTTGACCAGATCCTTGCCAATGCTGTGAACATCCTGATAAATGGTGCCCAGGACAATGGTCCCTTTACGGGAAAGCGCACCGCTCTCGCCCTGTTCCGCCTTGATCAATCCTTCGAGAAATCCCATCACCTGTTTCATCACGTCGGCAGACTTGAGCAGATGCGGCAGCGACGCCTCGCCAGCGGCAAAGCGTTCTCCCAGGGTCTCCATGGCAGCCATGAGATAGTCGTTGATCAGAGTCAGGGGGGCGTGGGTCTGCACTGCCTCGGCAGCCAGTTCCACGATGGCGTCATGATACGCGTAGGTGAACGTCCCCACGGTAACGGTCCCCGGTTTCCGGGATTTGATGCCGTCGATGATCTTTTCCCGGATGGCGTCTGCCGGCGCCAGATCATCATAGGTTTTCCGTTTGACCACCCGGCGCCCCTGCTTCACTTCCGCAATGGTTTCCAGCTCGGCATAGGCGTCCATATCCCGTTCCAGCACCACCTTGAGACCCAAGGCGTAATCTCCGCTGTCCAGGCTCTCCACCGGCACATAGTGATTCGGATTGACAATGGCGGCATCCAGGCCCCGTTTTCGCCCTTCATCAAGAAACACCGAGGTGAGCACCACCCGCATATACGGTTTTTTCGCCAGACCATTGGTGAGGTTGCTCACCCCGATGGTGGTCCGTATCCCCGGATACAGGGCTTTGATCTGGGGGATGGCTTCCAGGGATTCCAGGGCGAAATTCATGCCCTCAACCGACTCGGAGCCGATGGGAAACGCATTGATATCCACGAGCAGCTGATCACCGGAAACCCCATATTCAGCGCAGGTTTCAATCATCCGCCGGGCGATCTCCACTTTTTTTTCCCGCGTGGTGGCCGGGCCGTCATCGTCAGCCGCCAAACCGATATACAACGGCGCGTGAAACGCGGTTCTTGCGACCACATAGTCTGCCTTGGTCCCCGCGTCGCCATGGCTTTCCATGGAAATAGAGTTGACAATGGCCCGGCCAGGGTACACCTGCATGCCAGCCACCAGGGCGTCTGCATCAAAGGAATCAATACACATGGCTGCCGGCATATCCACCGTCATGGCGCGGATCACCTCTGGCAGGACCATCTGTGTATCCACCCGGTTCGAGTCCATGCACACATCGATGATCCCCAGCCCGAGATCCCGGACCTGGTCGGCCACCACCGCTTCCAGGGACTCGAAATCAATGACACCGGCCTCGTTTTCCACTGCTTCCCGCACCTTTTTCGATCCCCGGACATTGAGCCGCTCTCCGATCCGAATCAGTTCCCTGCTGCCGTCCACAGCCACCGCGTTCTGGGGTCCGGAGATATAGGTCGTTGGGTCAATCTCCCGGTGCACGGGCGTTTTTCCCTTCACCGTTCGGACCAGTGCGCGGATATGGTCGGGCGTGGTGCCACAGCACCCCCCCACCAGCTGAATCCCGTAAGTGTCCACATATCGGCCCAGCTGCTCTGCAAATGTTTCCGGATCCAGTTTATAAACGGTTCGGCCGTTTTCCGATTCGGGCATGCCCGCGTTAGGGATCACGGATATGGGCAGCCGGCAGTGGCGGGAGAGTTTGGCCACGGTCGGCTCCATGAGGTCCGGCCCGATAGAACAGTTGATCCCGAAGACATCCACCCCGATCCCCTGAAGGGTGGTGAGCGCGGACAGGATATCCGTTCCGAAAATCTGCATCCGGGTATGGGCATCCACCGTCACCTGGGCCATGATGGGCAGGCGCACGCCTTTTTCTTTCATCACCGCCAGGGCACCGGCCACCGCAGCCTTCAGCTCGAGTGCGTCCTGCTGGGTTTCAAAAAGAAGCACATCTGCCCCGCCGTCGATCAGGCCGCGCACCTGATGGGCGAAATTGGCGGCGATCATCTCCCAGGTGCCTGTACGGAGATCCGCATGGGTTGGGGATAAAACCACATTGCTCGGGCCAATGGATCCGAGTACAAACAAGGGCCGTCCGTCATGGTCTGCGCTGGCCTGAAAGGTCGCCACCGCGTCCCGGGCAATCTCGGCCCCCACCCGGCTCAACCAGTAAGCCATGTCTTCCACGCTCAGCCGGTTGAGATCCAGGCCATAAGGAATCGGGTCAAACGCGGCTGTATCCAGCACAGAAAAATCAAATTCCTGGAGCCGCAGCGGCGAGGCACCAAAGGTGTTGGTCTCCACGGCATTGGCGCCGGCCCGAAAATAGGCCAGATGAATCTCCTTAAGGGCCCCAGGCCGGGAAAACACCAGCAAATCCGACAGCATCTCAAACGCCTCACCGCCAAAGTCAGCCGGTGACAGTCCCAGGTTATGAACCATGGTGCCCATGGCCCCGTCGACCACCAGGATCTGATTCTTTACCGCTTCGAGAAACGTCATACCACCCGACTCCTTTAGGGTTAATATCGTCGCCATTAGAACATCAAGCTATCCTAATATCGTGTTTTTTGAAACTGAAAAGCGTGATTGACGGTAACAAAACAGATTTGCTATTCACACGTAACTTGCGTTAAAGCAGATGAGAACGTCATCATTGCAGGCAGGATTTTCACTGCAAAGGAACCGCCAGACATGATTACATCCGACTATCCATCCACGGTTGTCCTTCCGGACACGGGACGGCCCTGTCCGTCGATCCTGTCATTTCTGGCTGAGCGGTTTCCAACCGTAGATAAGCGTGTCTGGGAAACGCGAATCGCTTCCGGAAAGGTGATCACGGAAAACGGCGACCCCATCACTCCGGACACCCCCTATGTACCGCTGACACGGCTGCGGTATTTCCGGGAGGTCGCCGCTGAACCCCGTATTCCGTTTACCGAAAAGATTCTTTTTTTAAACGACGAACTGCTGGTGGCCTGTAAACCCCATTTTCTTCCGGTCATTCCCGCCGGCCCCTATGTGAATGAATGTCTGCTTCACCGCCTGAGAAAAAAAACAGGAAACCCCGATCTTGTGCCCATCAACCGGATCGACCGAGAAACCGCCGGGCTGGTGCTGTTTTCCATGAATCCAGCCACCCGGGGACGTTACCATGACCTGTTTATGAAGGGCGCGGTCAAAAAGACCTACCAGGCGCTGGCCCACTATCCCGGGGACCTGGACCAGACCGCCCTTACCCTTGAAAACAGGATTGAAAAAGGAAGACCGTGGTTCAGAATGAAAACCGCCCCAGGTGCCATCAACGCCATCACACACATCACCCTGATCCGATCCGCCGGGAACAGGGCCCTGTTTGAGCTGTGTCCTGTCACGGGGAAAAAACACCAGCTACGGCTGCACCTCAGCGGGCTGGGATGCCCCATTCTCAATGACCGGCTGTACCCGGATCTGCTGCCAAAAAAAACAGACACCTTCAATGCCCCGCTTCAGCTAGTTGCCAGGCGACTTCGGTTTACCGATCCTGTTTCCGGAAAACCCGTGACCTATGAATCTGACCGGCAGCTGTCTTTAGCTGCACATTTCCCGGACACCAGGGTCTGACCCCCTGCTGCAAGATCAGGGACTGTTCCAGGATAAGAGACAGATCAATTGACAAACGTTTCCGGCATGCCCCGCCCCCTGGCCGCGATACCCGCATCCGCTTGATGGGATTTTTCAGTTTCACATGCGCATCTGCCTTTGATCCGGTTGTCACCACCCCCGCCGGGTGATGAGGCTCTCCACCTCCGCCTTCCGGATCCGCTCGATCTGTTCGGCGCGAACCGCATACGCGACACTCAATTTCGCCTCCAGCGCCTTGATTTCGACCGGTTTCATCAGATAGTCATAGGCCCCGCATTTCATCCCCTTGATGGCGTTTTCCACAGTTGCATGACCGGTGAGCATCAACACCTGGACCAGCGGATGCGCGGCCTTCATCTGCTTGAGCACGTCGATTCCGGACATACCCGGCAGTTTCACGTCGAGCAGCACAATATCAAATATCCGTTTTCCAAACACATCCAGTGCTTCTTCACCGGAATAGACGGCCGTCACGTCAAAATCCCTCAGGGTCAGGCGTTTGGCCAGTGCATCGATAAAATCCCTTTCATCATCAACCAGCAGTATCTTTATTTTCATTGTTTGTTCCTCCGACAGTATCTCAACCGTTATGGATCATCGTCAATTCACCAGAACCGGCATCCCCATGAGGGGCCAGACAAAGAGTACCGCCGCCGCCACCAGCACCATGAGCAGCAGACTGGCCGGCAGCCCGTATGTGAAGAATTCACCGGTGGTGAACTGACCAGAGTCATAGGCAATGGCATTGGGCGCAGCCCCGACCAGCAGCAAGAACGGCATGCCGGCGGTCACCAGGGAGGCGAACATGATCACATCCGGCGCAACCCCGAGATAAGGTGCGATCACCAGGGCCACGGGCAGTGAAATGGCGATGGCTGCAACGTTCATGATAAAATTGGTCATGAGCATCACAAAAAAGGCAATCCCCATGATAAAAACAAACCAGTGGGACTTCTGGAACAGGGCCAGCCAGTTGATGGCCAGCCATTCTGCGGCTCCGGTCTCCCACAAACAAAACCCGATACTCATGGCGCCGCCGAACAAGAGAATGATGTTCCAGGGAATGGCCTCCAGGTCTTTGATGTCTAAAATCCCCAGCACAAAAAAGAGAATCGTCGAAATCAGAATGATGGCGGTTTTGTCCACCGGTTTCAATAGCGGCACAAAAGACCGCAGACTCATCACCAGGATACAGGAAAAAATAATCACGGCAGCGAGGATTTCCTGTTTTGTGAGCCTGCCCATTTCCGCATACAGAATTTTTGACCGTTCTTTCAGCCCGGGAATGGATTTCTTTTCAGGACGCAGAAATAACATGAAAAATCCCCAAAGCAAAAACACCATACCCCAGCCAATGGGAAACATATACCAGGTCAGATCGAAAAACGAGATCTCCCGGCCGATGATATCCTTGAAAAATCCAATGGCCACCGCACCCCTGGCAGCCCCCAGCAGGGTGATGATACTGCCGGCACCCGCCACATAGGCCATGCCGATAAACAACCCCTTCCCGAACCGGGTGGGGGTGTCGTCATCCGCATACATGCTGTAAATAGTGATCAAAAGAGGGTACATGGTCGCCGCCACCGCCGTATGGGCCATGATATGGGTGAGGGCCGCCGTCACCACAAAACATCCCAGATAGATCATACTCGTCCGCTCCCCCACAATCGACAGCATTTTATACGCCAGCCGCCGGGTCAGCCCGGTTTTGGTAAACACCATCCCGATCACCAGGGAGGCGAAGATAAACAGGACCGACGGTGCCATAAAGTCCTTGAAGGCCGAATTGGCGGGCCGAATCAGAAACAGCACCTGCAACACCCCGATGGTCAGGCTGGTAACCCCGATGGGAACCACCTCAAACACCCACCAAATGCCGGCCAGCAGGAAAACGGCCAGCGCTCCCTTGGCCTCTGTTGTCAGCGGGAAATGCTTTCCCGACGGGTCTATGGCATCCGGCCAGGGCGCCCAGAAATAGACCCCGAAAAAGACCACCAATCCCGATACCAAAAAGAACATTCGCTGCCAGTTCCCATCCGTTTTTTCCAGCGCCAGATCGTTTGTACTCATTATTTCCTATCTCCTGTTCCTACATCCCCTGCATCTTGATTGAACCATCTCTGCGTCTGCATCTGTCCGCCGATGCCAACAGGCATCGATCTATGCGTTTCTTGCCCGTGCCTTTTTATAGGCCGCGCGCATGGTACTGGCGAGCTGATCTATATCCGCAGGTTTACGGAGATAGGCAAACGCACCCAAGGCCATACAGGTATCCCGATCCGCGTCCGTGCCATGCGCGGTGAGGATAATCACTTCAATCTCCGGCCGGGTCTCCTTGACCTTTTTCAGCACATCAATACCGTTGATGCCGGGCATTTTCAGGTCCAGGACCATGACTTCGGTATCCTCACGAGCGGTAAAATCAAGGGCTTCTTCACCACTGAAGACCACATCCGTCTCCACCGCACGCATTTTCAGCCGTTCGGACAGGGTCTGGACAAACTCCTTCTCATCATCCACCAGCAGGGCCTGCAGGGGTGCATCGAAATCATAGGAATGCAGCACATTTGTCTTGTAAAAATCCTTGCCCAGACGGATCTCCACAGACCGGACACCGTCAACGCCCATGGCCAGGGTTGACAGCTTCTGCTTGAACCGGTTGAGCATCATCACGTTCTTATTCAGCGTAAGGGTGACATGGCCGTCGTTTGACTGAATTTCAAGGGCTTGACCCACTCCGCAAAGGGCGACGCCCACAGCGGCGGCCAGGGAAAAATCACGCCGTTCTCCTGACACGATGTCACTGCTGGCTGCCGGCAGTTTGCCGGCATTTTCAATAATGAGCTGCACCGATGTGTCGGCATCAGACTTGTCTGATGGAATAACGATGTCGTAGAGGGTGGGATCCCACATTTTTTTATGATGCAGGTCATTGATCCAAAGGGCCGCCGCCGCGTCCGCCGCCTTGATCCGGGAATGGGCATCCGTCCGGGATATCCCGTAACGCGACACCGCATTCTCTTCCCGCCAGTGCGCATCGGAGATGATCAAAACCCGCAGCACATGGGTGGTCCAGTCCGGAATCAGATGACCCAGCACCCCATGCAGGATGGCATCCCCTTCTGCGATGACATCCGATACGGTTTTTCTCAGGCTGGCAATGCACTTTTCTTTTTCATGGGTGAACTCATTAAACGCCAAATGCTGCGTCTCGGCCACCTTCTTCAAGGTGGCATACTTGATTCCGGAGGCGGATTCGGTCATGGTAATCAGGTCTTCATCCGTGAAAACCCGGCAGTTCATTTTCTCGGCGAGTTTTTCGACAACCACTTCACCGTCCGCATACAATGCGCTGGTAATGGTTAACAGTGACATGGCAGCTCCTTTCTTTATCACGGGTTACAGGGGTAAAAAACGTTCGTGCGTTTGTTACCCCCATGATAAAGCAAGGAGAATGCCAAATATCAAATAGATTGTATTATCAGGATATTATAAAGTAGGACTATACCAAACTAAAGGAAATGAAACGATATGAAACATTTAAAAACGTAGGGAGTTGATTCGTTTTGAAACACAAAGAAACATAGCCTCTATTCACTGCTGAAAAGTCAGTTCAATACCGGCCGGCACCTGACATCGCCTCAGCACGCCTCCGAGTTCAGCAGCCTGCGCCTCCAGGGTGAGCCATGTTTCATCCAGTTTCATTTCCGCTTCATCTGGGCCGGAAGGACGCGGTTCCGCTACCGACTGCAAACACTGCACCCGAACCCCATCCGCATGGCTGTCCACCTGAACCGAAACCACTGCCGGTAACGGAAGCACTCGGAACAACAGATCCAGGCAATCAAATATCAGCATTTGAAACCGTACCGGGTCCAGGGTCACACAGGCATCCGCGTCACCGTCCGCGATTTCAACAGTGCCGCCCCGACCGCGGAATATCCGCCCGGATACGGCGATAAAAGCGGCCAGCGATGCCTGCACCCCGATGGTCTGAACCGGCTTGTCGGTGCCGTGGGCAAACCGGTTCAGGCTGGACACCAGCGCCGAGCCCCGGTTCACATGCCGATCAATGGCAGACAGGCAGTTCACCACGTCCGCCTCTGACGGCGTGCTTCCCAGAAGGAGCATATCTTCCAGCAGCCCCGCACGCTCTTTAATGATGGCAAACACATTCTGAAGTTCATGGGACAAAGACGCCGTCATCTCTCCGATAAACGTCACTTTATCCCGCCCGTGTGCTGGAATTGTCATGGGGTCTGCCCTTTCAGCGCTGCGGCGATTTTTTCCGTGAGTTCATGAATATCCAGGGGTTTCATCAGATAATCATACGCCCCAAGACGCATCCCCTCCATACCTTCCTTTGTGGACCCATGCCCGGTCAGCAGAATCATCGGAATTTCCGGATGGATCGACTTGAGCTGTTTCAGGGTTTCCAGGCCGGACAGCCCCGGCATCATCAGATCCAGGATAATGATATCCGCCGGATGTTCCAGGATCATCCGGATACCGGTTTCACCGTCTTCTGCGGTCCGGGTATCATATCCCCGCAGGGACAGCCGTTCAGCGAGTGTGGATGTGAATTCCGTTTCATCATCGATCAGGAGAATCTCCACGGTCTTTTGCATCCGTTCCCTCCTCCATGGGTTCTTCATGTGTTTCCGGCAGCTCAATGGTAAATACAGTCCCCTTGCCCTCTTCGCTCTGCACGGAGATATTGCCGCCGAGTTTTTTGATAATACCATAGGTAATCGACAGGCCCAGGCCGGTCCCTTCCCCTTTTTTGGTTGAGAAAAAGGGATCGAAAATCTGCTTGCAGATCCGGTCCGGAATGCCGCATCCATTATCTTCCACCGTGATGATCACGCCCGTGTCGCCGTCATTTTTCGTGGCCACGGAAATCACGCCGCCGTCTTCCACGGCGGCAAAGGCATTGGTCAACAGGTTCAAAAGGACCTGCTGCAACTGGCCCCGGTCTGAAAAAATGCTGATCAGGGCCTCGTCCAGCCGGAGCCGGATATCGATTTTCCGGTACAGGGCCTCCCGATCCAGAAAACTCAAGACTTCCGGGATCACATCATTGATATTGACAGGTTCAATCTGCACATCAATGCGTCTGGCAAATCCCAGCAGCCGATGCGTGATGGTCCGGCACCGGGCCACGGACTGAATCACCGAATCGGTCAGGCCTGAAAATTTGTCTTTTTTGTCAAATCCTTTGGAAAAAGAAAGCAAATCCTGCATGAGTCCGGCTTTTTCATTGATAATGGCCAGGGGGTTGTTGATCTCGTGCGCCACACCGGCTGCCAGACGCCCAATGGAGGAAAGTTTCTGATGATGCTGCAATTCTGCCAGGGCATCTTCCCGTTTGGTGTCCGAGTCTCGAAGGCGGCGGACCACCCGGTCAGTAATCTTTATAATCGCCAGCACAATCAATACCATGCTGACGGTAAAGACGATGAGCAGTTCGGTTTTCAGGGCATACCAGGATTTGAGCGCCACGGAACTGGGTTTAACAATCATCAGGATATAGTTTGCGCTTTCAAAACCAGCACTGGCAACCAGCACGCTTTCTCCGTCAATTCCCTTCGCATGATACAGACCCGAGGAGAACCGGCCGGACGGCACATCCAGCCGGCATTTTTCCAGCACGTTTCCGTAAAACTTGGATCGGGTCTGAAGGATGCCTTCGCTGCTCACGAGAAAGGCATCACTCTTTGAATCCAGCCCCATGCTGGCGATCAGATTGCCGAACCGGTCCGTATCAATGGTGGCCCGCAAAATCCAGGTGCGGCCGTCTTCAGCCAGATGCTGAACGGCAATCACGATATGCGGATAGCGGCGGTGCCCCATGAACACACCGCTGATATATTTACCCTTGACCAGCGTCTCCTGGAACGACGCCTGTTTTGCATAGTTTTTTCCCAGCAGCGCATAGGGGCCGGCATAACTGACCAGCTCGCCGTCCGTCGTGACAAGACCCAGATCGACAAAGCCACCAAACTCTTTTTTGAGAAAGGTAAAAATCCGCTTGAGATTGGCTTCATCCCGCAGTTCCTCATAGGTGTAGGCCGTGGCGATGAACCGAACCGTGGAGAGCCGCTCTTCGAGAAACAGCTCAAACGAGTGTTTGGTCTTGTTGGCAAGGGATAAAATGGGCGCGGAGATTTCGTCTCTCAGATGGGCCCGGTACTGGATATGATTGATGAAGGTCATCATGGCCAAAGGAAACGTCGTGATTGCCAACATGATCATGATAATATTCCGCCGCAGCACACGGTAATAGTCCGGAGACGTATCCGCCACACTGAAGTACCGATCGATCAGCCGTTGAACGACACCGAGTTTAAACATGTTTCCCCTCCACGGTTCGAACAAAAAGCATATCTCCGGATCTCAACCGCCCCTGCTGGTAGCGGGAAAAAACGGTTTTCCAGGGGCCGGAGATAAAATCATAGACATCAATCTGTTTCCATTTGAAAAATTCGTAATATTCAGCCTCGATTCCCCCGCAGATAAGGGTCTGGATATGTTCGGAGATGATGAGGTTGGACAGCTTTTCAGCCGATGCCTGGGCCAGCACCACGCTCCGCTCGTCTTCAATTTCCCCGTCAGCAGACACGACCAGAATCAGTGCTTCGGTGGCCAGATCAAATCGCGGGGCCACATCATCGACAGACAGGGGAATCAGCAATTTTCTTTTCATTTTGTTCCATATAGCTGCGGAAAGAACCGTCTCAAAACGATTCAAGCGTATTCATATTTCAGCGGGAAAGTCAACGTGTTCTGCATAAAATCGAAAATTTATTCGGAGATGCCATAGTGTTTCATTTTCCGCCACAGCGTACTTCGTCCCCAGCCCAGCTGTTTTGCGGCCAGGTTCTTTTTTCCCTTTGCCTGCACCAGGGCATCCATGATCATGTCGCGTTCTGCCGCCGCCCAGTTCCGGTGCCGGTTTTCAGTCAGCGGCCGCAGTACCGGCCTGCCAATCGGCACATCCGGACGTGCGTCAATTGAAAACGACGGCTCGGCTGGCGCGGGATGCGGCGCATCCTGAAGATACGCCGGCAGGTGTTCCGGGCCGATCCATGCTCCGGAGGCCATGTTGGCCGCATATTCCACAATATTTTTCAACTCGCGGATATTGCCCTCATACGGGTAGGTCAACAAAACCGCCAGGGCTTCCGGTGAAAAGCCGGAGATTTCCCGTTTCAGCTGCAAGGCGGCCTGCCGCAGAAAATGATCCAGCAGCAGGCGGACATCCCCTTCGCGCTCCCGCAGAGGCGGCAAATGAATCCGGGCCACATTCAGCCGGAAGAGCAGGTCTTTGCGAAAACTGCCGTCTGCCACCATCTGTTCCAGGTTCCGGTGGGTGGCGGCAATGATCCGGACATTCACCTGTATCCCCTGGGTGCTGCCCAGGGGATAGATCACCCGGTCATCAAGAAAGGTCAGCAGCTTCACCTGCAGGGACAGGGGCAGATCCCCGATCTCGGTCAAAAAAATCGTCCCGTTGTGGGCCAGCTTGAACCGGCCGGGCTTGTTCTCCACTGCCCCGGTGAAGGCGCCTTTCCGATGGCCAAAGATTTCCGATTCCAGTAAGGTTTCCGGAAGTGCGCCGCAGTTGATCTTGATAAACGGCCCCGCTGCCCGGTCCGAGGTCTGGTGAACCGCTTCCGCCACCAGATCTTTGCCGGTGCCGGTTTCTCCGGTGATGAGCATTGAGACATCGCTCTGGGACAGCACAGGCAGGGTCTGGAAGATTTTTTCCATTTCCGCGCTTCTGCCCACAATATCCGAAAAACTGTAGGCGGCCTGTTTTTCCAAATCCTTTTTTTTCACCGGCCGCAAATCTTCGAGGGTTTTCATATAACCCACCACTTCATGGGTATCGCTCAAAATCGGCGACAGGGTCAGCCGTACCGGTACCCGTTTCCGGTCCCGATTGATGATGTCGGTTTCACACGACACCCCGCCTGCCATCTGATCCAGGTCTTTCATGGTGCAGGCAGACAGGCACTGGCGGCTCTTCAGAACATCCCGGCACGGCACACCGTAAGCATCGTCAAGGGACATGCCGGTCAATATCTCAAAGGCACGGTTCGTGTAAACCACGTGAAGGTCCAAATCCAGAATCGACACACCGATGGGGATCTCGTCAAACACATGCCGGAAATCCAGCGGCCGGGACAGCAGACCACCAATGACAGGGGGAGCGGGTATTCCCATCTAAATCAACTCCTTGTTTTCTTTGAACCAGGCCTCAGCATTCATGTGGAATGTTCTGACGGTAGCAGATCATGCACTGGAGTGAAAGCGGATTGACACCCATCGTGCAGCGTGGAATAGTAGATTGTTATGTCTACAGAGGCCCCATACCCGTCAGCCGCTGCCAACAGGTATACAAACGAATCTGCTGCGGACGTAAAAAAGACACCCCGTAAAACGGTGAATCCATGCCATCCGTAAACACACCCCCGCTTCAGGATCGAAATTTCGATGAGTTGGCTGACAAAATCAAAGCGCGCATTTACGGCTCTTTCAAGGGCCGGCTGCGGCTGGATCTGGTGAAGGAAGATTTCCGGAACCATCTCCCGGAGCTGAACACACCACCGCTGAACATCCTGGATGCCGGCGGCGGATTCGCACCCATCAGCATCGACATGGCAACAGCCGGTCACCGGATCACGATCTGCGATATTTCCGCCGCCATGCTGGAACGTGCTGAAAAACGGGCGCATGACGCTGGCGTGTCCGGCCAGATAAGGCTGATCCACGGTCCCTTCCAGTCGCTTTCGGAAACAGCGTCCAGCGCCTATGATCTGGTCTTGGGGCATGCGGTTCTTGAATGGCTGGCAGCCCCCCGGCAAGGACTCACCCATCTGGCCGCCTGCGTCAAACCCGGAGGCGCCCTCTCCCTCATGATCTACAACCTGCACGCCCTTGTCTTCCGCAATGCCCTGCAGGGCAATTTCCGGAAAATCATGAACGCCGCGTTTGCCGGCCACCCTAGGTCCCTCACCCCCACCCATCCGCTGGAACCGGAAGCGGTTGCCCGCTGGCTGGATGCGGAAGCACTCCGCGTCTGTTGTCAGACCGGCATTCGAGTATTTACCGACTGTCTGCGACCGGAAATCAGGGAGGCCCGAACCTATGCAGACATCCTGGCACTGGAACGCCGGTATGCACGGATAAACCCCTTCGCGGATATGGGGCGATACATTCATTTTCTGACCCGGAAAGCAGACGCGCCTGTAACCTGAATTTCAGAAAACACCCCATGCCGATGCGTTCAGCCGGTCACCTGGGCAACGGCATCACCCGGGTGACCGCGGCTGCCGGACATCAACTGAGCGGCGGCCACCCTGAACGGGTACGGGTTAATTGAGGAGCAGCAGGTGTTGCGGGGCAAGCGTGCCCTTTGGACCTGTTTTCTTTACGAAAAAACCCAGGTTAAGCGTGTCAAAATCCTCATCGCCGATGTCCTTTTTCGTTAATGTACAGGCCGCATAGGTGCGTGCAATACCCATGCGCCCCTCATCGGTGGTCATTTCGCGGCCGTCACTTGTGGTAAACGTGCCGCTTAATTCGCCGGTTGCAGAGATATCCACATCGCCGCTTAAAAAGGTGCCGGTGGTGCCCTGAAACGATTTCCAGTCTCCGGAGACCAGTGTGCCGGTTGCGTCCAGCTTGAGGTTAGCCGTGATCCAGTAAAGGTTTTTGGGAGGTGCGCCGCCGATCATTTCGGTGACAAATACCGCCCACTCGCCCTGCAGATCGGATTCGGAAAAATCGGTTGCCCCACCATCTTTGACAAACACCATGGTCGACACCTTACCGTTGTCCTTGTAGATATTCGCGATGCCAAGTTCACGGTTTTCGGCGATTTTTCCGGTTGGAGTGTCAGAACCAAATCCAATCTGCCCCTCTTCCGTGACGCCGCCACCGGCATCAACGTACAGTGTGCCCCACAACAAGCCCTTTTCATTTATACTCATTGTAGAAGGGTTAATGTTGCCGCTCTGCCCGTAAGGCAACGACCACGTCCCATAATAGCCTTTAATTGAAAACAGCATCTCACTGTTGAAATAATAAACCTTCTGGTTCGGTGGTTCCTGTGGAGGATTTTGCGGACTTGCTTCTATCGCAAAGCCTTCCCAGTTTCCCCACAACTGCGATTCCTCAAAATCAGTTCCAGTCTCTTTGATCATCAGTCCGGAGGCCAGATGCAGGGTGTTGTTTTCCATCCACGAAACCACCTGGTAAACGAAATTCTTATCCGCATCCATCCAGCCTTCAATGGTCTGGGTCACATTGTTTTGCTGGGTCTCATCGTCCGCCAGATACAGCTCGCCACTGATCTTCCCCCTGGAGCCGACCGCGAGCCCTCCACCGGTGATTGATTTACTGACAAGGGAATTATAACTGCCGCTGGTGACAACCCCTCCGCCATTCAGGATGATCTTTCCGAACGCAGGAAATTTCGTGCCACTATAGTATTTCGTGGTGGTCATCCAGTAAAAGTGCCAGGTTCCTGTCAGGTCGGAAGCCGTAAAACCGAAGGAACTAACGGGTAAGGATACGAAAAAGAATACCAGTGTCTGAGTCAGTATTTTTTTTAAAGCGTTAGGGTTCATGCGTTCATCTCCGTAAATGGCTGTTAAAAACAATGGCTAGTTAACTACATTTGATGCCGTCGTAAAAAGTCTGATCCTACCCTTTTAACAGATCTAACACACTGAAAATATAAATAGAATTTATGCTTTTTTTGACGCTTTAAGAGACCATCATGTGTATTAATTCATCAAAACCCGTAACACAGCTTGACAGGTATGATCAAGTTGTTTAACACCCCGACGCTGACCCAGCAATTACCGGTGAACACTATCCAGCAGGTAGGGCCTGCTGAACAATCAATAATTTATTGAAAAATTTAATTAAATTTGCTATTTTGGTCGCTGTAAGTGAATAGAAATTCATCGATTCTTCACAAAAACCTTGCACCTTCCGACACGAAAATCAT